>JAZDMR010000021.1:0-25363 GCA_043800725.1 bacterium | reverse complement strand
TATCTATTATCACTCCTTATTTTCCTTAAACTCTCCCCTTTATACATAAACCAACACAACGTAGCTGAGGATGATCATCCTCAGCTACACATTTAATATAAAACTCAGGCGAGTAAGCGTTTACCTGTTTATTATAAACTTTGTATTTATAAACCGCGGCGCAAGATTAATCTTGCGCCTGCTTGTCAAAGCGAATAAATATTTACTTACCGACATTTTCTCAATAACAACCTTGCCAAAACCTAATAAGTGTGCTACAATAATAATGAAAATAAACATGAAAAAGAAATAAGGAACATATTTTTCTTTTTTTTACTGCGTTATTTGTCCCAAGTTTACTTAATTCATATTTTTTTTGAGGATTAATTTAAAAAGCATGGTAAAAAAATCAAAGAAATCCGGCGTAACAAAAAAGGCTCCCGTAGCAGTTAAAACTGAAACTAAGCTGGAGGTACATCAGCGCATTGCCTTGATGTTTATGGTTACAGTTGGTTTCATCGTCCTGGGTTCAGCGGTTTTCGCGGCTGTTTATACCTGGACCTATGATGATAATATTGCCCCGGCTGCTACCCAAACAATTCCCACAAACGGCCAAGTCCTGGGAGTAGACCAGACCTTTACTACTCCGCTGGCTGATTAAATACAAAATAAAACAAAATTATTAATATGGAATTATACATACCCGTTGGTATCGGTTTTCTCGGCTTGATAGTTTTTTTGTATTACATCAGCCAGCGACAGTCTAGCAAAACAGTTACCCTTGATTTATATGCCAAGGATTTAACAGAGTTAGCCAGAAAAGGCTCGCTTGATCCGGTAATTGGCCGAAGCCATGAAATTCACAGAGTAATTCAAATCCTATCCCGCCGGACCAAGAATAACCCGGTGCTGATCGGCTATTCTGGCGTGGGCAAGACGGCTATTGTCGAGGAGCTAGCCAACGAGATTGCTACCGGCAAAGTGCCCCAGCCTCTTATAAACAAACGAGTGCTGGCTTTGGACTTGGCCGGCCTGGTAGCCGGCACGAAATACCGCGGCGAGTTTGAAAAAAGGCTCAAGTCTTTGACTGATGAAATCATTAAATCGCATCGAACAATTATTTTGTTCATAGATGAGCTGCATACTTTGGCCGAGGCGGGCGAAGCTTCCGGGGCAATTGATGCCGCTGATATTCTTAAGCCGGCTCTCGCCCGAGGGGAACTTCAGGTAATCGGCGCGGCCACTCCAGAAGACTATGCCAAATACATTACAAATGATTTAACTTTAGAGCGCAGATTCCAGCCCGTTGCTATCGAAGAGCCTAGCTCCCAGCAAACTTTAAAAATACTTGAGGGCTTACGGCCGCGCTATGAACAGTATCATAAAGTAAAAATTTCGGATGAAGCCCTGGCCCATGCAGTTCGTTTGACTGAAACAAAACTTAGGGATCGGCACTTCCCTGACAAAGCCATTGACGTAATTGATGAAGCGGCCGCCAAGGTCAGGCTCGAATCATTAACTCATAAGCAAGATCGCCAGCCGACTGTCATAGAATCTGATGTTCAGCAGATAGTTCAGGAATGGGAAAAGGACTACCACCTGGAACGTCAGCTCAAGGACCAGTCCAACAATAATAAAGATTGTAAAACCTCTGATTAAAAGTCGACAGAGGATTATAATAATATGTTTCGACTCTTCATAAAGTTGAGGAACCGAATCTGGAAAAAACAAAAATGGAACAAACACAAAATTTAAATCCCGCAGCACCAACCATGGACGAACCCACTTCTCCGCAGATACCTCAGAAAAGCAAAACTGTAAATTTAAATCCAATGGTTGAGGTGATGGAAGGAATCACTTTAGCTGCATTGCTCATTCTGTTTAGCTTCCTCTGGATGATGGTAGCTTCACTCTACATGGGCGCTACGTGGGTCTAAGCTAATTAGACACCGTAAGGCCTTACGGTCCCGCCTCAGTTCTGGGGTTAAATCATAACAATAGTTGTTAACTTATTTTTAAAACTGGAACTGGGGCGGGATTTTCTTTATCCGCTTTTACATTAGGCAATGAGTGGCTCATTGAGTTCCTTACTTGATTAATATAAAATAATTGCTAACCTTTATGTATGGAACCTTTATCCTTAGGTAACTTTCCCCCGCCCCCTCCACCGCCTCAAAAGCCCACAAATTGGCTAATAGAGGTCATGGAGGGTGTTACTTTGTCAGCCTTATTAATACTGTTCAGTTTCTTGTTTATGATGGGCGCCTCATTATATATGGGCTCAGAGCTTTAATTTGACTTGATTCATCACTCCCCTGCCTGTTACACTAGCAAGTGCCATGAAACTGAATTTATTTAATACTCTCGTACGGACAAAACAAGAATTTAAGCCGATCCGGGCGGATCAGGTCGGTCTTTATAGCTGCGGTCCGACGGTTTATGGCCCGGCCCATATTGGAAATTTAAGAACCTATGTTTTTACTGATTTGCTTAGGCGTGTTTTGGAATACAATGATTACCGGGTTCAGCATGTTATGAATATTACTGACGTGGGGCATTTAATCGGCGACGGCGATGAGGGCTTGGATAAGGTTGAAGACCAGGCCCGGAAGCAGGGCAAGACAGCTCAGGAAATTGCCAGCTATTATGAAGCGCTGTTTAAAAAAGATATACGTTCATTAAATATCTTGGAGCCGACCATGTGGCTCAAGGCTACTGAGCATATTCCCGAACAAATTGAGCTGATTAAAAAACTAGAACAACGGGGCGCAGTTTATCAAATCAAAGACGGTATTTATCTCGACACAACCAAATATCTAAAATACGGTGAGCTGGCCAGGCTAAATATTGAGGGCCAGCAAGCCGGCGCTCGCGTGCAAGTCAATCCGGAAAAGAAAAATCCTACTGACTTTGCCATATGGAAGTTCTCACCTAAAGACCAAAAAAGGCAGATGGAGTGGGACTCCCCCTGGGGCAGGGGCTTCCCGGGCTGGCATATTGAATGCTCGGCTATGTCCATGAAAGCCTTGGGTGAAACATTTGACCTTCATACCGGCGGCATAGACCATATTCCCGTACATCACACCAATGAGATCGCTTTAAGCGAAACCGCGACAAATAAACAGTTTGTTAATTATTGGCTGCATGGCGAATTCTTGGTAATAGACGCTACGCGCATGGGTAAGTCAGAGGGCAACCTGCTAACTTTGGAAACTTTACAAAAAAAGGCTTTCTCTCCCCTGGCCTATCGCTATTGGCTTTTGCAAACTCATTACCGGTCAATTTTAAACTTTACCTGGGAGGCCCTGGAAGCGGCCGGACGCGGTTATAACCATTTAACCAGCCTGGTGGCTAATTGGGGTAATATTAAACCCAAAGCTGGTTGTGCTGAATTTGAGAACAGTTTTCATCAAGCAATCAACGACGACCTGGATTTGCCAAAAGCGCTTGCTATTACCTGGCAGCTATTAAACAACGATTACCCGCCCGAGGCGAAGCTGCAGTCTTTGTTAAAATTCGACCGGGTGCTGGGTTTGGGCATAAAAGATATTACGCCAATCACTGTGCCGGATAACATAAACAAACTGGTCCAAGAGCACGAGCAAGCCAGGCAAGGCAAGGACTGGGCCAAGTCTGATGAATTGCGCGACCAAATCATCCAAGCCGGCTTTCAGATCGAGGACACAGACCAGGGCCCGGTCATAAAAAAGAAATAAAGCTCTGCAATTACAAGCCTCTTTATGCCTTTAGGGTCTGGGGTAGCACTGAGCATCAATCCGCCCATCCACACTGTCATTCTCGGACTTGAACCGAGAATCTCCAATTAGCACACCTGAAACAAATGGAGACTCTTCGCGTTGCTCAGAGATACGACTACAGTGTGGAGTAGTCATTTACTGAAACCTGTGCTAAACAAACTATATGTCTAACTTTTGGCAAAAGCTCAAGCAACCAATAATTGCCCTGGCCCCCATGGAAGGCATTACTGATTCGGCTATGCGGCAAATGGCCATTAGCCAGGGCGCTGACCTGGTTTATACTGAATTCATTTCTTCTGACGCGCTTTTTTATAATGCCCGCACTGCTTTGTCCAAGATGGATTATGATAAAAACGAACAGCCCATTATTTGCCAGATATTCGGACATGACCTGGAATCATTTGAAAAAGCCGCGCAAATTATCGAACAAAAAGGCTTTGCCGGCATAGATATCAATTTAGGCTGTCCGGCTCGCAAGGTGGTCAATCACGGATCCGGGGTGGCTCTGCTGCGCAATCCTGAATACGCGCGGCAGCTGGTACAAGCAGTATTGGAAAACACGCAATTGCCGGTTTCCATCAAAGTCCGCTCCAGTATTCGTAAAGAAGCGAAAGAGGTAGCGCCTGGCTGTCCTGACCGCTACACCGCCCTTGATTTAGTAAAAGCCATTAGCGACCTGCCGGTCAGCGCCATCATGATACACGGCCGGTCTTTTGAAAGCGGCTTTGACGGACAAATTGACGTGGACATGATTAAGCAGGTTAAAAAAGAATTTAAAGGAATCGTCTTGGCCAACGGTGGAGTTTTCACGCCTGAGCAAGCACAAGAAATGCTAAAACAAACCGGAGCGGACGGGCTGGGCATTGGACGGGGTATCAAAGGCAAGCCTTGGCTGATTAAACAAATTAAACATCTTTTAACAGCCGGCAAATACGAACAGCCCAATTGGCCGGAAATAAGAAAGTTAATTATAGATCACGCCCGGCTGGCTGAAAAAACTAAGGGTCAGCGCGGCCTTTTGGAATTGCGTAAACACTATGCCTGGTATATCAAAGGCATTAAGGGTGCGGCTGAACTCCGCGCTCAACTGGTGCGAGTAGAAACCGTAGACCAATTACAAAAAGTCCTGCCTCTGGAAGTTTAGCCAGTATAGTAAGAAGTCTCTTATCTTGCAGTCATTGCGAGCCAAAGCAAAAACAATTTTTTTTATTGTTCGAGCTTGTCAAAAACATAAAAAATCAATCAGGCTTCTCGAGTCCCTCGAAGACTGATTGCACTCATTCGCAGTGACCAAATGACTAAATGTCGTACTTGTACTTTCTATTCTTATCCTCTGTCTTGATCATGGCCATCAAAACGATTGGCGAAATGATCCAAACAAACCGCGCCATGTCTCCGGCAAACATTTGCCGAGTAAGCGGTGATAAGTTATCAGCTGCTTCCGGAGGCAAGAAAGACAAAGTAATGCTGATCAGCAGCCCCACATGTAAAATACTAAACACCAGCACCTGCCACCAGCTGCCGACATTATCGCTGGCCGCGATTGTGCGAAGCAGCGCTGACCTGGACAGCAAGAAAAACAAGACAATAAAGGTCAGCACAAAAGCAGATATCTGAAACACGAACACGTTTTGGATGCCTATCCGGGCGTTTAGCTCGCCAATGAAAGGAGCGGTGGAGGCCACAGCCAGAGCCATGTAAATCGATACCAGAATCACCACTATTCTATCGCGCCCCAAGCTTAAACCATACAAGAACCCGGCCACAATAAAGAACAGGATTATGAATAAATCCCAGGTCGGTGTGGCCCAATCAATATTGGCTACAAAGTTTTGAGCTTGTTCCATTGTTGTTTAAACCCCTTTTTTATTTCAAACATCTGAATTATAGCACAAAATGATGGGGTTTGCAAGATAGTCGGATAGTCTAAATCTTTTTAGCGGTTAGTAAGGACTACAATAATTGCTGTAATAGCACTAATTACAGAAGCTATGGATGAAACTAATGCAATAATCCATGCTCTACGAGCATACATAGAATTCTTAGCAGACCTGAGTCTTTCTTGTAGGGCTGCTTCTCGTAAGTTTCCATCGCTATCATAAATCTCACTGGGCGCCAATCCATACTTTTTGAGTTCCACAAGTAGATCTTTACCTGTTTTTTCTTTCCATGTCATATCTTAATTTTTTACTATCTTACAATCACTTTCATTCTCACATTCATAATAAATACTCAGTTCATTATAAACCCTCGGACTGCGCTCAGATGAAATGAACGTATAAACGACAACATCCTTCCCATCAATAAATTGATCGAATAAACTGATATTAATTCGCTTATTCGTTTCTTGTCTTTTGTTAACAATAGTCGGATAATATGATACTGATCTTAAATCCAAAAGAATCTTCGTGGTGTCCCCTGGCGGAGTTGGTAATGAGTTATCATCATTGATAATATGGCCACCATAGAAATTATTAACTAAGAAATACAAATCGTCAAAAGCAGATAATGGTAACTCATCAATGGTGCCTTCGAAAAATAAATATGCTCGCGACAATGATCCAGTTACTGTTAGATTAAACGTAGTCCCACCAAGTGTACTTGAATCTCCTTCGACTGCACCAAATTCATCAGATTTATTATTAAACAACTCTAGCTTGATAATATCCGGATCTTTCTTTTCGCCCTTGATTGCAACATAATCCGGGTACTCAGAGGGTATGGGAATAATATTTGTATTCATATTATTATTACTAATAATATTGGTGTTGTTATTTGTTGTTCTAATATTTTTTATTAGAAAATTTCCCAAAATAGAACTAAATGCAATTACAATTAATAATATACTATATCCTACTAATGCATTGACCGACATATTTGATGGTATTTTCATTTACTTTCTTTTATTATTGGAATTAACTTTAGGTTAAATAGAATGGTAATCCAAAATGTATAGACTAATATTATTGACCAATGTAGTAAATTAGGTAACTCACACCAGTATTTAAATAATTTTTTATCAATTTCAGTTATGTTTAAGAATATTATTACTACCCACAACACTACTAATTGTAAAATATGACCTACTATTTCATCAATAAGATTATTACTTAATAATAACAAAAATACATAAAGATTAATGAAGCCTACTAGCAACGCAAAGCTAATTCCGGGTACTATCATTTAGAGAATAAATACATAATATTCAACGGTCATACCACCCCTACTTCTTATAACAACCCCAACACATAGACCGATCTTTGGAAATGACTGTGCCGCATTTACTGCATTTTTTCGTGCCGTATTTTTGAAAGCTGGCGGTCTTTTTCTGGGAGTTGCAGGAAAAGCACATGGTGAAAGTGCCTGTGGTGGGTTTTTTACAGCGGCTGCATTTGGGCATAATCGTGTGATTTACGAGTTATCTCCCCTATCTTAAACCTATGAATAGCTTTTGTGCAAGGATTATACACCGCCCAGGCAGAGACACCTGGGCTATGGGCAGATAAATTTACCATAGGTGAGGCTTCTACGCCCCGCCGAAGCGTGGAAGCATCGGCTATGTGGAGAATGTAGACATTTGGGCAAGTAAATATTAACGCAGGCGAAGGTGGCCATCTTCAGCTATGTGGTTGGTTGAGAAATGGGCAACCCCGCACCTTCCTTTCTCCCCTCCTAGAGTAGGAGGGGTTGGGGGTGGTGGGTATTTGGGCAGGTGAAAAGGCTGCTCAATTATTCTGAGCAGCCTGTGATGATGTAGTGCGATCGTCAAACTGACTATTCGCTTTCAGGTTCGTTGGTTTCGCTAGTTTCGTCAGCTTTGGGCTTTTTCAGCTCTTCGCATACAACCACGGTTTCAAATCCTGCAGTCATATCCGTAATCTCCATTGTAACTATGCGATATCCTCCTCGCAGCTTACCTACCCTTGTAACCCTTACACTACCTGGCCCACCTTGGATTTTGGTAAACTCCTGAGACCAGCCTTCCTCAAGTTTGATGAATCTCGGTCCAGACTGAGGCACTTTTTCACGTCTGGGCAATGCAATCCGAACCTGTGTCGTCCCCTTGGCAACCGGTATTCGTAGAATTGACATATTTTCAAGCCCCTTTCCGTCCTGCGATTTAAATCAAAAATAACAGCTTGTAAATTCCGCCCCCATCTTAATCCTTCCTAAACAAAAGAGCAAGTAAATAAAAGACCGCCGCCGAATTCTAAACACTGTCGTAAAAAATATTTGCGGCTATGCGGGATGATAACCAGTTATTTAGGCGTTTATGTATGGGGCGACTTGATTTACTCCCCTTCCCTCAACTCCTCGTACAGCTTTTTCTGTTCTTTGCTTAGCTTTTTTGGTATCTCAACCTTAACCACAAAGTAAGCATCGCCTCGGCCTCGACCGTGCAAATGAGACATGCCTTTGCCTTTGAGTTTTATCTTGGTGCTTGGCTGAGTGCCGGCTGGAATATCCAGTTTAATTTGACCGTCCAATGTTTCCACAGAGATCTTGTCGCCTAAGGCAGCCTGGGACACGGACACGCTAATATCCGAATAAACATCGTCGCCCTTGCGGTTAAAGCGTGGGTCGGATTTAACGCGGATGCGCAGGTAAAGATCGCCAGCCGGGGCTTTTTTACGGCCGGCCTGGCCCTCGCCTGACAAGCGTATTGACTGGCCGCTGCTGATGCCGGCCGGTACTTGCACTTTTAGGGCTTTCTTGGTTGCGGTCCGGCCTTCGCCTCGGCAAGCTACGCATGGTTCAGTGATTATTTTCCCTTCGCCCTGACAATTAGGGCAGCGGCCTACGGTTTGCATGGCGCCGAATATGGTATTCCGCACCTGGGCCACCTGGCCTGAGCCTTTGCAAGTGCCGCATTCGCTGGTTTTTGAACCTGGCTTGGCGCCATCGCCATGACATGTCGCGCATATTAAGTCGCGCGATAATTCCATTATTTTTTCTACTCCAAAAGCAGCTTCGCTAAAATCAACTTCCAGTTCAGCTTCTATATCTAAGCCTCGTTCTTGCTGGCTGCGCCCGCTTGATTTTCGCCCTCCGCCAAAGCCGAATAAATCGCCAAAAATATCTCCCAAATCGCCCATGTCCGGGCTTTGGTAGCTGGCCCCGCCCGGAAAACCGCCGCCTCGAGAAAAGTCTGACCAGCTATAAGCGCCACCCGGTTGCCCCTGCGGACCTGCCTGGCCAAACTGATCATACTGAGCGCGCTTTTGCGGGTTGCCCAATGTTTGATAAGCCTCGTTTATCTGCTTGAACTTCGTTTCATCTCCGCCTTTTTTATCCGGATGAAATTCATGGGCTTTTTTACGAAATGCTTTTTTAATCTCGTCCTGGGAAGCGGTTTTGCTCACCCCGAGTGTTTGATAGAAGTCTTGGGCCATAGTCTAATCGCTAAGTAATGCTCGTGAAATTTTCCTGGTCTCTTCCTCGAAGCTGACCCAGTGAAATAAGCGTAAAATTCCATACCAAATATGCGCCCAAAGCGTGGCCCACCAATAGTACAGGGCTCCGAAAATTGACAGAGCCGATAACAATGCCAAAGCCAGCATTGGCGGAATAAATTTTTCATAACGCTCTATCAGCGGCTGCAATTTTTTATTTATCAGCTCATAAACCACCACTTCCATAGTCTGATCACCGTCTACTTCCAAACCTAGAGGCGCCAGCAATTGATTTCGCGCTTCACTAATAGCTGCCTCTCGGGCCGTAGCATCCAGTGTTTCTAGCTCCTTAAGCTCATCATCGGGAATTAGCGAGCCAATCACATCCTCCGGCAAAAAATCTTCTGGCAGGGTCGAAAATATCTCAGTAGGCCCAAAACTGGACAAAAAAGTATCAACTGTCATGGTTCGTTCAAAATCAGGCAGTTGTTTTTCCATTAATACAAGAACCGCATCACCGGCTGATTCAGACATATTGCTAATAACTTTATCGCTGGTTTTGCTGGAATCACTGGCCACACCCAAATACATCAGGGTAATGCCTATGATAGTAACAGTTAAAACAGTACCCAAGCCATGGGTGAAGCTTTTTATAAGCGAAAAACGAATCCGATGCTCTGTCTCTTCTGCCACCATGCTCCAATACCTGGCCCAGGCCACGCCAATCAGCAGCCAGCCCAGCAACCAGTAAAGATTGGCCGGAAAAAACACCAGGCTAATAATCGTGCTAGCTACTATATAAATTGAGCCCCAAGTAAATGATTTAATAATCGTAGCGGCCAAGCCCAGAAAGCCCAAGGAAGCTCCAAACAGGACAAAGGATAAAACAATCGCTTTAACATTCCGAGAATCCAGCAGCTGTTCAGAAGAAAAAGCCTGATTTAAAGACCACCAAAATCCAAAACTGACCGCAAAGCCAATTATTAGAAACACTAAAGCTTTCTTGCGCTGAGCTGGAGTTTTCAGTTCGCGCTCCTTGGGGGTAATTTTTATCTCCTTGATTTGTTGGTTCGGCTTGTTTTGGCTGATAGGTAAATCCATGATCTGTTTTTCTATTCTACCAAGCTTTGGACTTTTTTAATACTTAACGAGCCTGTTCTAGGCCGTACGAAAACCCATGCCTTCAGGCTCTTTGGACTCTTCGATTTTCCCGTGCTGTTTCTCGTACTTATCCAAATTATCCTTAAGAGCAACCACTAAGCGCTTCATGTGCCCAGGGCTGGTAATTACTCGAGCCACCACCGTACCCATGCCCTGATGCGGAAACAGGTTCATGAAGTCAAGGGTGAAGTCTTCTTTACTGTGAACCACCGCCATAGTATTGGCATACACGCCTTTTAATATTTCATCAGGTATTTTGACCTGAATCTGCCGTTGCTGAGGCTGTTGTGGCTGTGGCGGTTGATTTGGTTGCATTTGATAGTTGGGCATTGGTTGTTTCTTATCATAGCCCGGGCGTCTCGGCCCGGGCTATTTGGTTAAATTAATTATTTTTTAACTTCTTCGTACTTGCCTTCGACAGTGTCTTCTTTCTTCTCAGCCTCAGCCTTGTCTGGCTCTTGGCCTTGTGCTTGTTGGTTGGAATCAGCACTTGCTTCCTGTCCTGGCTGTTGGGCTTGCTGCTGGCTGTACATGGCCTGGCCGATCTTCTGCACGGTTTGATTCAGCTCATCCACGGCTGTTTTAAGTTCCGAAGCATTGTCAGACTTTTGCACTTTCTTCAGCGCTTCAATCTTTTCCTCAACTTCTTTTTTTATATCGTCAGATACTTTATCGCCGGCGTCTTTAACAGCCTTTTCCGAGGAATAAACCAAAGCCTCGGCCTGGTTTTGCAGCTCAATCACTTCTTTTTTCTTATTATCCTCGTCTGCGTGAACTTCAGCTTCTTGCCGCATTTTTTCCACTTCTTCTTTGGACAGCTGGGTTGATGCAGTAATAGTTATGGACTGTTCTTTGTTAGTTGCTTTATCCAAGGCTTTAGCATTCAAGATGCCGTTGGCGTCAATGTCAAAGGTTACTTCCACCTGAGGCGTGCCGCGCGGGGCTGGCGGAATTCCGGACAGGATAAAGCGGCCGAGAGTCTTGTTGTCATTAGCCATGGGCCGCTCGCCCTGGAGCACATGAATTTCAACCGAGGTCTGGTTATCAGCCGCGGTCGAAAATATTTGCGACTTGGAGGTCGGCACGGTGGTATTGCGTTCAATCAAGGGAGTCATCACGCTACCTAGGGTTTCTAAGCCCAGGGTCAGTGGAGTAACGTCTAAAAGCAGCACATCTTTAACATCTCCCTGAAGCACGCCGGCCTGAACCGCCGCGCCAATAGCTACTACCTCGTCTGGATTTACTCCCAGGTGGGGCTTTTTGCCAAAGAAGTCTTGCACAATTTTAACAACCAAAGGCATGCGGGTTTGACCGCCCACCATAATCACCTCGTCTATATCGCTGGTTTTCATGCCCGCGTCGTCTAGGGCTTTTTTAACCGGTCCTAAGGTTTCCTTGGCCAAATCGCCGACCAATTCCTCCAGCTTAGCTCGAGTCATTTTCAGCTGCAGGTGCTTGGGACCGGAAGCGTCAGTGGTGATAAAAGGCTGACTTATCTCGGTTTCCATAGCCGTAGACAGCTCGTGCTTGGCTTTTTCCGCTGATTCTTTTAAGCGCTGAAGTGCTTGTTCGTCCTTGGCCAGATCAATGCCCTGGTCTTTTTTAAACTCTTCTAAAATCCATTGTATAATCTTCTGGTCAAAATCATCGCCGCCAAGATGGGTATCGCCATTGGTTGATTTAACCTCAACCGTGTCTTTGGAAACCTCCAAAATGGAAATATCAAAAGTACCGCCGCCTAAATCGTAAACTGCGATCTTTTCTTCCTTTTTTTTGTTAAAGCCATAGGCCAGGGCCGCGGCGGTGGGCTCATTGATAATCCGCTTCACGTCAAATCCGGCAATCCGGCCGGCATCTTTGGTGGCTTGGCGCTGGCTGTCATTAAAGTAAGCTGGGACAGTAATTACCGCTTCTGTGATTTTTTCACCCAACTTGGCTTCGGCGTCAGCCTTAAGCTTCTGCAGAATCATGGCGGAAATTTCCTGGGGCGTGTATTCTTTATTTCCCATGGCAATTTTTACGCCCTCACCAGACTGAACCATTTTATACGGCATGGTTTTGATGTCGCGTTTGACTTCTTCATCGCTCCAATGGCGGCCAATCAACCGCTTGACCGAAAATACCGTATTGGCCGGATTGGTAATAGCTTGCCGTTTGGCAACCTGGCCGACTAAACGCTCTCCATTCTTTGAGATCGCTATAACCGAAGGCGTGGTTCGATTGCCTTCAGCATTTTCAATAATCTTCGGTTCACCGCCTTCAACAATCGCCATGGCCGAGTTGGTAGTACCTAGATCAATTCCTAATATTTTTCCCATATTATCTCCTTTTTGGATAATTAAATTATTTAAGTAAGGCGATCGGTCAGCCTTTGGCTGAACACTCGTCCAGCTTAAATTTTATCGTCAAATATTTCTTTTAATAAAAGATCGCCTTCTAAGTAACTGTGAAAATCAATAATCTCATCGCTGGTAATAATCTGTTCTGTATCCATGCGCTCAAACACTTCATCGGCGGTCAGGTCAGTGATCAAAGCGTGAGCCTGCAGACCATTTATCCCAATTTGCAGCAAGGACAGGATTGAAGTAGCGCAATTGCCGCATTCTAAATAGGCCAGAACCGATTGATCTTTTTCCGCTAAAATCCTTAATTTCTGGAACTCGTATGGCGTGTTGCATGTGGGGCACTTGCCATTGAGTTTTAAAATGGGATTATTCATTTGTGGAATGGGTATTTTCTGCATGTGATTTATTATTTGCCAGAGGCCTGGGGCCCAGGACAAGCACTTCCGATTAATTAAGTGACTATCCCGGACCCAGGCTGTTTTTCAGCCTGAGCCTCTGATTATTAATCTTCAATATCAACGTTGACTGATTTCGTCTTGGCTTCTTCTTTTTTCGGCACAGTGATTTTTAAAATGCCTTCTTTATAGCCGGCTTTGGCCTTATCTGAGTCAACTGCTTTGGGCAGGGCGACTGATCGGAAAAACTGACCGGTGCGCACTTCTTTGCGATAATAGTTTTTTTCGTCAACTTCAGATTTTTTCTCGGTCGAACCTGAAAGTTTAAGGATATTATCTTCAATTTCGATATTGATTTTTTTCGGATCAATACCGCTTAACGGTGTTTCCACGATGACATTTTCATCATCTTCGTAAACGTCAATAGCCGGAACGAAGTGATCTGACTGCTGGAAAGGCCATCCCCAATCATGTCGTGGATCGAAATCGTCGTTGATCATGTCATGTAAGGGTGCCCATTTAATTAAAGCCATGTGTTTGTCTCCTTGATAATTGTTAATTTAAGTTACTAATTTAATTTTGGTTATTAACAGTTAATTCTCCGACTTAACAGCTACTTCGACCAGGGCCGGTCTGATAACTTTGCCTCTAATTTTATAGCCTGGCTCGGTAACCTTGATGATTGAATTCTCCTTAACGCCAATCTGGGCGACTTTTTTCACTGCTTCGTGCTCTTCCGGGTTAAACTGCTCGCCTTCAGGATTGAACTGGGTAATGCCCATTGTTTCCAAAATATTATTGAATTGCTTATTAACCTGCTCCAGGCCGGTGATCCAGTTATTATCTTTTAAATCTTCAGGCAGATTCCGCCAGGCTCGATCTAAGCTGGTTTTATAGGGCAGCAGCTCCATGATTACGGCGGCTGAGGCCAGGCCGACTAATTCCTGCTTTTCCTTATCTGACTGTTTTTTTAGATTTAAATAGTCAGCCTTAGCTCTTTTCCAGCCACCTAGGTACTCTTCAGCCTTGGCTTTTAACTTAGTAATTTCAGATTCTATGGGCTGGTCTGCTTTTAAATCTGATTGATCAGACTTGTCTTGGGTTTTATCCATATTGTTAGTTGCTAGCTAATAGTTTTTTAGTTAGTTTTAAACGGGCAATATTAGCTGCGTAATTTTGACGTAAGGGTCCCAGTACGCCCAGCAAGCCCGACTGCTCTGAAGGTAAATCAATATTGGCGAATATTACGCTGCAATCCTTGCCAAAAGAATGCTCCTCTCCCACCCAAATATTTATTTCCTGCAAATCCCCGCGTTCAAATAGTTCTGACATGGCTTCGTCCAGGTGGTTAACCACCACAGATAAATACTCCATTAGATTAATTGAGTGGAATTCCGGTTTCGTCAGCAGGTTGCCCAAGCCCGTGTAGTAGTAATCATTGGACGAAAACCCAACCATGACCGCATCCTGAGAAACTTCTGCCAGTGCTTTGGCCAAAGCTTTTATTGGATGGTCGCCTGATTTTTTAGCCGCCGCATGGCTTTTTTCAAGAAACTTGCGCTCTTTTTCATTCAGCTTTTGTTCAGGAAGCAAATTATCCAGATAATAGCGCCAGCCCAATTCAGTGGGCACTCGTCCGGCGGAAGTGTGGGGCTGATGTAAAAATCCTTCCGCCTCCAGCTCGGCCATTTCATTACGGATTGTGGCGCTAGAAACCATAATACTTTCAACTAAGGCTAATTGTTGCGAACCAACTGGCTTGCCCTGTTTTATGTGCTCATTTATTACAAACTCTAGTATATTTTTCTTGCGTTTATCTAGCATAATTTGGCATATAATAGCTCATTAGCACTCTATACCAAAGAGTGCTAAGTCAATTTACTATGACTAAAGACTCATGTCAAGTACCAAGTCAATTCATAAAAAAGCTAATAAAAGTTAACCTCTAGGCGTAATATTTGTTATAAATTAGCCATAAAAAACATATTACCCGCAAATCTCGTTTGTGGGCGGCCTAGTTTTAATATTAAAGTGGCTTGTAGAGTAGAGATAAGCCCTGGGAATAAACCTTGTAAATCAAATAACAATTAACCCTTCCCCGCTTTTTGCCTGTCCTCGATTACCTTGTGATATATTTTTTCTATTTGCCCGGTGACTGTTTTCCAAGAAAAAGCCACAGCTCGCTCTCGGCCGACCTGTCCAAATTTCTGTCTTTTCTGTTTATCTTTCGCCAGGGCAATTATCGCTTCAGCGATTGCCAAAGGATTCGCCCGTTCAACCAGCAAGCCGTCTTGATTATTTCGGATTACGCCGCGGTAACCGGCAATATCCGAAGCCACTACCGGCTTGCCCGTAGCTAAGGCTTCCAATAAAACTATTCCGAAACTTTCATTGCCAACCGCCGGCGAACAGTAGACATCACAAGAAGCGTAATAGCGAGGCAGCTCATCAGCCGAAACAAAGCCTAGAAATTGAACTTGTGAACGCAACTCCGGTTCAACATAGCGTTCATACCATTGCCTGAGCAAGCCGTTGCCAATGACGATCAGCTTGGCATTGGACACTTCTCTCACAATCAAGGAGAAAGCTCGCAATAAATACTTCAAACCTTTCCTGGGATCCATGCGACCGACAAATAAAATAGTGAACTCCTTATCAGGATGATACCAAGAAAAAGGCTGGACCCCGGGGTTAAATCGATTGACATCTACCCCATTGGGAATAATGATATATTCTCCCGGAAAATGCTGGCTGATAAAAGACCGGGCCGCTTCAGACACGGCGATTCTAGAATCCAGGTTATCAAAATAGAATTGAAGCTGATTATGAAAAGCCAAATAGCTTAACATTGGTCTGGCGGAAAAAGCGTGAAAGGTCCCGACCTTGGGGCATTGAAAAAATCTTACCGCATAAAGCGGCAAGATTGGCTCGACTGGTCCGTGAATATGAACAATATCAAACTTTTTTTGCTGTTCAATGGTTTTAATCTGATGTGCGAACCTTAGGCTTAAAGTAACATTAACAAAAGCCCCATTCATGGGGATAGTAAGATCATGTCCGATGCGTACTACTTCTCTGCCCCGATCCTCATCAAACCGACTAAAATTCGCCGTAATAATGGTGACCTGGTGGCCTCGATTTTCCAACTCAACGGCGGTATGATAAACATGCTCCGCTACCCCTCCTCTAATCGGAAAATAACTTTGGGTAACAATACCAATTCTCATAATACAGTAACAATCAGAATTTCTGATTATTTCCCCGGAATATAATTAAGACAACTTTAAAACCCTATATTAAGCTCCTGTATTTCTTCGCCAGTTCCAAAGCGTAAAACAAAGTCGCTTGCTTGATCACTCCCCTCATACCACAAATAACCAGTTTTGACAGCATCGTCAGCCGTTTCCTCTGACTTGATTTCAGATAAAGTGTATCTGGTATCGTCACTAGACACTAAGGCAAGTTCATCATTGGCCCAGTTGGAGATAGAGCCGGCTGCTCCTGCCAGATTCGTCGTTTCATAGAATAAAATTACATACTGCATACCCTCAGCCGCGGTCTGGCCATGAAATTCAGTTTCTACTAAAGCCGTGGTAATTGCCACATCGGTTGATCGATACAATGTTTCTTTTTCTACCAGGATTGCTCCCTGCTCTGGTACAGTTACAACCGTAGTATTGCTGATTTGATTGGTTGTGGTATTTGAATTGGTCGCGGTTTCCTTTTTAGTGAACCACCATCCCAGGAAAGCTCCGCCAATTACTATTACCAGCACGATAACTGTGATAGTACTTCGTCGCATCGAAATTTAATCTCCTTGCCCACTCAAGCTTAGTGAGCGGTAAATAAATTGACATGCTTATTTTTATTTTTGATTTTTTATTTACCTAAAGGCTATGGTAGCCCTAAGGGGAGTCGAACCCCTGTTACATGGATGAGAACCATGCGTCCTAACCACTAGACGATAGGGCCCAGAAGACCGCGGGTAATAAATCTGCCAGTAATCTGCTCTTGGGCCGAATTAGTCAGTGACTAAAGGGACATATAGGCCATTACCGTTTTTCGGTATTTATAGCAATACCAGCCAGTATTGAAAGAATACCTAATTCGAGATAAAAGAACGGACTGGCATATATTGTTCGCTCGGCCATCTGAGTAGTCACCGCGAAAATCCCGCAGATCAAGCCGAACCAATAAAAAGATTTTGCTAATACGGCATTATTTAGTTTAAACATCGCGTCACCCCCTTTCATTCGTTGGAATACTATTGACTGGCCGCTAATTCAACCAGCCGATTTGAATATCCCCATTCATTATCATACCAAGCAACAATTTTGACAAGGTCTCCAGCTATCACATTAGTCAGCAATAAGTCAACCGTAGCCGAATGCGGATCGCCGATATAATCAGTAGACACTCTCGGCTCATTGGATACTGCTAAAACACCTTTATAGGCCGGATTTTTCGCTGCCCGATGGAATGCTTGATTTACCGCTTGGACTGTAGTTTTTTTCTTGGTAATGAAAGTAAAATCAGACAAAGACACCACCGGCGTAGGAACCCGAATAGCAAAGCCGTCAAATATGCCTTCCAATTCCGGAATCACCTTGGCAGTGGAAATAGCCGCTCCGGAAGTAGTCGGCACAAGATTGACAGCTGCCGCTCTAGCCCGCCGTAAATCGCCATGCGGACCGTCCTGCAAATTCTGATCAGCTGTATAAGAATGAATTGTGGTCATGGCCGCCCGCCTTACTCCAAAATTATCCACTATTACCTTGGCGACCGGGGCGACACAGTTGGTGGTACAGGAAGCATTAGAAACCACCTGGGCATCAGTTTTTTCATGAGCGTTAACGCCAATCAGCTGAGTAGGCACTTCGCCTGAACCATTGGCCGGTGCTGAGATGACTACCTTCCTGGCGCCTGCTTTTATATGAGCCTGAGCTGCTCCGTCTTTTACAAACCTACCAGTACACTCTAACACCACGTCAACTTTCAACCTTTTCCAGGGCAGTTTTGCAGGCTCCTTGATAGAAGTGATTTTAATTGTCCTTCCATCAACAATCAAGGCGCTGCGACCATGCTTCACCGGCCGGGAATAAGCGCCATAAAGCGAATCATATTTAAGTAAATGGGCCAAAGTAGCCGGATCAGTTAAATCATTAATCGCCACAATATCGAATTTTTTGCTGTCCAGGGCGATTTTAAAAGCCGCCCTTCCGATACGGCCGAATCCATTAATGGCTAATCGTTTTTTTACTTTAGTCTTGACCATAAAAATACCTTATAAATTTAACATTTTAATTAGAAACTCTCAACTTGCTATTTAACAAAACATTTTTTACTGCGGCTGGCTTCTCGAATCAGCTTAGTAAGGCTTACGACATCTAAGCTATCATGACCAACTAAAACTCCGGATATTTCATCTTTGTCTAGATAGCTCTTAATATTTTCCTGGGATACGCTTCCCCCATAAATAATCGAAAATTTAGTATTAGCTTCCCGGGCTCCATACTGGTCAATCAGCGTCCGGTGAATTACCATGGCCATGGTCTCGGCATTTTCCGGCTCACAGGGCAATCCCGGATAAAGCGACCAAACCGGCTCATAAGCAATAAATACTTTTTGTTTAAGCAAAAAACTTCCCACGTAGCGTAGAGCCGAGCGCACTTGATTAACTACGGTTGATTCGCTATTACCAGAACTATGCTGCTCCCTGGTCTCTCCTACGCAAATTATCGGGGTAAAGCCATGGCGCAAAGCTGAGGTGATTTTTCGATCAACCATCTCGTCCGTTTCCCCGATATGCTGTCTCCGTTCAGAATGGCCGATTATCACCCAATCGCAACCCAGCTCGCGAAGCTGCTCGGGCGACACTTCGCCGGTAAAATTGCCCTTGGCTTCCCAGAAAACATCCTGTGAGCATAGCTTAATGTCGCTGTTTTTAATCTCTTTGCCAACTCGATCAAGCGCGGTAAATGTCGGGGCGACGACAATCTGACATTTTTTAAAATAAACACTGGCGCTGTTTGCCAGACCGCGAGCCAGCCTGACGCTGGTTTTTAAATCCAGATTCATTTTCCAATTACAAACAATCGTCGGCATCTGGCTGATTGGTTCTGACGGTTTGAATTTTTTTTTAATCACTTTGGTCACTTTTTTTTAAATTTTTCCTTTCTAATTCCCATCCAGATGTTTCCTATTATGTTCTGTCCTTTGCCATCTGGACCATTTCCCCAAAAATCATCGATCGGAGAATTTTCAATAATAGCTCTTTCGCCTGACCGTTGCAGCGCTTCCCGCACATCATCATTCTGTTCTGCTTTCGCGCGCAGGATTTCTTTCATGACATCGATTTTTTTATCGTGCCAGCCTTGAGGGATTTTATTCCTGTTCTGTCGGCCTAAGCTATTGACCGCTTCAGGGCTTCGGGCTGAAAGAATGCGCTTTGAAATATTTGGGTCCTGACTGAATTTTTTCCATTGATACGCGTGTTCGGCTGTGGGAAACGTATGCTCCCAGATGGTTACCGCGTGCGCTGAGAAGTTATCAAATACATGGAACGCCGGGGTAAAGAAAAATATTGATTCGTTTGTTTCTTTATTAAGTCCTTGGCTTGAGTCTGGGTACATAGTTATTCAGATTTCTTGCCATTACTGGTTGGTGTCTTCTGTCGGTTTATTTAGGGTATTTTCTTCTGGCGAATCTTTGGGCTGCAGTAATTTCTCGACGTGTTCTTCGCTATGAAGTGTATCATAATCCGGCAATTGTTCTTGGCTGGCTATTCCCAGATAACGCAAGAAATCAAAGGTCACTTGATATTTGGTAGTCATCGATTTGGCTTCATCCACAGACTCTATTAATCCTTTAATTAAAAGATTTCGCAAAATTAAACTGCAGTTGACGCCCCTGATAGTGTCTAGTTCAGCCTTGCCCACTGGACCCCGGTAAGCAATAATTGTCAAAGTCTCCAGCGCCGGCTTGGTTAATTCTTCTTTTTGCTGATCTTTGAAAAACTGGGCTACTAGCTTGGACAGTTCGGGCTTGGTCACCAGCTGAACCGATTGGTCCTGGCGTATCAGCTGTAGGCCGCGAGACTGGTCATTATAATCGCTGACTAGCTGATCTACCGCCAAAACCACCGAGTCATGTTCGGCTTCGGTCAGCTTGGCGAGCTTTTTTAGGCTTATAGGGTTGGTGCTGGTAAACAGCAACGCTTCTATTTTGGCTTTAGTTGTCATAGTTGGAATCTGTAGGATAACAAGTTATTTTTATCTCAGAAAAAGAATTATCTTGGGTAAGGGTGATGGATCTTTGCTTGACCAGCTCCAGCATGGCCAAGAAGGTAACAATCATTTCTGTTTTGGTTTTTACCTTTTCGACCAGCGAATGGAACATCAGAAAAGGCTGCAGCTTGATCAATTCACGAATCTCAAATATTTTTTCCCGGATATTAATCGATTTAATGACTATCCCTTCATTCAGATTAACAATCGGGGTAATACCCGCGATAACTCCTTGAAACACATCAGCCAAATCCTGGGCAGTGACATTTTTCGGCGGCATAAAAACCGGTCTAAAAACAGTTGGGGCTATCCTGGGATAAGCGATCTTTTTATTTAACCAAATCTTGTTTACTAGTTTGGAGGCCTCATAGTACATCCGATACATTTTTAGCTGATGCTCCAGGTCCAGTCCCGCATCATCCTCTTCGTTCTGATTCCTGGGCAGAAGGCTTTTTGATTTAATATATAGCAGCTTGGCCGCAACAACCAAAAAGTCGGATAGTTCATCGGGGCTCAGCTGTTCCACTTTTTCCAGCTCCTGTATGAATTGCTCGGTTACCGTGGCCAGCGAGACTTGGGTAATATCCAGCTCATTTTTTTCAATCAGCTGCAAAAGCAAGTCCAGTGGCCCTTCGAATTGTTCAAGCTTAATTTTATACAATCTTAGCGCTTCTTTTTAGTAATTTTCTTTTTCGATTTCACTTTCTTGGTTGATTCAGATTTCGCTTTCTTCTTAGGCTTGGCTTTTTTCATGGGCCTGGCCTGCAGTTTCAGGTTAGCCTTCTGTCCTATCTTGGCCATGATCGGCTGTTCGATTTTTTGGAAAGTGCTAATTGACATTTTAATAGATTCTTCAAAGCTGCCTGAACCAAATAAGACCTTTTTAGCCTTAGTAAAAGCCAAGTCAAGAACTACCGGCAAGCCGTGCATTTTACCAAAAGCAGTCAGGGCGCCGGCTTTAACCTTTAGCTTGTTAACCATGTCAGCTTCTTTGGCAATCGAAACCTTTTTGACCTTCAAGGACTTTTTTAGCCTGCCTAAGTCTAATCGCGACTGGGCTGATATGACGATTAGATAATAATCGCGATC
This sequence comes from bacterium, assembly GCA_043800725.1. GTDB lineage: Bacteria > Patescibacteriota > Patescibacteriia > HK-STAS-PATE-3 > HK-STAS-PATE-3 > JAZDMR01. The sequence goes on along the minus strand of JAZDMR010000021.1, from coordinate 3,957 downwards.
AGCCTTAATCAATAAAGTCTTAGCAATGGTTTCTAGGGGCGTATTTAAAGTCTGAGCCAGATCATAAGCGGTAAAAACCGTTTTGTGCTCTACTGATTCGTATTGATAATTGTTTTTATTTAAATATGTTTGGACTTTTTTTGGTATAGCCATAGATTACTCCTTTCGTTTTATGGCTCTTTTGAATAAAGGCAGAGATTGCTGCTGGCTCATTAATTGTTTGGCTGTTTTACGGCCCAGAGGAGTCGGGCGCAATTCTTCAATAAACCATTTTTTTGTTGTTCGGTGGCCGTAACCGATTAACAGCCCTTTATCAATCAATCGCTCTATCGATTTGGTAATGACATCTTGGATTTCTTCGGGACGCTGCTTGGCCGGGCGCTTACTGTAAAAAGCAACCAGTTCTTTGCGATGATATTTTTTTAAGTGCGCGCTTTCGATCTCCACCAAAATATATTTTTGCAAGGAGGAGAGGCGCATGTTATTTCTTAAGCTTTAAGTTTAATTCGGAAAGCTGTTTGGGGTCGACCTCGGACGGCGAGCCCATCATCGGATCTCGGCCTTCAGAGCTTAGCGGGAATGGAATAACCTCCTTGATGCTTGATTCGCCTAAAATAGCCATGAGCAAGCGGTCAAAGCCCGGGGCAATTCCCCCATGGGGCGGCACGCCGTATTTAAAAGCGGTTAATAAATGCTCAAACTGCTTTTTCTGCTCCTTGCTAAAGCCGATAATATCAAAAACTTTTTCTTGCATTTCCGGCTGGTGAATTCTAATGCTTCCGCCGCCGACTTCTAGGCCATTCAAGACCAGGTCGTGCTGATAAGACCTTGCCTTGGCCGGATCGCTGTCCAGCAATCCAATATCCTCCTCCTTGGGCGCGGTAAACATGTGATGCGAGGGCGCCAGCTTGTCCCCTGCCCCGACAAAGTAATCGTCCCGTGACTGCCGGACAAACAAAGGAAAATCAACTACCCAGGCAAAAGCCAGCTCATCCTTGTTATTTTTATCTTTGCGTAAATCTGGCTTGTCAATCTTGTATTTGGCCATCACCTCAGCATGGTTTAAGCGCGGCCAAGGCGTCTGGGTAATCTTTTTCTGGGGAAACACTTTTTTTACCATGGCCGTGAACATTTCTTCTACGAGTTCAAGTATCTGGTCTTGGTTAACAAACGACATCTCAATGTCAATTTGATAAAACTCGCCCGGGGTCCGATCGGCCCGAGCATCTTCGTCGCGGAAGCAGGGGGCAATTTGAAAATACCGCTCAAACCCGGCTACCATTAATAATTGCTTATACTGCTGCGGCGATTGTGGCAGAGCAAAAAACTTTCCGGGATTTAGCCGTGAGGGCACTAAATAGTCGCGCGCGCCCTCAGGTGTTGATTTTGACAGAATGGGCGTGTGCAATTCGGTAAAGTCCCGGGCATTTAGAAATTTACGCACAAAATTCATTACCTGATAACGGGCCTGAATATTCTTTCTCATACGCTGGTGGCGCAAATCAAGATAGCGATACTGCAAGCGAATATCATCGGCTGCTTGCCGCTCTTCATTATCGATTTCAAATGGCGGCGTCTCTGACTGGCTAATTATCTCTAACTGTTCTCCGGCAATCTCCACTCCGCCAGTGGGCGTGTCTTTAGCATTTTTTTGATCACGCTCAATAACCTTGCCCTGCACTGATATGACAAATTCAGGCCGTAAATTCTTGGCCTGCTCATATGCCTCGGGCTGATCAGGACTAAAAACAATCTGCACAATTCCCGACCGATCCCTCAGATCAATGAATATAATCTTGCCCATATTTCGCCGAGCCTGAACCCAGCCCATCAAATTGACTGATTGATCAGTCAGCTTAGAGGTATCCGAAGCTAATTTTCTTTTGGTAAAATCCATTATTCCGTTTCCTCCTGGGTAGCCTGTTCTGGTCTGGTGACCAGATAAACATCTATTGTGACCGGTCCCAGCAATTCGATAGTGCTTGTGCCCCAGAAATCATTTTGTTCAACAGGTTTAATTAAATAGCGCCCTTGGGGCAAAGTAAAAACTATTACGCCATTGCTGTTTGAGCGAACAGTCTGACTGATTAGCGATCTGTTTACCACTGCTTGCTCAATTGCCATCATCTGGACATCAGTCAGTGCTTCTTGGCTCTGTTTATTATATAAGCGGACTGTTAAAGGATAAACAGAAGGGTCAGTTTGCCAGGCAGTCAGATTCGACTGCTCTGCTGACTGACTGTCAGCTACCAAGGCAAAAACAACCACAGCAATAATTAACAAGCCGGCTACTCCCCACCAAATTGGCTTTAAACTTTTCATGGGCGAAGTCGATTTAATAATCTGGGAAAAGGAATTGCTTCTCGCACATGATGAATGCCGGTTATCCAGGTGACCATGCGCTCCAGACCCATGCCAAAACCGGAATGCGGAAATGTGCCGTACTTACGGAGATCCAGATACCACTCAAATTCTTTCATCGGCAGTTTAAATTCCTTAATCTTCTTTTTCAATAATTCATAATCATGGATTCTCTGACTGCCGCCAATGATCTCTCCATAACCTTCTGGAGCGATTAAATCAGAGGATAATGTTGTTCTGGGATCTTCTGGATTTGGTTCCATATAAAAAGCCTTGGTTTCGGCCGGATATTTTTCAATGAAGAGCGGCCGCTTATTCATTTTGGATAATTCAGTTTCTTCATCCGCCCCTAAATCATCACCCCAACTAAGCTTAAAGCCTTTTTTATTGAGAACTTCGAGGGCTTGTTCATAAGTCATTTTTGGAAAGGGCCCAGTAATGTTTTGTAAAGGCTTAATATCGCGCTCCAAAACTTCCAACTCTTGAGCGCAGTTTTTTAAAACAGACTTAACCACATGGACAACTAAATTTTCCTGAATAGTCATGTTTTCTTCGTGTTTAACAAAAGCCGCTTCTGCATCCAGCATCCAGAACTCGGTCAAGTGGCGGCGAGTCTTGGATTTCTCCGCTCGGAAAGTCGGACCAAAATCATATACGCGGCCAAAAGCAGCGGCCGTGGCTTCTATGTATAATTGGCCCGTTTGAGCCAAATAAGCCGGCTCGCCAAAATAATCTGTTTTAAATAAAGTAGTGGTGCCTTCGGCAGCATTGGACGTCAGAATCGGCGAATCAGTTAAGATAAACTTTTCCTGCCGCAGGTATTCCCGCAAAGCCCAAATAATTTCATCGCGAATTCGCAAAATCGCCCGCTGCTTGGGCGAACGTATCCATAAATGACGATTATCCAGTAAAAATTCAGGCCCGTGCGCTTTCTTGCTAATTGGAAATGGTTCAGCAACCTGAATAACCTGTAATTTCGAAATCTGCATTTCCAAGCCGCTGGCTGCGCGAGGCTCAGGTTTAACCGAACCAATAATTTTAACCGTACTTTCTATGGTTAAAGACTTAGCTGCTTTAAATTCCCCCTCAGTCACCTGGTTTTTAGCAACCACGGCCTGAAGTTCGCCAGTACCATCACGAAATTGCAAAAAAACAATTGAGCCGGATGACCTGATATTGCTCACCCAGCCTTGAAGTTTAGTTTTTTCCACTGTATTATTGCCGATTTCTCTGATTGTCTGAAACATTCACTTCGATTGCTAATTCAGTCTTACTGTACTGTTTCTTACCCGTTTTGTCAACAAATTGTACAGTTAACACCTACCGCTGACACTTTGGCTTTTCAAGGCTGACAGGTGTTAACTATAGATATATGAATACAATAACCTACCCCAAAGAATTCCGTGGCCGTTGGTATCTGTCGGTTGACCGGGATCGCAGGTCAGTCATAGAGATCTGCCGAATTTTCGGCATGAGCCGGGAAACCTACTACAAATGGTACCGGCATGACCATGGGAAAAAAGACCCAAACTACCAGTCAGTGCAGACGCAGCAAAATCTCAAACTCACACCCGAGGTCTGCGCCCTAATGGAATG
>JAZDMR010000014.1:0-40255 GCA_043800725.1 bacterium | reverse complement strand
GTCCGAATACCACGTTTTATCTTGAGTGAGTAGGCTATTTTTTCACGTTCGTATTGGGTTAGTATTTGCATAGTTGGTCAGTTATGTGTTACTGACCCCTAATTCTATCCTGAGGTGTTGCACTCTGACCTGAATTCAGTTAACTGTACAGGGGGCGTTGACAAAAAAAGAATTTTAGTATAGTATTCGTAAGTTAAGAAGCGTGCTTTGGCGTCTGCCAATAGCGCATGCACATGAATAATCTAGGAATACATAAATTAACCAGGGAGGGTTGGTTATGTCTCGCAGAAAAAATAGGACTTGGATTTTTGTACTCATACTAGCCGTGATCTGTCTGGCGGGAGGCGCATTGGCTGGTCACTTTTACTGGCCCATGAAGGTTTCAGCTGATTCCGAATCTGCGTTCACGGTATATCAGCCGCTCCTAGGCAGAGATTATTCTCTCCGCCACGCTGAACGCATCCGAGCCTCTCAAGGCATGTACCCGGAACCGACTATCGTGGATGCAATGGAGCTGTTGATTCGCTTTCAAGACAGTCTTTACCAAGACTGGCAAATAGCCGAGATTGTCTATCTCCCCTTCCGGAACGTGAAAATCTCGGAGGTTGTACCTCTCGGGCACTGTACTTTCATCGAGGTAGACGGCATACCAGTCGCGCTGATCAATCCGGCTGAATACCATCGACTTAGCCGCGACCCTGATCGAGTAATTGCTCCGCTGACCGATTTCGAATCGGCCGACGGATCGCTCCTCCAAGCTTCGCTCAACTAATGTTGCGCCGGCCCTTCCTCCTCAGCCGGCCCACAAGGGCGACCGTGTCAATTGATACGCGGTCGCCCTTTTTTCTTTACAATATCTGGACAAAATAGTAAGAAAAAGCTAGTCTGGTTATTCGCACGCTTATGATAGATAATATTATAGTATGCAAAATCGGCAGTCAGGTAATCACTTCCGAGGGCCAAATCTCCCAGGGATTTTTAACTAACTTTTTCAAAGAACTTAAGCGCATTCATGAAGCGGGCTGGCAGCCGATTTTGGTGGTTTCCGGCGCCGTGGCTACCGGCCGGTCGCAGACTAAACTCGAATCCAAACAAGCCCGGGCCGCTTTTGGCCAGCTAAAGTTAATGCGGGAGCTGGCTAAATTAGCCGAACAGCAGGATTTAAAAACTGCTCTGCTGCTGATCTCCCGGGAAGACATTATCAACCGCGCGCGCTATGAAGCCCTCCGCCAAACCCTGGAGGAGCTGACTCACCAGGATATAATCCCAGTGATTAACGAAAACGACGCTACTGCCCTGCCTGACCAGACAGAATTTTTGGACAATGACCAGCTGGCGACAATTATCGCCATCGTGGCCCAGGCTGATCGCTTGTTTTTGCTAACTAATGTGGATGGAATATTTACCAATGACCCGCGGCTCAATCCCAGCGCCAAATTAATTGATGAGATCGAATTTATTAGCCAGCAAACAATAAGACAAGTAGCCAAGGGTTCCACATCTTCCGGGCGGGGTGGCATCCGAGGCAAACTGCGGGCCGCCAGGATTGCCACAGCTGCTGGCATACCCACTATCATTTTAAACGGCACAAAGCCCGAACAGCTGTCAGAAGTTATTCTGTCCGGCGCATCGCACGGCACCTATTGCCTGCTGCGCAAACAAAATGTGGTTGACTTAAAAACGCGCGACCGCTGGCTTTTATCCGCCCAAAACTCTGATGCTCGCATCCAGCTTGATTCCGGCGCGATCCAAGCCTTGAAAAACCGCAAAAGCCTCTTGGCTGTGGGCATCCAACAAATCTGCGGACAATTCGACGCCAAAGACTGCGTGGAATTGATTGATTCAAAAAAAGAAGTTGTCGCGCTGGGCCAGACCACTATCTCCAGCCAGGAATTGGAAAAAATGTTAAAACAATCGGAAAAACCGTATAATGTAGAGGTCATTCACGCTGATAATATTTTCCTGCTATAACATGAACAAGTTGATAGTAATCGGGGGAGGCTATATGGGTATGGCCATAACTAACCAGGTTATTAACCAGGGCGTTTTCACAAAATCCAAGACTATCATCATCGAAAGGAATGGCACCAAGAGAACTGCACTAAAAAAGAAAGGTTGGATTACTCAAGCCGCTATTAACGAAAATGATTTTAAGCAAACGAAAATAATTCTACTGGCTGTTAAGCCACAGGATGTTAAGCCAGTATATCACTCTCTCACAGAAAATATTAAATCAACTACTCTGATCATCTCGATCATGGCTGGCATTCCTTTGAATAAACTAATTAATAATTTAAATCACGACCGAGTGGTCCGGGCCATGCCTAACTTAGCGGCCACCGAAGGATTAAGCGTCACTGCTTGGTTGCCAAACAACAAACTTTCTCGAGCTGATCTAAGCCTAACTGGAAAATTTATCAGCTCGTTCGGCAGTAGCTTACAAGTACCAGACGATGACGCCATTGATAAAGTAACAGTGTTGACCGGCTCAGGTCCTGGTTATGTTTATGCTTTCATGGATGATTTGATCAAAGCAGCCAAGTCACTAGGCTTTACCGAACAGTCCGCCACTACCCTGGCCCAGGAAATGCTCATCGGCGCTGTGGCCTATTTGCAGTCGAGTAACGAAACACCAGAAACGCTAGTCAAACGAGTTTCATCCAAAAAAGGTATTACCGAACAAGCCGTAAAAGTACTGCGCGCTAAGAAGACTCAAAAGATCTGGGAACAGGCCCTGAAGGCAGCTTATAAGCGCGCCAAACAGCTTTCTAAGTCCATATAATATGAACACAACCCTGAAAAAACAACTGATTAAAACGCGCCAGGCAGCTGACCAGCTAGCCCAGCTGAACACTAAACAAAAAAATGCTTTACTGGATGATTATGCCAGTGCTTTATTAAAAGCCAAGCGCTCGATCATTTCAGCAAACAAACGCGACTTTTCCAAACTTCCTAAAAACTATTCCTTAGCTGATCGCTTACTCATTACTATTGAACGAATCGAAGCAATTACTCAAAGCGTCCGGGCCGTAAAAAAACTGCCAGATCCTGTTGGCGAAACACTTGAACAGCGTAAGCTTAAGAATGGCCTGATCGTAAAACGGATACGCGTACCCATTGGCGTCCTGGGGGTGATATATGAAGCTCGGCCTAATGTTACAGTCGAGGTTACCAGCTTAACTTTGAAAACCGGAAACGCGGTCGTGTTGAAGGGTGGCAGTGACGCCACTGAATCAAATAAAGCGTTTGTGAAGATTGTGCACCAAGTTTTAAAAAAGCACAAACTCAATACAGCAGCAGTTACCATGCTCGATCCCAAACAAACCAAACAACTAATGCAAGCTGATGATTATATAGACGTGTTAATCCCCCGTGGCAGCGATCGGCTAATCAAATTCGTGCGCCAAAATGCTACCGTGCCAGTAATCGAGACTGGCGCGGGCGTGTGCCACACCTACGTGGAAAAATCAGCCCGCTTAGACTGGGCAGTTAAGCAGGTGGTCAATGCTAAAACGCGCCGGCCCAGTGTCTGCAATGCCATGGATACATTAATAGTAGATAAGACAGTCGCTAAAACACTATTCAAAATGTTAGCGCCGGCCCTAGCTGAACACAAAGTTAGATTAAAAGCCGACGCCCTTTCCTTTCCATTGCTAAAAAAACTCTATCCAGAACAATTACTAAAAAAAGCCAAGCCCTCTGACTTTGGCAAAGAGTTTTTGTCGCTTCAAGCCTCAGTTAAAATAGTCAACAACTGGCAAGAAGCTATCGAGTTTATTCAGAAAAACACTTCAGGACACTCTGAAGCGATCGTCACAGACAATAAAAAAGTGGCTCAGCAGTTTGCCAAGCGAATCGACGCAGCAGCTGTGTACGTTAATGCACCCACTAGCTACACTGATGGATTTGAATTCGGTCTAGGCGCAGAGATCGGCATTAGTACCCAGAAGCTCCACGCCCGCGGACCCATGGCTTTGCGCGAACTAACCACGTACAAATGGGTCATTGAGGGTCAGGGTCAAATAAGGCCAGTCTAATTTATACGATATGAAAATCAATCATTTGCGATTCTCGTTGCGTCGCGACCGGCCGCTGGGCACAATTTATGTATTGAGTTTTTTAACTTCACTGGGCGTGGCGGTCATCCAGCCTTTTCTGGCTCTATACTTTGAGACTTTTGTCCCACTGTCCTTTGTAGGTTTGCTTTTATCCATATCTTATCTGATCAGCATTCTGGCCAACATTTTCGGCGCCCGGATTATTCGCCTGCTGCATGAACAGCGGGTTGTTATTATCGCTCTGGGCGGAACCGCGCTGATGCTTTTTCTTCTGGGATTTGTCGGGCATGTGGCTATCCTGATAGTGATATTTTCGCTTTATACTTTTTTTATTACTCTAATCTGGTTCAATATCCAGCTGTATATCAAACACAACTCCGCCACTGATAAATTGTCTGGCAACGAGGGCAAGCTTGGTTCAATCATCAACTTGGGCTTTGTCTTGGCTCCTTTTATCGGCGGGGCCATTGCTTCCCGTTATGACCTGCCGGCGGTATTTATCGCCTCCGCTATTTTCACGCTCCTGGGTCTAATCTTGTTCGCGGAAATCAGGCCCTATGATCATGAAGAAATCGCGGTTCCCGGATCGCACTTTCTTCAGCAAATAAAAAATTATTTCCGCGATCCCGAGCTGACCAAGATTTACCTTACTTCTTTTGGTTTGTATTTCAACTACTCGCTGTGGATTTTCCTGCCCGTTTATTTGCTGGAGCTGGGCATGTCATTAGCCAGCTTGGGCCTGCTCTATAGTTTGACGGCCCTGCCTTGGGTAATCCTGGAGTATCCGATCGGCCGCTTAGCTGATAAAAAATCAAGTTTAAAAGGCTTTTTGGTGGCCGGGTTTTTCCTGCTGGCCATTGTCTCATTTACCTTTGGGATACTTAATGAGTTGTCTTGGATTATTGCTGCGCTGGTTGTCGGGGTAATCGGATCCAGCTTTATTGAGATGAACAGTTTTTCAGCCTTTTTTAAATTGGCCGGGCATGACAATGTTGAACGTTTAAGTATTTTCCGTACAGCTATGGGCCTTGGCCAAATATCCGGGCCCTTGGTAGCCGCTCTGATTCTGGCTCAGGGATCGCTCAGTTTTCTCTTTATCTTCGCCGGATTTGTCGGTCTTCTGTTGCTGGCCAATGCCCTGAGTTTAAAGAAGATTTAGGCTACTTGGGATTAATAAATCGCCTGTTTCCTATATAATCGACTGTTCTTCGGAACAGTTGTTTGGTATTTGAAACCTTAAACCTATAACCCTTCTACGGAGGAGCCATGAAAAGCTTTATCCGAGTTATTGCCGGAATGAGCACCCCGGTGCATTCTGAGGCGATTGTTTTGGATAACAAAAATTGACTAGCTGTTTACCAAGCGAGTCAATGCGACCGCTGTCTCTGTTAACGCGCCTACCAGCTATATGGATGGATTTGAATTCAGCCTGGGTACAGAAATTGGAATCAGCACTTAAAAGCTTAATGCCCGCGGGCTCATAGTTTTACGCGAAATAACCACGTACAAATGGATCATCGAAAGCCAGAGCCAGGTTAGGTCAGTATAATATTATTTAGTGTTCGAGCTCTGTCGAGAACCTAAATAATTAATTACAATTAGGTTTCTCCACAAGGTCGAAAACTAATTGTTAATACAAAGTGTCTAATCCCCGTCCTTAAGCTTGCCCCGCACTCGTTGCGGTGGTTTATAAAAGAACAGAACCTTTTCTTATCTATTAAAAATCGCGTTTAATATCTTCACCCGCGTGATCATGGTCGCCGGTATCAAACCTGAACCAATCGCCACCCAGATGATCAGCTCAGCTCGAAAAATAAAATCCCAAGACCTGACTGATAAGACCGAATCACCGATCGGCAACTCAAACGGATGCGCGTTAAAGTAGGGCACCAGAACGGCAAATAAAATCCCGGCGCCTAATAACACGCCAAAAACTGAATAAACCGCCGTTTGAATAACATAGGCTGATCGAATTAAATATGACTTAATGCCGATCGCCCGCAAAACCCCGATCTGCTGCCGTCGCGAGGAAATATCAATGTAAATAACGATAAAAATCGTCACGGCCGCTATTAATATGCCTACCGTAGTCAGCAGCGCGTTGATAAAAATAAAGCTTTCCGCCACCGTGTCCATTAATCCCGAGACTTCTTGCCAGCTAAAAAACCTGCCAGATAAATGTTTGTCTTCTAATCTGTTAATTACCACTTCTTCGTTGCCGGTCCGATCAATTCGAATACTGATGCTGGTAGCCGTATTTTCCAGATCGGGCATCAGCTGGTCCAAAGTTTTTGTGGTGATAAATGCCCGCTGATCCGTGTCAATAAACTTGGTGTAAAAAATGCCTTTGATCGTCAGATCGTGCGATCCGCCGGCAAAGGTAAGCTGAACCTTATCGCCCACTTTCGCGTCTTTGAAAGAAAAGGCGTCGTTTTCCACTCCCTGACCGCCCGCAATCTGGCGTCCGATAATAATCTGATCCATATCAGTATCGGACAAATATTCTCCGGCGATCATGTGTTCTGAAACATTCAGGACCTGTTTTTCCCGACTCGGATCAATGGCCAATACCTGCCAGTTGCCGCTGATGTTCTGATACTTGAGAGAGGCGGGAATAAAGTTCTGGGCGCTGGCCGCAACCACGCCCGGGGTACTTTCTATTTGTTTCAGCGCTTTACCTTGATTAGCAATAATCTCCTCTCCTTCAGACGGAACCATCAAGATATGGCCCGAGTGGGTATTTATCACCTGATCATTAGTGCCTTTAACGATTCCGTCGAATAAAGAGGTAATAAACACCAGATTAATAAAAGCGATAGCCATTAAAAATATAATCAGCAACAAAGTCCATTTATTTCCGCGCTGCAGAAATTTCCAAGCCAGAAAAAAGGCGATTTTTGTTTCACTCTTCATATTATTCGGCCGTCGGATAATTTAATTTGTTTGTTGGCGTACACTGTTTCTTCCGGCTCGTGCGTAATCATGACAACCGTCAGACCATCTTCCCGATTCAGCTTTTGAAACGTTTGCATGACATCCTTGGCCGCCGTCGTGTCCAAATTGGCAGTCGGCTCATCCGCGAGAATTATAATCGGGTTGTTTATCAGGGATCGGGCAATGGCCACTTTTTGCTGTTCGCCGCCGGACAATTGCTTGCTCAGATGAGTTAGGCGCTTTTCTAAACCAACCTTAACCAATAGGCCTTTTGCTCTTTTTTTACAGACTGATGTTTCTTCTTTCATCATGGCCGGCAGCATGACGTTTTCCAGGGCGGTTAATTCCGCTATCAAGGCATAGTTTTGAAAAATATAGCCGATATCGCTCAAGCGCAATTCACGCCGGCGCTTTTCCGGCATGTGCACGACCTCCCTATCATGAAAATAAATCTCGCCCTTGTCAGGCAGATCAATCAAGCCCAATTGATGCAATAGGGTGGACTTGCCCGAACCGTTCCGTCCGACAATCACTGCGAAGTCTCCTCGCTTGATCTCAAGATTGATGTTTTGCAAGGCGCGTACTTGAATATCACCCAAGTGATAGGTTTTGGAAACATTTTTTACCGATATGATGCTATTGGCCATGTCTTATCATGATAATTGTAGCATTTTTTTATAAAATAAAAGAAAAGCCCCCATCCTGCACCATTCACTATATGAAAGGCTGCGGGACAGGGGAAAATTAAAGGTTCTAGACTGTAAGCCTGCCTCAAGAAACAGCTTTTTCCTCAGGAGACAAAGGGCGAACTGCTGGTAAGGGCGCCAGATCAAAGCCGAATATATTCCGTCGAAGTTCAGCATAGTCTTGGGCCCGGTCCAAAACCACCGGATCGAATCCGCCGGACATGGGGTGATGTTTTCGACGAAGCGAGTCCAGACTGAACCGCCTTTGTGCGCGACAGAGACGCCGCACCCTCAACGTCATTGCCGTGAGTGCACCATCAGGGAGATTGTGTTCGTAGTAGTCTGTGTAATGAGCAAATAGTAATTCATGCAATCGCTTGCTTGGGATCAAAGAATGCTCCCAGGTGCAACACAAAGCGTCAAAGCGATCCAAGTTAGTCTCACTGATCAACCCCTGATCTAAGAAATCAGCATACTGGTCTGTACCCGGAAGCGGAGTCATAACATAGACTGAAATCACCGGGGGGGCTAGTTTTACCAAAGCCTCAAAGTGCTCAGCAATTGACGCCTCGTCCTGCTGAGGAAAGCCGATCATATTACTGAAATGCGCAATGATGCCATACTTGGTGCACAGTTCAACGATCCGAACATACGTCTCCGGCTTGTTTTGTAACTTCCGAGCCGCTTTAAGCACTGCTATACTGAACGACTCCACGCCGACAAACATTTCAAAACAGCCAGCCCTAGCCAGAAGCGCTACCAGCTCTTCATCCTTGGCGATCTGAGTGTCGCATTGGACAAAGAACAGCAACCTCAGATCCTCAGCAATAATTCTCTTAAGCAATTCACACACACCCGGGATCTTGTTGAAGTTATCCGAGGTGAACATTATGTACTTCACCCCAGCTGTCGCGGCTGCTTTGAGACTGGCTATGGTAATCTCTAGCGGCTCGTTCCGAATGGCGTGGCCGGCAATCTGCACGATTGAACAGAAAGTGCAGTTGAAGGGACAACCGCGCGACGGATACAGACCAAGCATCGGTATAACATACTGCCTAAGCTCCTCCCGAGTCGGTGGAATGATCACACCAGTGTGAAGCTCCTTTTGCCAGCGCATACCTTCACCATATACCGGAGCCAATTGACCTCGAACCACATCCTCCAGGATCGGAACCCAAACCATCTCAGCCTCAGCCAAGACAAAAGACAGTCCCCGGCCCTGCAACTCAGTTGTGTCACAAGTGATGGGATGCGGTCCGCCCATGACAATATGTTGAACGCCGCGTGAATGAGCCAAGGCGGCCAGGTCTAGGCCTCGCTGGAACTGATGCGACTGCACACCAACCAGCGCTAACAAATCGCACGTCTCGGGCGCAAGACTGTCTAAGTAGCCAAGATCACAAGCCACATATTCATCCACAATCCTGACCTCAACTGGCCGGCTCTGGATATCTGGTGGCGTTAAAGCCTGAATATGACGGAGAGTAGCGTTCGGCATGTATCCGCGCCGAAATCGCTCCACCGCACCATCAGGCCCGTACTTGCTCGGTTTTAGCAAGACCACCTTAAGTGGTTGTTGAAGCGACATAAAACACCTCCGTTACCGTAGAATGGTTGTAAAGGATCTAGGGGCAAAATAATGCCCGACATTTCTAAATCCACCCTAGCAGTTTCTCAATATCTGGCAAGGTTAATAACTAAAATTCAGTTGTTAATATAATTTCGCTTAGGTATACTAATTAAGTAGACTATTAACTATTCAAAATCATGAAACATTGGCATAAAATCTCCTTATTAATAGCAGTATTTTTGCTAATTCCAACCATAACTCTGGCTGCCACAATTAAAAGCGGTAACACCTATACTTTGGCGGCCGATCAGACTCTGGACGGAAGTCTTTACGTGGGCGCTGGAATTATTAATGTTAACGGGACGGTCAACGGCGATGTGGTTGTTGGCGGAGGCACGGTTACTATTTCAGGTACGGTCAACGGCGACATTTTGGCTTCCGGCGGAACAGTCTCGGTCACTGGCACAGTTACTGAAGATGTTCGGGTGGCTGGTGGGCAAATTACTTTATCGACCCATGTTCCGGGCGATGTTAATGCGATCGGCGGTTCAATCACGATCGAGGATTCAGCAGTAGTTGAAGGCGACCTGCTGTCAGCCGGCGGCGACATTAACCTGAATGGAACAGTCAACGGAGAAATCCGGGTAGCCGGCGGAGATTTGGTCATTGCCGGGACAGTCCAGGGCGATGTTCTGGCCTATGTTGGTCAGCTAACAGTCGGCGGTTCCGCGGTTCTGGGCTCCGACCTGACCTACTCGTCCAGCCACGAAGCTCGGATTGACGGGGGCTCTAGTATTGCCGGGGAAGTTACTTTTGACAAAACCGCCTATCATCTGACTCTCGGTTTGCTGGGCGCCACGATCATTGGCTGGCTAATTAAATTTGTGGCTATGATAGTCGCTGCCGTGGTATTGGCCACCTTGTTACGAAAATACACTAAGCAGACTGTGGAAATCGGCCGGACCCAATTCTGGAAACAGCTACTGATTGGTCTGGGCGGATTAATAGCCACGCCGATCGTTATTGCTATCCTCATGACCACTATGATTGGCGGAATACTGGGTGCTATTTTAATACCCCTATACTTGTTGATGTTGATTCTGGCCGCCGTTTATGCAGGCATCATCTTTGGTGCCTGGGGTTTCCGCTATCTGAATAAAAACCACCCAGTCAATGGCAACTGGCTATCCGCCTTGGTCGGTGTTTTAGCTTTACAGTTGATCAGTCTAATTCCAGTAGTCGGCTGGATCATCGGTTTCGGATTTTTCGTTGTTGCCTTGGGCAGTCTATCAACGCATAAGTGGCAGGTGATTCGGAACTAAATAAATACTCTACTGCACCGTCATTCTCGGACTTGATCCGAGAATCTTCCCGCGTCATCAGTTTACTTATAAAGAGACGGGATCCCGCCCTGCGGTGACCAATTGGCAACTAGGTCAAATGGAGACTCTTCGCTTTGCTCAGATATACGGACACGGTGTAGTGTGTAATTACAAAAACTCACGCAATATATTGGTTTTCTTAGAACCAATCAGTTTGGTTAAATCGTCATAGTCGGCTTTTCGTACTGCACTAACAGAACCATACCGTGCCAGTAAAAGCTTTTTGGTTTTTGGGCCAATACCCGAAATCTCATCAAATTTCGATTTGATCAGCTCGCCTTCGTGCCGTTTGCGATAATAGCCAAGGGCAAATCTATGCGCCTCATCCCTGATTCGCTGGATTAAAAACAACACCTCTGAATCTTTGGGTAAGCGAATCGATTCTGATTTGCCAGGCGTGAAAATCTCTTCTTGTTTTTTCGCCAAAGCCACTATGGGTATTTTGGTTTTCACGTTGACTAACACCGTGGACAGCTGGCCCTTGCCGCCGTCGAGAATTATTAAATCCGGCTTGGGCCAATCAGGATGTTTAAGCCGCCGACCAATCACCTCGGCCAGCATACGGAAATCGTCCGGCCCCTGCACATCACGAATGGAAAACTTGCGATAGTCGCTTTTCTTGGGCAAACCCTCTTCCATAACCACCATTGAACCGACCGGATTGATGCCCTGAATATTTGAAATGTCATAGGCCTCAATGCGCGATAAAAACTTTTTTATACCCAAGGCCCTGGCTAACTCCAATAAGGCTTTTTGACGACGGCGCTTTTCCAGCTCGTTAAGCGACTGACTGTGTTCAAGGGCATTAAGAGCATTTTCCTCGCCAAGTTTAAGCAACTTTTTCTTTTTACCCCTTACCGGTACAACTAGTCTCAACTGTAACGAATTTTCAATATTGCTACCGCTGTCCGGCATTACTGGAATTAAAACTGACTTGGGATAATCCGTGGTTTGAGCATAGTACTGCTCCAAAAAAGCGGCTACCACTTTGCTATCGTCTAAGTCTTTTGTGTTGGCCATGGTAAATTCTTCCCGACCGATCACTTTACCCTGCCTGATACGGAATAAATGAACCTGAGTCACCTCGTTATTTCGGGCCAAGCTGACCACATCTTCGTTTTCACCTTTGGGTGAAATAACTTTTTGCTCGCCTAAAACCGTCAACACAGAATGCAATCGATCGCGATATTGAGCCGCCAGTTCAAACTGCTTGGCTTGGGAAGCAAGTTTCATTTCATCTTTCAGTTCACGTACCAGCTCTTTACCGTGCCCTTCCAAAAAATGCATCAGCCCTTTAATAACTCTTTGATACTCTTCCCGGCTGTTCGGATTCAAATCATGGCCCGCGCATTTACCCAGCTGAGAATCAAAACAAGGCTTGTCAGCCGGATTAACACAAGTTCGATAGGGAAAAATCTTTCTGAGCATTTTCATGGTCATGCGCAAAGAGCGGGCCGAGGTATAAGGACCGTAATATTTGGCTTTGTCTTTTTCAATTCTTCTGACTAAAGCAACCGACGGATAATGATCATCCAATAATATGCGAACATAGAGAAAATTCTTATCATCACGCAAGACAATATTGTGTTTGGGCTGATGACGCTTAATCAAGGTGGCTTCTAAAAGCAACGCCTCAACTTCGGAACTGGTAATAATCGTTTCAACCTGGGAGATACTTTTAACTAAAATTTGTTTTTCTGGAGTCAGGTCTTTGGTTCGCTGGAAATAAGACTGAATGCGCTTTTGGAGATTTTTGGCCTTACCCACGTATAAAACATGACCATGGCGATCATAATATAGATACACGCCTGGCTTGTGCGGAGCTTCATTTATCTGTTTGGCCAGCTTTTTAGTCATATTATAATGTTAGGCTATTATACTTATCCAATAAATAATAGGCCACCTCAAAAAAATAGGCTATAATTAACGAATCATGATCGAGCTTAGACGGGTAAGTCGAAAATACGTGTTAGGCGGCGAGACCATCAAGGCGCTGGACGGGATTGATTTAGTTATACCCGACAAAACCTTCATGGCTATCATGGGTCCATCCGGCTCAGGCAAAACCACTTTCTTGAACCTGATCGGCGGATTGGACAGGCCAGATACGGGAAAAGTGATCGTTGACGGACAAGATCTGTCCCGGCTCAAAGACCAGCAGCTGTCCAAATTCCGCAATAAAGACATCGGTTTTGTTTTTCAGGCTTTTCACCTACAGCCTTTTTACTCTGCTGAAGAAAACGTCATGCTGCCTTTGCTTTTCTCCAAGGTCAAGCCCAAAGAACGGAAAAAACGAGCCAGAGATGTTTTAAAGCTGGTCGATTTAGAGCAGCGCATGAAACACCGCCCCAGCGAACTATCGGCCGGCCAAAGACAGCGCGTATCAATTGCCCGCGCCATTGTAACCGAGCCTAATATAATCCTGGCAGACGAACCGACCGGCAACCTGGATTCAAAAAGCGGCCAAACTATTATGCGGCTGCTGCGAGATTTGCTTAAAACTCGAGGCATTACAATTGTTATGGTCACACACAACGCTGAAATGGCCAAAATGGCTGACCAAGTAGTAAATATTCTTGACGGGAAAATAAAATCATGAGATTTTGGGATCTATTAAAAACAGGACTGCAAAACATCTGGCGGAGGCGCTTGCGTTCGGTCTTGACGATAATTGCCGTGTTAATCGGCTCAACCGCCGTGGTGGCTTTATTAATTCTGGCCACCGGCGCCCGCAACGTTTTTATCGGTCAATTGGAATCGCTGGGTATTCTTAACCGCATCACCATTGTCAGTGATCCTAATGCGGAAGTAGATGTTTTTGGCGGCGGAAACAATGACAGCACCGAAGGAATCAAACTAACCGAGGAACTGCTTGAAAATATTGCTTCGCGAGACCATATCACGGCCATCACCCCGGTGGTCGGGAACGTCCCCTTCAAAACCATCTCTCTAAAAGACGGCAATGACAAGAAATTTAATTTTTATACCAATGGCATCCGGCCTGATCCGGCTTTTGATTTGAACTTAAGCGCCGGACGCAATTTAATCGACAATGAAGAC
Source organism: bacterium (assembly GCA_043800725.1). GTDB lineage: Bacteria > Patescibacteriota > Patescibacteriia > HK-STAS-PATE-3 > HK-STAS-PATE-3 > JAZDMR01. Next base: position 26,565 of record JAZDMR010000014.1, on the reverse strand, counting down.
GACATGGGCAATATTGTCATCGGTTACAGTTTCGTGGAAAAATTTGAAGTTAATGATCCTGAAGATTTGCTCGGCAAAACCGTTATTTTTACGACTTGGGAAGGCTATTATAATATTGATATGGAATTGCCTCCCCAAAACGCTCCCGAAGAGGAATGGAAAAAAACGCAGGAAATCACCGCCACAGTAGTCGGGGTGACTGCTTCCGGACCCAGCGAAAGCGAATCAATGATCACCGAGGCCTGGGCTCGCCGTCTCAACACTCAAAAGTGGTATGACTCGCCAACACAGGAAGAAATGCAGCGGGTCGACCAGCTAAATAAACAGATCGGCGAGGAAGCCGGCCGGATCGGGCACAAAGTACGCGAAGACGAATGGATCCAACCGGAGCCGACCATTGAGATCCGAGACGAAGTGGCCGAGCGCGGCTTTAGCACCATCTTCGCCCAGGTGGACGATGTTGATTTTGTGGAAGAGATCGCGGCGCAGATTGAAGAAGACCTGGGGGTGGGCGCGGTTACGGCTGAGGAGTTTTTGGAAAGCATTATGGGAATATTTACTGTTATCACCGCGGTTTTGGCGGCCATCGGCGGCATTGCTTTACTGGTAGCGGCCGTGGGTATTGTTAACACTATGGTCATGGCTGTGATGGAACGCACCAAAGAAATCGGCATTATGAAAGCCGTGGGCGCGTCCAAGCGCACCATTCGCTGGATGTTCACCTGGGAAGCCGGCTTGCTTGGCTTCTGGGGCGGTGTGTTCGGTATTGGCCTGGGCTATGGTTTAACCTTGATTGCTAATGTCTTTGTTAACTCACAGCTAAGCAACAGCGGTCTGGCTGCCCAAAACGTGGCTCGGTTGGAATGGTGGCTGGCTTTATCCGTGGTCGGCTTCACAACCGTGATTGGCATAATCGCCGGCCTGTACCCAGCCAGCCGCGCGGCCAGGCTTGATCCCGTGGATGCGCTGAGACGAGATTAATCAGCTATTGAATACCGGCCTTACTCAATCTGGTCTGATGACTTGACATAATTTCATTATGAATATATACTCATAATGATAATCATTAAACATAATCTATATGCCATATTTCGACAGTACAGGACCTAGGGGAAGCGGACCGAACACCGGCAAGGGATTCGGATACTGCGCCCAACTATCAGCCGATCACAAGATCGACAACCTCTCAGCCAAAGAAGAGCTATCGTGGCTTAAACATAGAGCTCAACGCTTCGAAACTCACCTGCAACTAATTAGACGGCGAATAACCGAAATAACTAAGGATTAAAATATGAAAGTAGTTAAATTTGGCGCTGTCTGGTGCCCTGGCTGCTTGATTATGGGTCCTCGCTGGAAAAAAATTGAAGCTGATCATTCCTGGCTGGAAGCAGAATACTTTGATTTTGATAAAGACAAACAAGCCGTGGCAAAATATAACATCACCGACCGGCTACCCTGCTTTATTTTCCTAAACAAACAAAACCAAGAAATTACCCGCCTAACCGGCGAAATCCCTGAATATGAACTGGTGGAATTCATTAATAAACACAAAGACGACTAGATCTCTATTAAAAAGAGTTTTAATGGCTGGCGTAATATTAGGTTTGGTTGCGGTATTTTTTATTACCCCAAATCAAGTATTTGAAGTTCAAGCCCAAGAAACCAATCAAGTTACTATCCATTTATTTTGGTCCCAGGGTTGCCCTCACTGCGCTGATGAAAAAGAATACCTTGAATACTTTCTCCCTGATCATCCCGAAGTAGAGCTAAAGCAATATGAGATCAGATATAACCGCGCCAACTGGGAACTTCTTCAGAAGGTGGGCAAGGCGATGGGGGCCGATGTCTCTGGGGTGCCTTTTACTTTGATAGGCGACCAATACTTCACCGGTTGGCTGGATGGCCCGACCCATGGTCCGATACTTGAAAAAGCCATCTTGATTTGCCAGAACTCAACCGTCTGCCCAGATATTATTGATCAAATACTAAGCCCCGTAACTGAGCCAGCGCCATCGCCAAAACGAGATGAATCAATCGCCATTCCCGAATCCATTACTGTCCCGATTATCGGCAATGTCAACATAAAAAATCTATCGCTTCCAGTCATTACTATCGTCTTTGCGGCAATCGACGGTTTTAATCCTTGCGCCATGTGGGTGCTGCTTTTTTTAATTAGTCTGCTGCTGGGCTTTCACGACCGAAAAAAAATGTGGCTTTTCGGAATTGTTTTTTTGATGGCTTCCTCTTTTATTTATTTTCTATTCATGTCAGCCTGGTTAAATCTATTGTTACTGGTCGGTTTGGTAATCTGGGTAAGGATTATTATCGGTGGTTTAGCCATAGTTGCCGGAGGTTACCACCTGAAAGAATTCTCCAAGAATAAAGACGGTTGCGCGGTCACTGGCGACGAAAAAAGGCAAAAGATCTTCCAAAGCTTGCGCCAATTCGTAATGGAGAAAAAGCTGCTGGTCGCACTATTGGGGATTATCGTCCTTGCCTTCGCGGTCAATCTTATTGAATTGATTTGTTCGGCCGGACTACCGGCTGTTTACGCCCAAATCCTGGCCATCAATGACCTGGCCGGCTGGCAGTATTATGCTTACTTGCTGTTTTATGTTTTTATTTTCATGCTGGACGACTTGATAGTATTCACCGCTGCCATGATTACCTTAAAAATGGTCGGCATTACCACTCGCTATCAGAAATTCGCTTATTTGGTCGGTGGGTTGTTAATGATTATTATCGGCCTGCTTTTGCTCTTTAAGCCTGAATATTTAATGTTTGGATAAATATGGCCCGTCCCAGAAAACATCGTTGTATAAAATTCAACCCCAATTACGCTTACTTCAAGCCCGCCTCAATACCTCTAACAAAACTAAAAAGTGTTGATTTGGATATTGAAGAACTTGAAGCTATCAGATTGAAATATTATAAAAATCTGGATCAGGTTGATTGCGCGAAAAAAATGAGCATCTCCCAGAGTTCATTTCAGCGTCTGCTTCAAAATGCCAATAGTAAAGTTGCCGAGGCCCTAGTTAAAGGCAAGGTGATTAAGATTAATAAGCCCCCGGGCTGGTCATATTGCAGGCACAATTAGCCTACTTGCATATTCTGGCTTAACCTGCTAGACTCTTTACAGACTAGCTCTTTCATAGCTGGTTTTTTTGCTAGCAATTATGCAAATATAACCACCCCGACACTACCAACCAATTAACAAATCAACCAGTCAACCAATCAACTAATCCCCATCCCCATGACCAAAGAAGAATCCCCAATCAAACAGGCTATTCAGCAGATTTGCGAGGAAAAAAACATTTCCTACGAGTCTGTTTTAGCTACCATTGAAGCCGCGCTGGCTGTGGCATACCGTAAAGACTTTGGCGAGAAAAATCAAAACATCAAAGCAAAATTTGACGTGGACAGCGGCACTGCCCAGGTTTTTGATGTTAAAACGGTCGTAGAAGACGAGCTCAAAGCCCAGGCTGAAGCCGAGCGTGAAGAGCGAGAAAGGCTCAAAGAGGAGTCCGGGGAGGAGGGTGTAAAAACTGATAAGGAAAAAGAATCAGATAAAAAAGATGATCAGGCCAAAGAATCCAAAGACGCTAAAGAGGATGAGGAAGTTGTTGCGCCGCGTTGGGACCCCAAGACCATGATTACCCTGACTGAAGCGAAAGAACTGAAAAAAGACGCTGCTCTGGATGAAGAGATACGGACCGAGCTTTTTCCGCCGTCAGCTTATGGGCGCATGGCGGCTCAAACCGCTAAACAAGTTATTGTTCAAAGGCTGCGAGAAGCCGAACGTGATACCATCTTCCAGGAATTCAAAGGCAAGGAAGGTGAGATTTTTTCCGGCGTTGTTCAACGCGTTGAAGGTAAAATGGTTCTTATGGACCTGGGCCATGCCACTGCTTTAATGCCGCCCCCGGAACAGGTCGATCGAGAGCAATATACTTCGGGTTTGCGCATGAAAATTTTTATTGTCTCTGTCAATATGACATCCAAGGGTCCAGAAATAATTGTTTCTCGTTCTCACCCTGAAATGGTCCGCCGATTCTTTACCGTAGAGGTACCTGAAGTGCAGAGCGGGGCGGTGGAAATAAAAGCTCTCTCTCGAGAAGCTGGCTCGCGAACCAAGGTGGCGGTCTTTTCTGACCAAAAAAATATTGATCCGGTCGGTTCCTGTGTGGGCCAACGCGGTACTCGTGTACAAACTATTATTGCTGAATTAAACGGTGAAAAAATCGACATTATCGAATGGTCAAATGATCCTATTAAATTTATTTCTAATGCTCTCTCGCCCGCCAAAGTACTCAGCATTAAATTAAACGAGAAAGAAAAATCAGCCGTGGCCGAAGTAAAAGAAGACCAACTGTCTTTGGCAATCGGTAAAAACGGCCAAAATGTCCGCTTGGCTGCCAAATTAACCGGCTGGAAAATAGACATAGTTGGTGAAGGCAAAGAAAACTCAGATGATAAGCCAGATGATGAAGGCGGCTCTGAAAAAAATAGCGAAAAAAAAGATGAGAAAAAAGAAGATGATAAGGCGGGGGATAAACAAGACAAGGTAGCTACCGAGACCGAATCTGAGCCTGATAAAAAACAAGGACCAACAGAAGACAAGTATGCCAAGGAAGAAAAAGCTGAGAAAAATACTGACAACAAAGAATCAATCGAGGATAGTACAAGTGAAAAACCCGCCAAAGCCGAAAAAAAGACAAAAAAAGATAAAAAATCAGACAATAAAACTGAAGTCCCTAAACCAGAAGAACCAAATAAAACCGAAGACCAAAACAAACCAGACCTAAAAAAAGATACTGATAAGTAATTTATTCATCAATATACTATGGAATTTATTTACCTGTCTTTCTTTGTAAGCCTTCTAGGACTAATTTTCGCCTGGCTGCTCAGCCGCCTGGTCAACCGCCAAGCTGACGGCAACGACTCTATGAAAAATATAGCCAACGCCATTAAAGAGGGCGCCAAGGCTTTTATGAACCGCCAGTACCGCACTATAGCTATTATGTCGATAGTTTTAGCCGTAGTCATTTTTGGCGTTTACGCTTTAATCGGCAAGATAGATTTCGGCGCTCAGACCAGTATGGCCTTTTTAATCGGCGCTTTTCTGTCCGGAATTGCCGGTTTTACTGGCATGTCTGTATCGGTCCGCGCTAATTTAAAAACAGCGGCCGCGGCTGATTGCAAAGACTTAAATAAAGCTGTGCAGATTGCCTTGCGCGGCGGTGCTGTCGAAGGAATTATGGTAGTAGCTTTGTCTTTGCTGGGCCTGTCAACTTTATTTTTTTTATATAATTTATTCGGCTTTGAAGACCGGACCATTCCCGGCATAATTGTGGGCTTTGGTTTTGGCGCTTCTTTTGTTGCCTTATTCGCCCAGTTGGGCGGCGGTATTTTCACCAAAGCGGCTGACGTGGGAGCTGACCTGGTAGGCAAAATCGAGGCTGGTATTCCCGAAGACGACCCTCGCAATCCGGCCGTAATAGCTGATTTGGTGGGCGACAATGTGGGTGACTGTGCCGGCCGAGGCGCCGACTTATTTGAATCAACCGCCGCAGAAAACATTGGCGCGATGATTTTAGGCGTGGCCCTCTATCCGACTTTCGGCATTAAGGGTATTTTATTTCCCTTGGTAATAATGGCTTTTGGTTTAATTGCTTCAATCATAGGAATTATGGTGGTTCGAACTCGCCCGGACGAAGACCCTATGAAATCGTTAAACCGCGGTTATTATGTTACCAGCTTATTATCAGCCGTAGCTTTCTTTTTTATCACTCGAGTAATGTTTGGAAATTCAGCCATCTGGTTCTTCCTGGCCGGCTTAGTCGGAATACTGATGAGCATAGTCTTTATGTTCCTAACTCAATATTATACCGAGCACAAATATCGGCCGGTAAAATCCATTGCTAAAGCTTCGGAAACCGGTCCGGCCACGAATATTATCACTGGCCTGTCCGTTGCCTTTGAAAACACGGCTTTTCCGATTATTGCTATTGCGGCAACCCTATTCGGCTCCTATCTGCTGGGTGAAGCTAGCGGGATTGAAAAGGGCGGTCTATATGGCACGGCTCTGGCAACTATGGGCATGCTAGTAACCGCTACCTATATCCTGGCTATGGACACTTTTGGGCCGATCACTGACAATGCCAGCGGTATCGTGGAAATGTCCGAAGGCTCTGAGGAGGCCAGAAAAATTACTGACCGGCTAGACTCAGTTGGTAATACCACAAAAGCGTTGACTAAAGGTTATGCGGTCGGCTCAGCTGCTTTGGCGGCTTTCCTGTTGTTCTCAGCCTTTATTGAAGAAGTGAACGCCATCTCGCCGGGCTTGATCGAATCAGTCGATTTATCCAAAGTGGAAGTCTTTATCGGCGCTATGTTTGGAGCCATGTTAATATTTATTTTCTCATCTTTAGCTATCCGTGCGGTGGGCAAATCAGCCTCCACAATTATCAATGAGGTGAGGCGACAATTCCGAGAACATCCCGGTATTATGGATCGCACTGAAAAGCCTGATTATGGCGCAGCTGTCGATATTGCTACCAAGAGCGCGCTTAAGCAAATGATTTTACCCGGCATAATCGCCATACTTGTTCCGGTGGCTGTTGGCTTAATTTTTAAAGCCGAGGCAGTCGCCGCTATGTTAATGGTTGGTACGATTGTCGGTGTATTGCTGGCCCTGGTATTAAACAATGGCGGCGGCGCTTGGGATAATGCAAAAAAGTTTATTGAGTCGGGCAAGTTTAAAGACTCCAAAGGACAAGTTCAAGGCAAAGGAACTGCAGTTCACGCGGCCGCTGTCATCGGCGATACTGTTGGCGACCCTCTCAAAGATACTGCCGGACCATCCTTGCATGTATTAATTAAACTCCTGGCCACGCTAACCTTAGTTCTGGCTCCACTCTTTATTTAACGACCTAAGGGCTATGGTATATCCGATCGCCCGTAAAACAACCTTCCCATTCGTCCGCCTATTTATCAAATCAATAGAAGGCCTGGACAATATTCCTGTTGATCAGCCCTGCGTGGTCGCTTCAAACCACTTGGGGCTTTTGGATTCCGTTTTTGTAGGTGTACCTATTGTGATCAAAACCAAACGGCGATTAAGGTTTCTGGTCGATCCTAAATACAAGTACTGGCGCTACCTTGGACGATTTACCAAACACTGGACTAATGCCATAGCCATTGATCACGATAATATCCAACCCTTTTTCGAGAAAGTAAAGAAACACATAATTCAGGGCGATCACATCGGTATATTTCCAGAAGGCGAGGTTTCCCGTAAACCGCACCTTCTCAAACCAAAAACCGGCATGATTCAAATTGCCAAATCAACTAAGGCGCCGATAATTCCGGTAGGCATTCATAAAACCAAACTGCCAATTTGGAAAGCTGTCCTGTTCCGGCTTATCAGCCCCGAGGGTATTACTATTCGCATTGGTTCGCCCATTACTATTCCGGCGGATACGCCCAGAGAACAGTATCAGGTTTTAGCCGATCAAGTAATGGAAAAAATCAGTCAGCTGTCAGGCATACCTTTTCCCTACTAATTATGAATAATAGTATTTACGCATTAACCAACTGGCTATTCAGCAAGAACATGCGTCTTACTGGACAGGAATACCTTCCCAAAACCGGGCCGGCTATTTTCGTGACCAATCATGAGGGCTTTCTTGATGCGCCAATATTATCAACAGTCATTCATAAATTAACAGGCCAACAGCCCTTTTTTCCAACCACGCCCTGGGTTTGGAAGTTTTTTAAAAAGTTTACGGGCCAACGCGGCCTCAATTGGCTGGGCATAATCCCGATAAACGCTTCCCAGCCTGGCCAGAGCCTAAGCGTGGCCGAACAATTTTTACACCAAGGCGGTATTATCAGTATTTTTCCAGAAGGCCGAAGAAATGAAGATAATTATTTAATTAAGGGTAAAACCGGAGCTGTACGTTTGGCTATGGCCACCAATACCAAGATTATTCCGGTAGGAGTAAAAGCTCATATTGGTAACCAATGGTCAGCCATAGCTCATGCTTTGACTCGGAAACCTAACACTGTTTCATTCGGCCCGCCAATCGATTTATCGGCCTGGTCTAATCAGCCAATTGACAAGCCTTTGCTGTACCAGTTAACCGAAAAGATCATGAACGAAATAGGTAAACTGTGCCATAAACCCTATCAACCAGAAAAATGATAAGACGATTTATTTCCGAATCCATTATCAAAGCACTGTTTGCTAGGCGGCTAGCCAACGTCTCTGGCCATGACAACGTGCCCGAAGGTCCTATTATCCTAGCTACCAATCATATTGATTGGTTGGATTGGATAATCGTCTTCTTGTCCGTAGCACAGCTTAAGCCCAAGCGAAAACTATATATCATATCTAAAACCAAAAACTACTGGATCATCGGTGATCAGGCCATACCCATGAGTAAAAGTTATCCTGCTGATAGTCTGCGACTGGCCCAGAGTAAACTAACCGGTCAAGCGATCATGAGTTTTTATATTGAGGGCCGGAGAAATAATTCACCTGAACTTCAGCCCGGAAAAACCGGTTGTGCCAGGCTAGCCCTGATGACCGGGTTACCAGTCGTACCAATGGGCATTATCGGTCCTTCTTACCCCAGCTATTCTTTATCAATGCGTCACCTTTTTAACACTCTAAAAAATACTCAAATAAACTTCGGCTCTCCCCTTCAATGGCCCAAACAAACAATTGATGTCTGGGATGAACCTTTGCTCCGAACCAAGACGCGTGAGATAATGAATAGGCTAGCTCCTTTATGCTTTAAAAAATATCCATTTTAATCCAAAAATATGAATTGGCAACAAATCTCTCACCTAACCTATGAGGAACGGCAAAAACTGCAAAATAAAAACCTAGCTCAGATGATCCGGCATCAACTGCCTTATAGTCCTTTTTATCGAAAACTTTTTAAAGACAATAACCTAAGCTTTGCCGATTTTAAAACGACTGACGACCTGGTAAAACTGCCTTTTGTGACTAAGGCTGACTTAGCGCCTACTGAAGAGGATCAGGGCAAGCCAAAAACCTTCATGCTCCAGCCGGATGAACAGTTGATAAAAAAGCATGCTTCCAAGTCCATGCTGGCCAAAATCGCAATGATGAAAATGCGGGGACAAGACCCCAAGCCAATGCTAGCCTGGGAATACAAGCCCATCCATCTTCACTTTACTACCGGCCGCTCAGCTTTACCAACAGCTTTTAGCTACTCAGCCAGGGATCTCCAAACCTTGCGCGAATCTGGCGAACGTTTGCTAGAAGTGTCTGGCGTCGACCCTGAGTTGGTGGGCATTAATGCCTTTCCTTATTCGCCGCACCTGGCTTTTTGGCTGACCTACAGCGCCATGACTCAAATCGGCATGACCAGCCTGCAAACCGGCGGCGGGAAAATAATGGGTACGCAAAAAATCATCGACGCGCTCGAGCGCATGAAAGCCGGCTTGGTTACTTTTATCCCCGGCTATTGCTACCACCTGTTCCGCGAAGCTGTCAAGCAAAAGAGCGACTTTTCCGGCCTTAAACATATTATCTTTGGCGGCGACCGGGTCAGTCCGGGTTTAAGGGAAAAAGTCAAAGCCCTGGCCAGGGAACTAAAAAACGACCAGGTAAAAATTCTGGCTACTTACGCTATGACCGAAGGCAAAACCGCCTGGATCCAATGCGATGAACAAAGCGGCTATCACACTTACCCGGACCTGGAATATTTTGAAGTGATTGATCCGGAAGGTAAGCGCATCAAAGAAGGCGAAGCCGGTGAGCTTGCTTACACAGCTCTTAATTGGCGCGGCTCTGTAGTTATGCGCTATCGCACGGGCGATATGGTCCAAGGAATTACTAATGAGCCTTGCAAATATTGCGGAAAAACAGTGCCGATTATTTCCCCGGACATACAACGGGTTACTGAAATGAGAGAATTTGAATTAACCAAACTAAAAGGCGAATTAGTTAACTTGAACGAATTTTATCCCTTGCTCTCGGGCATGCCCGGAGTGGAAGAATGGCAAGTCGAACTGACCAAAAAAAATAATGACCCGCATGAGATTGACGAAATAACCATTCACTTGGCACCAAAGAATAACTTGGATCCGGAAAGGGTTAAAACTGAAGTGGTCAAGGCAATCAAGGATAAAATGCTCTTAACTGTAAAAGCCGAATCAACCACCGTGCCGGTCATGCTCCAGCGCCTAGGTATGGAAACCGAGCTCAAAGAAAAACGTATTCTTGACAATCGCCCTAAGGATTAATCCCTATTAAACAGCGCATCTTCTCTAGGGCGCACTGTGTTTCGGTAAAAAAGAAAAGCAGCCCTACCAACTATCGGCAAGGCTGCGGAACGTCCTCTAGTCTGGGTCGAAACCATTGCAGAACCGACAAGTCAGGTCATAAGACATGGTTACCGTCCCCTTCTCCTGGAAAATCAACAGTTGAACTGTCTCGCAAGGATCGCTTGTCAAGTTTTTGCTTACCAACACTGCGGCACTGACCCGGGTGGAATCATTTAACGGCAGGCCCGCTGGATGCCCGACTGTTTCCCTTGGTGTGTCTTGGCGATAGATTGCTACCCAGCCAGTTCTTTGATTTCGACTTGCTTCGAGTGTTGCGATGAATCCACATAAGAAAAATATATTGCTTCCGTTAATATGAATGATTGGTTTAAGCGGCCAGGACGCGCCCAAAGATCCAGATTGTCGAGCCCGACCATAGACATTCAGCACAGCTTCTGATTCACTACTCTCTTGATACATTTATTAATGTCTCCTTGGTTTATGGGTCCGACAAATCCAAAAAAGCCCTAAACGTCTTAGGCTTCTCCTCCTTAAAATGTAATGTTAAGAACTATTTCTAGACTAGCGCTTAGTATGAATTTAGTCAAAGCGAAAGCGGCCATTCGAAATAGAATAGCCGCTTTGGTAAATGATCAGCTACAGGTCGTAGTCCAGTAGGGTTCCTCTCTGTCGCTGGCGAATAATATGCCCTTGCTAGCATCTCGAATGAGCAGACGCACCCGACATTCGTTGGAGTCGGGTATGGTAGTTAGTATCACAGCTCCTTGAACTTCCATGCCATCATCGCCGAGTTCGCACCTCTTATAATCCTCTGTCTGTCCATTAACCTCAAGGAAGACCGCTACTCTGGTTTTGCACCAATTTCCACCACACAAACTGGTGCCAGGACTGATCCCAAGCAGATGAAGTCGTTTCCCTTCCTTGGTGGTCACATTATGGTCCACCTTAAAAGTTTTCGGTACTCCCCTCTCCCCATGCATATGCCTGAGCAAGACCTCAATAGCATCCCTTTGCGGTTTTACAATAGACATGTGATCCCCATTTCTGCGCTCATGTAGTGTAGAGCACTTTTTCTGTATGCCATACAAAAAATCCCTGGACTCTGCCCAGGGAACTACACTTACGCATCGTTCCCTGCCAAAAATCCGGCAGAGCTGTGGAAAGCACCATTCCCCCATAGGGTGGTTGCTGGGACATACAAACGGGCCACGTTCCCTTTGTCCGCTCTTGATACCAATCATTTGTGAATGATCTGCCTCTATGCTACTATACCCCCGCTTTATTAGTCAAGTTTTACTGTAATTAGTAACGAAATATATGCCAAGTAATATTATTAGTAATGAGCAAGGTACCGTGATTTTGGAGATAATCGTGGAACCAGAACGGATTGAGCCATTTTTAAAACAAGCTGCTGTTCGCTTATCCCATAAAATCCATATTGAAGGATTCCGTCCCGGCAAAGCGCCCTATGAGATACTTAAACAGCGAGTGGGCGAACCCGGACTTTACGATGAGGCTTCCGAAAGCATTGTCAGCCGCACTTTTGCCGAAGCAGTCAAGGAACACGGGCTGGTAACGGTCGGACCGCCGGAAATTACTGTTGAAAAGCTGGCTCCGGGCAATGAAATGATTTACAAGGCCAAGATAGCCTTGATGCCTAAAATACTCTCTACTGATTACCAAAATATAAAAGTAAAAAAACAGCATTCCAATATAACCAACCAGGACGTAGAAAAAACCCTTACTGACCTGAGGAAAATGCGCGCTAAAGAATCAGCGGTTGACCGGCCGGCGGCTAGTGGTGATAAGCTCCAAATGAACTTCAAACTATTTATGGATAACGTACCTCTGGATAGCGGGCAGGCTTCTAATTATCCCGTGACAATCGGCGATAATAATCTAATACCCGGTTTCGAAGAAAACCTGATTGGCATGAAAGCTAATGAAGAAAAAACTTTTATTTTAACTTTTCCGAAAAATAATCCGGATAAAGGTTTGGCGGGCAAGCAAGTAGAGTGCCAAGTCAAGGTTAATCAAGTAATGAATGTCGAACTGCCCGAATCCAACGATGAATTTGCCAAATCTCTTGGCTCATTCATGTCCCTGGGCGAATTAAAGGAACAGATCAAAGAAAACCTGATTGAAGAAAAAACCCGCGAGATGGAAAACGTCTTTGAAATGTCCATCATAGAAGAGATTATCAAGAACACCAAATACGATCCTCTGCCGGAGCTGCTTAGGCATGTTGAGCAAAGCCGTATTATACACGAAATGAAAGACGATATCACTCGCCGCGGCCTGAAATGGGAAGACTATCTTAATCATATGAAAAAAACCGAGGACGACTTGAAAAAGGAAATGGCTCCCACCGCTGAAAAAAGAATCAAGAGCGCTCTTCTGCTTAAACATATTGCCGATCAAGAAAAAATCGAAGTGCCTGAAACTGAACTGGAAGCGGAAGCCCAAGCCAGAACAGAACAAGCTTCGGCCCAGGGCATCATGCCTGATAATTTCTCATCCCAAGACTTCAAAGACTCGCTCAAGGGCCACCTGCGCAACAAAAAAGTCCTGGAATTTCTTAAAAAGGCCGAGGATAAATAATTAGGTTATTCTTCTCTCGATTCTTTCCTTCTCGGTAAACGAGTAAATCTTGTTTTTGAATTCACCGATTCCATATCCCTATCAATAGAATCTTGGTAGGTTTGCAGAGCAGAATCAACCACTTGCCTGACATCATCCAGCGTTTTAATATCGGGTGCAATATCAAATCCCTGCTTTCTTAAGAAGCGCATGACTCGTAACGCATGGGCCCAGGCATCCCTTTCTTCAGCGGCGTACTCATTCACTAATTCGCTGAGCTTTTCGCTTCTAATAATAAACTCTCGATTGCTTAAATCATCTTTTATCCGAAATTCACCTTCTTGTAACTCCACACCTTCACCATAAAGATGATTCAGATTTACTTCAACGCCTAATTGTCCCAATTCTTCTATAAAAAAATCACGATACCAACTTATTTCATCACTACTCATCCGGCCTTCTCGAAAATCTTTTTCAAATCTTTCATGAACTGTTAATTCTACCTTTATTTTACTATAAAATTGTCTAAAATCGTACCTGCCTGGCTTGTCTGGCAAATAAACTGATTGCCAACTATGACTGATTTCATGTAAGAGGCTAAGCATACCACCCTTTTCTGATAGGTCGCCATAAACAACTTTTCTTGTTCCGGGATAATAAGCAAACTTATCATCTTTCCTCATGCTTGTTTGCTCTTTTAAGCTAACCGGTATTGGTTTATGTACTATCTCATTGGTATTTTTATCTAGCTCCGCCTGGTAATCAACTAGCCGACCTGGGGCCATATTCCGTTGATCAGGCAATAGTTGACCCAGGTCAAGACGCATACCTGTCTGAGGATTGCGAATCATGAGTGTAGATTCAGCAATATTACCCTGGTTAAATTTAAAATTCTCAACTCCTTCTTCAATAACATTATCACCTTCAGACTGCTTTAAACGCTCACCACGTGACTCATAAGTACCATCATCAATTTGTTCTTCATTTATTTCCGTAGCATATTCTTCGTCTGATTCGTGCAGGACTGCCTGGAGCCGGGTGACGAATTCTTGCCTGGGCATTTTCTCCCTTAATCTTCTAAGGCGCGTAGCCATGTCTTTCATATAACCAGCTGCTTCGTCATCTCTCCCTTTATGTTCATAGGTTTGTTCGGGCTGCCGTTGGGCCTTTTGAAATAATATCCGATAATATTCTCCAGCCGCTTTAGCTAAGCTGGCAGACCTTTCAGTCACACCCTCAAGCTGCCTTAGTGTTTCTAAATCCTCTTCTTCGTACCACATCCTTTCAAGTTTAATAAAGGTCCGAGAAAGGACTCTACGAAAAACCTGATTTAACTTAGATCTCCCTCGTATATTCTCAGTCCTTTCTCGATCTTCTTTAGATTTCATTTCTAAATTATCCCCAACAAAGGGCTGTTCAATTTTCTCAGGATTTATATCTGGTGCACTTTCTCTTTCCATGACTCATTAATATTATTAAAATTACTATTAACAAGCAACACTAACATAAAGTTTAATACCACGAAAGTCCTGGAATTTCTTAAAAAGGCCAAGGATAAGGTATAATAAATAAACCTTAAGGGTAACCTGTGGTTGACCCCGTTAAGAGTAGCTCTGAACAAGGTTGACAAAATAGCCTTTGGCCGTTAAAGTGAGTAATATTCTTTACTTGTAACATTATATAAAATGGCTGAATTAACACTGACCGACGAAACTTTTACCAAAGAAGTAGAAGAGGAAAAATCCCAACCGGTCTTAGTGGACTTCTGGGCTCCCTGGTGCGGGCCTTGTCGAGTTCAAGGGCCGATTATTGAAGAGATTGCCAAAGACTTTGCAGGCAAGGCCAAGATAGGCAAACTGGAGGTTGATAAAAACCCCGCCTTTGCTCAAAAATTCGGCATCATGTCTATTCCTACCGTAATTTTATTTAAAGAAGGTAAAATTATCTGGCAGGCAAGCGGCGTTCAGTCAAAAGAATCGATCACTGAGGAGCTGAATAAGGCTCTTGGTTAGTCGATTGGAACAATAAGTCATTTACCAAGCTTGATTTTAGCTGTCTAATTATTCAGCTCTTATGGCTACTAATCCATTCCGTTCGTCATTACAGCAGCTGGATAAAGCTATTAAGCTTATTAATTTACCCAAAGACACGGTTGCTGAACTGACCAAGCCTAAGCGCGTGCTTGAGTTTTCCATACCCGTTACCATGGATAACGGCGCTAAAAAAATCTTTACCGGCTATCGAGTGCAGTATAATGACAGCCGCGGGCCGTTTAAGGGCGGCATTCGATTCCATCCTCAAACTAATTTAAACGAAGTAAAAGCCCTGTCTGCCTGGATGACTTGGAAAACGGCTGTTATCGATATACCTTTTGGCGGCGGCAAGGGCGGAGTCACTGTAGACCCCAAAAGGCTTTCCAAACGCGAGCTGGAGCAGCTCAGCCGGAGCTGGGTAAAAGCAATCTTCCCTTACCTGGGCCCTGATATTGATGTACCGGCTCCTGATGTAAACACCAACCCCATGATCATGGGCTGGATGGTTGATGAATATTCTAAGCTATCCGGTAAGTGGCAGCCGGCCGCTTTTACCGGCAAACCCGTAGAACTGGGTGGCATTCCAGTTCGCGAATATTCTACGGCCCGCGGCGGATTGACCATTGTTCTGGAATTGGCCAAACAGCTTAACTGGAATCCCCAAAAAACCACTGTAGCGGTCCAAGGATTCGGCAATGTGGGATACAACGTGGCCCAGCTGCTGCATGATGCCGGATTTAAGATAATCGCCCTGTCAGATTCCCGCGGCGGCATCCACGCCAAAAACGGCAAGCCAATGAACCCCAAGCATGTTCTGAAAACAAAACAGCGAGAAGGCATGATTCATGGCCACTACTGCGTCGGCACGGTTTGCGACTTTACTAATTTCACGCAAATTACGAATAACAAATTGCTGGAACTTAAAGTTGACTTGCTTATTCCATCAGCTCTCGAAAATGTAATCACTAAAGCTAACGTCGGCCGGATTAAAGCCAGGGCCATCTTGGAAATGGCCAATGGTCCCACTGCTCCGGAGGCCGACACTCGCCTATTTAAAAAAGGAATTCCGGTTGTGCCTGATATCCTGGCTAACTCAGGCGGCGTGGCCGGCTCATATCTGGAATGGGCCCAGAATAAGCAGGGGGTGGTTTGGAGCGATCAAGAAGTGCTCAAGCAGCTGGATGCTAAAATGAAATCGGCTTTTAAATTAGTCTGGGACACTACTAAAAAATATAAAACCGACTTGAGAACGGGTGCTTATATCGTCGCCTTAGAAAGAGTAAGTCAAGCCAAGTCGGCGCGAGGTTAATCTCATTTTAAAAATCAGTCCACAAAATATCCCTCCCCAGAGTCTGTTTTTAGTGTCCGAGCGGATTTGAGAAACTAAAAAAACAATTACTCTTCTCAAGTCCTTCGAAGGCTAATTGTTTTTCATTATAATCCCCCTTGACTCCCCTACAATAAATAACGTAAGCTTTAGTAAATAATAAATGTCGTGTCCGCTTTAAAAATTAAATACGAAAATTAGGGGGAAAGAATACCTTCCCGAAGAAAATTTTTACACCAGGGAGCTGGCCCGCTTCCCAAAGAGTGCCAGGAGGCCAATACAAGGAGGTTCCACATGCCAGGAGGGTATGGCGAGCGTTCAACATGGATTGTTCATTGAACGCTCGCCTTTTCGTTTATTGACATTTGATTAATGCTTGCTTAAAGTATAGCCCTGAAAGGAGGGCGTTGCTTTGAAAAAGAACCAATCAACCATTGGTGATAAGGTAGAGACCGCTCTTGCGTATGTGATTGCTGCCCTGATTGTTCTCTGCTATTCAATCCTTGCTTTGCCGTTGTGGCTGACCGAAGGCTGGCGAGCGCGTTCAGTCCGCCGCTATCTTAATAATCATCCGCTCATTGGTCGCGACTATAGCAACAATGAATTGCTGGGCGTGGAGTGGGCCTTCGGTATTCCGGTACGGCAGATTTTATCCCCTGATCGTTCTAATGCCTAATCCGACCCTAAAAAATCCTTTAACAGCCTTGTTTATAAAGCAAGGCTGTTCTCTTTTACACACAACCAAGGTAGGATAAATATATGGCCCATAAAGGCATTAAAACAAACTACGAAAGAGACTATTGGCGAAAGGGAATTAATACTATCGCCGGTTTAGACGAGGTGGGCAGAGGCGCTTGGGCCGGACCCATGGTAGCTGCCGCAGTGGTTTTTCCTAGAAGCGTAAAAATTAACGGCATCAACGATTCAAAAAAATTAACACCCAGTGCCAGACAGCGGCGCTTTGTAGATATTATTAGAAGCGGAGCCAGTTGGGGTATAGGAATTGTTGAACACACAGTTATTGATATAAAAGGAGTCACCTATGCTAATCAGCAGGCTTTCAAACAAGCTTTAGCTAATCTGCCGATTAACCCGCGCCGGGTAGTAATTGATGGACCGTTAAAATTGGATATTAAAATAACCACCGAATCAATCAACCAGGCTGATTCCAAAATATTCACAGTTGCCGCAGCCTCAATTATTGCCAAAGTATATCGCGATTATTTAATGACTAGATATCACGAAATCTGGCCGGAATACTGCTTTGATGAACACAAAGGCTATGGCACCAAAGCGCATCAATCAGCCCTGGCGCATTGGGGTTACTCGCCCATCCATCGACGCAGTTTTTGTTGAATTTAAAGTTCGACCCGGATAGCCAATTATGGTATACTAAGAATCGATTTTACTTAATCACTCGAATGGATAATTTTCCCACCGGTACAGTCCTGCTTAATTCCGCTGACATTCTTAAGCGTGTTGGTGTTGATTTTGGAATGACCGTTGGTGACTTTGGTTCTGGCGGCGCCGGTACCTTCACTCTTCAGTCCGCCCATTTAGTAGGAGACAAAGGAAAAGTCTACGCCGTTGACATTCTTAAGTCCGCTCTATCATCAGTCCTGAGCAAGGCGCGCATGGCCGGCCTGATAAACGTCTACACTGTCTGGTCCAACTTAGAAATCTTCGGCGCTACCAAGGCCATCAAAGACGGTACTATTGACTTTGGCATCCTGGCTAATACTTTGCACCAAACAGATAAACCCGCTGAAGTGATAAAAGAAACCGTTCGTATGCTGAAAAATAACGCCAAGCTCTTGGTCTTGGATTGGAAAACCGGACAAGTATCCTTCGGACCCAGCGATAAACAGCTGATCCTGCCAGCCCGGGTCAGAGTCTATGCTCAGAAAGCCGGCCTTAAAGAAATCAAGGCTTTTGAGGCTGGTCCCTACCACTATGGTTTATTGCTGGAAAAAACAACGGGCAAATAATCAAATATGCCATCGCCCAGCCAGATAGCGGGATCAAGCGGGGAAGCCCAAGCCGAGGCTTATCTCCGCACACTAAACTATCAAATAATCGACCATCACTATACCTGCCGCTATGGGGAAATTGATTTAATTGCCCTTGATTCAGAAACCCTGGTTTTTGTGGAAGTCAAACTGAGAAGAAGCAACAAATTCGGCACAGCAGAAGAATCCGTAAACCAAGCAAAACAAGAAAAATTAATTCAGACAATTGAAAATTATCGCAATGAACACCCTGAATATCTGTCGAACAATTACCGCTTTGACTTGATAACAATCAATCCTAACCAGTCCCAACCAATCAGGCACTTAGCCAATCTGGCATTTACCAGCATAAACTGATCAACCATGCCTCAGGTTGCAAACCAAAAGAAAATTTTTAATGGCCCTCGCCTAGGCGCTCATGTTTCGGCCGCCGGGTCGGTAGCTGACGCAGTACAAAAAGCTTATGAGCTGGGCTGCGAGTGCTTTCAGTTTTTTTCGCGTTCTCCCAGAGGCGGACCCGCTCCCAAGCTAGACAAACAAACCATTGCTTTATTCCGCCAGCGCTCCCGGGGCTATGACTTGCCTTCGGTAATACACGCTCCCTACTATATCAACTTTGCTTCTGATAAGCTGAGAATCCGCCAAGCCTCTTCAAGGGTCTTGCGAGAAGAGCTGGAGCGCGGAAGCTTGCTGGGCTGCCAGGCCATGATGACTCACTTAGGCAGCACCAAAGACTTGGGCGAAAAACAAGCGCTTAAGCTGACTGCCGAGGGCATTATTGAGCTGCTAAAGGGGTACAAAGGAACTACTCAGTTTTTGATTGAGCTGTCAGCCGGCGCCGGGGCCATTATCGGCGATTCTTTTGAAGAAGTCGCCACAATAATAAAACAAGTGGAAAAGAAAGTGCCGGCAAGAGTTGGTGTTTGTTTTGATACCTGCCACGCTTTCGTTTCTGGTTACGACTTGAGGACCGCCAAAGATGTGGCACAAACCTTAACCGAGTTTAATAAAATAATCGGCCTGGACCGACTAAAAGTGATTCATCTCAACGATGCAAAGTTTGAATTAGGCAGCCGGCGTGATCGCCACGAACATATCGGCCTAGGCGAAATTGGTGAAACTGGCATTCAAGCATTGTTAAATTATAAAAAAATGGCTGGATTGCTGGCAATCCTAGAAACTCCCAGCGACGATAAGCGGATTCAAGATCTTGAGTTGGTTAAGAAGCTAAGAGACGGCAAAGAATGACTTATGATTAAGGCGGCCATATACGATCTGGATGACTTGCTGGTAAATTCGATCGGTCTTCATATACAGTCCAGCGAACAAGTTCTAAATAAATACGGCGCATCAAGCCAAGATATGCCTGATTCTTTGCAAAGACGTTTTATCGGCATGAAAATAGTTGATGTTTACCGTTTAATAATCAGCCATCTAAACATTCCCGTGAAACCGGAAAAGCTAGAGCTTGAAAAAGAAAAAATATTCCTCGAGCTGGTGCGTGATAAATTAGAACTAATGCCCGGGGTAATCCGGTCGCTATGGATATTCCATGAAGAAAAGTTAAAAATCGCTTTAGCCACTTCCGGTACCAGGCCTTATGTGCAGCTGGTTTTGGATAAATTCAATCTCAAACCGGATTTTGAGGTAATTATCACCGGCGACGACGTTCACTTAGGCAAGCCTGATCCGGAAACCTTTACCATGGCAATAAATAAACTGGGGCTAAAACCGGAAGAATGTTTGGTGCTGGAGGACGCCACAAACGGAATTGAAGCAGCCAAAGCGGCCGGCTGCCTATGCATTGCGGTAAAAAACCCTTATACTCCTGTCCAGGACCTATCTCAAGCTGACCTGATTATTAATTCGCTTTCTGACCTAAGCTTGGAAATTATTAATTCTCTTGCTTAAATGGCGCAATCATTCACCGGAAAAATAATTAAAGGCGAGGGCATTGCCCGCCATACTGGCTACCCCACCCTTAACCTAGCTCGAACAAGCATCAAAGGAAAGTTGCCCAAAAACGGCGTCTGGGCTGTTTGGGCTTGGCTTGATAGCGCACAAATTCCTGCAATCCTTGTTCTGGGCGTTCCCTATAGAAATAAGTCAGTGAAACGGAATAAAATTGAAATACACCTACTTAACAGTGAAAAAATCACTCAAGGATTTATTAAAGTCGAGCTTTTACAATACTTAAGGCCGATTAAGAAGTATCATAATCCAGTAAAACTAAAAGCTGACATAAAAAACGATATTGCCAAAACTAAGCTGATATTAAATAAATACACGGGCGCTGATTTGCCAAAAAATACCGAGCAGTTTGTGGTCCATCTGGTAAAAAAAGTCGGTCGTACTCTTGCCCAAGAATTTTATAAACAGCAAAGAGTGCTTTGGCGCGATAAATACAAAACCCAGATTGTTACCAAATTTGATTTACTGGCTGACAAAATAATTCTTGAAGCGATAAAAAATAAATTTCCCGATCACTCGATTTTAAGCGAAGAATCTGGAAGTTATGGACAGCGCTCTGATTATGTCTGGGTGGTTGACCCTTTGGACGGCACTACCAACTTTGCCATGAAAAATCCTTTTTTCTGCATTTCAATCGCTTTGACGTACAAATCGCGCCCGATCCTGGGAGTTGTGTATAATCCGTTAATTGATGAACTTTTTACAGCCCGGACAACCAAAGGCGCTAAGTTAAATAATAAAAATATTAAAGTATCAAAAACTTACCAGCTTAATCATTCGTTCTTGTCTTTTTGCTACGGCAATCGAATACTAGATATCAAGCGAGCCATCAAGCTTTTTAATAAGCTTAAACTGACTGGAAAAGACATGCGCCAACTAGGCTCAGCCGCGCTGGAGGGCTGCTATGTGGCCAGCGGCCGGACTGATGCTTTAATCGTACCGGGCGCTCATCCCTGGGACGTAGCCGCCGGAGCTTTGATTGCCCAAGAGGCTGGGGCCATGGTAACTGATTTCCAGGGCAATGACTGGACCATGCAATCAAAAGACATTTTAATTGCTTCTCCCCAAATTCACAGCCTACTGATCAAGCGTCTTTAGAGCTTCAAATGACCAAGGCGGCTGCCCAAATTCAAGCAATAAACAAGATAGCCAAAGTCTGGCCCTTGTTTTTAAAGCAGGTTAAACCCGAACTAACTGAAAAACAAGTAGCCTGCCTGCTTTGGCAAATACTCAAACAACAGGGCTTTGCAAAAAAAGCCTTTCGTTTTATTGTGGCAACCGGCGCCAGCGCGGCTGAGCCTCACCATTGGCCTACCAATAAAAAACTGATTAAAGGCCAAGCAGTCAAAATCGATTTTGGCGTAACCCACCGGGGCTGGAAAACTGATATTACTCGCACTGTTTTTTTGGACAAACCAACAAATCTGCAGAAAAAACTTTATCAGCTGGTTTTCATGGCTCAGCAACAGTCAGCGAAATTGCTAAAACCCGGAATTCCAGCCCAGACAATTGATAGCCGGGCCCGCTCAATAATCAAGCGCGCTGGCTATGGCAAATACTTTATCCATAGTACCGGACATGGCGTGGGTAAACAAATTCACGAACCGCCCTGGTTATCGCCCACCAAAAAGGGACTGGGTAAACTGAAAATAGGCGACGTGGTCACAATCGAGCCTGGTATTTATTTGCCTGGTCGCCTGGGAATTCGTATCGAGGACATGTATTTGATAACCAAGACCGGCAGCCGCCATTTAACCGGGGCAATACCAAGAGATTTACAATCGAATATTCTCGCCTAGCGCATGTTTTCCAAAATGCGCGTTGGTTTATTTAATCCCATAGCCGAGGTCTCTCCCGCGACAGATATTTAAAAATATAGAGGCGGGACCCCGCTTCGCGGTGCTGCGTCCCGGCTGCTTGTTGATTAACTCTCCGGCGAAGGCGGCACGCACCCCTCCCTCATGTCTGGAGGGAAGTCGTTTAAAATCAGCAAATCGCACAACACATTACTCCCACCTTGAGCAATCACTTCCCAGGAATCATTTTTTAGCGCAGCATAAAATATTTCTTCACTATCGGTTTCTGATTGATCAAATATCACGCCGCCCCGAACATGGCTGTCTGTTTCATGAGTAAGGTTAAGAGTCAGGCTGCCGGTTGCTACATTATTCTTTTCTGCCAATGCCGCCTTTAATAACGCCTGGTCTGCCATGCCTGAAAAATTAAAAGCGACCAAGCTATCCTCGACAAAAGACGGCCAAGTCGCGCTAGTGGTCGATAAAGCAGTGTAGTGGATATAGAATCGATTTGGAGCATCGAGGCTGCTTTCACTGGCAATAATCTGATAATACTCCGAATTTTGATTGCCATCATCTGCGTGCACAATTTTTTTGGTAACTCGAAAACCATGGCCGCCGGTTTTTTCAATAGTCCATGTTTCATTGGGGAAAAACGGGCCAAAGCCGTCCGGGGTTATCCAAAGGTTGACCGAGGGCACTGATCTGCCGTTTTCATCTTCCGGTACGCCGACAAACAGCGCGCCGGTTTGATTGGCATAATCAGTACTGCTTTTATCAGCTAAGGTGTCGCGCAATACCGTCCAATCATCAGGAAATTCAAATGAAAAATTCCAAACATTATTGGTATAGGCAATATTTCCGTCGTCTGTTTGGCTGGTTAAGCTGTCAGTCGCTGTGTTTGAGATCACGGGTGTTTCTTCAGCTTTTATCAGCACAGGCAGGGAATCCGGCGCCTCAATAGAAAAAGTGAATAAATAATAATTGCCAGCCGGATATAACCCCGGATTGTCAGTTTCCATGTTAATGCCGCTTTCCATGGGGTAATCAGTGTTAACAACTATGGAATCCGGAGGACAAGGCATGCACATCGCACCCCCAGAGCATGGCGGGCAGGCAGACTGGCCCACCACATAACCTTTGGCAGAATAAGTTCCCGTTTTCATGGCTTCATCAGCGTAATCGCTAATTAATTCCTGAACCGGATAATCTAAAGCAAATGAGCCTACGCCACAGGTGGATTTTACAGCGGAATTTATATTAGCATTGGCAGTATTTGTATTGCTTTCCCTGTTTAAGTGATCCGTAATTTCATAGCCAAGAACGGCCATAATTACTATCACCCCCAAAACAATAAATCCTGGTAAAAAATATATTTGCTGCCTTTTATTTTTTTTCGGCATTAGTCAAAAATTAGCTTATTCTGTGAATTGGAAGGTGGAGAGGATTTGATTATATTCGGGATAAGTATCAGTATGAGCATCCCCCCAATATATCCGAATATATCCTTCGCTATCTCTTTCGAAATAAGTCATAAGATAATTAACCATACCTCCTTCGGTTTGTTGAATCGCACTAATATTATTTATATTAACAGCCTCTGGACCATCAATAATAATATCATTTTCGTTTATACTGTCTGCGATTTCTATTGATAGGGCCCTCCCAGTTGCTTGGTTAGTGCCTGGTGTATATTCAGAGGGAATCACTTGCACATGTTCTATATCAATCCATTCAGAAGCAGTCCAGTTGTATGGGTACTTAATGGAATAACCATACGTCTCATTCGTATACGTCTGCCAGTCAGTAGTTTCATCCGTGAATTTAAGGCTGGCCAGCATTTGCTCTTCTATCTGCGTTGGATTTTCCCCTGTGCTGATCATATAAAGCTTGCCATCATTAATCACTAGTACTGTTTCGTAGGTTTCTCTCAAAACCAACTTGATCGCAGGCTGATTATCAACAGTAGTGTTGCTAGTTTCATAATCTGTACTGCTACCAACAAACGCATCCGCTTCTTGCTGCAAAGTATTTGACGTAGCATCTACCTCAACTCGAAACGAAAAATCTGTGTTATCTCCTTGACGGAATGCAATTACTTTCACTCCGTCAGGCGTGTTGTCGGAGTATGACCAACCTGTTGGGTATTTCATCGTGTAGCCATAAGTTGTGTTCGAATACGACTGCCAATGAGGATCAATTCCTACATTTGCGTTTGTATTAGTTGTGGTTGTGGTGTTCGTGTTTAATGCCGTATTCGTATTGGTATTGGCTGAAGAACAGTCTTCTTCCCAGGTCCGCAAGCACTTTTGCTTGGCCTCGCACCAAGAATAGCCGGCCGAGCCAATACAGCCGTGTTCGTCGGCATCGCCGCCCAAAAGCTGGTTTGCGCTACCGGTCCCAGTAAACGTGGCTTCGGCCAATGCCGCATTATATTCCGTGTAGTGCTGCTCCAGCGTCGGATTCCGGAGCACGATATCGACCAGATAATCACCAACCACAACATAGGTATGAACTTGGATGAAATCGACGCTTCGAGTAGCTTGCCAGCCGGTTAAGTCGCCCACGACTACGGTGCTTTCACTGGTCACATCTTCTGCCGCCAGCTGCCTGGCCTTGCCTTGCACCTGCGCGGTATTTCCATCTGAGGAATAAACAGCATAAAGAATCTCTGTATTGGTGGCTGCATCAACTTGCCAAATTTCTCCAACCAAACTATCCGTATCATATATGTTGGTAGTATATGCGGGCTCGCCCAAAGAAAGCATTGAAACAGTTGGGAGTGTTGCTGTGTTTGTGTTTCTAATTATATTGCCAGTGTTTAAATTGCTATTAGTATTCTCCGTCACCACAACATAGCCAACTGCGCCCGCTACGGCCAGGGTGGCGATGATAATGAGTAAGGGGAGCCAAGCAAAGCCGAGGGGTCTGTTCATTGGTTTATTGGGTAAATAGTTAATTTGTTAATTAGTGAGAACTGGTAAATAAAGAAGCTGAAATGGTAAACTTAAAAATACCAATTATATTATACAGTTTTTATTAATAATGAGTAAATCACTAGCTGATATTGATGCTTTAATTAATAAATGCCAGCAGTGTCCCCTACATGAATCACGCACTCAGGCTGTGCCTGGCGAGGGCAATCCTAACCCAGAAATTGTATTCATAGGCGAGGGTCCGGGTAAGCGTGAAGACCAAACTGGTCGGCCGTTTGTGGGATCGGCTGGTAAGTTTTTGGAGGAGCTCCTGACATCAATTAATATGAAGCGCGAGAATGTTTTTATCACCAATGTGGTCAAGTGCCGACCGCCCAATAATCGCGATCCTGAGCTGGAAGAGGTAAACACTTGCACTACCCGTTATTTAATATTTCAATTGCAATTACTAAAACCAAAAATGATCTGCACCCTGGGCCGGCACGCTATGGCGCACTTCTTGCCCGAGGATTTTAAGATCTCACAAGTTCACGGCAAGCCATACAAAAGACACGGCCAGGTTTATCTGCCGCTTTATCACCCGGCCGCGGCGCTATATAATAACAGTCTGGCTGACACGCTAAAAAGGGATTTTAAAATAATCCCCTTAATACTCAAAAAGATAAACAATGAATAATCAACCAAAGCGGCACTGCATTATCGTGCCTGTTTATAACAAGCCTGTACTGACCAAGAAATGCTTGGACTCTTTAATCAATACCACAACACCAAATCGCGACATGATTGCGGTGATTGACGATGCCAGCAATAAATCAACACAAACGGTATTGAAAAAATACCTTAATCTGCCCCGGGTAAAAATCTTTCGCAATCAGAAAAATCAAGGAAAGCCCAAAAGCGTTAATGCCATATTAAATAAATACAAAACATACGACTACTTTACTGTAATTGATAATGACGTGCAATTGAAAACCAGGGATTGGATAAGTATTCTGCTAAAAGCACACAAAGACTGGGACAATAACGCAATCTTGGGTGGCTATACTTATATGGATGGTTATAAAATAATGCACAAAGGCAAAACCTATTTTGACCCCTGGCCATTTTGGAATTTGGCCGGCTGTTTCTTTTCAATTCCCAAGAATATCTTTGAAACTCTAGGCTACTTTTTTGACAAAAGCTATCGCAGTGAAGATGCGGACTATTGCCGGCGCGCTTATCTGGCCGGTTTTCATTGGTTTTACATTCCCAAAATTAAAGCAACCATTACCGGCTATAAAAAAGCGGTCGAGACAAACCGTTTAACCAAACTCGACTTAAGAGAAAAGAAAATCCGTCGAGCTTGGGCTGACCAAGCAATGCGAACGCATCAGGTTTTTTATGGGCCGAAATCCTTTGTTAAGTTGAAAACAACCTGGTAATTCAATTAACAAGAACGTGTACTGATGGATAGTAAACGACCACCAGCCTGAGGGCTGGTGGCTTTGGGTTTGCCGACTTCGTCGGCAGGGCGGCTGTTGAGTTGTTAAGAAGTCAGTTTGTCAAACAAAGAGGGTTGATTTATTTGGTTGTGATGATACTGGTGACGTA
>JAZDMR010000009.1:0-103484 GCA_043800725.1 bacterium | reverse complement strand
TACGTCACCAGTATCATCACAACCAAATAAATCAACCCTCTTTGTTTGACAAACTGACTTCTTAACAACTCAACAGCCGCCCTGCCGACGAAGTCGGCAAACCCAAAGCCACCAGCCCTCAGGCTGGTGGTCGTTTACTTACAGAACACTTTAACGGTTGGAAATTAGCATGTAATAAAAACGGCATAAGGTACATAAACGTCGGTATTTTTAAAGGATATTTTTCAGTAGCTCATCACTTGGAGCGGTAGTTCCGGCTAGTAGAATAGTATTAAGAACCTTAATCTTGTGTGTTTTAGATAAACCACAATGAACGCATGTAAGTCTTTTAATATGTCTAAAGTGACCCTCAAGACTATTGGTAGTCTTGGGGATTGTTTTGTTATGTTTATAGGTAAAAAGATAGTTTTTCCAACGTCTTAAGGCGCTTACGGCCAAGCGTAACGATTCATGTGTCCAGCTCCACTCACCAGACAGAGGATGAATAGTCTTTTCATTGAGGAAGCCATGGTACATATCTGTATACTGCTTTAATCGTACATGAAACGTATGAGAGTCGGTATATGGTAATGTTCTGACCAATGCTAAAAGAATCTGTCCCTCTTGAAGTTTAGGATATTTTGTTGTTCCTTTGGTAACAAGACGTTCCATGTGCACCTGGCACATCTGATAGGGAATACCCTGAAAAGCTGTTTTTATGCCACCAAAACCATCTCCGGTAACTGACAGAATGGTGTAACCTAAGCTTTCAAGGTCTTTTCGCATAGCAAGGTAAACACCAGTAGTTTCTGTATGTACAAAAGACCACCATAGATTCTCTGATTCATATGGATCACGAGCGACCACCAGACACCAGATAGTATCCTCGGTACGTTTGCCAAAGTAAGTGGCATCAACCACCAGATGAATCTCTCGAGGACAATGATGTTTAGCAGGTGGAGCGTAACAAAACAACCACGCACGAAGGGTGCGTGTGTCTTTATGATAATCCTTTGAAAGCTCTCTTAGGGTTTGTTTATGGAAAACATAGTCAGTCCAGAGGTTCTTTTGTTGAACAGTTTTTTTTCGACGTTTGGCGCTAAACCGATAGTTACATTGGTAACAGACATAAGTCTGTATACCTCGCTTCTTTCCTTTTTTTACTGTATCTAATGAAGCGCATCTTGGACATTTAAGATGTTTTTTTAATCATGGTAAATAACAAATAGCCAATTAGAAGCTAACCATAGCATAAAACAAGGCATTTCATGCCGACGTTTATGTGCCTTATACCATAAAAACGGGCACCTCATATGTTGATTGAGGTGCCCGATGTAAGCCGGCAAACAGACCCTACCTTCGCGGCGATATTTACCACGACGAGGTGAGCACTTATGCGTCCGGCCAAATCGACATTGATTTTACATGGGGGATGTGGCTGAAATATGCGTCGATTACATAGCTCAACCAATGTGTTGCCCTAAGTGAAATGCGAGAAGCCGTCGTAGAACATAAAGCTACCTCAGCTTTCTCCAGATATTGGTACAAGAAGGATAAGGGACGGATCACCTAGAAAACGAGCTCGTTGGGCAGAAGCGGAAGATCGACCCAACGAAAAAATAATAGCAAATCCGTAGAAAACGTCAATATAGAATAATTACGAACTATTAAAACAAGTCTTGACCTTCGGGAAAACTTCGGGTATACTTATTAAGCAGGTTAATTAAGATAAAGGCATGAAATCACAGGCTTTTACTCAAGAAGCAGAGTCCATTGGCGCACTAGTGGCTTTCCATAATCGGAAAGTCGAGCCTATTGCTTTTCATTGGGGCAAAAATCGCTATCAGGTGGATAAGGTCAATTTGACTTACCGGCGCCGGGACGGAGGCAAGCTTTATTATCACTTTGCCGTGTCTAGCGGCGGCAATACTTTTGATCTGTGCTTTGACTCGGTCACCTTGGAATGGTATCTGTGGAAAGCGCAGGAGGCTGTATGAAAAATATGAGCGAGCATATTCCTTTGGGTTTGCGAGGCGAAGTTGATGTTGGACAGGGTTGCCGTAACTGCGGAAAAACCCTTAAGGCCTTACCAGTGTTTGTTCCTGACTCGCCCAAGCCGTTTTACTGTACTGACTGCCAGCGGGTGGAGTTTAGGGATTAAAATTAGCCTAGGCAAGGCGTGGAAGCCTCGCCTATACTATGTTCCACGCCTTGGTGTTGATTGCCACAAGTTTTCTCAAAGGGCGAGGAAGAGGAGAGTGAAATAAATTATAAACGCATAGCCGTAATTTTATTTACGGCATGGTCGGTCGTATCCGCAAACAATCCCTCGATAGACTTAAGGACATGGATTTGCGGCTATACGCCTAACAAGAATATATGAATCGAGTTATCCTCCACTTTGATATGAACAGTTATTTTGCGGCAGTGGAACAGCAGGCCAACCCAAACCTACGAGGCAGGCCAGTAGGCATTGCTGCCACTATGGCGCCGGGCGGCTGTTTAATTGCTACTTCCAAGGAAGCCAAAGCCGGGGGCATTGTTACGGGCATGCGCGTTCGCGAGGGGCTGGAGGCTGATTCAAGCCTCAAAATTGTAGAAGTAGATCCGCCCAAGTACCGTTCCACTACAGAGGTGATCTTTCGGATTGCGGCTGAGTATTCGGAGGAGATTGAGCCTTATTCAATTGACGAGGCTTTTGTTGACTTAACAGGAGTGGTTTCTAGTTTGAATCAAGGAGCTAAAGTCGGCTATGAATTTCAAAAACGGATTAAAAACGAAGTGGGCGAATGGCTGACCTGCTCAGTGGGCGTGACGCCGACTCGCTGGCTGGCCAAGTTTGCTTCGGACACGGCTCCTAAAGGCGGGCTAGTTATCCTGGATAAAGCGCGCTTGTCTGGTTATCTACGTGGCAGACCAGTAACAGACGCCTGGGGTATTGCCAGGGGTTTGGAAAAGCGGCTGGGCAACCTAGGCATTACCACCTTAGATCAGCTCCAGCGCTATCCCGTTACTAATCTAATAGAAGTGCTGGGAGTCAAAGGTTATGAATTATGGGCTAATGTTAATGGCATTGAACTCAGCGGTGTGATGCATGAAGCACCGCCCAAGTCGATCGGTCATTCGCATGTGCTAAGGGAACGCACCAAAAATCCGGTGTTTCATCGAAGCGTACTGATGAAGCTGTGCGAAAGAACGGCCCGTGCTTTACGTCAGAAAAACATGGTGGCCCATGCCTTATGGGTGGCCTGCAATTATGCTCCAGAAGCTCATTTGAAAATGGACCAAGGACACTCTTATAGCGCGCGCCATAAAACAGACCAGGGCCTGTATACCAGTCGAATAATGCTTCAGATTGTATGGGATTTAATTGAAAAAGAAATAAAAGGGCAAGTGGTTACTTTCTTAGCCGTGGGTACGTTTAACTTGCTTCCGCAATCAGGCCAGATGTGCTTTTGGCCAGAGCCTAATATCAGCAAAATAGAGCAGGTGATTGATCAGCTAAACCAGCACTACGGCGCTTACTTGGTTCAATGGGGCGCAATGTGGGGCACGCGCAGACATGCTCAGGAGCGAGTCGGGTTTCGCAAAACCATCGCTGCCAGCCAGGTGATGCATGACAGTAATCCGTATAAATTTGTGGATACCGAATAAGAAACAATTTCAAGTCTTGTCTGGCTAGTTGAGGTAACCAAATCTAGCCTCGTTTACTTAATAGAGTTTCTTTTTTGAGAATTTGAAAATACATGTTTGTTGTTTTCGGAATTGAGTTCAGGCACCATTGCCAATTGTTCTTGGTAGTGCCGGGTGTATTAATGCGTGAAGCTGGTCCAAGTTCAAGTATATCCTGGAGCGGTAGCAGAACTAAATTTGCCTGATTATATAATAGGGCTTTGATCAAACCCCAGATGATATTTTGGCGGTTACTGCGGGCATAATTAAATGAATTCCATTTTTCAGCTGTACCTGAGGCATTAAACCATTGCTTTAAGGTGGGCAAATCATGGGTGCCTGTATAAGCAACGCAGTTTTTTGGGTAATTTTTGGGGTAGTGTAAATCAGTTTTGCCATTATTCATGCCAAACTGCAAAATACGCATACCCGGGATATTTGTTTTTTCACGCAGTCTGATTACCTCATCAGTGATGAAGCCCAAATCCTCAGCGATTAACCGATGTAAAGGTAGCTGCTTGGATAGTTTTTTAAACATTATATCGCCAGGAACTTTTTGCCATTTGCCAATTCCAGCAGTTTTCAGTTTTCCCGACACCTGCCAAAAAGCCTGATAACCGCGAAAATGATCCAGACGGATAATGTCATACCAGCCAGCGGCTTTTTTAAATCTGCGTATTTGCCAATCAAAATCATGCTTTTCTTGATAAGACCAGTCATAAGCCGGAGCTCCCCATATTTGTCCTTTTTTGTTAAAGCTGTCAGGAGGCGCGCCTACTTGGTTAATTACCAGTCCGTCTTTGGTTACTTGAAAATTATTTCTACTAGCCCAAACATCAACACTGTCATAAGCAATAGCATATGGAAGATCGCCAATTATATTAATACCCTTTTGGTTTGTGTAATATTTTAATTTGCACCACTGCTCCTGGAAAAGCCATTGTCCATAAGCGAAAAAATCAAGCGCTTCCGAGTATTGGCCGAAAAATCGCTTAATTGCTGGCTGGTTGCAGTGTCTCAAGTCTTTTGGCCAGCGATACCAAGGCTTGCCTTTGTAATGATCTTTTATGGCCATGTAGGCAGAGTAGTCTGCCAGCCAAGCTTGGTGAGTTATTTTAAATTCATTAAAAGATAGTTTTTGCTTATCAGTTGCTTTGTTTTTAAAGTAATCCCAAGACAAGCCAAGCAGGATGCGCTTATTCATGTTAATACGATGGTAGTTTATTTTGGCTACTGGTTTAATAAACTTGTTTATTGCTTGTTTGGCTATTAATCTGTCTTTTAATAGCATCTCGGGGCTAATCAACATCCAGTTGCCAGCAAAGGCCGATGGTGAGGCAAAAGGTGAACCAAAAGTATCCGTGATCTGCAATGGCAAGATTTCCCAATAGCTTTGCCGGGATTGTTTAAGTAAATCAACAAATTTGTACGTTTCAGGTCCAAAGTCGCCAATACCAAATCGATTTGGCAAAGAAGCAATTGGCATGAGTATTCCTGATGCTCGTTTCATGTTTTGTCAATCATTTGACGATTGTCATCAACTACTTCGACTTTTGGTTTAGCAGGCCTTTTTTTAATTAGTGAATTAGTAAACCAGGAGATTAACCAGAGCAGTATTCCAGCCAATATTGCCGGTCCTAAGCCGTTCACTTCAAATCCTTTAACAAATGAGGAAACAAATAAAATAATGGCAGCGTTAATTACCAGAGTAAACAAGCCCAGAGTAATTAGTGTTACTGGCAGGGTTAGAATTATTAAGATTGGTCGAATTATTGCATTTAGTATCCCTAAGAAAAAGGCCACAACTAAGGCTGAGTAAAGCGAATTAACCGCAAATCCTGGCAATAAATATGCCACTAGAATAAGGGCAACAGCGTTTAACAGCCAGCGTAAAAGTAGGTTCATATCGGTAACTAGTATATCGTAAACCAACTTTTTTGATAATAGCGGTTTTTTTCCCAGGCCTACCCTAATCAGCTATTTTTTTATATACTATAATTCCATGGAAAAATGTAAGGAGTGTAAACAAAAATATGACCAAGGCAGCCAAGACTACTGCTCGGACTGTCTCAAGAAAGCCCAAGCGAAAGTATTACAAAACTGGAATTCGCTTGAGCCGGACAATTCCGAAGAATAAGCCGAAAAAAAAGAAATACATTATCCCAGGACTTTACTTGGAAACACTGGCTTTGGCCGGCGTGTTATTCATTTTAGCGATAATTTTTACTTCTATTGATATAACTTCCAAGAAGTCAGCTCAAACAAATGCCAACACAAATATTCCGAACAGTTCAATTGATCAGATAATTGACACAAATTATCCCACAATAATTACCGAAAATTGGGTAAGCGCAGAATCGCCTGTTTTGAATAACGTGAGCTCCACCTCAAGCTTGGTTATGACAGATGGCGCTATTGCCATGTATTATATTAATCAGGGAAAAGTGGTTCGCAGGACGAGCACGGACGGACTAATCTTTTCCGAACCTCAATCTACCGGAATACAGCAAGATGAATCAATACCTTTTGCGCGTCGTCCGGAAATCGCAGACCCTTCAGTATTGCAACTGTCCAGCCAGAGCTGGCTGATGGTTTATGAGCTGTCTGTTGTTCAGGATCCTTATATTGCCCAGATTGACCAGCCCAGAAATCTCTATGCGGCCAGGTCACAGGATGGAATTGCCTTTGAATCGATTGGACAAATTCTAGACAGCAGTCGCAACGATAGCGGCTATGCGTCAAAGCCGGATTTGGTACTGATGCCCGATGGCGATATTCGGCTGTATTACATTTCCCAAGGCGATAGAATTGCCAGCCTGGTATCGGAGGACTTAGGCCAAACTTGGATCCGGGAAGGTGAAAGGATTTCGCGCATTAGCTATGATCCGGATGTTCTATATAATGGCGATACGGTTGAGCTGTATTATGCGTTGCCAATAGAAGCTGTGTCTGATCAGGGAGGGTTAGTCCAGGGCATGAGAATTAGGAAGGCCATTGCCAAAGACGGGTTGAATTTCCAAAAATCTGAATCGATATTAATCAAAGCAGAAAGCATTTATGACACGATTAATCCCGACGTAATAGTGCAGAGAGACGGCACTATCCAAATGTATTACGGCAAAGGACAGCCCGGCAGTCCGACCAGGGATTTATATACGGCCACTATGGAGCTTGGGGGATAATTGAAATTACCTGGTTATTTTATGGCAGTTAGCGTATTTTAGGTTTGGATAAGTAATATGAAAAATAAGTTAAAAATTGCCGTAGGAATGTCTGGCGGAGTGGATTCGTCCGTTACAGCGTTATTGTTGGTTAAAGCAGGCTATGACGTAACAGGCGTGTTTATGAAGAACTGGACCAAATCTAAGGTCAGCCCTTATTGCTCTGAAGAAGCAGATCGCAAAGATGCTATTAGGGTGGCTACTCAGCTGAATATTCCATTTCAAGTTTGGGATTTTGAGCAAGAGTATAAGAAAAGGGTGATGGATGTTTTTTTTAAAGAATATCAAGCTGGTCGAACGCCTAATCCGGATATTTTATGCAATCAGGAAATAAAGTTCGGCTTGTTTCTCAAGCGGGCCATTAAGCAAGGTTTTGATAAAATAGCTACGGGCCATTATGCTCGCATTAAAAAAGATGCCGCTGGCCAATATCATTTACTCAAAGCCAAAGACCTAAATAAAGACCAGTCGTATTTTTTGCTGGCCTTAAATCAGAAATCATTAGCGCGTTCAATATTTCCTATTGGCAGACTAATCAAACCGGAAGTAAGAAAAATTGCCAAAAAAGCCAAACTTAAAACAGCTGATAAGAAAGACAGCCAAGGCATTTGTTTTGTCGGGCCGGTTAATGTGGGTAAGTTTTTAAAAACGCGTCTCAAGGAACACCCTGGCGAAATTGTTAATCAGGATGGCCAAGTATTGGGCCGCCACCCTGGTTTGGCCTTTGTCACAATTGGACAGCGGCATGGTTTAAATATCGGCGGCGCTGGTATTCCGTATTACGTGGCTGCCAAGGATTATAAAAAAAATCGCATCATAGTGGGACAGGGTAATCGTAATCCACTGTTGTTTTCAAAATGGTTAACTGTTGCCAAGCCGCATTGGGTAGTTAAACAGCCGAGATTGCCTGCTAAGTGTCAGGCACGGGTAAGATATCGTCAGCCTGTGCGGAATTGTGTTATTAACCCCTCCCAACCTCCCCTAAGAAAGGGGAGGAGCGATGAAATAAAAATCGTTTTTTCTAAGCCTCAACGAGCTGTTACTTCAGGCCAGTACGTTGTTATCTATAAGGGTCAGGAATTGATTGGCGGGGGAGTAATTGAACAGACTGAGGTTACAGAATTAATTAGCTAAATGGAGCCTGTAGCCATATTTACTTCCCTTGTATTGCCCCTATGTGTTGGGTGAGATCCTTCGCAGGTTGTGAGGGATTCACAGATCCTGTATTGCTGAGCTTGCGAAGCATCTCCACTTGCCTAATGTGCCGGGGGAGACCCTTCCCCTCGATGACTCGTGTCAGGGATGCGGAGCTTTGGTATTCCTAAGCTTGCGAAGGATCTCTAATAGTTACAGTGACTGCATATGAAGTTCTTGTATTCCTGAGCCTGCGAAGGATCTCCACTTGCCTAATGTGCACTCGTGTCAGGGATGCAGGGTTAACTTAGGGAGGCTCTGTAAAAGACGAATAAAAAAAGCCACCCCGCAGATGTGTCCTAAATAAATTTAGAACTACATTACGAGGTGGGTAAGGGGTTTTTAAGGACGATTGACCCGTTCGATAACTCGGGCCATTAAGGATCCAGGCTCAGTATTGCAGTACTCCTGAGTCAAATTTTTAATTGAATCAGGAGAGTGCTCAACATAAGCTCTGACCACTTTTGCAACAAACACCTCAGCTTTCTGGACCAAGGCATTAGGATTAAAGCTATTCAGATGAACCTGGAGGCCATCATCAGTCATCTCAATGATTCCGCAGATTTCAAGAATAGTTGCGATAGCCTGGCAATCACGAACATAGGCTGCTGAAGTTTCGTTTTCCATGATTGGTTTCATAGAAAAGCGTCCAATCCGAGCGATTGCCTGGGCCAGGCTGGTCAGTGCCCAGTTTTTGTCTTGGCGTGCTGGTAAAGCCGCACAGGTGCCGACCTCGGTTGACTTAGCTTCCTCCAGTAGTGGTAAAGCGTCCCCCAGAGCTTCATCAGATTCCGTGGTCCGTGCCACCGGATGTCCAAATTCGTGGCGAAGAGTGCTATGCAGGAAACTTTCTGGAGTACATAAGGGAGCTAGTACCTTAGCAACCTCCGGAACACACAGCTTATGGATAATTTCCATGTATTCAGGAGATCTCATCCGACCAGATGAGGGATCCATAAATACGCGTCCGCCGTGCTCCAGAGCCACTTCTGATCGGTTAGGCAGATTCTGGCCAGCAAACCGGAAGTTCAAACAAACACCGGATCGGAAAGCTTCCACAAAAACGCCCGCATCGATCTTACCAGACTTAGTCAGATAAGCTTGAAGCACCTCGGGTTGATCTTTGAGGAACCTCTTGGCCCAATCTTGCTCAGTCGTACGGTACCACTTAATCTCATCAGTAAAGATGTCAGTGCGTACATTGAGCCGAAACTCCGGACTGACGCATCGAGGATGCTCATAGCGGGATTCGATTCCATGAACTGGCAAGAAGCGAATATCAGTGCCCAGCTGACACCAGGCAACATCTACGTTGGACCACAGCTTTTCCAGCGAATTGATTTCTTTGCTATGATAAGCCAGACGAAGAGCCTCAAAGTAGCGATTTAGCTCGGATGACTCAAAATTAAGTGATTTGATCAGTTTGCAGATGGCACTAATCTGGTCAGGAAAAGCAGAAGCCCAAGCTTGACGACTAACAATCGTATC
Organism: bacterium; assembly: GCA_043800725.1. Lineage (GTDB taxonomy): Bacteria > Patescibacteriota > Patescibacteriia > HK-STAS-PATE-3 > HK-STAS-PATE-3 > JAZDMR01. The sequence goes on along the minus strand of JAZDMR010000009.1, from coordinate 93,930 downwards.
GCTTTTCATGTCAAAGACAGTGTAGTCGTAAACTGGCAGCTGACTAGATAGCAGTTTCTTGAGATCTGCTTTTCTTTCTTTTGGTTGACTTTGAAACGGAACACATACTCTTGTGAACCAAGCAGCCCAGAGTTTGTCCAGAAGGATCGACAAGGTGGGCGATATGGAAACCAGAATTGTCTCGTCCGGCGTTAGGTCGTCATGAGCTAGTAGAAGACTGCTCATGGTTTTGCGTTCGAGTTGAGCCACAGGCCAAACAAATTGTTTTAGAAAAGCCAGGGTAACTCGCGGATCAGATTTATCGATTGGCGCACGCTGACGAGCAACGTAATCGTGGATTTCTTTAATAGGGCTGTCTGGGCAAGATGTGCCCGGACCTTTGGCCGTGGATTTAAGGCGTTCAAGAATTGGCCCTGATCCCAGAATGTGATTTTCAACAGCCTCTTGAACAGCCATGACAATTTCTGGAACGCCCAGATCAGCCACAGAAGGTTCTTGAAAATCATGATTGACCAGGACCGGCCAAGACATAACAGTATCCGACATCACAGACTCCTTTCATAAAGCAGCGAGCTAAGGCATATTATTAATGTCAAGGATCTAGTTGTTACTAGCTGTTTCTACGGTGCATACTACATTTTAAACACAAATTGTCAATCCAGAAACAGTAAGCCAGCAAAAGCTTGCTCGCTAGGATGTAGAATCGGTAAAACAAAAGAGGGAGATAAAATCTCCCCCTAGGTTTAATATACGATACTGCGTTTGAGATTATCACTGACCCAGCCGTCCTCAGTAGATATCAGCAAAAGAAATGCGAAGACAAGGCCCGGAAAAACGCCGTCCAATACAGGCAATTTCCAGTACAAAGCCTGGCAGATACCTACGATCAGACCGATAATAATAATTGGCAGATTACTCAGAGTAAACAGTTTTTGAAATTTCGGTCCGTACCAGTATCCGAAACGGCTAGTGTATCCGGCAAGGTATAAGGCAAATAATAACCCCCCGCCCGCTCCAAAAATCAAGCCCATCACAATGTAGTGAATAATACTAACATAGATGGATAAGGGGTTAAGTTCTCCCCGTAAGATTTCCATTAAAGCGATAACTGACGAAAAGATGAACCAGATTATAAACCCCGCAGGAACTGCTCGGCTGATTAGGTTGAGAAGTGAACTTACCCCATTATGCCTGACGCAAGTGCCTTTGGTAATTCCATATCCCAAAACAGCACAGAAGATGCTGCCAATGAATGAGATAATAGCAGCTGCAATACCCCAGCCTTCAAACACCCCTGATCCATCAGGACCCAAGAAATTCCAGTATTTTACCAGGATGAGGTACAGAAGAGGTCCAACCAGTACTCCCAAGAATCCTGAGATTCTGGCAAACCCCAGACAAACGTATTCATTTTCTTTCATGACTCCCTCCCTCCCTAGAGTCCGGGTGAAGAATTGATGTAAAAGATCTACTTAAAACTTAACGGTTAATTTTCTGAATGTCAAAAGTTTATACTATGCTTAGTTGGTTTGCTGCAAGAGTGTTTAGGTAACCGTGACCTTTAGGATTTTAACAAGTTCTTTAGGCTTGTCTTGTGCGTCTGTTTCCACTTGGGCAATTTTATCAACAACTTCTATGCCTTCCACTACTTGACCAAAAACTGAATATTCGCCGTCCAGCATAGGCACATCTTGAATAGCGATGTAAAACTGACTGCCGATTGAGTTGGGCAGCGATGATTTGGCGCAGGCGACCGCACCCTTGATATGTTTCAAAGCCAAGGCGCCGGGCTCATCTGCCAAGCCCTCTTTGGTGTAGCTTTCACCGCCGGTGCCGTCGCCATTGGGATCACCGCCCTGGATAACAAAACCCGGTACGATTCGATGGAAGGTTAGGTTGTCATAGTAGCCTGATTTAGCCAGTTCAATGAAATTATTCGACAGTTCCGGCGCTGCCTGGGTGTAGAATTGAATAACTATATCGCCATGGTTGGTTGTGATTATGGCTTTGGGCGAGTCTGCTAGCTGGTCAATTTGTTGGGGCATGTCTTGTCTTTAAAAAAGTCAATAATTAATACCGCATTATCTTATAAGTGTTTGGTAATAGTGTCAAAAAATCAGCCTACTTGTCATATTATGAATAATGTTTTAAAAAGTATTTAGTAGTAGAACCTTGATAAAAACCACACTGGGAGGGGTAGACGTGAGCAGACATGATGATTTTCAAGCTCGGTTTCGAGGTTTGCAACAAGGAATGCTATGGCCCATTAGTGCTCCGATCGTCGTTTTCGTTAGGCGAATAGCTCATATTAGCAGGGATGGTCAAAGCGTCGTTGTTCAAGCCATGTTTGGTATTGGCAATGACGAAGAAGGAAGTTTACAAGACTTTCGCAAACGCCATCCGGACGGTTACGACCTGTTTGTCAGGCTTCAGCAAAGTTCAGGTATTGTTGAGATATTAAGACAGCTGGCATGCCTGCATTTTTGGGAGTCAGAAGGGAATAGCCAAAGCGGTAAAGCCTTTGAAGTTCATCCTGGAGAGTGGCTGGTTTTTGAGCCCGAGGCTGTTCCGCTGATTGAGCAGATTATGGAAAGAACCGGTTGAGATAATCGAACAACAAGCCCCGATGCTGTTTATGCTGAACAGATCGGGGCTTTTTTCTTAAAATAAGACGTTTATTTAAATAAATGGTAAAATATATTAACAATTATTAAAAAATCCACTATCATGAATCAAAAAGGAATTGCCCCAATAATTGGCTTGATTGTTATTGTTGTTGCGGCTGTATTTATTTATTCATATTCTACGGGAAAAGGATCAGGCAATATTATTGAAGAAGCCAGGGAGGTATCTGGTTTTAGTAAAATCGAATTAAACGGCGTGGGTAATTTAATAATTAATCAGAGCGGCAATGAGTCTTTGCGGATTGAGGCTGAGGATAACCTGATAGGAAAAATTGTTACCGAGGTTGATAATGGCACCTTGAAGATTCGTGAATCAAAAAATTGGGTTAATTGGTCATTTTGGCCAACGAAAGACGTTAACTTTTATTTGACAGTTGAAAATATTGAATCCGTGACTATTAATGGATCAGGCAGTGTTACTGGCGATAATATAGTAGCTGATAAATTTGATTTGATAATTAGCGGATCAGCTGATGGTGAAGTTGTTTTAGATATAAACGAGTTGAACTCTAATATAAATGGTTCTGGCGAATTAATTATGGCCGGTTCAGCCGCGACTCAGAAATTTACAATAAGCGGTTCGGGTAAATACCGCGCCGGGGAATTAGCCGGACAATCGGCTGAAGTGATCATAAACGGTTCTGGTCAAGCAATCGTTAATGTTGCTGACCAGCTAACAGTTGATATCAGCGGCAGCGGTGATGTCCAATACCTAGGAAGTCCGAATATTAATCAGTCAATATCTGGCTCGGGAAGTATTAGCCAGCTAAAAAGCAGTAGCAGTGATGAGGAGTCGGAGAATGAGCTAGAGACTACTGAATAAAAGGTTTATGAAAATTAAGCCAACAAAAAGCGTTGATAGGCTAAATGAGCTTGCCAAACTGGTAAGAGCGGATATTATCGAATCGACTACCAGGGCAGGCTCGGGCCATCCCAGCACATGCTTATCAGCTGTTGATTTAATGGTTGGTCTGATGTTTTCCGGCGTGTTTAAAACGGATTTAAATAATATTAAAAATCGAACAAACGATCGGCTGATATTTTCCAAAGGCCATGCCGCGCCGTTGATTTACTCGCTTTATTCGGTTGCCGGAAAAGTCAGTCGGAAAGAGTTGATGAGTTTGAGGAAATTTGGCAGCCGTTTACAGGGACATCCTATGCCGGATTTTCCATATACAGAAGTTCCCACTGGCTCGCTGGGCCAGGGATTATCTACTGGTTTAGGCATGGCTTTACAGGCGACCATGGATAATTTGCCCTTTACTACTTATGTTTTACTGGGCGACGGAGAAATGTCAGAGGGCTCTGTTTGGGAAGCGATTGATTATACCTCAAACAACAAGGTAGACAATTTGGTGGGCATTTTGGATATTAATGGCTTTGGACAAAGCGGGCATACTAGATTAGGCCATGATATAAAAAAGTATTTTCAAAGGATAAAAAGCTTTGGTTGGAATGTTCTATCCATAGATGGGCACAACATGAATCAGATATTGGCAGCCTATCAAAAAGCCAAACAGATAAAGCGAAAACCAACCATGATTTTGGCCAGCACTCTTAAAGGCAAAGGCGTTTCTCTGATACAAAACAAAGGTGGCTGGCACGGAAAAGCCTTATCCAAACAACAGCTGTCGGTAGCCATGGCTGAATTGGGGGATATTGATCGCAGCTTGGTTGGTTCGATAGCGCAACCGATAAAAAAGAAAAAAACGATTGTAAAAACCAAACGTGCGCCCAGCCCAAGGTATTCTCAAAGTGAGTTAATATCCACCAGAAAGGCCTTTGGCAATGCTTTGGTACGGCTAGCGCTTCAGTATCCAGAAATGACTGTCTTGGACGGTGATGTAAAAAATTCTACTTATACGGAAGCATTTGGCAAAAAATATCCTGATAGATTTATTCAAGCCTATATTGCCGAGCAAAACATGGTCGGCATGGCCGGGGGGCTGGCGGCTCGAGGTAAATTGCCGGTTGCTTCGACCTTTGCGGCTTTTTTCACGCGGGCCTTTGATCATCTGCGCATGGCTCAGTATGCCCAAACTCGTCAGATTTATGTGGGCACTCATGCTGGCGTTCACATCGGCGAAGACGGGCCGTCGCAAATGGGACTGGAAGATATTGCCATGTTCAGCACTTTGCAAAACAGCACTGTATTATATCCGTCCGATGCAGTTGCCATGGAGAAGTTACTTGAATTATCTTTAAAAAATCCCGGTTTAACATATTTGCGAGCAACTCGCGGTGATACCCCCGTTATTTATAACAGTAAGACTGATTTTAAAATCAGCGGCAGTCAGGTTGTTCGATCCAGCACATCAGACAAGGTGACCATAGTGGCGGCCGGAATAACTTTATTTGAGGCTTTAACAGCCGCCGATCTGCTTGCCAAGAAGAAAATTCCAGTAAGAGTCATTGATCTATATAGCATTAAACCAATTGATAAAAGCACCTTGCAACGCGCCGCCAGAGTTAGTGGAAGGTTTATCGTTGTGGAAGACCATCGCAGGGTGGGCGGTCTAGCCGAAGCAGTGCAGACGGCCCTGGGAAATATGTGTAAAGAGTTAATCTCTTTATCAGTTGAAAAAACACCTAAAAGCGGCCGGCCGGAACAATTGTTAAAGCACCAGGGCATTGATGCTCAGTCAATTATCCGAACCGTAGAAAGAATCAAATGACCAGCCAGACCAAAATATTTCTAGATAGCGGTGACCCAAAGGATACGGACGAAGTTTTATCCGTACTGGGCCGGCTTGACGGCCAGACAACCAATCCCAGCTTAATTGCCAAATCAACCGAAGCGACAGCTCGCAAAGAATCAGGCGAGCGCTTTACGAATCAGGAGTTGCTAGATTTATATAGACGGATAGTTCAGGATATTTCCAAAAAAATACCAGAAGGTTCAGTCTCGATCGAGACTTATGCGGACGAGCAAACCACAGCAGAAAAAATGATCATCCAGGCCAGGGAAATGAATCAATGGATTCCAAATGCTCATATTAAATTGCCAACTATTTCCGAGGGGTTGAAAGCTGGTAGGCAGGCTGTTTCGGAAGGTATCAGGATTAATATGACTTTAGTTTTTTCTCAAGCCCAAGCCGCAGCCGTTTATTCCGCTACCCGAGGGGCCAAGCCAGGTGACGTGTTTTTATCACCGTTTATCGGCCGGTTGGATGATTTAAATATTAACGGTTTGGATTTGATTAAAAATATCATGAAAATGTATCAGCAGAGCGATGGTCATGTGCAAGTGTTGGCCGCCAGTATTCGCCATCCATATCATGTTCAAAAATTAGTGGATATGGGCGTGGATATCATGACAGTGCCTAAGAAGGTATTATTGGATTGGCACCGGGATTCATCGGTTGATAAAGAATCTGACCAGGATAAAAAAACAGCCATTCCCTATGATAATTTTAATATTGGGGATGACTGGCAGTCTTTTGATATTAGACACGAGTTGACGGATCAGGGATTGAAAAAGTTTGTCCAAGACTGGAATGATTTAATAAATTATTAAATATAAAATTATGGATAATCTACCGAATCTAGTTCTAGATATTTCAAAATCTCGGCTGCTGGAGATAGAACTGGAAAAAACTTTAAAAAAACTCAAACCAAGACTGGAAGAGCTTCAGTCAATTGCGAAAAACAAAGACTACCAGGACGATGCCAGCTCTCTTTATTTGCCCAGAGATTCTGAGTTTCGAACTCAAATATCCCGGGCGATTAATAGCATTGCTCAAGAGCGATTAAGATATTTAATCATCGTGGGAATCGGCGGATCAAATTTGGGCACGATGGCGATTTACGATGCTCTAAGAGGCATGCCCCGATGGCTTGATCCGGAAGATCCCAATATATTATTTTTAGACACTGTGGAGTCAGATTTAATGGAGCGCTTCAAAGACATTATTAGATCTGAAATAGTTGAAATTGAGGAAGTAGCAGTTTGCATAATCAGTAAGTCAGGCACTACCACCGAAGCAATAGCCAATGCTTCGATATTGCTTTACGAAATGCAAAAACGCTGGCCTAATCGCAAACTGCCCATAACAGTTATTTCCAACCGCGGGTCAGAACTGATTAAGCTGGCGCAGAAGCAGGAATGGAGCATACTGGAAGTGCCCGTAAAGGTTGGGGGCCGCTATTCAGTTCTTTCCAGCGTGGGGCTGTTTCCTTTGGGCTTAGCCGGATTTAACATTAACTCTTTTCAAAAAGGCGCTTATAATATTTTGGAGAAATGCTTAACAATCGATCGGAATAATCCGGCGGTCCAGTCGGCTGCGGTGCTCTGGCATCATTTAAATCACGGCAAATCTATTAATGATCTGTTTGTATTTCGTCCGCAGCTGGAGTCATTGGGAAAATGGTATCGGCAATTGACAGCAGAAAGCCTAGGCAAAGAAAAAGATCTCAAAGGTAAAGATGTGAATGCGGGAATCACCCCGACTGTCTCGGTCGGTTCGACTGATTTGCATTCGATTGGACAATTGCATTTAGGCGGGCCATTGGATAAGGTGGTCTCTTTTATGTATGCTACGTCGAAAGAGAGCGTTGAAATAGCTCAATTACCCATTACAAAATTAGCCAAAGGAATTCATAATAAAACCTTGGCCGATATCCAGAAAGCCATACTGCAAGGGGCAGTTCAGGCTTATGAGAAAAAGGGCATTCCGATAATGCAGATTAGTCTGCCAGAAATATCCGAATATTCAATTGGGCAGTTTATGCAGTGGAAAATGATCGAGACGATGCTGATGGGCGAGCTAATGTCAGTAAATCCTTTTGATCAGCCCAATGTGGAAGAGTACAAGAAGAAAACTCAAAGCATATTAGGGGAGTAATTGGCGCATCATTCACCGGATAAGCTAATCCTGGTATACTTTACCTATGTTATATCTTGGTTCTGATCATGGTGGGTTTGCTGCCAAAAAACAAATTAAGCAAAAGCTAACCAAAGCGAAAATATCTTTTGTTGATTTAGGTCCCCAAGAATATGCCCCTGATGATGATTACCCGATATTTACAAAAAAAGTTGGTTTAGCAGTTAGTAAAAACGCTCAACATAAAGGCATATTAATATGCCGATCAAACACCGGCGTAGTCATAGCGGCTAATAAGGTTAAAGGAGTCCGGGCGATCGGGGCTACCGATGTCTGGACAGCCAAGCGAGGCAAACGAGATGAGAATGCCAATGTGTTGTGTTTAGCAGGGGAGCATGAGAATTCAAAAAATAATTGGAGCATCATCAGAGCCTGGATGAACCAAAAGTTTCGTAACAAAGTCAGGGATAATAGGCGGTTAAAGCAAATAAAGAAGCTTGAAAATGGCAACAAGGCAGCATAGAATTATCCCGGCGGTATTGACCCGCTATACCACCGTGGCGCAAAAACGTATCAACCGGCTTAAATCATTGAGTTTTTATTTGCATTTGGATTTGATGGATGGGCAGTACGTTAAAACCAAATCTTACGGACCAGACAGCTTGAAAAAATTGCGTTTACCAAAGCACACCACAGCCCACCTAATGGTAAAACAACCTGACAAGTGGCTGAAAGGATGTTTAGCTGCCGGAATCAAGCGTTTAATCATCCATGTGGATGCGGATATTACGCCTGAGTTTATAAAAACAGCCAGTCTGGAGTTTGATATTCTGTTGGCGTTAAAACCAGGAGCGCCTATACGGTTACTTCAGAAATTCGTTCCATATATTATCGGTGTGCACGTTTTAACGGTCAAGCCTGGAAAGCAAGGAAGCGCGTTTCTTCCAAAGCAGATCGAAGTAATCCGCGCGGTTCATAAAAAATATCCTAGACTCATCATCAGCGTCGATGGCAGTATAGGTGTAGATACCATTGGCTTGTCGGCCAAAGCAGGAGCAAATGATATTATCGTTGGTTCGGTTTTAAGGGATGCAAAGAATCCCAGGCAAACCCTTAAGTATCTTTCAAAGGCAATACATCGAGCAAAAAAGCGAGAAACAAACCATTGATTTGATATTTCGCCATTGAATGTGTATAAAAAAGTAGCTTGAACTAAAAATTGCATGGATTCATACAAGATTAAACAGGAATTTATTAAATATTTTAAAAAGCAAGGACACGTAGAAGTGCCTTCTTCTTCGCTGATTCCAGACAATGACCCGTCGGTTTTATTAACTACAGCCGGCATGCAGCAGTTTAAACCGTATTTTTTAGGCAAAAAAGATCCAAAAAAAGATTTTGGCGCATCGCGGTTAGTCTCAGTCCAGAAAAGCTTCCGTACCTCAGATATTGATTATGTTGGCGATCAAACTCATAACACCTTTTTTGAAATGCTGGGTAATTTCGCTATAGCAGATTATTTCAAAAAAGAAACAATTGATTTTGCCTGGGAGCTGCTTACCAAGACATACCATCTGGACAAAGACCGATTATGGGCTACTTATTACGAGGGCGATAAACTTATTAAAAAAGATATCGAAGCGGCCGGACTTTGGGAAAAGTATTTGCCCAAAAAACGAATTTTAGGGTTTGGCAGAGAGGATAATTGGTGGGGACCGCCCGGCAAGACAGGCTCATGCGGACCATCCAGTGAAGTGCATTTTGATATAACCAATCAGCCCTGCGATCTTGGCTTTAAATGCCTGCCCAATTGCCAATGCAATCGTTTTGTTGAAGTTTGGAATCTCGTGTTTACCGAATACGAAAAAAACTCTCAAGGACACTTCAGGCTGCTGGAAACAAAAAATATTGATACCGGAATGGGTCTTGAGAGAATCGCCTTGGCAGCTCAAAAAAGGACCAACATCTTTGAGACGGATTTATTTTCACCAATACTTGAAATATTGAATAAGGATGACAACTATGGTCAGCTTGAAAGCTCTTCAGAAAATATAAAAAGATTAAGAATCGTGGCTGATCATTTGCGCGCCGCAGTTTTTTTAATCAATGATGGAGTGAATTTTAGCAATAAACAGCAGGGTTATGTCTTGAGAAGAATAGTCCGGCGGGCCATAGATCAATATGAAAGTATGGATATTGATTTTGCACCCATTGTTAAAACCATAGCAGACGTTTATCAGAAATCTTACCCTGAATTATCGGAAAACACCCCAGGTATTGTTCGAGAAATTGCAAAGGAACTTGATATTTATCAAAGAGTGCTCAAAGCGGATATCACCATTGTTTATAATAAGGTAAAAAAGCAGTTGAGCGGAAAAAAGGAAAAGATTGAGGAAAGCAAACCCTCCTCCAGGAGTATTACCGCCCAGGAAGCGTTTCGATTATATACTACCTATGGCTTCTCGCCTGAACGGATTAGGCAGGAGGGATATGAGTTTGACGAAGCAGAGTTTAAAAAAGAATTTGACCGGCACCAGGAAGTTTCGAGATCCCAGCAGCCCAAAGCAATGTTCCACGGAGGCTTAGCAGACCATGAACCCAATACCATCAGAGGCCATACGGCTACCCATTTATTACAGGCGGCCCTTAGGCAAGTTTTAGGCGATCATGTATTGCAAAAGGGCAGCAATATCACTGCCGATCGAGTAAGGTTTGATTTTAATCATGACCAGAAAATGAACGAAAAGCAAATAAAGCAAGTAGAAGAAATTGTAAATCAAAAGATACAGGAAGACCTGCCGGTATTCAAAAAGATGATGACTTTAGATGAAGCGAATGCTCTGGGAGCCATGGGTTTATTTGAAGAGAAATACGGCGATAAAGTATCCTTATATTTTATTGGTTCAGAAGATGCTAAAAAGGCTTTTAGTAAAGAATTTTGTGGTGGGCCTCATGTCACACACACCAGTTTGATTGGATCATTTAAGATTAAAAAGGAAGAGTCATCCAGCTCCGGCATTCGCAGGATCAAAGCCTTGGTGGGGGAGTCACTGCAGCCAGACCTAGAAAAGGTAAAAATAGAAACACAATAATTTAAATATTAAAAACAACCTTGACTTAAAATTAGGTCAGAGTTAGAATTGGTATATAAAGAGCCGTCGTAGAAAATAGGCGACGGCGCACATAATGATCATTAGAAAGTTAATAAAATAAAGCTAAAAGAAATTTAAATAATCGTAGCCGTCGCAAAAAAGAGCCGTCGCGGCGCACTGTGGAAAAGCATTAATACGACAAGATTGGTGGCATAAGGAGAAAAAAATGGACGTGAACAAAGTCACGCTCATCGGCAATCTCACAAGAGATCCGCAAGCCAAAAAACTGCCTTCTGGGCAGAGTGTTAGTAGCTTCGACCTAGCTACCAATTATAGCTGGCAGGATATTAAAACAAAAGCAAGAAAGGAAAATACTGAATTTCACAGTATTGTAGCCTGGGGAAAACTATCAGAGATTATCAATACCTACGTAAAAAAAGGCAGCAAAGTGTATATCGAAGGCAGATTACACAGACGAGAATGGCAGGACAAACAAGGAAAAAAGCAACGTAAAGTTGAAATAGTTGCCGAAAACCTGATTATGTTAGGCCATCGAACTTCGAACCAAGACAAAAAAGATCCGACTGAGCTTCCCAAGGAAGAGCTTAGCATGGAAGAAATCCCGGTAACAGCGTAAGTAGCTGGCTGTTCTTTTCATTTCCTTGAGAGAGGTATGAACCATTCGGTTCAGGCTTCTCGCCCACTCGATTTGTTTAGGGGTTTAATGGTCCATTAATTTTTGATCGCCACCAAAATTTGTCTGCCATTAAGCTTCTTAAATCGGGTGGTCGAGAGGCTGTCCAGTTAGGATATTCTCTTTATTAGTTATTAAGCTGATAAAAACGGAATGATGAGTTGCTAAATAAACTGCATACAAAACATCCAATTAATTTATAAGGATATTATGAAATCTAGAATTATAAAACTAGGTCTACCAATAAGCGTCCTTATAATTGGAGTAATTGTTGGACTATTAATTTTTGATGGCGGATCTTGCTCAGCAACAGAGCAGTTTACTATTGACTATAAAGTATTTAATTCTGAAGAATATAAAAACTCCGAAGTCTATAATAAAGAGGGTGTTTCATTATCGGGATTTATTCTCTATCGAGGAAACTGTACGAACCCAAATACTTTTATTTGGAATAACTTAACTGATCGCGATGTCACGTTTAGTGCTGATTTTATCACTCAAGACGAAGATTATACAATCAAACCAAATAACAGTTATTCATATACTTTTCATGATATAGGTGAATATATTTATAGGATCGGTGAGACGGAGGACAGTATCGCTATTAAATAAGTATATATAGACTATTTTCATTGCAAGTTTACCATAATGGAATTTATACGAATCATGATGAATATGAAATATCACCGGCATATTATGTATGAATTTTATGTATTTATTTTTATTGGAATTGTAATTACTCTAGCAACTTATTGTAAATAGTTTATTCTCTCCCGCAGGGGCGGTGCGGGAGAGCAGAAACACTGTAACTCCCTGATTCTTATTAAAAAAAGGATCAGAAAAGGGGAGAGAAATATTCTCCCCACACTCCATATTGTTCTTTGAAAAGGAGAAGTAACCATGACTCGTACAACAGTCTGGACTACGCTCGCTTTCTTCATGCTGGCGATGTTTCTTCCGGCCTGTAGCGAAAACATGCCGACCGAGCAAGAAACGACTCAGCAAGAAGATACGACCGATGACTTCACTGCATTAGAGCAGGAAGCTGAACTTTACCAGTACTGGATCGACCAGATGGACTCCTTTGTTACGCAGAGCGAAGATGGCACTTATGTCTTTGATCAGGAAGCATTTCTGGGAAGTTTGAGCAACGATCGATCTGAACTCGTTCAACAACTGGCTTTGTCTGACGAGGACAATCCCGATTCCAAGGTGATCCTTGAGCTGATGGAATCGATTGATATCGGCAACGAGCAGATCTTGTCTGAAAAAGCAGCGCTCTGGAGTGGCTGTTGGACACGATGGTGGGGCAGGAAGTGCTGTTACGCTGGTGGTGACGCAGAGTACACCATCCATCTGATGAATATTTCGGCTTGGATATCGTCCTTAAATTGGATATCGGGTGCGATAATGCATGCCTACGCTTACTGGGCCGGATATCTAAATAGCAATTGCGGTGGCTTCTGCATCAACGCTACCTGGGTCGGAGGTGTATGGCTAACGTGTCCTTAAGATGTGGTTTAATGAAGAATGCGAAGGTAGCCACTGTTATCTTCGCATTCTTCTAAAAAAACTTATCCTTATATAGTTACTATTTATCATTAAATTTATGAATAATCAAACATCATTTTTAATTCTGACAGCTGCAGTCGTTATAGTATTGTTTTTTGTGTATTTGTTAAAAAATAAAATAAGTAAAAGATATTCTGTTCGAGTATATTCAGTTAGGATCGTATCTGCATATATTTTATCTTTGTGGGTAAATAGCGATTTAGTTAAATTTAATAATCCATTGTTTGATGTTGGGGCTCCGTTAGTGATTTTGGTAGTAATATTTATTATTACTGAGAGAGCGATGCTAAAGACCAACAAATAAAGATTTATGGAATTTATCAGAATTATTATGAATATAAGACCAAATATTACAAAAGCAATATTAAGAGTACTTGCTGTGAGTATTTTGATTTCTCTATATTATTTTGACATTATTAAAAATCAAAATATTTGGATAGCACTTATACTACCAACTTCTGTGTTGATAATTGTTTATATTGTTATTGAAAAAGTGATTGAAGAAAACGACTAGTTTGTTCTCTTTCACAGGGGCGGTGCGGGAGAGCATATTATCGCGCACCTCGGGCGTTGATTCACTGATAATTATCGTTTTTGGTACGAATTTTTAGAGTTTTAATCGGACGGAATAATTAAGTATATTCAGGACCCATGGTTTTTTGACAGTTATTTGCATTTGGTCATTTTTAACAGTATGATAATAGTATGAAAAATGAAAAAGGCTCCCCAGGATTACTAAACCACTTTTTCCTTCCCCAAGATCAACACTTATTTGACTACAATCAAATTTTTATTGTGTCTTCTATGTGGGTGGAGTTGGGCATGGAAAACATTACAGCTACTTATGATCTAGTAGTGCGTGATTTGCCCGATCAAAGGAATTTTTTATTGTTTGGCGGACTGGAGGAAATTCTGGAAAGTATCCGCGCTTGGAAATATACCAAAGATGAAGTTGATTACTTGCTTAAGCGGGGAATTATCACTCCCAAAATGGCCAAGCTGATGAGAAAATTTAAATTCTCTGGCGATATCTATGCTATGCCTGAGGGCAGTCTTCTGTTCCAACAGGAGCCGGTATTGCGTCTGGACGGCCCGATTTGGCAGATTAACTTGTTCACCTTTTTTCTAATCAACGCGCTGACTTATAATACAATGTCGTTATCCAAGATTGTTCGGAGCGTGCTGGCCAGCCAGGAAAAATTCAGCGCAATAACCTGCCCGGTTACCAGAGCCCACTCGTTTGAGTCTGCTTTGAAGTACGGTCGGTCCGCATATATTTTAGGTTCGCCTTCGGCCTTGGTTCCCAGTTTTGCCAGGAAGTTTAATCTGCCGTCTTCCAGGGTCAGCTCAAAAACCTATCATGCTTTTATAAAATCTTTTCCAAGCGAATTGGTAGCCATGCGCGCTGCAGCCAGTGTTTTTGACAAGCTGGATTTAATGATTGACACATATAATATCAAACAAGGAATTAAGAATGCCATTATCGTGGCAAAAGAAAATGGTAAATCAGCAGTGGAGGGAGTTGTCATTGATAGCGGCAAGGATGTGTACGATTTTATCAGGCAGGCGCGCTTTGTGCGAAAAGAGCTGGATAAAGCCGGACTGAAAAAAGTAAAAATTACTATGGCTGGAAATTTTGAAGAGTATAAGATTGCCATATTAGCCAAGCACAACGCACCTATAGATATGGTTGTAATAGCCACTGAGGGAGTGACCTCTTCAGATCAACCCAAACTTGAAGTGGTTTTGAAGCTGGCGGAGATTCGTCAAAAAGGACAAGTGCAATACAAAGCAAAGTTAACCCCTGGCAAAGAAAGCTATCCGGGACGCAAGCAGGTTTTTCGCGTTTACAAAAAAAATAAAGTTCATAAAGACATTATCGGCCTAGAAACAGAAAAGCTCGGCAAACTCATGCTGAAAAAAGTAATGACCAAAGGCCGTCTAACCAAAAAGCTGCCTAATCTTGATACTTTACGTAAATACGCTAGCCAGCAAATCAGCACCTTGCCAGATAGCCTTAAAGAGATTAACAAAAAGTATGAATATCCAGTAAGGGTTAGTAAGGAAATTATCAAGATAATGAATCAACTAAGAAAAAAGCACGGTTCAGATAAATAAACAAAAACAGGCAGCTTTTTTAGATGATAATTTGCAAATGAGCAAATTTTATTACCACTCCTTGCTTTTATATATAAAATAATATATATTGCTAGGTAATCCAACGCCTTATGGCTGAGCGGATCAACAACTCAAAAAGTATAAAACAGAGACATAAAGAGATTTACCAAAATCTCTACTCAAGCTGTTTTATCGTTGTTTCCACACCGGTAAAGTTTTTCTGGGCAGGCGAATACGGTGCATATATCGGCAGTCCCTTAATCGGACAAAATCTGCCGCTACGCGCTTATGTTGGTCTGGAATATTTGAAGTCGAAGGGCAAGATAGAAATAATCGATAAAATGTATATTCCATCGCGTGATAATTTTATCGCGCAGATGGATCAGATACATCGAAAAAATTTGGAACGGTACCTGCGAAGTCGGGTAGAACAGTGGTTGGGTCGACCGGATTTTCAAAGCTTGCGTATTCACTCTATTTGCGAAGTACCGCCAGGAAACGGGATGGGCGCCTCGGGATCGTTTGCGTCTGCTTTGTCCGTAGCTTTGCAATTGCATATTGGCAGAATTTTATTATCAGATATTGATAAATGGTCTTTAAAGCCTACATATTTACTTTCTCAGATACGCTCATTTGATCGGGCTCAGCGATTTTCCTGGAAAATATCCTCGCTGCTCCATGACGGAATTTCTTCAGGCGGTGCGAGCTTTCTATCGTTTATCGGATCAATTTATCCGATTATTTATTATTCGGAAAAACGTGCAGGTTATCTGGCTACGCCCGGAGACGTTCGGGTGCCTTTAAACATCGATGAAAACTATAATTTATTGGACCGTCTTTTTTATGGCGGAATTAAACTAGACGAACTATTTAAAATCCCTCATGATTCGACCTGGCCGCTGGAAATATTTCTGGTTTTTTCAGGTGAACGAGGTGGAGGACGTTCAGCGAAGTCGATTCGAGAAATTGATAATAACTTAATGGAAATTGATAAAACCATAAAAAAGTCATTCAACTTTTTAAGTGAAAATCAGAATGTTTTTAGTCCAATATTTTATCAACAATGTCTGACTGAAGGTTGGGAGGGATTGCATAAGAGTTTATTGGGCACTAATGCGACTTTAACGTTATTTGTATTGTTAGCGCTAAAAGAACTTTTCGAAATGGGTGGTTCAGAACGATCAGTAACTAGTCTATGCCAATCAATAAATTCGTTTCAAAAATCATTGCGCATTCTACGGCGTACTTCCCCGACAAATAATCGAATAACCCATATAATAAAAGACAGTCTTCGAACAAAATACGGTTTTTCTGATGCGGGAGTGAAAATGACCGGAGCAGGGCGTGGCGGAGATATCGTAGTGGTCGTCCCGGGGAGAGACGGAATCAGGGAATTAAATAAAATAATTATTGGATTACGCCGTACGATTAAAGAAACAATCAATCTTGATTATTCTTCAAGTCGCGACGGTTTTGAGGAAAAAGGAGTAATCGTCGAGCAGATGCTCAGTCAAGATGTCTATTCGAATTTTATCTCAAAAGGCAGTGTGGTTTTGGATATGTTTTCCAAAACCGGTAAAACATCTTTGACCATGACAATGGAGCAGTTTGAGGGTAAACGTGATACCTTCCCGTTATTTTTTGACCTGACGACAAAAAGCATATTGATTCACGGACACCACCTGGATTCCAAAGAACTGAAGTCGGCCATAGCGACTATAAAAATATTTAAAGTCATGGCAGATCATTTAAATGAAAGTCTTGATAAAACCAGCCTTCCGGTTTGTTCCTATACGGCTGACCGTAATGAGCTGCAAAGTAAAATTATTACTCCGCTGCAGAAAGCGATTAAAACAAAGCTTCAACAGTCCTTGCCAATAAATTTACAGGGTCCAATCAGAAAATATACTATTAAAATGGAATCGCCCCAATTTGAGGTATATTTTCTAGTTCGAAGGATATAAAAACTGCAGTATATTTAAAAATTGGCGGAAAATGACCATTTTTCGTTTTTTACATGTTTTTCCAAATGGTTATTAACAAATTGAATAAGTAAATAATTTCAATTAGCTATTAATAATCCATTGAAATATCAATAAAACCAAGATAATTTACAAAATAACTATTAATTTGTTTCAACGATAGAGACCAATTCAACTGGTTAATAGTCCGCGTAGTTCTGAAATAAATCCCTCACGATAGTGCCCAATAAGGCAGAAAGGGGGATTTTTCGTTATTTCTTCCTTAGTTATTCGATAACAGTTAGCGCATGATGCAAGCAAAGAAACTAAAACCGTTCATCGACAACTAAACAAGGAGGCTTGTCATGTCATTTCCCGCACTACCCGGTATGCCCCAGGGACCCACCTGGGATAGAAGGCAATACTGTTCTCTCTGTGGTGAGTACTATGATGGCTGCATTCATGTTTGCCGCAGGGAAGAGCGCGGATATCATTGCCATGTTTGTGGTCGATGGGTTTATGGCTTCCACAACTGTATTCCCTCGCCATTCCCAAGACCAAATCCGATCATGGACAAGTGGTACTGCTCTAGTTGCGGCGCTTGGGTTAGTGGACATCATAATTGTCCAGGACCCTGGGGGCCTAGACCATGGGATCCTTTGCACCCCAGAATTCATGACCATCTGATGCCTACATTACAAATCCAATCGCATTGCAATAGCTTTAATCTCTTGAAAGCTGGATGATACGCTGCGCAACAGAGATATTCTCCGGCCTTAAGGTTGGAAAGCGTGCAACATGAGATATCGAAGGGTCGGGGAGATAAAAAATACCCTGGCCACTACCTAGAAGCAGATAAGGAGGCTTGTTATGTCACTTCCTGCACTACCAAGAACATGTTGTCCAATCTGTGGCCACCCTTTAACCTATACTTTCGGCGGCCACTGCCCATTTTGTGGAAGAGTGGTGGGATTTGGCAACCCACCACGACTCTGTTCCCAAGACCAACAATTTCCAGTCCAAAACCATCCGCCAAGATACTGTTCCCAGGTTCAGCAATTGTCAATCCGGCATTTTCCTCCCGGGACATTTCCTCCAATTGGTCCTACAAGTAGACCAACCCTGCCGTTCCCCACTATTCTGTGATCTTTGAGAATCAGCATATTCTTGAATGAAAATATTGCATTGGATTGATTAGATGTCGATTAGCAAAGCGAAAATCACCTTAACCGGACGATGAGAGGAGGTGATAGTATGTCCATTCCCATGAGACCCCCGATGGTTGGTGGTCAGCCTTTGTCCCCGGTCCATTTCTCGCCGTCAGCAGGTGTTCATGCTGATATCGGATTTGGTCGGAAAAAGGTTCATGTGCCGTTTAGCGGTCAGACCACTTTGCCGACGTTCGGAATCGGCGGACGGCCCAGCTATGAAAATGATGCACAGTTAGCCAGATTGGGCGGTACGCTGCGCAACCAAGACGTTTTTCGGCCTTAAGGTTGGAAAGCGTGAAACAAGAGATATCAAAGGGCCGGGGTGATAAGAAATTGCCCTGGCCCATTACCTCGAAGCAGATAAGGAGAATTAAATCATGTCCATACCAGCCAATCCTCCGTTCCGGCCGATCAATAATGGCTTTGGTATCCAACCCATGGGGCCGACTCCGATGGGCGGTGGTATTCATGACACGTTCAGGGTCGATCCGTACGGCAACATCAGCAGCGGCCATACCACGGCTCAGATCCCGGGCGGCCAGAAGATCCATATGCCCTGGAATCCGGGCCGTTAGGACAATCACCTAAGATAACGACTGTTTAAAAATGGGGTAAGTCGTTGTCTATCACAGGGGAGAAGCGTTAAATACGTTTCTCCCCTATATTTTTTGGAGGCAAAGATGTCTCAGTCAAAGTCAGATATATTGACACTAGTACGGACACGTCTTGGTAGGCGCTTCGGACAGATTAGGTATCTGTGGTACTATGGCTCGAAAAATCAAAAGCAAGATATCGACCTGATAGCTGTTTGTGAAGGCGATCAAATCGATCCATATTATGGGCCGGATGGTTTGATTGATATTGCCGAAATTGGAATAAATGATTTTCATTTATTCATGCGAATGTTCGATCCGGTGGTTACCGAGCCGATTTTAACAGGAGATTTAATCTGGGGCAATGCCGATGAGGCGGAAGGATATAAAAAGTGGTTAACGGTTAATCGATTATCAGATGAGGCAGTTGGTTTTTTATGCCGTCGAGCAAGAATTTCTTATTCTTGTGCTTGTGAGTACTATACTTATGCCACAGAAGTCACTGTCCAAGGCAAGTTTCCGGATCCAAAGCGAAATCATGATTATTCATTAGCCATGACTCTGGCCAATATGTCATTTGCTCTGTCTTATCGATTGTTCGCGCGTTATTACAAAAAAAATCCTGTTGGCGCAATCACTTTTCGCAAACTTGCCCAAGAATGCCCAGATCTACAGCTAAAAGAAGTGTTAGGTTTTTTGAAAAGGGTGAGGAGGAATCAACAGCAGATAGTCCAAAATGATGTCTGGCTAGTTTTGGAGAAGCATCGCACTTTGTTTCAAAATCAGTTGGTTCTATTATAATACCGTTCGTAATCACACGAACGGTATTTTTTATTGTTTAAATATTAAAACGGGGGAGAGGATAAAATCCTCTCCCCACACTCCAAATATATTATAATCCTAGGTTATTTTGGTTGTCAACAAGTCTTTTTATTCAGGCTAGAAAATGTTATAATTACAGCAATTGAACACATAAAATGAAGCTACGATCATACAAACAAGCAAGCTATCACAATAAAACAGTAATCTACAGGGCTACCTATGATATCACTCTCCAAAAGCGTGGTAATTCTTGGTGTTGTCCTGACGTTACAAGGATTAAAGAAACCATCCCTTCAATATTATGGCTGAAAAAAAGAGCAAATAAAATAGTGATCGTTACTTGGCTGGGACGGCCTAAAAAAGCTAATGATCCTCAGTTTAAAATAAACGCCGTAGCAAATCGCTTGAGAGCGTTATTAAAAATGCCAATAATTAAACTGGATGATTGCGTGGGGCCTCAGGTTAGAGAGAAAATAAAACAAGCTAAACCCGGAAGTATTATTTTATTGGAAAATGTCCGTTTTCACAAAGAAGAGCAGGAAAATTCAATAGAATTCGCAAAAGAGTTGGCTAGAAATGGAGATTTAGTGGTCAATGATGCGTTTGGCCAATGCCATAGAAAGGTTTCCTCGATTGTAGGTTTACAAAAATACTTGCCATCCTATGCCGGACCTTTATTGGAAAAAGAAGTTACAATGTTAGATAGAGTTTTAAAATCACCCAAGCGTCCGTTGGTAGCGATTATTGGCGGTGCGAAAATTAAAACTAAAGTGGCTGTTATTAATAAATTATTAAAACAAGTTAACTATTTATTATTAGGCGGCGCCTTATCAAATACAATATTAGCCGCCAGAGGAATCCAAATAGGTAAATCCGTAAGCGATACTAATATAAAGAAAATAATAAAGAAAATAAACCTGAATAACCCTAAGCTTCATATACCGATTGACGTGGTTACTTCGCGGGGATCTAGAGGCAAACGAGGAATTAATCGACGGCCAGTTGGCAAGGTGAGAAGCAATGAATATATTTTAGACATTGGGCCGGATACCGTTACCTTATTCGGTTCGATAATTAAAAAAGCCAAAATGGTTGTTTGGAATGGACCCATGGGTTTTATTGAGAATTCAAAATTCGCTTATGGCACAAAATCGATTGCTCAACAACTCGCAAAAAGTAAAGCTGAAACAGTGGTAGGTGGCGGAGACACTCTGGCTATACTTAACAAATATAAATTAGTGAAAAAAATGACTCATATTTCTACGGGTGGGGGAGCTATGATGGTTTATTTAGAAAAAGGAACTTTGCCTGGACTTGAACCGATTAGAATTAAATAATTAACTAGTAAAATTATGGCAAGCAATATTATTGACAACATATCTGCCCTTGAAATATTAGACTCTCGCGGAACTCCTACTATTTTGGCCCGCGTGCAGCTTGAGAATGGCCGTGAATCGCGTGCCGGCGTTCCTTCCGGTGCCTCTACGGGCAGGTTTGAAGCGCTTGAATTACGAGATGGAGAAATCAACCGCTATCGAGGCAAAGGAGTTCAAAGAGCGGTAGCTAATGTGAAGACCAAGATTAATCAAGCACTAAAAAGCAAACCAATTAATGATATCAAGTTGATTGATAAAATCATGATTGAGCTGGACGGTACCGAATATAAATCCAATTTAGGGGCAAATGCCATACTGGCAGTATCTCTGGCTTGCACGCGAATGGCCGCTAAAGTTGAAGGAGTTCCATTATATGAGTACATCCGACAGAAGTTCGGTTTTAATGAAAAAAAGCTAACTTTACCGGGCACTATGATGAATATTATGAATGGAGGCAAGCATAGCGATTCAGGCTCGTCTATCCAGGAAATAATGCTAATGCCCAAAGCCTCCACTTTTCATGAGCGCGTACGAATTGGCGGCGAAGTATTCATTGCCCTGAAAGAGGTTTTAAAAAGCAAGCATTTGACAACCTTGGTCGGCGATGAAGGTGGTTATAGCCCGCCCCTTGAATCAAATGCTCAGGCCTTTGAAATGATTATTGAAGCGGTTCATAACACAAACTTTAAAATGGATAGCGATGTAACTCTGGCAATCGATGCTGCAGCTACAACTTTTTATGAATCAGATAATAATATTTACCGTTTAAATCCGGAAAATAAAACCTATACAGCTAATAGACTGATTGATCTTTATCAGGAATGGTACGATAAATATTATCTGCGTTCGGTTGAAGATGGAATTGCAGAAGACGATTGGGCTGGCTGGCAGTCTATGAATAAAAAGCTTGGCAAACAACAGATGATCGTGGGCGATGATATTTTCGTGACTAATCCAAAGATGCTTCAGCAAGGGATTGATAAAAATGCGGCAAATGCCATCATTATCAAGCCAAACCAAATCGGCACTCTGACTGAAACAATAACTTGCATTAAACTTGCTCAAGCCCATGGCTATAAAACAATTGTGGCTAACCGGTCGGGAGAGACTATTGATGTGTTTATATCTGATCTTTCCGTGGGCGCCAATGCTGACTTTATTAAAGCAGGCTCATTAAGCCGCGGAGAACGCTTAGCCAAATATAATCGATTAATGGAGATAGAAATGGAGCTAGGCGAATGGAAGCCAATTAAAAGAATATGGTAGCAACACTTACAAGAAAGCCGAAAAAAATTAAATCCGGCAAGCTGTTGCCGGCAGTTTTGATTGTTATTGATGGTTTTGGCATTGCGCCGCCCGGACCAGGCAATGCCATAACGTTAGCCAAGACGCCAAATTACGACAAATTTATTAATAAGTATCCTTCATCGTCCTTGGAAGCTTCAGGAGAAGCCGTGGGACTGCCTAAAGGTCAACAAGGGAATTCTGAAGCAGGGCATATAAACATGGCCGCTGGCCGGGTAGTTGAACAGGACGTAGTCACAATTTTGCGCAGTATTGAAGACGGCAGGTTTTTTCGTAATCCGGCCTTTTTATACGGTGTTCGGCATTCAAAAAAGTGGAAATCAAAAATCCATCTGATGGGACTGCTGTCAAATGGTAACAGCGGCCATAGTAATCCGGATCATATCCAGGCGTTATTAAAGTTCTGCCGCCAGCAAAAATTGAAAGATATATATATTCATTTGTTTACCGATGGCCGCGATACTCACCCTAAGAGCGGCATTAACATGATTAAGGATCTGGAAAAAACTCTGAATAAAAATGAGCATATCGCTTCAATCACTGGCAGATTCTGGTCAATGGATCGAAAAAAAGACTGGCCCAGAACTGAACGCGCTTACCATACCTTAACTTTAGGCGAAGGTAAGACTGACGTTTCAGCTGAACAGGCAATTCAAAATTCCTATAATCAGGGAATAACAGATGAATTTATCGAGCCAACATTAATTACCAAGAGAGGTAAGCCGATAGCGACGATTGATGATTATGACACAATAATTTTCTTTAACCTAAGGTCTGATAGGGCCAGGCAGCTGACTAAGCCTTTTGTTCAAGAGTCGTTTAATGAGTTTCAAAGAAGAAGGACCCTGAAAAACCTCCTATTCATTGCTATGACTGATTTTGGACCTGATTTGGATAATGTGGTGACTGCCCATCCCAGTCAGGATCTGAAGGGCACCTTGCCTATGGCCTTAAAAGAATTACGTCAATTATACATTGCCGAAACAGAAAAGTTTGCCCATATAACTTATTTTTTCAATGGCGGGTATGCCGAACCCGTGGCTGATGAGGATAGGGTAATGGTGGCTTCACCTGAAGTGCCTACTTATGAATCAAAGCCGGCAATGTCCAGCTTTGAGATTGCCCGCACTGTAATTAAATATCTTCAAAATAACGTGTATGATTTTGTCGGCATGAATTTTGCCAATCCAGATATGGTGGGGCATTCAGGGAATTTATCCGCGACTATTAAGGCGATAGAGACGGTTGATAAATGTTTGGGTCAGATTGTCCGCTTAACACTGAAGCAAGGCGGGGTGACTTTTATCACAGCCGATCATGGCAAGGCCGAAAGCATGTTGTTTAAAGATACTAAAAAGAAAGATACCGAGCATACCACCAATCCTGTACCGTTTATTGTTGTTGCTGATAAAGATTTTCCAAAAAAAATCTCTGCCCGAGGAACACTCGGTCAAATCGCTCCCACTGTACTCGAAACTCTTAATATTCCCATACCTGAACAAATGAAACTGAAATCATTATGGGAATAAAAAAATACCGCCCAGTAGTATTAGTTATTTTTGACGGCTGGGGCATTTGCCCGCCTTCACGCGGCAATGCCATTGATCTAGCCAAGACACCGGTTTATGACAGCTTAGTTCAGGACTATCCGGTCTTGTCATTACAAGCTTCGGGTGAAGCTGTGGGATCGAGCTGGGGCGAGCTGGGCAATTCAGAAGTCGGACATTTAAATATCGGGGCGGGTAAAATCGTCTATCAGGACTCGCCAAGGATTACCAAAACAATCTCAGACGGGACATTTAACAACAACGAAGCGTTAAAAAAGGCCGCAAGCCAGGCGAGAAAAAATAATTCCCAGCTTCATATCATGGGACTGATGAGCTCCGGCGGGGTACATAGTTTTAACGAACATGCCTATGCTTTGCTTGAATTTGCCAAAGAAGAAAAGCTAAAGAAGGTTTTTATCCACGCTTTTCTTGATGGTCGCGATACTCCGCATAATAGCGCTGAAAGATTTATTACTAAACTCCAAGACAAAATAAATAAAATCGGCGTAGGCAAAATCGCCAGTTTATCAGGAAGGTATTGGGCAATGGATCGCGATAATCACTGGGAGCGCATTGCCAAAGCTTATAGGGCGATTGTCGAAGGAAAGGCAGAAACGACATCTCATGATCCAATCAAGGCTATTCAGGATTCGTATATCAAAAAGGTGTTTGACGAAGAGATTGAGCCGACAGTAATAACCAATGAAGACGGATCACCGGTAGCCACAGTGGCTGATAATGACGCGGTAATCTTTTTTAACTTTCGTCCGGATCGGTCTCGTGAGCTGACCAAGGCGTTTGTTTTGCCGGGCTTTGAAAAGTTTGAACGCAAGTATTTAAAAGACTTGTTTTTTGTCACTCTGACCCAATATGAAAAAGATCTCCCGGTAGATATAGCTTTTCCGCCTGAAAAAAATGATTTTCCCTTGGCTAGGGTTATTTCTGATGCGGGTATGAAGCAGCTGCATATTGCGGAAACTGAAAAATACGCTCACGTTACGTTTTTCTTGAATGGAGGCAGAGAGCAGGCCTACCCCGGGGAAGAACGCGTTTTAATACCTTCTCCTTCGGTAGCTAATTATGACCTAAAACCGTCTATGAGCGCTCGAGAAATTACTGATCGCGTTGTTCAAGAAATGAAAACAGCCAAATATGACTTTATTGTGATTAATTACGCTAACGCGGACATGGTCGGCCATACTGGTAATTTTAAAGCTACGGTTGAGGCTGTTGAAGTCATAGACGAATGTTTAGGCAAAATCTACGAAATTATAAAAGAAATAGGCGGTGTTTTATTAATTACGGCTGATCATGGCAATGCCGAGGATGTGGTTAATCTGCAAACCGGTTTTATCCAAAAAGAGCATACCACCAATCCGGTGCCTTTCATCCTAATTGGCGAAGACTTCAAACAAACCAGTCAAAAAAGCGGCACAGCCAAGGATTTATCACTGCAAACACCCAGCGGCATTTTGGCTGACATTGCCCCGACTGTCCTTCATTTATTAGGCTTGACGCCGGCCGCTTCAATGTCCGGAAAAAATTTAATTACGATCATTTCCCAAAAAAGAGCGAGATAGCTTATGGATTTTTTCAGTACAGCCTTGGCCGAGTATGTTTTTCTGTTTTTGGTTACTTTACTGATTCCGACTTTTAATTTTATTTCGCCCTTTAGGCCGATACCGATAATTTTAGCCATGGGTACGCATTTGCCTTTTTTTACAGTGGGCTTGATAGCTTCAGTCGGCACCACCTTGGGAGTATTGCCGCTTTATTACGTAGGCATTAAAGTTAAAGAAGTAAAAAAAGTGCAGGCCTGGATTGATAAGCACCCTAAATGGAAAAAGTTTTTTGATAAAATTAAAAACCGGCCGTTTATTATGATCCTGGTATTGCTCTGGACCCCTTTACCAGACCAGCTAGTTGGCCTGTATGGCGGGTATGAAAAATATTCTATTAAGAAGTTTTTACTGGCAAACTTTATTGGCCGGGCTGTCTGGTATATTCCCTTGGCCTATTTTGGAAGCCAGGTAAGCGATCCGCTAAGCAGAGCTTGGACGTGGTTTGTGAATTTGTTTTGATGTTCTCATAGTCGCAAGTGCATTGACCTTAAGGAGTAAGAGAAAGCTAAAGCTTTCAAACCCCAGCTAAAGCTGGGTCTTTAGACTATTTTTATAAGACGGCACTTCTAGTGCCGGTGTAAAAGACTTTAGTCTGTGGGGATAATATTAGTATTAAAGGCTGGTAAACATAGAGCCTCGGTGTATTGCGACTTAAAGTGTTAGGATAATAAAAAGCCCTTAGCGTGAACCAAGGGCTTTAATTGAACAACTCACCACTGTTCCAAAAAACAAGGTGCGATATAGGCTACTGCGCAACCTGCGGTGGCAAGGCATCCCAGAGGATTACCAAATACGCATAAGAACAGCGAGATGCCGCAAGTGGCATCGACCCAGCCTGGAAAACTATCAGCTCGCAACTCCACACATTGGAAGAACTGATTCCAGTCAAACCCATAAGCCTGCATGTTGTCTGGACTGATGATTCGCGATTCAGCCAAACCAATATCGGGCAGATAGGCCAGTCTGAGAGAATGCGCCTGGTCAGGTGACTCAACGTATAGAGCCACGGTTTCGTTGTCCTCAGGCATGGTTTTTATACCAAAGCCGTGAAATTCAGTAGCGGACAAGGTGTCTCCTTCAAATGCGAAAACCGCAAAGCCATAGTCGGGAATAGCCAGCTTAGCTATTGCACGATCACCAGCCACTACGAATTCAATATCTGTCAGGTCTGGCTGATGACCAGCTATTCCAAAGTCTTTGAAATCCTGGGAAGTAGCCAGGCGTTCATGAAAGGGCAGGTACTTTTCCTGGGCAGTAGGTGGGTCTTTGGCGCAGCTGATTGCTATGCCAGAGAGTAGAATAATGCAAATGAGCATAGACCATATTTTCATCACACCCTCTTTATTTATCGGTTCAAATATTGGTCTTTGCTTTCAGCCAAACAGAATTTACAAAATTGTCAAATTATCATTGCCAAAACGGTTAATTTGACCTATAATCAACCAATTAAACCAATAATAAGTGACTGAAGAAAACAATAAGCAAAGCAGCCAATACGGCTCACGACGAAAGTGGGTTTTTTCTAAACCTGTCCCTGAAAATATTGCTGAGTCCTTTCCTGAGCTTGAAAAAACTTTTTTACAGCTACTTTACAATAGAGGGCTGGACACACAGGAAAAGATAGACGAGTTTTCAAATCCGGATTACGGGGCAGACACCCATGATCCGTTTTTGTTTGTGGATATGAGGAAGGCGGTAAACAGAATTATTAAGGCCCTGGAAAAAAATGAGAAAATCGTGGTTTATGGAGATTATGACGCTGACGGAGTATGCGGCGCGGCCCTGCTTTGGGTCACTTTGCGGGAACTGGGAGCTGAACCGGGGATTTATTTGCCCTATCGGCAAACAGAAGGGTATGGTCTTAATAAGAAAGCCGTCGAATCATTAAACGAAGAAGGATATAAGCTGCTGATTACCAATGATTGTGGAGTTACTAATTATGAAGAAGTAGATCGAGCCAATGAATTAGGCATAGATGTGATTATTACTGATCATCACAGTGAGCCTGATAAATTGCCCAAAGCCCATGCAATCCTTAATCCCAAGCTTGCTTCTCGAGAAAAATATCCGTTTTCGGAGCTAGCCGGAACAGCTGTGGCTTTTAAGCTCGCTTACGCCCTACTTAAGGAAACATCATATGGAAAAAAGTTTAATAAGCAGCTGCCCGAAGGCTGGGAAAAATGGCTTCTGGATTTAGTGGCCATTGCCACAGTGGCGGACATGATGCCCATGCTGGGAGAAAATCGGACCCTGACAAGCTATGGACTACAGGTGCTGCGAAAGACCAAGCGCCCGGGCTTGCTGGAATTATTCAAGATAATGAACTGTGATCCGAAAGACTTGGACAGTGAGGCAATCGGTTTTCAAATAGCTCCTCGCCTGAATTCCGCCGGCCGCTTAGAGCATGCGAATTCAGCCTTTCGGCTTCTGGTAACTGACGACCAAAAAGAAGCCCAGGCAATTGCGCAGGACCTGCAAAGGACGAATCTTCAGAGGCAGTCTACTACGGAAAATGTTGTAAAAGAAGCCATAGAACAGATCGGATCAGCTGAGAGCAGGTATATAATATCAGCCCATGATTCATCGTGGATAGTCGGAGTTTTGGGGCTCGCTGCCGGACGCCTTGTGCAAAAGTACGGACGGCCAGCCATAATAATGGGGGAGTTAAACAGCGAAGTTACCGGATCAGGCAGATCGATTCCCGTTTTTAACATGATTGAAGCTTTGCAAAAGCTTAGTCATTACTTTAGTAAATTAGGCGGCCATCCTCAGGCTTGCGGGTTCACTCTGAAAAATAATAATGACAAAGAAGCATTTATAAAAGAGCTGGAAAAAATTGCCAAGCAGCAATTACACGGGAAAAACTTAGCTCCGGAGTTAATCATTGATGAAACAGTTGATATGGATCAGGTCAATTGGCGATTATTAGAAAAAGTGGATAAGCTGTCGCCTTTCGGCCAAAAAGCCCAGCGGCCGGTTTTTGCATTAAAAAACGTGGAAGTAGTAGAAGCGAAAAATGTTGGCCGAGATGATCGTCATCTTAGCTTAACTATAAAATCACCCGCAGGTGAAACCAAAAAAACTATTGGATTTTCACTGGGCGATCAATTACCCAAGTTGCCCATTGGACGAACAATATCTCTGGCTTTTGAATTAAGCGCTGATCAATGGAATGGCGAAAAACGTTTACAATTAAAAATATTGGATCTGCATTATGAGCAATAAACTGGTGATTAAAACCGATGGAGGAGCCAGAGGCAATCCGGGCCCGGCCGGCATAGGGATCGTTTTTGAGCAGGACGGCAAGGTGATAAAAAAAATCGGCAAGTATATTGGCGAAGGGACCAATAATTTTGCTGAATACACTGCTATTATCGAAGCTTTGACAGAGGCGAAAAAACTTGGTGCCAAGCAGCTTGAATGCTATCTGGACAGCCAGCTGGTTGTCGAGCAACTAAATCAAAACTATAAGGTAAAAAATCCCGAACTGGGAAAATTGTTTTTAAAAGTTTGGAATCTGGTTCAGCAATTTGAAAAAGTCGAGTTCAAGCATTTTTACCGGGAAGAAAACAAGCTGGCTGATACTTTGGTTAATCAAGCGATTGACCAAGCTTTGAAATAAATATTATGTGTAACTACGCAGGACATCAGATATGCGCCGAAACGTTATATGAAATTCGGCTTTTTTTACTTTAAAAATATAATTTAAAATAATATTATGAACAAAGCAAAAAAAATTACATTAATAATTATTGGTATTCTATTATTATTAAATGGATTGCTAAATATTATTGATGATGCAACAATTTTAACATATGACATTGCTTCTATTTTGTCTGGAATCGGATTTATTATTGTTAGTTTATCTAAAAAAGCATAAAAGCCGAACATCACATAACAGGGAGTTTATGTCATATCGAGTACGTCACACACGCCGAAACATTATCGGACAGAGCGCTCATCTTGACAAAATAGTTTAGAAGCACTATTATCATTTTCTGGTTCTTTGTCAAAACATTCTTAGGGGGTGATGGTAAAGGAAGGAGGATGTACGAATGAGCATCAGTCTTAACTACCCAAAGCGAAAGTACTGGGCCATGTTTGAGGTAGTGAGTCTCCTGATAACAGTGATAGGAATACTGTACTTCAAAGGTGATTCTATCACGTTCATTGGATTAGTCGCGGTCGTCGTCGGGTTCATCGGTATTTGTGTCAACACGAATAGTGGACAAATACTAATCCATGATACTCGACAGATCTTTCGTCCCTAGGAGGAACCATAGAAATCCAATTTGGGGGAAGAACCATATCTTCCCTCACCCCTTAAGAATGTTTTTTAAATTTTAAATACAGAGTACTCCATCCGAAACAGCATGTATACGATATTGTCACATCGCATACGCCGAAACGTTAGGCGAAATATGAAAATAAATTTAAACATATGAAAATTGGAGTTATTTCAGATACACATGATAATGCCAAAAAAATACTGGAGGCAATAAAGATATTTAACAATAAATCAGTTGATTTGGTAGTACATTGTGGTGATTGGGTTTCGCCGTTTTTGCCTGATTTTTGTAAAGATTTAAATTGTAAAATAATTTCTGTATACGGTAATAATGAGGGGGATAAAACGCGTTTCAAACAACGTTTAGCAAAGAATAATTGGAATATAGAATTCAACGAGGGAATTAAAAAACTGGTTTTGGGTGGAAAAAGAATTGCTGTTTATCACGGCCACGATAAAAAATTATTGGCCGACCTTTTTAATGCACAGAAATATGATATTGTATTGTCTGGCCATACTCATAAGCCTGTCGTCGAAAATATTAATGGAGTTTTACATATTAATCCAGGAACAATTTCAGGCACACGAGAGTCTGAATTAATTAATGAATATACCATAGCAATATATGAAACAAACAATAATGAGGCAGAAATAATAAATTTGTAATATTTACCCTTAATATATATTTTATTACACCCAACACGCGATATTAAGCATTGAAACATTGCATATTGCGAAATATTAGCTGAAAATGAATTATAAATTAATTTTCTTATATATTGGGCTAGGCATCAGACGTTAGCGTAATTAGCAAACAAAAACAATCGGTAACAATAAGGGATACCGAAGAATAGAATAATCATAAGCTGAATCTTATTATCAACAGATCCAGGTGAAAAAGATTTAAAAAAGGTATTTTCAATAAACAATAAAAAACAATTTAAACAGACAAAATAGCAAATAGCTCGTATAAAATAGCGTTTTCATTGACCAGTATAAAAAATATCTAGAGCTGTTTTAAGCATGAAATCAGGCAAAGGCAATAATGGAGCTGATGGCATTGCCGCGGCCAGACATTTCCAAAACCGGGGACATAAAACAGACATAGTTTTGGCAGAACCCTTAAAGTTTTTTAAAATATACACGGCCAAAATCATCTAAGGTTAGCAAAAATATCAGGTGGCAATATCGTTAGCTGGCCTAAAAAATGTAAATACTCAGCTATTGTGGATAGTTTATTAGGGTATAATTTAAAAGGAGATCCAAGGGGAAAGTATGCTAAACTGATTAACTGGGACAATGAGAATTCAGCGCTGATTATTCCCTGCGATATTCCTTTTGGAACGACAGCCACAAATGGCCAAGACTTAAATTCTACCATCATGGTTAAAGTATTTAATAAAAGCAGTTTAATTTAAATTTAAAAATAATTATGACAGAAGAAATAACTAATCCAGAACCAATCAATCCTCAGCCAGATAAAAAAAAGCGTCGGAAATGGCCCTGGATTACTTTGGGAATAATTATTATATTGCCTATCTTAGCAGTGGGAATTTCAGGTATTTATTATATTCCTTTGGTGTCTGATGTGTTTGGCGCCAGAAAGCCGAAAGACTTAGGCATTAAAACAAGCCCAGAAGCTTTGGCCAGCGCTTTGGCTGATAATCCTATGGAGCTAAAAGGCAGTCCGACTGAGTATTACGGATTGGGCAAGAAAATATTTACCGGACAAGTTAATATTGATGACCAGCATAGCTCGGAAGAAGTCACTTCATTTATCGAGCTCTATACCCAGGATGCCCCGTTTATTTCTGACCTCCAGGTTAAATTCACTGAGGGAGGCATGGAACTGTCTGCTTTTATTAAAAAGTTTATCAAAGCGCCTGTCTATGTAAAAATTGGCGTAACCAGAACCTCGGAAAAAACGATTGATATTGATTTGCAAAAAGCAAAGGTTGGAGTTTTTTCCGTACCAGAACAATACTATGACGAAATAGAAAAATCTGCCGAAGAATTTATTGCTTCCCGGATTGAAGAAATTGGAAGCTTTTCCATTGAACAGCTGCAATACCACGATGGTTATGTTTATTTCAAAGGCACTCTGCCCGAAACAGTGGAAATGATTAAGGATAGCGATGATTATTCAATATTATAAAAATTATTAAAAGGATTTAATATGAAAAAAGGTCAAAAGGCAGCACTTACCTTGATAATCTCGCTAATTGTCTTAGTAGTATTGGTATTAAACTCAACCAAGCTGATTACGGACTGGTATTGGTTTCAGGAAATTAATCATACCAATTTATTTACCAAGACGCTGCTCACACAGGTGTATTTGGGCTTAGGAGTAGGGCTTTTTGTCTTGCTGTGGTTGTGGGTAAACTTTAAAATTGTAAATAGGGCGGTGACCCAGCTGCCAGAAAAAACTTTTACCTGGAAAGAGCGTGCCAGAGGCACGATAAATGTTCGCACAGTCAAACTAAGTCCGATTGTTAAAAAAGTCGCTTTGGCGTTTGCTTGGCTAACAGGAATAATTTTTGGATTAACGGCTTCAGCTCAGTGGGAAAATGTTCTGACTTTTATAAATAGAACGCCGTTTAACCAAACAGATCCGATGCTAGGTAAAGATATTGGCTTTTATTTTTTTTCGTTACCATTTCTAGAAATGATATCAGGACTGGCGGTAGGCTTGATGGTCGTTTCAATAATCAGCGTGTTAGTGATGTATTTGGTAAATGGAGGAATTGAATTTACAAAAAATGCCACCGGGGTAATAAAGGGCGGCTGGAAGAGCATTGCCAGCTCGGTACGCCAGCATATTTCCATAATAGCTGCGGTATTTTTCGTAATTATTGCGGTGAGGTTATACTATCTGGACATTCCCTCTCTGGTTTTTAGCAATACCGGGCCGTTCACCGGCGCTAGCTATAGTGATATTACTGCCAGACTGCCCATCTTGCAGGTTGGATCAATAATTGCCTTGCTCTTGGTTTTGATACTGCTAGTAAATGTTATTAAGCCAGTAACCAGGTGGTTTTGGGGGATGTTAGGCATCTATTTTCTCGTAGTAGCTATTGGCGGATGGGCAGTGCCGGATTTATTACAGCGGTTTATAGTTCTGCCAAACGAATTAGTAAAAGAAACGCCGTATATCCAAAGGAACATCCTGGCAACACAAGCAGCTTTTGGATTAGATAATGTAGAAAAAAGAGAGTTAACTGGTGAAACAACTCTTACGCAGGCTGATATCGAAGCCAATCCCACGACTATCCAAAACGTCCGACTCTGGGACCGTGAGCCGCTGTTGGATACTTTTGGGCAGATCCAGGAAATTCGGACTTATTACGATTTTACCTCCATTGATAATGACCGCTATACTATTGATGGCGACTATCGTCAAGTTCTTTTATCGCCTCGTGAGCTGAATTCTGCCAGCCTGCCCCAAAGGAATTTTATTAATGAGCATCTCACCTTCACTCACGGATATGGCTTGACCCTAGGACCAGTCAACGAAGTTACTCCCGAGGGATTGCCGGTTTTATTTGTTCAGGACCTGCCTCCGCAGGCCACTATTGAGTCTTTGGCGATAAACCGTCCGGAAATTTATTATGGCGAGTTGGCCAATGAATTTGTGGTGGTAAATAGCCAGGCTAAAGAATTTAATTATCCGTCAGGAGAGGAAAATGTTTTTACGGAATATCAGGGTACGGGCGGAGTGCCTGTTAAGTCGTTATTTCGAAAGGCGCTGTTTGCCCTACGATTTCAATCAATGAAAATATTGCTGTCCAATGATATTACCGGCAGTTCGCGAGTGCAGTATTATCGGGATATTAAACAGCGAGTTAGAAGGGCTGTGCCTTTTTTAAAATTTGATAAAGATCCCTATATGGTAATTGATGGTAATGGCCAGCTGAAATGGATATACGATGCCTACACAGTCAGTGATAAATATCCTTATTCAGAAAAAGTCTCAGACACCATATTGGGTAAATCAAGCAGCCAGGTACTGCCCGGACGCCTGAATTATATTAGAAACTCGGTAAAAATCGTGATTGATGCTTATTCCGGAACAATGGAGTTTTACATTTCCGACCCTCAAGATCCGATTATTCAAACTTACAGCAAAATTTATCCTGGCAATTTTTTGAGTTTTGACCAAATGCCCGAAGATTTAAAAAAACATATCCGCTTCCCAGAGACACTGTTTCAATATCTGACCAGTGTTTACTCGACCTACCATATGGAAGATGAGCAGATCTTTTATAATCGAGAGGATCAGTGGGAAATTCCCACTCGGCCTGAAGCAGAAACTGATGATCCTTTTATGAGGCATATAATAATGAAACTGCCCGAAGAAGAAAATGAAGAGTATATTCTAATGCTGCCATTTACTCCTCGGGGTAAAGACAATCTGTCAGCCTGGATGGTAGCAAGAAATGATGGAGAATATTACGGCCAATTAGTTGTCTATCGGTTCCCTAAGCAAAAATTAGTATATGGACCTCAGCAGATTACCAATCGGATCAATCAAGATCCGAAAATATCAGAGCAAATATCGCTCTGGGATCAGAGAGGCTCACAGGTAATCCGCGGTAATTTATTGGTAATACCGATTGAATCATCATTGCTTTATGTTCAGCCGATCTATCTGCGAGCTGAGGGCGGACGGATTCCTGAGTTAAAAAGAGTAATTGTGGCTAATGAAAATCGCATAGCCATGGAAGAAACGCTAGATAAAGCCCTGGCTCAGATTTTCAATCAAACAGCCGCTTCAACCGAAACACAAGATGAAACCGAAGTTACAGAATCCGATGACCTAGATAGTTCATTAAGCTCTCTTATTGAGCAGGCCCAGGCGGCCTATCAAAGTGCTTTACAAGCGCAAACCAAAGGGGATTGGAGCCAATATGGCGTAGAAATTGAAAAACTCGGCGGAATATTGAATCAGCTTCCATGAGCAGGCTAGCATATTTTAATAGCTATTTTTTATTCCATAAGGTAGTATAAAATCAGTTTTTCAATGAAAAAAAATGATTTAAACTAATGAACAGTGATAATAAAACACTATTATTGATTGATGATGAGGCCACCCTGCTCTCGTCATTGAATAATAAATTCACCAGCGAAGGATATAACGTACTGCAAGCCAGAGACGGTGAAGTGGGTTTGGAAATTGCTTTAAGGGAGCATCCGGATATTATTCTGCTGGATATAATTATGCCGAAAATGGATGGCATGACATTATTGAAAAAGCTGAAAGAAACTGAAAAAGGAAAAGATACCCCGGTGGTTATTCTTACTAATCTAAGCAGTGAAGAAACCAAGAAAAAAGGCAAGGAATTCGGAGCCAGCGAGGTGATAATCAAAGCGGAAATTTCTATTGATGAGCTGGTTAAGAAAGTAGAAAATATTTTAAAAAAGTAATAAATAATTAATTAATAAGCGTATGAATAAAAAAAATTATCTTATTGGCGGGATAATAATCGTGGCAATTATTGGCGTAGTAATAATATTTAATAGATCAAGCGAAGAAGCAGCAGAAAGTACCCTTGAAAAAGCTATTGAAAAAACAACTAACGGCGCGGCAGATGTAGACCTGGATGAGGGTACAGTGACTATTAATACCAATGAAGGCTCTTTTACCGCCACCAGCGGTGGAAACGTAGAACTGCCTGATGATTTTCCCTCGGATATATACATTCCTGATGGAACTATTACCTCGGTAACTAGCAATACAGGCGCTGATTCTTTTTCTGTTTCATTGGAATCTAATGATAGCGTAAGTCAATTAAAGCAAGAATTTGAAACAGAGCTGAATAATGATGGTTGGACAATAACACTATCTCTGGTAATACAAGGAGGAGCTTCCATAGGAGCAGAGAAAGGCAATCGCTCGCTTTCAGTAACTATAAATGAAGATGAGGATAATACTTTTGTTATTTTAGGTACTTCTACAAATCCAGAAGAATAGAGCATAAAACAGACAAAATAACCTATTTTTGATATATATTTCAGCTTGACATGTCAGCCACTTTTGGGTATGTTTTGCTTTGCTGATGCGCATTGAATGATTGCCCCGAAGCACTGCATTTTACAGTGTTCGGGGAGGAAAGTCCGAACACCCCCCACCGTAGCTTTAGCGAAGGTGGGGAAGTGGGTAGTTCCGAAATGGAACCGAGATTCTCGCGAAGACGACATAAAATCGGCCGACTTTACGAGTATTTTAGGGCCAGTGCAACAGAAACATACTACCTCGTTGATGCGGGTAAGCCCCGCGGAGCGGGGAAAAGGTGAAATCGTGCGGTAAGAGCGCACGGCCTGAATGGGTGACCATTTGGGCGGGTAAACCCTACCCGGTGCAAGACCAAGTAGGTCCCGATGCGTCCACACAAGTGTGCGATCGGGACGGGTTGGTCGCTTGATCCTGATGGCGACGTCGGGACTAGATAGATAATCATTCAATTTCGAAGTCCCGAACTTAGTTGCTTCGGGAATCGGAATGGACAGAATTCGGCTTATAGATGCGCATCAGCAATATAATCAAATTCTATGAAGCGTGTAGAGCTATTTTTTAGTGCACTTCTTGTTCCAGTAGATTTTATAATGGTCGTGGCCGCAGGCTTGGCTTCGTATTATTTACGTTTCACGAGTTTTGCTGAATTAAGGCCGGTTCTTTATGAATTGCCTTTTGATGAATATGTAAATATTGTATCATTGGTTGCCGCTGTTTGGATTGGCGTTTTTGCTATTAGCGGACTATATGCCATAAAGGGTACGAGAAGAATGACTGAAGAGTTTGCAAAAATATTCGTAGCCTGTTCAACCGGGGTGATGTTGCTGATTATATTAATATTTTTTCAGAGAGAATTATTTTCTTCGCGGTTTATTATTCTATCCGGTTGGGTCTTGAGCATCGTCTTTGTAAGTATAGCCCGTATTTTTATCAGACTGCTTCAACATTCGCTGTTTCGAAAAGGAATTGGCATTCATAATCTCGCTTTGGTTGGGGCGGATAATTCAACGCAGGAAATTGCCAGTTACTTAAAGTACAATCCGCAACTTGGTTTTCATATTGTTGAGCAATATCCCGAAATAAATCAAGAAGTAAAGGCAAGACTGGAAGATAGAATTCATAAAAAAGAAATAGATGAAATAATTGTAGCGGATTCACATTTAAACAAAAAAAGTATTCTAGAGCTGATCGAGCTGTCCAATGATAATCATATAACCTTCAAATACGCAGCAGATCAGTTTGATACCGAGGCTGCCAGTCTGGATATTAACGCTATCGGCGGTATTCCAATAATTGAACTAAGAAGGACGCCGCTCGATGGCTGGGGCAAGATAATAAAAAGAACGATTGATATTTTTGGGGCGATAATTGGTTTGATATTAATATCTCCAATTACGCTGGTAGTGGCAATAATAATTAAGCTTGATTCGCCGGGAACGATTTTTGTTAAGCTTCGAAGAATTGGACAGGCGGATAATAAATTTACCCTGTATAAATTTCGATCTATGGTCAATAATGCTCACGAGTTGAAATCCAATTTAATGACGGAAAACGAACGCAATGACGGCCCTCTTTTTAAAATGAAAAATGATCCGCGGATAACTCGTGCGGGAAAATGGTTGAGGAAAACCAGTATTGACGAGTTGCCGCAGCTCTGGAACGTATTAATGGGAGATATGAGCTTGGTGGGGCCGCGACCTCATGAGCCCGAAGAAGTGGCAAAATATACGCGATCGCATCGAGCACTATTAACTATCAAACCGGGCATCACCGGGATGGCTCAGATTTCAGGACGATCCGAATTAAGCTTTGAAGAAGAAGTAAAATTGGATATTTACTATATTAAACATTGGTCAATGGGCTTAGATATTCGAATATTTGCCAAAACTGTTTCAGTAGTTTTTTCTACACGCTCAGCTACTTAAAGATATGAAAGTTGCTTTAATTCACGAACACTTAGCGCAAGATGGGGGAGCCGAGAAAGTACTCCAATCATTTCAGGAAATGTTTCCAAAGGCGCCAACCTACACGCTGGTTTACAATAAATTCAAAGCCAATCGGTCGTTTTTAGGCAAGGATATCAGAACTTCGTTTATTCAAAATTTGCCGTTTGGCGTGAAAAAATACCAAGCATACCTGCCGCTAATGCCTACGGCTATTGAGCAGTTCGATCTTACTGAATATGATTTAGTGCTATCTTCCAGTTCAGCCCTGTCAAAAGGCGTGATAACTCTGCCAGAAACCCTGCACATATGCTATTGCCATTCTCCCACTAGGTATTTATGGAGCGATACGCATCGCTATGTTCAAGATTTGCCCTATAATCGGCTGATAAAAAAATTAGTACCGGTGTTACTTAATCGTATCAGAATTTGGGATAGGCTGGCTGCTGATCGGGTAGATGTTTTTTTGGCAAATTCTAGGGCCATCCAAGCAAGAATAAAGAAATATTATTCCAGAGACAGTACGGTTATTTATCCTCCGGTAAACGTAAAAACATTTTCCATATCGCCGAAAATACAAAACTTCTATTTGATTGGCGGCCGGCTGGTTGCATATAAAAGATATGATTTGGCAGTGATGGCTTTTAATCGGCTCGGAATTCCTTTAAAAATATTTGGTGATGGCCCTGAGCTGGAGAATTTGAAAAGCTTGGCAAAGTCGAATATTGAATTTTTAGGAAAGGTCTCAAACGATGAGTTGAAGCGCTTGTATCGGGAATGTGTTGCTTTTCTGCATCCCCAAGAGGAGGATTTCGGCATTACTGCCATCGAAGCCATGGCTTCAGGCCGTCCAGTAATTGCCTATGCGTCCGGCGGCGCTCTGGAAACAGTAATTCCTGGCCGGACAGGCGAGTTATTTGATGATCAAAACTGGGAAACATTGGCAGATACAATCGTGCGCTGGAAACCGGAAAATTATGATACAGTATCTATTAGACAGCATGCCATGCAGTTTGATACCGATGTGTTTAAAGAAAAAATAACTTCTTTTATCAATGAGGAATATGAGAAACATAATACGATTCATAACAACATACCAATATGGAATTAGATGACTACATAAAATCGCTCTTTCGCCATCGCTGGCTAATTATCATAGTTGTCATTATATCCGTCCTGGGAGCGTATTTTTATGCGTTCAGCAGGCCAATCACTTATGATGCTTCGGTCTCAATTACGATAAAGCGGGTTAATAATCCGGAAACTTCTGAATTTCAGTATGATGAATTTTACGCTATCCAAGCATCTGACTTGGTATCCCAGACAGTGGTTAGCTGGTTAGCCACCCCATCAGTGGTTACTGAGATATACCAGAGAGCGGATTTAGACCCAGCTATTAAATCACTCAATGACATAACTCGCAGGTTCACAACCAGAAAACTGTCATCGCAGAATATTGTCGTCAAGGTTAACGAAGAATCAGAGGAAGTTGCCAGGAAGCTAGCCGCAGCGATTACCGAGGATATTAGCACTCGCGTGGCTCAATTGGTTACCACAACTGATGATCAAGCGTCGTTTGAAGCTCAGGCCTCTAAATCTGTGGTAGTGGAAAATAGAATTGATTCTGTATTATATGGAATAATTGGTTTGATTGCTGGATTTTTTATTGGTTTGTTTTTAGCTGCCGCAATAGAAGGGGTAAAACGTGGCTCACGACAAGACTAAGCCGGCCATTGGAATTGACGCAAGATTCTATGGACCGATTGGCAAAGGATTAGGCCGCTATACTGAGAGATTAATTAATAGCCTAGAAAAGCTGAATTCTGATTTCAGGTTCTTTGTTTTTTTGAAAAGGGAAAACTGGTTTGAGTACCAGCCAAAAAATAAGCTATTTACCAAGGTGCTGGCTCCTTATCAATGGTATTCCGTAAGCGAACAGACAAAGTTTCTAGCACACCTGCTAAAATACGGTCTTGATTTGGTGCACTTTGCCCATTTTAACGTACCCTTGCTGTATCGTAGAAAATTTATTACCACGATTCATGATTTGATTCTTACTGAGTTTCCCACAGAACGAGCAACTACCTTAGGTGCTTTTCGATATAAGATAAAGCATTATGCTTCTCAGCTAGTGTTGAGAAACGCAGCTAAAAAATCAGCCAAGATAGTCACTGTATCGGATTACTCTGCCCAGGAAATAAGCCAACGACTGAAAGTTCCGTTATCAAAAATATCAGTCATTTATGAAGGGAGTGATTTAAGCCCGTCTTTTGACGATGCCAAAGCCCCTAATTTAAAAGCAGGCCTGCCCCAGGACTATGTTCTTTATGTTGGTAATGTTTATCCGCACAAAAATGTTGAGAAGCTTCTCCTGGCCTGGAAGAAATTAAAAGACCGGGGCAGAACCGAATCCCTAATTTTAGTTGGACGCATGGATTACTTTTATAAAAGAGTGCGCAGCTTGGCATCAGAGCTTGATCTGGATCGTCTGCCAGCCCAGGTAATTTTCCCGGGATTTGTAAATGACCGTGAACTGCTCTGGCTGTACAAAAATGCCAAGATGTATGTTTTCCCATCACTGATGGAAGGGTTTGGCTTACCAGCCCTGGAAGCCATGCAAGCTGGCGTGCCGGTTGTCTCAGCCAAGAGCTCGTGCCTTACTGAAATATTAGGAGAAGCAGCACACTACTTTGATCCGCATAACCCGGATAATATGGCCCAGGAAATGTCTAAAGTGTTGGATTCAGACGATTTAAGGCAGTCATTAATTAATAAAGGACACAAACAAGCTGATAAATATCAATGGGACAAAACAGCCCAAAAAACACTGGAACTTTATCAAGAACTGCTCTAGTTACAATAAAAAAAGAGCTCTTAATGTATTAATATTAAGAGCTCAGGTTTGTTTGGAGTAGGAGGCATAATAATTCCAACTATTAAAGTGCGATGTTGTCTGACAGGCAAGCATTCCTGATGTAGAAGCTTAATTTAGGGAGCCAACCTTTAATATGATGTAAAATAGACTAAAAAACAAAAGTCCCCACCTTGCATCATTAGATATTTTGGATCCTTGATCAATCAACAACAAACGTACTGAAAATATAAAGCAAGAGATGCCAAGAGTATACTTTAAAATAAAGCTTATAGCATTCTCAACTGCGTCAGCAAAAGATCCCAGGTCCATTTTTATACCCCCCAATCTTTATCACTTGGTTTAAAAGGACAAATTAACCTATTTGTATAGCACGTATAACAATTTCTGTCAAGGGGGGTTAATACAAGAAAATTATTACTGGTATTATCTTAGAAAACGCTGGAAATTTATCAAGAATTGC
This sequence comes from bacterium, assembly GCA_043800725.1. GTDB lineage: Bacteria > Patescibacteriota > Patescibacteriia > HK-STAS-PATE-3 > HK-STAS-PATE-3 > JAZDMR01. Next base: position 52,931 of record JAZDMR010000009.1, on the reverse strand, counting down.
TATAATATACTAGGAGACGTTACAGCAAGATATGTCGAATAAAACCACAAATAAACACAAGATACCCGAAAGTAATGTCCTGGATTTAAGGAACCTCCCTAAACAGGCACCGAGTGATTTTAATACAAACAAGAAGCAAGCGACTGAGGACCAAGGGCCGGGGCCCGGAGAAATGATCAGCTTGCTTTGGCAGGATTTGAAATCGAACACTTCTAGGGTATTTAATAGACGAGTCATGATTGCCTTGTCAGCCTTTGTTTTGGTTTCGCTGGTGATCAGCACACCGTTTTTTGCTTCTGGGATGATCAAAAATTTAACTAAGGCAAAAGGACAAGTATTGGCTGCCTCTACTGAAGCTTTTTCCCATCTTCAGGAAGCGGGCGATTATGCAGTGTCGTATAATTTTAACGATGCTCAGCAATCGTTTGGCAGCGCTTTGCAAGAATTCGACAGGGCGGAGGAAATTCTGACTGGGATTAATGGAATACTTTTTACTATTACCAAGCATCTCCCGTTTACCGGGTCGTCGATAAAAAGCGGCGAAGCATTGATTATTGCCGGTAAAGAAATGTCTATGGCCGGCCAGCTTTTTAGCCAGAGCATCCAGGCGTTGACCAGCCAAAACACCATTGGCCTTGACGTTACCGATAAAACAAGCATTGGCCTGGCTTTGGATATTGTTGAAACAAATTTAATAGAAATTGGGCCTCATGTCAGGAAGGCTGCTCAGGAACTTGATAAGGTGAAGGTAAAAGATGTGCCTGAGAATTATCAAGATACAATTAGTACGGTAAAAAATCAGCTTCCGGCATTAATGGAGTCGTACGAAAAGATTGAAAAGACCGCTCAAACCCTGATAGATTTGATTGGCAGTAAGGAAGATAAACAATATTTGCTAATTTTCCAAAACAGCAATGAGCTCAGGGCTACCGGAGGATTTATGGGCAGTTTTGCTCTGGCCTCGGTTAAGTCAGGTCAAATAAGAATATTGGATGTACCCGGCAGGGGATTTTTGGACCTAAATCATGCTAACTTACCCAAGCTAATTCCTCCGAAGCCAATGTGGCTGGTCAATAACCAGTGGCAAGCGCAGGATGCCAATTGGTGGCCTGACTGGCCTACCTCAGCCAGAAAGATAAACTGGTTTTATGAGCAGTCCAGAGGCTATGTTGCTGACGGAATAATCGCTCTTACGCCCCAGGTGATAGAAGACCTTTTGAAATTGACCGGACCCATCCATCTGCCAGAATTCGGTATAACTGTTAATAGCGAGTCATTAACTGATGTTTTACAGGAAAACGTTGAGATCACCTACGATAAAGAGCTAAACAAGCCAAAACAGATTATCGGCGAGCTGATGACCGCCGTTTTAAACGAAATATTTCTCCTGCCCACCGAGAAAATAATTGAAGCAGGATCTGTTTTAACACAATCTTTGACGGATAGAGACCTACTAATCTATTCAAATAATCAAAGCATTCAAGAAAGGGTAATCGACTTGGGCTGGGGCGGGCAGATGATGTCAGTGCCAGCAGATTATTTAATGGTGGTGGACACAAATATTGGCGGGGGCAAAACTGATGGAATAATTCATCAAACAATCGAGCATGATGTTGAAATTGATGATCAGGGGATAGCGACAGTTAGACTTAAGTTGATTCGCGAAAACTTCGGCGACAAAGAAGACCCCTGGACCAAAATGAAAAATGTCAGCTATCTGCGCGTTTATGTGCCGGAAGGCTGTGAATTTGTTAGCGCCGAAGGGTTTAATAGTATTGGAGAGTCTAGGATTAAATATCCCGAGTCGGAAGCCCAGATCGATCCGGATATCAATGAATCAGAAGGCAGCACTCTTATTGATGAATATTCTGGCACAAGGATCGGCCGATCATTAAATAAAACAGTTTTCGGCAATTGGCTGGAGACCAGTCCGGGAGAAAAAGTGGAAGCCACTCTGACTTACCGGCTGCCTTTTAATTTTAAAAACGAGCAACAGCCCAGGTACAGCTTGTATGTTCAGGTCCAGCCGGGCGCCAAGAACAGATATTTCCGGAGTGAGCTGAATTATCCCGAATGGCTGGATGCTCAATGGACAACGCCCCAGGACAGTACCCTAATCAGAATTGGCAGATCAGTTCATTACACCAGCACCCTGACAAAGGATTTATCTTATGGCGTTTTATTTGAAAATAAAAATTAATAACAATCCAACAAATAAACCTTAATGAGTATCTGGCAAAAACTTCAGACTAGCGTGGCTGGCGGTGCTTTATTAATCGCGGCCGCATCTATGATCAGCAAAATATTGGGCTTTGTCAGAGATCGGATGCTGGCATCCCAGTTTGGCGCTGGCGACGTATTAGATGCTTATTATACCGCTTTTAAATTGCCGGATCTGATTTTCAACGTGCTGGTTCTGGGCGCCCTTTCCTCGGCCTTCATCCCGATATTTATTGAATATTGGCAAAAAGACAATAGTCCGCAGGGACGCGAAGTAGCCTGGCGGATTACTAATTCAGTCATGAATGGCCTGATGATTGTTTTGGGCGTTCTGACGATTATTTTAATTATTTTTACTCCCTGGATAGTGCCCTGGCTAGCTCCTGGATTTCCGGCTGATAAGCTGGAAATGACTACCACGCTGACCAGAATAATGCTTCTTTCCATACTTTTTTTCAGTATCAGCAATGTGTTGAGCGGTCTGCTTAACGCTTTTAAGAGATTTGCCGCCTATGCCGTTGCCCCAATATTTTACAATTTGGGCATTATTATCGGTATCGGAGTGTTTTATTACTGGTGGGGGATAAATGGCTTGGCTTGGGGCGTGGTTTTGGGCGCTTTTTTGCATTTAATTGTTCAAATTCCGGCAGTATTAAAAACAGGCTATCGCTATACTACCCAGCTGGATATCAAAGATCCAGGCGTCAGAAAGATTTTAACTTTGATGTTGCCCAGAACCTTGGGATTAGCCGTAAATCAATTGAACCATGTGGTAATTACTATAATCGGGTCTACTTTGGCGGTTGGTTCAGTAGCCATATTCAATTTGGCCAATAACCTGCAAAGCTTTCCCATTGGTTTAATTGGAGTTTCTTTGGCAGTTGCGGCCTTTCCGTTTTTCTCCGAAGCATTCTCAGAGCAAAATAGATTAAAGTTTGTAGAGCATTTCTCAATGACGTTTCGCAGAATACTTTTTTTTATTATTCCTGCCGCGGTCTTGATACTGTTATTAAGAGCTCATATTGTAAGAATTGTCTTGGGGGTGGGGGAATTTGACTGGGAGGCGACTTATTTGACGTCCCAGACATTGGGATTTTTTTCCCTGTCGTTGGTAGCGCAAAGTCTAATTCCCATGCTGGCCAGATCTTTTTATGCAGACAAAGATACCAAAACTCCAGTTAAAATTGCCATTGTCAGCTTATTAATCAATGTTGGGTTATCAATTTGTCTGGCCCCGATCTACGGCATTATCGGACTGGCAGCGGCTTTTTCAGTATCAAATATTGTAAATATGCTTTTGTTAATAGGGGTGCTGCGGGCCCGGCACGGAGATTTAGACGACCAAAAAATTATCAAATCATCCCTAAAAATAGTAATTGCTACAGCTGTCATGGGCCTGGCTGTCTGGTTGAGCTTGCGGGCAATATTGCCGGGAATTAATAATCGAACCTTTATCGGCATTTTTTTGCAAGGCTCGGTAGCGGGCAGCATCGGTTTGGCCGTATATATTATTATCGCTTTAGTTTTTAGATTTGATGAAGTAACCATAGTCAGGCAGTGGCTGATAAAAATCTGGCATCAATTAAAGCAGCTGGGAAACGGAGGCTCGAATAATGGAGTTCAGTAAGTCTACCAGGTATGATATACTGTTTATGTTAATATTAGTTCTTAATTAATTCACAATATGCCTAACAAAAAACAAAAAGAACGATTGAGGAAAAAGCCCCATGCCGGAGTGCTATACTGGGCCTCTCTTGTCTTGACCATTCTGATAATTCTCTACAGCATTGTGGTATTTCTGATACTCATTGCATCTACCGATTCCTTGGAGGATCCGTCAATGCTTTCAGTTTGGATAATAATTGCGGCCATAATGATCTTAGTCTATCCAATTCTCATCTGGTCAATGTTCAAACTCAACAAACTACCAATAATTATTTTGTCGTTAGTTGCTTTTAGTTCTCTAATCAACATGAATCTGATTCAGCTGGTTCTAGTAGTTGGCATTATTCTGGCGTATAATTATTCTCTGCGAGCAGTGACTGACAAGGGGGCCAGTAAAGCTACCTAACTAGGACAATCCGGCGCCTCGTCGGGACAGGACTTGGTTTAGTAATATTCCATACTTTATGATTGAGAAGATTCGCAATTTCAGTATTATTGCCCATATTGATCATGGTAAATCCACTCTGGCGGATAGAATGCTGGAATTGACTAAAACTATTACTTCTCGTCAGATGAGAGAGCAGTTTTTGGACACCATGGACCTGGAAAGGGAAAGGGGAATCACCATAAAATTAAAGCCGATTCAGATGCATTATCAGGATGCCGTGCTGAATTTAATCGATACGCCCGGTCATGTGGACTTTTATTATGAAGTATCCCGATCGCTAGCCGCGGTTGAGGGTGTGATTTTGGTTGTTGATGCTACCCAGGGAGTCGAAGCCCAGACTGTGGCCAATCTTTATCTAGCCTTAGAACAGAATCTGATAATCATTCCGGTTGTCAATAAAATTGATTTGGCCGCTGCACAGGTTGCCAAAGTTAAAACTGAGATTTCAAAGCTGATCGGAGTGGCGGAACAGGAAATTTTGGAAGTATCAGCCAAGACCGGCAAAGGAGTGGCGGAATTATTAGCTAAAATTATTAGCGACATTCCAGCGCCCAAAGTAGGCGACAAATCATTTGACCAGGCTTTGATATTTGATTCCCAGTTTGATGATTACCAAGGAGTAATAAATTCCATAAGAGTAGTTACGGGTGAATTTCACATAGGCCAAGAGGTCAAGCTGATAGCTACCGGAGAGAAAACCAAGGTATTAGAGCTGGGTCATTTTCTAGATAAGCCTAAAGCAGATAAAGTGCTATCGGCGGGTGAAATCGGGTATATTATCACTGGAATAAGAGATGTAAAAGACACGCCAGTCGGTGACACGGTTACTTCGTTGAAAAATCCGTCACCGGCACTGCCTGGCTATAAAAAGATTAAACCCATGGTCTACGCCTCGCTTTACAGTAAAAACGGAGACGAATTTGCCAAGCTCAGAGAAAGCTTGCAAAAATTACAGCTTAATGATGCTGCCTTGAATTTTGAACCAGAGCATTCACCGGCCTTGGGCCATGGTTTTCGGTGCGGCTTTTTGGGTATGCTTCATATGGAGGTAATTGAGGAAAGAATAAAAAGAGAATTTGACGTAGAAGTGATTATTACCGTGCCGACTGTGGCTTATCGAGCCAAGATGATTGATTCATCAGTTATTGAATTTGCCAGTCCCCTGGAATTTCCCAACAGTATGAAAACGAAAATATTAGAGGAGCCCTGGATGGAATTGACAATTGTTACTCCTAGCCGATATGTCGGGGCTATCATGACGTCTGTAAACGAGAGAAGGGGTACATATCAAAATACCGAGTACTTGGATGCTGATCGTATTGTTTTACATTATCAGATTCCTTTAGCCTCTTTAATTGTAGATTTTCATGATAAATTGAAAAGCGTATCCCAGGGATATGCTTCTATGAACTATGAAATGTTAAATTATCGAAAAACCGATCTGGTCAGGTTGGATATACAGATTTCACAAGAGCCGGTTGAAGCATTGTCCAGTATCGTTTATAAAGAAGATGTCTATTCAAGAGCCAGAAGGATTGTGGATACCCTAAAAGAGGTATTGACCAGGCAGCAGTTTGAAATCAAAATTCAGGCCTTACTAAGCGGACGAATAATCGCCTCAAGCCGCATTGCCCCTCTTCGAAAAGACGTAACTGCCAAGCTCTATGGTGGTGACGTTACCAGAAAAAGAAAGCTGCTCGATAAGCAGAAAAAAGGCAAAAAAAGGATGAAAACCCTGGGACGAGTGGCCATTCCCGCAAGCGCTTTTATTAAGCTGCTACGTCGGTAAAATCTAAAAAAGGCTGGATAAAAGAGGGGAGATCGTAAACAACAGCATCCCCACGATCATCAGCGTAGCGATAATTATCCAGGTTATTTTAACAACATTTTTCCGTTTCATATGCTTAACAAGTATCTTAGCAAAAATTTAAAAGAAGGCGAAACAATTCTTAGGATAGTTAAGCGATATGCTTTGTTTATAATAATAAGACTGACTGTTTTTGGGCTTTTAATGTTGCTAGATTTCTTTTTTATGACGTACTTTATAAATAATTATTGGTGGGGCATGATAGTCTTTGCTGTCATACTGGTATTTTCGGGAATTATGATCTATCGCTCGTGGTATATTTGGTCTTTGAATGTGCTAATAGTTACTGATCAAAGGCTGATTGATATCGATCAAAAAGGATTTTTTAATCGGACGGTATCCGAAACAATCTATAGAAAAATTCAAGATGTAAGCTACTCGATCAAAGGAATGGCGCCAACCATGTTTCACTATGGTACTATTACCATCCAGACAGCCGGGACGCAGGGAAAAATAATGCTTGATTATATTCATAATCCCGAACAGATTCAGGATTTATTAACTGAATTACAAGATCAAATGGAAGGTTCAAGTCCGGCGATTGAGCAAACCAATCATGACTAGAAAACTGCCCATGAAAAAGAAAAAAGGCATATCCGCTCTTCTTAAAACCCGAGTGGTTTTAATAATCGCTTTGATAATCTTCGGATTTGTCAGTTTTGCCATAGTTGAGGAAGTGATTCGTAGGCATGCAATAACTGATGAAGTTGATGATTTAAAAGGTGAAATTGAGCTACTGGAAGGGAGAAATGATGAATTGAGCTCATTGATTTCTTATTTAAAAAGTACTGACTATCAAGAACAGGAAGCAAGAATCAAGTTAGGCTTAAAAAAGCCAGGAGAAACAGTTTTGAACATTCCTGAATCAGTTACCGATAACGCTAATAGCTCTAAAGGGGCTGAAAATAATTCAACAGCTGTCCTGATTGAACAGCCCAACCCTCAAAAATGGTGGAATTTTATTTTTAGCAATTGATTGACATATTAAATTAAATCAAGTATTCTTGATAAGAAATAATCTAAATATATGACTGACAAAATATCCCAAAAAACAAATGCCAAAAATACAAAAGATCCAGCTAGGATTAATCAGTCAGATATTGTCCCAAAAGAGGCTGGATTAAATCAAAGCGCGATGAATATAACAAACAATAATTCAAAAATTGTGAAAAAGACTATTGTTATCGCTTTAGCGATTGTTGTTTTATATTTAGGCTTTGTGGCTGTGGGAGTTTACGGCTTTGTCTGGAAAACACCAGCTGTTGATTCAGTGGCCAAAACTCTGCGATATCCCATAATCTTTGTAAACAGCAGTCCAATTTCCTATACTGTATACCGGGAAGACACTGAAACATTGTCCTATTACTATTCAAAACAAGAAGAATTAAATCCTGAACTTTTTCCCATGCCTGAAACTACGGAGATTGAAGGGGTAGTTTTAACAAAGCTGATCAGGGATAAGATGACAAACCAGATAGCTACCAAGCAAGGGGTAAGCGTCAGCCAGACGGATGTTGATGCTGAGTTTGATTCAGTCAGCGAACAATCAGGTGATTTGGCTGATGTCGAAAAAAATATCCGTGAATTATATAATTGGGATGCGGCGACTTTTAAAGAAAAAGTAATCAGGCCGTATTTGGTTAGAACTAAACTGCAAGAAAAGATTTCAGAGGATCAAGAACTGAATAATGACGTTAGAGAGCTAGCTGAAGCGGTTTTGGCTCGAGTAAAAGACGGAGACGGATCCGAACCCTTTGAACAAGTAGCTGAGCAATACAGCCAGGATGAATCAACCGCCTCCAACGGCGGAGATTTAGGATATTTCGGTTTGGGTGAGATGGTTGAGTCTTTTGAGCAAGCAGTTATATCTTTAGAAGAAGGGGAAATTTCCGATGTGGTTAAAACTGCTTACGGATATCATATTATCAAGCTGGAAGAAAAAGTGCTGGATGAAAATGATGTACCGACTTTCAGAGCAAGGCATATTCTAATAAGGACAAAAACGGTTGATGATTTTATCAATGATGAATTAGCACAAACCTCAGTTTGGTTGCTGGCAAAAGATTACAGCTGGGATAAGGCTAACTCAACAGTAATCAGCAAAGATAGTCCGACAACTTAAAATAAGGCATAAAAAATACCAGCACTTTTTCGTAGGTGGTAATTTTATCTGGGGCAGAAGACTGATCAGACCTTGCTAATTAAAAAGTTATCTGTGGAGGAGAACCTATGACCTTTGCTTTACCCTGAAGCAGTTACAAAAGTTTGTGTTCGAGGCAGGCAAAGCATTATATCGTCAGCCGCCCTTGGAGACATCGGTCGGATTTTCAGCCGAAAGCTGATCCGCAAAAAAGGCTATTAAATAATAATCTGTGGCGGAGAACCGAAGACCCATCCCTTATTTCGCATCAAGTGTGGGAGACAGGCTCCGAGAGCTTAAAAAATTATAGATTGGAGCCGAAGGTGGGAATCGAACCCACGACCTCTGCTTTACGAAAGCATTGCTCTGCCAGCTGAGCTACTTCGGCAAGATTACCAACCAACGAAAGGTAGGATATCTAATACAGTGGAGACAAGTCAAGCAGAAACAATGGAAATAAACAAAAACGCGCAGGATATTTATTTGCAGGGAGGACGATCCGGCGTATTAATGACCCATGGATTGGCGGGCTCGACTAATGATTTAAGCGAGTTGGCCACGGCTTTGAATAAAGAAAACGCCACAGTCCTGGTGAAAAGGTTAGCGGGCCATGGCACCAATGTTCATGATTTAGCAAAAACCACAACTGATGATTGGGCAAAATCTCTAGATGAGGGGTTAAAAAAGCTAGAACAAACCACTGACAATATAATGCTGGTTGGCAACTCTTTTGGTGGAGATTTGCTGGTGGACTTAGCCATTCGTTCACAGCATAAGTTTACCGGCTTGGTACTCTTGGCTACCCCCATATATATTTATGGCGAGTGGTGGAAAAAAATAATTCTTCCTCTAGCGTTACCGTTTATATTTTCAGTAAAAAAATATTGGCTAAAGGATAAAAATAAGTCAGAGTATCAACTAAGCGGAGGTTATTTGGAAGTGCCCCTGAGAGCCTTTAAAAGATTTATGGAATTTTTAAAGATTAGTCGAGAGCAAATAAAAAGGATTAATTTGCCGGTAATGCTGGTCTATTCGCTCCATGATAGCATGATCAAACCGCATAGTGCCGAATATATCTATGAAAAAGTTGCTTCTCAGGAGAAAAAATTGTATTGGGTTCATGATACGAATCATTCGCCGCTGAAATCAGAAAAGAAGCACGGTTTATTTGTGGAAATAATAAATTTTTATAAGAGGCATAATCATCAATAATAGTTTTTGCGAGTATCGTATAGTGGTTATTATGTGACCTTCCCAAGGTCGAGACACGGGTTCGATTCCCGTTACTCGCTCCAGCGGTTCAATCAATACTTCATCTTGCGCATGTCTACAAAGTAGACTCGTTTTAGGTTACGTGTTGTTTCACCTTGACTGTTATTAATCTGCTTGCTAAGTTCGATTCATTGAATAAGTCATCTTTTTGGAGGGGATGAAAGTTATTGATGTTGTTCGCTGATTGACAAATCAAGTAAAGGAGGGAAGGATGGATCCAAGATATGTAAAGTTGGCCGAGGGTCTGGTTGGCTATTCGACCAGAGTCAAGAAGGGCGATATAGTCTTTTTAAAAGCAGCAACTTGCGTGCCCAAACAAATGATCCTGGCAATCATCCAGGCGGTAAAGAAGGCGGGCGGAGTGATGCTGGATCCCTGGCTGCATGACGATTCGATCACGGCCGCATCCAGAGCAACCTGCACAGATCGCAGCTTGCGAATCGAGGCGGCGTCTCAATACCTGAGGTATTTAGGCTCTGACGTGAACTTGGTTATTCGGGGTATTCAAAACCCCTATGAAGCAAAGGCTGTCTTGCCTGATATCCGACAGAGAGTCAGTAGCATACTTAATGGTATGTGCCTGCCTGAACAAATTGATCATTCGCGCTGGGTGCTGACCGGTTGGCCCACCGATAGCTTTGCCCAGATGATGGGCATACCCAAGGTTGAGGCCGAGGAGTTCTTTTTTAAAGCAGTCTTGGCAGACTACCCTGCCATGGTAAAAGCGGTCGGTCCGTTGGTTAAGCTAATGGAAAAAACTGACCAAGTTCGGATTGTCGGTCCGGGCACAGATCTTACTTTCAGCATTAAAGGTATTCCGGTAGTTCCTTGCGTGGGAAAACGAAACAAACCGGACGGCGAAATTTACACTGCTCCGGTGCTGGATTCTGCTAATGGCACAATTCAGTACAACACCACTTCCGTTGCCAAGAACGGTGAAGCATACGGCAACATTCGATTTGAGATTAATAACGGTCGGATTATCAAAGCCACTTGTCAGACCGGCAATGAAATAAATATGAATATAATGCTGGATACTGACGAAGGCAGCCGTCGCTTTGGAGAATTTGCTCTGGGTATAAATTGGGATATTACCCGAATAGTGGGCGATACGCTGTTCGATGAAAAGGTTGGAGGAACATTCCACCTGACTCCTGGTAATGCTTATAAAATGGCTCCTAACGGTAACCATTCAAGCATCCACTGGGACATTGTTTGCGACCAGCGAAAGTCGGCCGGAGGAGGCGAGATCTGGTTTGATGGCGTACTGGTTCGTAAAGACGGCCTATTCGTGCTTCCGAAACTGGCTGGCCTGAACCCTCCAGGGAGCAGGGCATTAAAACGGGTAAAAGCAGCCTAACAGGGATACCAGAAGATCAAAGATTAAACCCAGCACCTAATCAGGACATGAATCTACTTTGATGGAAGATAAACCTTCCCTTGAAGCTAGATCATGTCCTGTTTTTTTTATAACATGACAGAAATTATAATAGATTGCTGTTTGAATTTAAATTCAGTTGGAGCTATTATGATTAAGAAGTATTCACTATTAATTATAGATTAAAATATGAGCAAAGTAAGTGATGGTGCACCAGGCGGAGCCATTTACGGATTAGGCTTAATCGGTGCGGCAGTATATTTCATAAGTGAAGCCGGCTCTTTTTGGGTTGGCGTTTTGGGTTTTCTCAAAGCCATAGTCTGGCCGGTATTTCTGGTTTATGAGCTGTTCAAGTTCTTAGGACAATAGTTATTTGGTGATAGGTTAAGAATTAGGATAAATAAAAACACCCTTTATCATTTAAAACAAAGGGTGTTTGATATAGAGGATTTAATGAACATGTGAACTACCTACGCACCAGGGATGTTATCCGGGAACCTGTAAAGCGCAGTAAAGTATAGATCAGATTGAAAACATCCAGAAGGTTTGCCAGAGCGCAATCCATGGCATTTTCGATTGTGCGTGGAAGGTTCATGGCACGTTTCCAATTGTTAACAATGTAGAGAGTGAGAAGTAGAACCGCGCCATACTCAATATACTTCATGTACCAGATCGATCCATCGAAAATAGTGAAGGCAATAACTATCTGTCTAAGCCGGACCATGACCGAAACAAGAAGCACATTAATCAAGAATCCGCCCAAGCCATATATCGCGAACGGAATTATTATGCCGATGAGGGCTATGACTAGAGTTGCGCCAGCTGTTGACACCAAGATCATCTTATCATACCCAGACCAAAAATCATTATGGTATATCCACTCATGGAAGCCAGCCAGATATCACTGCCCAGGATAACCAAGATTCCAAGTAAGGAAATACCCAGACCCGAACCCAGAACAAGCCAAACACTGTTTGAAGGACAGTACATAGCAATGCCGGCAATGACCGTGGCAATAATCAATCCATAAACAGTCAGACCGCTAACCAAACCAATATAACAAGTCTTGGACAGATCGTGACCCACAGACTCATCAGCACGGTTCCAAACTCGTTTACTAAGACTATATGACATGCACATTCCTCCTCTTTCAAGTCCAGCAGTCAAGTGACTTAGAATTTTCAAGGTACCTTAAAAAGCTCTCATAAACATCAAAAAGTATCAAGTAATTTTGAAATTGTCAAGCATGCCCTCGGCTTGATTTGGAATGAATTAATAAAATAGTCGGTTCAAAATTAATAATAATATTTAACCAGGCTAATCTATAAACATGATGCATAGGTAGCAAAAAGGAATGAGGATAATGAAAAAGAGGTAACAATAAAAAGACTTAGCTAGGTCTATTGAGGATTTAGCATTTATGGTCAAACAGGGTTTTTATGGTGTTGAAGAGCGATTCAAGGATATTGATGGTCGATTCAGTGGTATTGAGGGACGTCTTGATAGGTTAGAGCTAAACCAAGATGAGATGCGATTACGTTTAAATCAAGTCGCTTGTCGATTTGAAATGATTGAGCTGACTCATAGGGTTGATATAATAGAAAATAAGGTCGGGCTGTAAATCTGAGTTCCGACGTACGACAGAACAAAGAATCTCCAATGAGTCTGCGCTAGACTTCCTTTATCATTTACAATAGGAACAGATTTGGTGTAGGATAGGGGTGTAATAATAGTAATAGTATATTAATTATTAAAAGATAAAGACATGTTAAGAGAAATATCAGAGGGGCTACAGCCGCCAGAAACTAAAACAGAAAAAACTGCATTAATTAGCAATTTTGAAGAATTAAAAACAAGTGCTGATAAACAAGAATGGGATGAGGTATACGATATATTAAATTCAATTGAAGAAGTAACTGAGTCTGAATCTGAATTTGCGCTTTTATCCCGAGAAGACTTTTTTAGAATGTGGCAGGAATTAGTTGCTCTAAATATTGGTGTATTAAATTCAAGAGATTCCGGGACACTTAAAGAGGATCGCAATAAGGCAAATAAGATTGATAAAATAATAGAAAATATACTAGATAATTTTAAAGAAGCAAGGAATTTGTATGTTTTTAAAAATGAAGAAGAAGCATAAATAACTAATTTAATAAATAATGTACGATAAAAAAATGTTTCAAGCAACCTGTAGCAAGTGCGGCAAGAGCTGTGAAGTGCCGTTTAAGCCGACTGGCAGCAAGCCGGTTTTATGCAGCTCATGTTTTGAGCAACAAGGAGACAGATTCCAGGGAAGGTCAGGCGGACGCGATCACGGCAGATCAGGAGATCGTGGTTTTGGTAGATCAGGTGATCGGCAAATGTACTCGGCAACTTGTGATAAGTGCGGCAAGAGCTGTGAAGTGCCATTTAGACCAACTAGCGGAAAACCCATATACTGCAGTGAATGTTTTAATAAAGAGGACAGATCCGGTGATCGGCGCGGTGGAGTAAGGCATGGTGGCGGAGACAGAGAAGGCGTCGGGAACAAACAGATATCAGAACAACTGAAATCTCTAAGCAACAAATTGGATAAGATAATAGATTTACTGGATCCAGGAGCGACCAAGAAAGAATCTACAACCAAAGAAATTATTACCAAGCCCGATTCAGAAAAGCCCGAGGAAACAAAGAATATTCCCAAGAAAGCTAATAAAAAGACAGTCAAGAAGGTGGCTAAGAAGAAGAAATAGAATAAGTAGATAAAACCCCCTTGGTATTTAGTCTAGGGGGTTTTGGGTTGAGATTAGGCAATTTTAATACTAGATTAGAACATGAAACAAGAAGAGGCGCTAGACATTCTCAAGTTAGGTCATAATGTTTTTTTGACTGGGCCCGCCGGAAGCGGTAAAACATATCTGCTAAATAAATATGTTAGTTATTTAAAGAGGAATGGTATTGATATAGCAGTTACCGCCACATCTGGTTTGGCGGCCACGCATTTAAACGGTCGGACCATTCATTCTTGGTGCGGTATGGGCATTAATAATATTTTGAATGAAGCGCAAATCAATAGTTTGAGGGAAAAGGAATATCTGACCTCACGGATTGAAGACGCTAAGGTTTTGATAATTGATGAAATTTCCATGCTCAATGCGGAGCGTTTGGATTTGGTAAATACTATTTGTCAGGCTTTCCGGCAGGACTTACGGCCATTTGGAGGTATTCAAATAATTTTGTGTGGTGATTTATTCCAGTTGCCACCGGTTAAAAAGCATAAAGACGAAGATGGTCGTTTTGTTATTGAATCGGATATCTGGAATAATATGGCTATAAAGATTTGTTACCTAGAGGAACAGCACCGACAAAAGGATGAGCAGTTTTCGCAACTGTTAACTGATATTCGATCGAATAAAACAACCGATGAGACCGTAGATATCTTACATACCAGGTTTAAGGAATCAATAAAAGGCAATATAAAACCAACAAAATTATATACTCATAATAGAAACGTTGATGCTGAGAATAATTCTGAACTTAGTAAGTTAACAGAGGATGAGGTTAACTATCAGATGGACTCAGAAGGTGTTCAGCAATTAGTTGAAAACCTTAAAAATAGTTATTGTTTGGCTCCGGAAATACTCAGGCTAAAAATAGGTGCGGTTGTTATGTTTGTGAAAAATAATTTTAGCAAAGGGTATATCAATGGCACACTAGGCAAGGTAATAGGCTTTGATGAAGAAGAGGGCTATCCAATCGTTGAAACGGTACAGGGTAAGAAAATTATTGCCACACCGGAAAGGTGGGTGATCGAAGATGATGGTCGAGTGATTTCCTCAATTAGCCAGGTGCCCCTTAGGTTAGCCTGGGCCATAACGGTTCATAAGAGTCAGGGGATGAGTTTGGATTGTGCAGAAATTGATTTAGGGAAAACATTTGAATACGGCATGGGTTATGTAGCGCTTTCTAGGGTGAAGACTCTGGACGGCATTAAACTAGTAGGTATAAATGATTTAGCCTTGAAAGTTAATCAAGAAATAATTAAAGCGGATAAAAAATTTATTAAATCGTCGAGAAAATCTTTAGCCGATTTGAACACCTTGAGTAAAAAAGAAATAAAGCAGCAACAAAAGAAATTTATAAAAGATAATAAACTCAAGAAAGGGATATTCAATAGTTATCGCGTTGCCAAGAGCCTGGATGATATTCCGTTTTGATTCAAGTTAGAATTGCTTGATTGACAATGGATAAGTGGCAAGTTAACATATGCCCATGACATCATGGTGGCAAAAAGGGTATAAAAAAGTGAAAGACGAGCTAACTTTAGATAATTTAGCCACCAAGGTAGATAGTCTTGAGGTTAAAATAGACAGAATAGCTCAATCTATTGAAGATTTGGCTGGTTATGTAAAACAAGGATTTGATGCAATTGATAAGCGATTTGATATTATTGATCTAAGATTAAACACTGTTGAACAGCGCTTGGACGGTGTTGAACAGCGCCTGGATGGAGTAGAGCTCCGCCTGGACCAAGCCGCCTATCGGTTCGAGCTGGTCGAGCTGACCCACCGAGTAGGTAACATAGAAAACAAAACCGGACTATCAGCCAATTAAATAATCCGCACCGCCCTGTAATTATCGGGCTTGACCCGATAATCTCCAATTGACTACATGTCTAATAATAACTCCCCGCGTTGCTCAGCGTCTTAAGCACAGGGCGGGTTGATTATAATATTTTATTGACCGATATCGCGACAATATTAATGAATAAAAGAAAACACCCCCCATCAATTTAGACAGGGGGGTTGAAAGGGCATTTGCCTATCGTCGTGAAGTTGAAGACTCCTTGCTGCCGAAAATTCGCAGAAGAGTTCTGAATAGATTAATTACGTCCAGGAAGATGGCCAAGGCACAATCCTAAGTGTAATTATCAACACATTGTCTCTCCCGCGGAGGCGGAAGACCATTCTTTTTGTATCCATTTTCTAATTTATAATAGTGATATTGAAATATATCCAAAATATGCTAACCTTATCCGTACTGACAAATAACCATCATACTTGAAAAAACACGCAAATAACATGTTAAAAATGACCAAGATTACAGCCCCTGCCCTGGGGATGTTATTAGTTTTAGTAGCCATATTTAACGCACAAACAGCTCAAGCCGTTGATTCTGATTTAATTCAGCTGCACCTGGATCAGGCGACTGTAGAAAAGGGATACACTATTAAAACCCCGTCAGAAAATTTAATCATGGGCATATTTCCCAATGTGCTGGATCGGCCGGCACTGATTACCCTGAAGCAGATTAATGAAGAAATTCCTATTCCGGAAGATTTGAAAATGGTCAGTCCTTTGTATGAGTTTGATATTCTGACAGATCCGATCAAGATATTTGCCAAGGAAGTAATTGTGGTTTTAAAGTACGATTCGGGCAGTGTTGATCATCGGCAAATTAGGTACTGGGATTCTATTAAAGAGAAATGGATTGCTCTGTACTCAGTTGATATAAAAGACATCTCCAGCGTCAGAGCTTTTACGCATTTGCCCTATTCCAAGATCGCGGTTTTTGAAGAGGTGGGCTACCAAGAAGGCTATGCCAGCTGGTATCGAGATGCCAATCGACCCATGACCGCCTCGTCTAATAATTATAATATTAGTGAATATGTAAAAGTGACTAACACCGCAAACCAAAAATCAGTCACAGTTAAAATTGTATCTATCGGTCCGTTTGTTAAAGGAAGGATTATTGATTTATCCAGTGATGCTTTTTTAGCCTTGGAAAGTTTGGGTGAGGGGATTATCACCGTGCGTGTGGAGCCAAAAGATGAGACGAAAGAAACGCAAACAGAAACCACCGACGTGCTTAGTAACGCGCCAGCCATAACCGCCAGCTCAGCCCTGGTTTATGATCCGACAGACGGTAGGATTATTTATCAAAAAAATCCTCAAACCGTGCCGATTGCCAGCATTACCAAGCTGATGACTGTGTTAATTTTTCTTGAGTCGCCGGGCGGGACCAGCTTAATACCCTATGATCAAAGTGAGATTGTTTACGAATCAACGGATAATGTAAATACCACGATTGAAAGCTTCATCCCCATGAATCAAGGAGACAGGCTAGCAGTGGACGAAGCTCTTAAAGCAGTTTTGATTAACTCGGCCAATAATATCACCAAAACTTTAGTCAGAGCCTCAGGCTATACCCAGCAAGAATTTGTTGACAGAATGAATGACGCGGCTCGGCGCTTGGGTATGACTAATTCTTTGTTTGTAGAAACCACCGGAATTAATGCCGGCAATGTTTCTACGCCAAAAGATGTGGCCAAATTGATTAACTATTTGATGACCAGGGAAGGTATCAGAATAATGAGCATAACTAAATATGATCGCATCAGCGCGAATACTGGTACGGATCATGAAAGAATTATTGAGCTCAAGAATTCCAATCATATATTAGACAAGGGATTGCCCATTTATGGCGGAAAAACAGGGTATTTAGGCACTGATATGGCTACTTTTGGCTTAAAGTTTGTCTCAGGCGATAAGCAAAGAATAGTAGTGCTTCTAGGCTCTCATACAGGCTCCTCGCGAAACCAGGACATGATTGATTTGGGTGATTGGGCCATGGAGCAATAGGCAATTAGTCTTCGACCTTGTGGAGAAGCCTGTCTTAAAATATGCCTAAAATTAGAATTCTCGACTCCGCTCGAACACTAATTTTTAGGTGCTATATATGGACTAAATAGCTAACTTGCGTTAATCTATAGTTGGGGAAAAATAATGATAAAATTCGAAAACGTTACAAAATTATACACGAGCGACATAGCAGGCATAAAAAATGTAACGCTGAATATTACTCCTGGTGAATTTGTTTCCGTGGTGGGACAGTCAGGTTCCGGCAAAACAACTATTGCCAAGTTAATTATTGCCGAGCTGCGGCCTAGCAAAGGAAAAGTAATCATCGGAGGCTGGGATATTACCAAGATTAAGCAAAATGAAATACCTTTGCTTCGACGCCAAATCGGAGTGGTTTTTCAGGATTTTAAATTATTACCCAGAAAAACGCTGTTTGAAAACGTGGCCTTTGCTTTGGAGGTGTCCGGAGAGCCCAAAAAGAAAATTCAGGCGATTGTTCCGCAGGTTTTTAAAATTGTTGGCCTAGAAACAAAAATGAACAGATATCCCAAGCATGTGTCCGGAGGGGAACAGCAAAGAGCCGTTATTGCCAGATCCTTGGTTCATCGGCCGAAAATTTTGGTAGCTGACGAACCGACCGGAAACTTGGATTCGATCAACGCCCAGGAAATTATTACGCTACTGAAAAAAATTAACGAATTTGGAACCACTGTTGTCCTGGTAACGCATAATCGTGAAATCGTTAACACGTTGAGGAAAAGAGTAATTACTATTGATCACGGGGAGATCACCATGGATCAAATAGCCGGCAAATATCTATTATAATTATAATATGATAATACAGAACATTAAACGGGTTATTAAGTTCGGCTTCCAGGGTTTTTATCGGAATGCTTGGTTGTCCATAGTGACGGTCATTATCCTGACCCTGGCTTTATTCATGCTCAGCTTGCTGATCACAGTACAAACTTTGGGCAATCAAGCAGTCGAGGCAATAGTTGAAAAGGTGGATGTGGCGGTATTTTTTACACAAAATACCTCCAATGAACAATTGGATTCGATTGTCGAACAGCTGGCCACTCGGTCGGAAATATTGAATATCAGAAAAATAACTGCTGAGGAGGCATACGAGGAATTCAAAGTAGAAAACGCAGACGATCCGATTATCCGTGAATCATTGGAGGAACTGGGCCTGAATCCGCTTGGGCCGGTGCTGGTAATCAAGGCGCAAACCTTGGACGACTATCCGGCTATCTTGGAGTTTTTTGATAATGATTCGATCAGGCCGCTGATCCAGGACAAAGAAAGGGATTTTGAAAGCAAACAAATTGTTATTCAGCGGCTTTCCAATATAATTGACCAGACAAAAAACTTGGGCATTATTTTGGTGGGCATTTTCGCGCTGATCGCTTTTATGGTTATCTATAACACTCTGAGAATAAATATTTACACTCATCGCGAAGAAATCGGGATTATGAAATTAGTGGGCGCTTCCAATTCTTTTGTCAGATATCCCTTTATTTTCGAAAGTATTATTTATGCTATTACTGCCACTCTGATTACTTCGCTGGTTTTTTATCTGACAATTAATTTCTCCGCGCCCTTGGTTGATAATTTTTTCCGAGGGTATGACTTTTCTCTTTTACAGTATTTTAACGATAATTTGGTAAAAATTATCCTACTTCAGGCGATTTCCGCTATATTATTAAGCACTATCAGTGCGGCTATTGCTGTAGGCCGGTATATACAGGTTTAATAAAAAAGGGGATATCTTATGTCGCGGAAGCAGTGGTCTCTCTGAGTCTACGACTTGGAAAGATTACGGCTACGCTGATGAAGTGAACATTATTTTGGGTTAAGTTGCGGTTCAGGGCAGAATATAGCAAGATCAGGGTTGACCAATATTAATAAGCCAGTTATAGTACGGTGTCGTATGCAGCTTTGCCGGGTCGTCTAGCGGTAGGACACCACCCTTTGGAGGTGGGTACGGGGGTTCAAATCCCTCCCCGGCAGCCATTAACAATATAACAGAGAGGGGGTTCTCCCGCATAGCAGCGAGATCCCTCAAACTATTAAAAAATATAAAGTGCGGGAAAATCC
Source organism: bacterium (assembly GCA_043800725.1). Lineage (GTDB taxonomy): Bacteria > Patescibacteriota > Patescibacteriia > HK-STAS-PATE-3 > HK-STAS-PATE-3 > JAZDMR01. The sequence goes on along the minus strand of JAZDMR010000009.1, from coordinate 33,221 downwards.
CTCTCCCGTCAGCCAGAATTGGGGGCGAGATAAATTCGTTATATAGCAATAATCGTATTTTATGGAAAAAGTAAATTATAAAAAATTAGACTGGGTATACATTGAGCAGACAACATATAAAGATGTTGAATATTTAGAGGAAAATTATCACTTTCACCCTCTTGATTTAAAAGATTGCATCGGCATTACCCAAAGGCCAAAAATCGACATTTACGAGGATTATCTTTTTGTGGTGCTGCATTTTCCGCAATACGATAGGGAGCAGCGACGCATTCGGATACAAGAACTAAATGTTTTTATCGGGCCGGAATATATTATTACTCTAACCAATCAGCCGAATCATGGCCTGGCTGAGTATTTCAATGAATACAAGAAAAAAATAAAAAGAAATCCTGAATACAATATTCTTCAAAATTCATCAGGCTACTTACTGTACAAAATACTTGACCAGATGTTTGGCGCTTCCCAGCCGGTTATTGATATAATCGGTGAAAGACTGTCCATTTCTGAGGAAGAAGTATTCAGAGAAAACAAACGGGGAGCAACTATGGATTTGTCAGTTGTTAGGCGGAATATTTTAACTTATCAAAGGCTGCTGGAGCCTCAGTTAAGAGTGATTGATAAGCTAGTTAAAATAGATAAAGAATTTATCAGTCCAGAATTGTCAGTTTATTTCGATGACATTCATGATGGCCTGGAAAGGACATGGAGCATTTTAAATGGCTATAAAGACACGGTTGCCGGTCTGGACAGAACCAATGAAACACTGATCTCCCAAAGGCTTAATGATATTATAAAAACTTTAACGGTAATTTCTGTGATAACCATCGTACCCGGCTTGATTATTAATTTTTTTGGCATGAACATTGATTTGCCGTTTGCTGACCGGCCAAAAGCTTTCTTCCTAATATCCAGTTTATTGGTTTTTATTATGGTGATTACTTATTACTTTCTCAAAAGAAAAAAGCTTACTTAGAAAGATAAATATTTAAAGAAAAATTGCCCAAATGAGGCTTTTTTGATAGTTTAAGATTGTATGAAGAACTCTACTATCATAAAAATTTCTTTGCCCATCATCTTGGTTGTAATAATTACACTGATTAGCTTTAAAATTAACAAAAATCAGTCAGATAACAACCGGGACAGTAAAACTCAACAAATATCAAAAATTGAAGCTAATAATAGTAATAAGGCAACAAAAAGCCGGACTGAGATCGTTTTAGGCCAGAAAGATGAGATACAGGAAGAAAACAATATGGATGCGGTAGAAGAAAAAGAACCATTTCCCTCTGATCAGCAGTTTGATGAATACGGACAGCAGATATACGAGGTAGAACAAGCAAAATATGTAAAAATAATAAAAGAGCTGTATTTTTCTGAGTTTGTAAAGGGACAAAGTTCCGGAAATAAAAACGTATTTTCCATCGAGAGTAAAATTATCCTGGCCATAGAATTGATGGATAATAATCAAGAAGGAACTATGATAATAAAAACCGTTAATCGGGCGAACAATCAGCTTGTTCAGGAAATGACAGTTGATTTATTAAGCGGAGATATTGGATTAATAAATCCGAAACAGGGTGGACAATATGACGTTGAGATAAAAGTATCTGAGCAAGAAACATATCAGCTATCATTTGTAATTCAATAATTAGCCGATTTCTAGTGAATAAATGCCTGAACCAACCAATCAAAATTTATTAGGAAGCATAAGTCAAAAAGAAGAAAGCCAACACAAGAAAGAACAGCAGAAGTTATTGGGCTATCTTCGGATGAAAAGAATAGTTTTCAGCACGCAACTATTTGCTCTGGCGGCCTGGTTTATGAACATTATCGGACAGTATTCAGAAACTGATTGGGGCTGGTATGTCATCTTTGGAAGCATTATTATCCAAGGAATGTTTTTTTTCATATACGGGGTGAGGCACAGACAGCCCGGACAAATTGCTCTGGCACCGTTTTCCGTGTTATTAAGCTTATTTTTCTGGCCATATTATTATCTTAATTATTGGCTGTCGATAATCGGAATCGCCTGTGTTTTGTTAATTAGTATGTTTGTATTGGGAAGAAGCCAACCCTTGCCCACCAAAAAACAGCATATTTTTGCAAAGTCAGTTTTTGCCGGCGGAGCGCTATTTTTCGGATTCGTAATTTTATGGTTTGGCGGCTCATTAATGGCTTCATCGATTTATCCGCTAAAACAAACAGTAGTTGATGACTTAACAAAAGAGATAAGATACTATCTAGATCCGACAGTTGGCCCGGTAATTATTAAATCAAAAGTTAATATTGCCGGCAGATATTATTTCAGCCAAATAAACAACCAAATAAAATATTACGATAAGCTGGGACAGGAATTGAAAATATTAAACAGGCCCGTATCTTGCACGCCGCCCTATCCAATGTTGCCAGGTCCAAAAAACTCACAAGAATGGGCCTGCCGTTCCCTGGAAACTCAATGGATATTTATTCATGATCATGAAACAGTTATTGAAAACTGATCATCTTAGCCAAAAAAAAGCAATTATAACGCAATTATCTAAAATTATTGATCCAGAGCTTGATATTGATATTGTTAATATCGGGCTGATTTACGGGATTCAGGAAATAAAAAATAACAATTGGCTGATAACTTTTACCTTAACTTATCCAGGCTGCCCTCTTATCTCCTTTTTTGAAGGGGAGATAAAGAAAAAAATAAGAGAGATAGAAGGGGTTGCGGATGTAAAAACTCGACTTGTTTTCAAGCCGTCTTGGAGCAGGCAGATGATGCATCCTAATTTGATAAATAGCTGTTAAAAGTGTGTATAAAATGGTACTGAGCAAGAGAAAGTTAAAAAAGATTGACTTGTCCGTAAAATACGTAATTTGTAGTGTTTACTCGACTTAGGGCTTCGCGGGAAAGAGGAGGAATCGCACAATGTTAAAATTTGGTGGTCTGTTTGAAAGAATGGGCTTACAATCGTTCTTTATAAGAAAGAAGGGTAATTTCTCTGAAGAGTGCAAATTGGTTTTTCAAAAGTTTGGACTTGAAGGTAAGGTGGATATTAGCGAAGAATGGTGTCTGCCGGAACACCGTTTTACATTGTATCGAATTATCGAAAGCGATGAAGGACGGAACGTGCCATTACCACCTCTTCTTGTTAAAAAAGTGGCAAGACTGATTAACAGTTATTTCAGAAGAAGAACGAAGCGAGTTTTAGGCAAGCTCCCAACATTTTATGTAGCTCCGGGAAAAACAACGACTGAAATAAAAACTGCCCAAAAATCATGGGCTCAGTACTGTGAGCTTTTCTGGGTAGTTGCTGAAGGATAGGTCGAATCCGTTCTGTGGTTGAACCGTTTCGTGTCAGTCGACGCGAAACGGTGTTTTTTCTAACTCTATATTCTGTGCTACTAAATTGTCTATAGAGTCTAATGATGCTAAAATAAATTAACCTGTACTGAAGGCAAATTAATATATTAAAAATATGACTTAATGATATTTTACGAAGAAATATGGTCAGATTAAAAAAACACGACATTGTAACATTTGGGAATGCTTTCCGCGATGTTTTTATGTATGACACTGATTTTCAGGTTGTTAAGAGCAGTAAATTTATTACCGGACAAGCTATCGGATTAGAGCTGGGATCAAAAAAAGAAATAACGAATATTGCCTTTGATACAGGAGGCGGAGCAACCAATAGCGCGGTAACTTTTTCCAGACTAGGCTATAAAACAGCTTTTGTTAGCCGACTAGGAAAAAATGATATTCGAAGTAAAGAAATATTACGAAGATTGGAATTGGAAAAAGTTGACACAAGTCTTGTATCACATGATGACAAGAAAGAAGCCGGCTATACGGTAATATTACTAACCAGAAAAGGTGAAAGAACAGCCATGGTTCATCGCGGAGTTTCTTCAGACATGTCAATAAAAAATATTCCAATAAACAAAATACACGCTAAATGGTTTTACATTACTTCTTTGGGCGGTGACATAAAGACCTTATCGTATATAATTGATTATGCAAAAAAGAATAATATTTCAGTGGCTCTTAATCCCGGAATGTCCGAGCTGACAACAAATAAAAATAAATTAAAAAGTATTTTAAAAGACACTTCAATACTGTTTTTAAATGATCAGGAGGCGGGAGTTTTAACCGGGCTGATGAATAAGCAGGATCGAATATTATTAAAAAACATTTGCTGCTATTTGCCTGGCATCGTGGTAATTACTTCGGGAAAAAGAGGCGCATTTGTTTGCGATAATAAAAAACACTATCATTCGAATATTCACTCGGTGAAGGTGATTGACGCCACCGGAGCGGGAGATGCTTTTGGTTCAGGTTTTTTAGCAGCCTATATAAAAACCGGAAATATTAAATATTCACTGCAAGTTGGCACAGAGAATTCTGAATCCGTAATACAACATATTGGAGCCAAACAGGGGATAATAAGGCGCTTTCCAAAAAAATCCAGCATAAAAGTAACCAGCCAAAAAACAGCTTATTAATCGATTAACTCTTAAACTAATACAATGCCGGTTAAGAGGTAGCTTAATTTCGAACAAAACGTGGCCAAATCATTGGAAAACATTATCCAGGAGCGGAGAAAATACCGGTTTTATGAAATAATACCCGGAGCTTTAATTTGGGTGACTTTTACCGTGGCGATATTGTTGATAATTATCAAGCCGATTTGGGCCATTATTATCATTATTATTTTTGATGTTCTTTGGTTAATACGGATAATTTATATTTTAAGCTATGTAATAATCGCTTTTATTAGGTTTAGAAAAGCAAATAAAGTTAATTGGATAGAAAAATGCCAAAAAGAAGAATACCAAGACAGGTTCGATAAAATAAAGCATTTGATTGTCATACCTACGTTCCAGGATGATTTTGAAGTTGTAAAAAACACTTTTGACTATTTAGCAAAAGTCACGGTTCCTTTAAAAAGTTTGTTTGTGGTATTGGCGATAGAAGAAAGAAGCGGAGAACAGGGACGATCAATTGCTGAACAGATAAAAAAGAGATATTCAAGCACTTTCGGCAAACTATTAGTAACTTATCATCCCGCAGACCTGCCTGGAGAAATCGCGGGAAAAGGCTCGAACATTACCTGGGCCGGCAGAAAAGCCCAAGAAATTATTGACCAAGAAGGGATCAGTTATCAGGACGTGATAGTCACCTCCTTAGATGTTGATTCCTGCGTTCATTCTCAGTATTTCGCCTGTTTGTCCTACCATTTTTTAATCAGCCCCAACCCTACCAGAAACAGCTATCAGCCAATACCGCTTTTTACAAATAATGTCTGGGAGGCGCCCTTTTTTACCAGAGTAGTCGCCAACAGCACTACTTTTTGGCTTTTATCCGAAACAGCCAGGTCTGAAAGAATGTTTACTTTTTCCTCGCACAGTATGAGCTTCCAAGCATTGGTGGACGTTGATTTTTGGCAAAATGACATTGTTACCGAGGATTCAAGAATCTATTTGCAATGTTTGGTCTATTACGAGGGCGAATATTCTATTACCCCGATTTATTTGCCCATCTCCATGGATACTGTGCAAGGGCGAGGCTTAAGACAAACCATAGAACATCAGTACAAGCAAATTCGTAGATGGGCTTACGGCATTGAGAATTTTCCCTTTATGATTTGGAATTTTAAAAATACCAGAATCACCAAACGAGTGAGATTGCGCTATTTATGGAATCAATTGGAAGGTGAGTATTCCTGGTCAACCGCGCCGATTCTGATTTATCTGCTGGGCTACTTGCCATTGTGGTTTACGCCTGAGCTGGAAAGGTCAACGACAATTTTTCAGAATGCTCCTCATACTCTGCAAATTCTGCTGACAATTTCGATGATAGGATTATTGGTCAGCGCCGTGCTGAGTATAATAATCTTGCCTGTAAAAAATAAAGGAATACTCAAAGTGTCATCAATGGCTTTGCAATGGCTGATATTTCCCATAACAACCATTGCTTTCGGGTCAATTCCGGCTATTGATGCCCAGACCAGGCTGATGCTTGGCAAGTATCTGGGATTTTGGCCAACAAAAAAGATTAGAACAAAGCAGCCTGCTAACCCAGACGCGAGCCAATAAAGTTTTGATAGCCGTTTATAAATTCCTGGCCTGAGACCGGTTTTTTTCCTTCAAGCTGAATCTCGATAATTTCAAGAGAGTTTTTACCGGTTTGGATAAACAGCTGAGATTTTTGGTTTTGCCAGACTGTTCCAGGTGAGAGATCTGATATGCCGTGCTCTGACAGCCTTATTTTGGTCAGTTTAAGCATTTTTTTATGGTATGTTGTCCAAATGCCTGGCCATGAGTAAAAAGCGCGAAATTGACGATAAATGTACAATGCTGAATTATTCCAATTAATCAGCCCATCAGCCCTTGAAATACGCTTGGTAGCTGGCTGGGAGCTATTTGGCTGGGGATTAGAAGATATTTGTTTTGATAAATATTGTGGCAGACTTTCAATTAGAAGTTTTCCGCCCAGAACAGCTAAAGAAGTTTCCAATTCAGGCCTAGTGATGCTTTCTGTTATAGGAAATTCTTTTTGTAAAATTATATTACCGGTATCCAAACCCTTATCCATTAGCATTATGGTAACGCCCGTTTTACTGTCACCGTTTAAAATTGAATTGGCAATGGGGCTTGCTCCTCGATATTTGGGCAGAATGGATGGATGAATATTTATAAATTTATCCTTAAACAAATCTAGCAGCTTAGAAGGTATTATCTGGCCATAAGAAGCCACAACGTTTGCTTCAATAGATCTTTCCTGAAATAAATCAATAAAATCATCATCGATTTTAATAGGAGTAAAGATATGATAATTGTTTTTTTCAGCGTAGGATGTAAATTCGTTAGCCAATAGAAGATAGCCTCTGTCTTTTGGACGATTAGGCTGAGTTATTAAACAATCAATATGAAATTTACGTGACTGTTCAATTATTTTAAATACTTCAAAACCGAACTTACCAGAACCCCAAAAGGCTAGACTCGTTTTTTCCATTTTTTTAAATCAATTGAACCCTGGCTGATATTTTTTGCACGGTCAATAAATAAAGTTCCGTTTAAATGGTCAACCTCATGCTGAAAAATTCTAGCCATAAGCCCCTTAGCCTGGTAGATTATGGTTTCACCATGTCTGTTCAAGCCGGTTACTTTTATCTGTCTATGCCTGGCCACTGGCCCGAAAACCCCTTTGACTGATAAACAGCCCTCCTCAATAGTTTCTTTGCGAAAAGATTTGTTTAGTATTACAGGATTAAAAACTACCTCCGGGCCTTTTTTGGTTGTGATAATGATTACTCTGCGGTTATCGCCAATTTGAGAAGCAGCAATGCCAATGCCGTTTTCCGCTGTCATGGTGTCTTTCATGTTTTTAATCAGCTTATTAAGCAGCCCGCTTACAATATCCTGCCTGGTTACTTCTACAGAAGGCAGGCGTATGGTTTTTTGGTTATATTGGACGACTGGCAGTATGCTCATGAGTAATTAATATATTTCCAGAGGATTAATATCTATCTGAAAATTATTGGGAATAAGTTTTAGAATATTATCTCTTTCATTTAGATTAACGCTTTGTTTTAACTTTAACAAGAGAGTCGCCTTGTTTAAAAAGGAACGCTTGTTTTCTGAAAATATCGGAGGCAGGCAGTCTATTAGGCTGTGATTAATGGTTTTTTGTTTGCTTAAAAGAATATAAAGACTATTAATCTCCTCGGTTAATTTTGGAAGACTTTGAGAAGTAAGAGATAGTTTTACTAATTTAATCATGGGCGGCCATAGAAAACTGGTGCGATCTGCTAGTTCAGCGGAAAGAAACGAATTAGAATGTTGACTGGTTAAATGTTTAAGAATATCCTGGTCAGGATTACTTGTTTGAATAATAAAACGATATTTGTCTTTTTGAAAAAACTGCAGATATTTCAAAAGAAAGTAGACCCTTTCCCGGGTATTCCAAGCCATCCTGGAAAGTTCGTTTTCCAGGGAAACCAAGCAGACAATATCCAAGTTTGGCAATTTTTCCCGAAATATTCTGGAAGTGCCAATAATTATCTCGGCGCTTTCGAGAGAGTCTCTGTCTATTTCGCTGTCTTGGTGAACCACGGCGATTGCTGCTAAAGGAAAAAGCTTAGCCAGTTCTTTTTGCAGGCTAGTTAAACCGTAAGATTTTTGCTTTAAAACATTATTATGACACTTGGGGCAATGGTCAGGAATCGGCGTTGTCTTGAAGCAGTTCCGGCATTTAAGGTTTTGGTCGACTACCAGCTGAAGTGAATTGCATTTTTGGCAATCCGGCTGCCAGCCGCAATCTGGGCAGGCCAGCCAGCCGGATTGAAGTCGCTTATTATAAAGTAAAAGGCTTTTAGGTTTGTTTGTTAATGATCGGGACATTATTTCCATCAGCTGATCGGAAATAAAATTGTTGCCTGCATAATTGGTCTTATTTCGAATATCGAAAATTTCAGGAGGCGCAGAATTAACCAGATCACTGGAACGGCAAAGACTTTTTGAGGTTTCCATCAGGTGTTTATAAATTTCAACAGAGGGTGATCGGCCAGTGAAAAGCAGCGCTGACTTGTGCTGTTGAGACAAGAAAAAAGCCGCCTGGCGAGTATGATAATGAGGCTGGCGATCAGACTGTTTGTAAACTTGGTTGCTTTCATCCGTACAGATAATATAGTCAAGAGCTGAATACGGCTCAAAAATAGAAACTGATGTGCCTAGATAAACATGCTTTATATTATTCACAATCTGATGGCGCGCTATTAACTTAGCGCGCTTAGTCAGCTGGCTGTGCAGTACCACTAGCTGATTTACAAATTCTTTATCCAGCGACTCAACCAATCTTTCAATCATCAGAATTTCAGGAAATAAGATTAAGATATTTTTATTGTTATCTAGGCAATATCTGATAAATTGCTGGATTAGCCCAACATGAATTGACTGATGGCCGTATTGATAAAACTTGGCCTGGTCTTTTATTAATTTAATGGGCAATGATTTATTGATACTTTTTGAGGGATAAGGCTTATCGCGATCCTTGAAAGAAAACGCTTTTTTATAAGGAGGTAGCACAAAACTTTTTAATACCAGGCCGATAGAAGTATAGTTTTGGCTGGCTAGCCATTCAGCGAAATCAATTTGCTGTAATGTTAAATGACCTGTCTTAATAAGCTCGCAGATTGTTTTGATATTATGAAAATCGCTGTATTCTTTTAATTTTCTGACAATGCCCAGAACTTTTTTATTTCGAAAATCAATCTTTACTAAATCTCCAGCAAGAATTTCTGTGTTTTTTGGAACAAAATAGTCAAAAAAACCCATTTTATAGGGTAGTGAAACTAATGGTATTACTTCCGCAATAAGCATATTAGCTTGCGTTAGTGGCTTGTTAATAAGGCGGTACAATAGCCAACGCCATGAGGATATTCATAGCCTAGAATTTCAGTATGATACTTTTTTCGATGAAGAGCACCCAGCAGAATGGCAATCGGCCTTAAGCTGCAAGTCATGGCTTCTTCGGCTAAGTCAGGTGAAATACTGATAATATCCTCAGAAAGACCTTTTTTCAGAGCAGTAATAATTTTATTATCAAATACTTGTCCTTGAGGGCTGAAACCACCAGGAGAATCTTTTGATAAGCGATGTGAAAGATTAGCCGAAACAATAACGGCCACCCTTTCGTTGGTTGAAAATATTTCTTCTCGTAATAGCTTGCCTATTTCATAATGAGCCGGAACATCTTCTCCGGAAACTATTAGCGAGGCAATACGTATACTCTTAAGATGGTTGATTAAAAAATATAGTGGAATGACCGAAGCATAATCAAGCTGGCGTCCGCTTCGGAGAACTATTTGAAATCTGTGATCTTCGGCTCGCTCTTTCAATCGATGGCTAAAACCAATACTGCCGTTTATTTCCAAATCAGTAGAAAAATCACTGAAATTTTTCAAGTCGCCGTGCAATTTGTCATCAATCAGTAATTGCCAGGCAGACGGCAGAATTTCACCGTGAGGCGTGATTACCAGCAGCAAATCGGGCTTAGCTGAATATAAATAACCTGCTAATAACTGAAAAGCAGTATATGTATTAGACAATTCAGCAGGGGGCTTGTCTTGATTATTGAGCAGTTGAGGAGGATGCGGGGTTATTGCTGAAAAAACTAATGGCATGTAGTTTAGTTTTCAATATAATCCAATTTTTCTCCGGTTGGATGAAGCTCTAGGGCTGAATCGCTGGTCATTATTAGATTGCTCCACTTTAAGCCAAGCTGATTTAGCACTCCCGGACTTGGAATGGCTCTTTTTTCTCCATTGGAAATTAAATATACACCGTCAGCATTAGGAGAGGTGACAATCTCGCCATCTTTAAATTTAACAGGATCGCCCAAGGGATAAGCATCAATTTCTGATTGGCTGGCTTGCTGCCAAACTCGGTACTTGAAGCGTGAGCGTAGAATTTCTTTGGACCAAATTGAGTGGCGCTGACCGTTTTCTATATAAGAAATACCACCGGTTTCACGCGATTGAAGTAAAATTCCTGTTGGATAGCTGCTGGCGGGGGAGACTGGCTCGCCGTCAGGATATAGTTCCAAATCAGCCAAGCTGACGGGGATTAATTCTTCCGGGTGAAAACCAAGCTCTCTAAAAGTCTCCTGGGATTTAATCGGTCTTTTTTCGCCATTGGCCAGTAAATAAACACCGCCCTCAGGCGACTGCAACAAGCTGAATTCCGGAAACTTGATTGGACTGCCCATGGGATAAGGTTCCAATTCAATTGCCTCGATATCAATAACATAATCCATGCTATAAGAGCTGTAAAAGGCTGAACGAGAATGGAAAGGATGTTTTTGCCCGTTTCTGATCAGCCAGATTCCCGGTTCGCCTCGCACTCGCAACAAACTGCCGTCAGGGTAGCGAATAGAAAACCATTCTTGCCAAAGCTTAACAAATAGTGAGTTAGCGCCCCATCTTTGATCTCCTCCGCCGTATTTACCTACCCAGGGGTTATAAGTATAAAGTGCGGCAGTCGCTTCATTTTCAGGCGTCACTTCAATTCCGTCTACGGTTGTTTTCGTTATTCCTACGCCCCAGCCAGAGATCGTCGTGCCTTTTTTTTCCAAATCCGCCAAATAGCCATCTCGAATTTTTTCACCAGCGGCATCAACCTGGTGAGCAAAACCTTTATGCTCCTGGCTGCAACCCAAACCGTCTGGGCAGGCAAAACCCAAAGCCACGTCAACTAAACCGTAGGGATCGCTTTTTCGGCTTTGAACAAGGCCTGATTCTTTCTCAATCATTATTAGAAAAAACTTAGGGCTTAACCTGTGTCGTCCGCTTGCCTCAACAATTATTTGGGCAGCCGATTTAACAGCTCCGGTATGATCAGCGGCTGAAACTGTGGATAAAAAACCTCCTAATTTCTTTAAAAAGCCATCAACCCGACCAATACTCATTGAATTCCAATCCATTAATTCAGAGTTGTTTAACAGATTATTTTTATTGAACGTAAAAGCTTGGACGCCGAGTGGAAAGGCAAGGGCCAGGATCAATAAGCTAAAAACTGAAAGTTTAAAAAAACGCATATTTATTAAATTTCAACGTTTAATCCTGTAGAAGTATACTCATTTTTTTGGTATAATGCAAGTGACCAAATGAGATGTTATCTAGCCATTGTCCTGCCCAAATCGCTAATAAAGGAAATATTTGATTATTGTCAGGAGTTTGAGTTTGGCCCGAATTTTAGGCCCGCTAAAGCAAAGCTAAGCCATATAACTTTTGAATTTTTCTCCGATTTGCCAGAGGATCTTTACAAAAAAATCGCCATACAGCTAGAAGCCGAACTTTCTTTAATAAGGGAATTTGAAATTGTACTCGGCGAGTATGATACTTTTCCCAACCGAATTCATTCAAAAATATTAATTAGGAAGGTTATTAGATCAAAGCCGATATACGCTTTAAAAAATATTATTGATTCGGTAAAGGATAATTATCTCTTGCCAACTAATCGAAGAAAATTTACGCCGCATATCACAATTGGCAGATGGTCAGAACCGTATCATCTTGAAAAATCAATTCTAAATAATATGAATAATCTTAGAAAAACACCTAAATTCGTTGCCAAGGAAATGAATTTTATAAAAAGCAATCTTACTCAGGCGGGAACAGTGCATTCAAAATTAAATCAATTTGCGTTTGAAAATGAAGATTAAGATTTTAAATATCCCAATAGATAATTTAAGCCACCAGGAGCTAAAAAGGTCTATTAGTGAAAGCAAAATTAAAAAATGCCAGATGATAGTGACTGTCAATCCTGAAATTATAATGGAAACGCGAGCCAGCGAAAGTTATCGAAAGATTATCCAAAATGCCGATCTCTGCATACCTGATGGGACGGGGATTATCTTGGCTGCCAGGTATTTGGGGACTCCCTTAAAAAAAAGAATTACCGGGCTAGATTTAATTGATATTCTAATAGAACTGTCAATGGAAAATAATCAATCATTATTTTTATTAGGCGGCGAGCCGGGAGTAGCCGAGCAAGCTGTTTTAAGATTGCTGGAAAAGCATCCAAAATTGAGAATATCGGGATTTGACAGCGGTTTCAGATTTTGGGGAATGAGATTGCCGGATATTATTATTAGAAATAAAATTAATAAAACAGGAGCAGCGGTTCTTTTAGTGGCTATGGGCGCGCCTAAACAGGAGCTTTGGATCGCTAAAAATAAAAAATATTTAAAAAGCGTAAAATATGCCGTAGGCGTAGGCGGATTGTTTGATTATATTTCCGGAAATGTCAGGCGAGCTCCAAAAGTTATCCAAAAAGTCGGATTGGAATGGCTATGGAGATTATTAAAACAGCCTTGGCGCTGGAAACGAATTTTAACAGCCGTATGGGATTTTCCCGTTGCGGTAATAAGATATAAAATAACATGAAGTATCACGGGTATTATCAGGCGGTAGCAATACTGATGGGGGCTATACTTGGCGTGGGTATATTTGGATTGCCTTATGTTGGCCTTCATGCCGGCTTGATTCCAATGATAGGTTTTTTTCTGTTAGCAATATTTTTATTGTATACCATTAGTTATATCTATGGGCAGGTGATTATCGGTACCAATGAGAAGCATAGATTGCCCGGCTATGTTGAAAAATATTTGGGGCATAATTGGAAGAGTGCCGCTTTTATGGTTACTGTTATTGGAGTCTGGGGAGCTTTATTATCATATCTTTTGATAGGCGGTTCGTTTTTAGGTGAAATATTTATTCCTCTGATTGGAGGAAGTGAGCTGTTTTACGTGCTGACATTTTTCTTTATAGGAGTATTTTTCATTTATCGCGACGCAAAAACAATCGCCAGGACGGAAATAATATTATTGGCACTGTTTGCTATCATAGTTATCTTGTTTGTCATGCTGGGAATTGATAAAGTGGATTTAAAAAATATCCAATTATTTGATAAAAGTAATTTTATTATTGTTTATGGTGTATCGATTTTTGCTTTATGGGGAGTAAATGTCATACCCGATATTTTAGAGATAAATACCAATAATAAAAAAATATTAAAAAATATAATTATTACATCCTTAACAATCTCCAGCTTATTATATGTTGTTTATACATTAATAATAATTGGAGTAGCTGGAAAAAACACATCTATTGATAGCATTTCAGGCTTGTCAGATTATTTTGGAGAGAAAACATTGATAGTGGGATATTTATTTGGAATTATTGCGACCTTCACTTCTTTTATTGCCATGGGTTTGAATCTGAAAAAAGTATTTATGTTTGATTACTATTATCATCGTATTCCCGCATTGATATTGGCGACTTGCGTACCTATGGCGTTATATCTGGGCGGAATACGCAATTATATCGAGGTAATTGCTGTTATCGGAGGTTCGGTGTTGGCAGTGGAATCAATCGTAATCTTGCGCCTTTATGAAAAATTTGTTGACGAAAGGACCAATCTGATTAATGATTCAGAATATCGCATAAGAGCATGGACCAAACCACTAATGGTTTTGTTTGGACTAGGAGCGGTTATCGGGATTATTACACCCTTTTTATTAAGCAGATTATGAAAAAGAATAGCGAAATTCGAGTAAGATTTGCACCTTCGCCAACAGGAGAGCTGCATATTGGCAGCCTTAGAACGGCTTTATACGATTGGATCTATGCCCGGCAAAATAAAGGTAAATTTATTTTAAGAATAGAGGATACTGATCAATCGAGGTTTGTGGTCGGAGCGGAATCAAGACTGATAGATTCACTCGAGAAAACAGGCTTATCAGCTGATGAGGGTCCTGAAATCGGTGGTGAATTTGGCCCATATCATCAATCTGAAAGGCTAAATATTTATCATAAATATGCAGAGCAGTTATTAAAAGAAGAAAAAGCTTATCAGTGTAATTGTACAGAAGAGCGGCTGGAAAAAATGAGACAGGATCAGAAGAGTAGGGGAGAGGCGCCTCATTACGATGGTAAATGCAGAATAAATATTGGTAAGAGTGAAATAAAAAAAGATAAAGTAATTCGATTGAAAACTCCGGATCAAGGTACTAGTAAAATTAATGATTTCATAAGAGGAGAGATAGAATTCAAAAACGAACTAGTAGAAGATTTTATAATATTAAAAACCGACAACTATCCCACCTATCATTTCGCGGTGGTTATTGATGATCACTTTATGCAGATTAGCCATGTTTTTCGCGGAGAAGAATGGATATCATCTTTGCCAAAGCATTACTTATTGTTTAAATCGTTTGATTGGCCCGTTCCGATTTTTGTTCATCTGCCCTTAATACTAGGAAGCGATAAGAAAAAACTGTCAAAAAGGCACGGTGCTATGGCTGTTAATGAGTTTTTAGAAAAAGGTTATTTGCCTCAGGCATTAATAAATTATATCGCCTTATTGGGCTGGCATCCGAAAAACGATCAGGAATTTTTTAGCCTAGAACAGCTTATTAAGGAATTCAAAGTTAAGGATATTCAAAAATCACCTGCAATATTTTCTATAGAGAAGTTGAATTGGATGAACGCTAAATATTTACGAGAATCAACTGACAAGGATTTGGAAAAATACTTGGCCGGCAGAATTGACCGAGACTTTAAAAAAACAGAAGCGAAATTAGCCATCAAGGCTATTCCATTAGTAAAAGACAGGCTAATTAATCTTGATGAGTTTGTTGAACTGGCAAGTTTTGCAAAAGAAAATATTGAATACCCATCTGAACTGCTTGCATATAAAAAGGGAACAATATGGGAAACTGCCAATGCTTTGAGATTTTCATTGGAATTGATAAAAAATAACACAGGTGATTTTAATGCCGGAGCGTTAGAGAGGTATTTCCATGATGAGATAAAAAGGGCCGATAAGGAAAACGGTCAAATCTTGTGGCCATTAAGAGTCGCCTTGACCGGAAAAAAGAATTCACCCGGGACATTTGATGTATTAGCATTATTGGGAAAAGAAAAAGCCAATCAGAGAATAAATCAGGCTATTGAAAAGTTGTCATAAAAAGAACTTTCTAACTGACTTAAGTCAGGTGGGCTTTTCTTATACTTACGCCACTTAAGTGGCTAAGAAATATATCTCATGCCTTTGAAAAACTGGCTAGATTGCAATAAAAGTGCTATAGTACAGCATCAGATGAACAATAAACAAAGACCAAGATACTGGAAAAGTCTATTTTTTTCACTAACCATGGTGATAAGCATGTCATTGGTTGGCGGTTTATTAGTGAACCAAATATATGGTACAGCTCAAGATACCGCCATCACAGACGAAGAAACTTGGTCGATTATTAACTTAAACGAAGAAATTAATGAAAAGAAAAAGGCAATAGACGAACTGGAGCAAAAAACTCAAGTTTATGAAAAGACAATCCAGCAAAAAACGCAGGAATCAGAATCTATCCTAACTCAAATAGAAACAATGGATGATCAGATAGCCAATACAGTGAATGAAATTGAAAAAACAGAATTAGAAATTGAAAAAAATACTCTGGAAATACAAAGAATTGAAGGATTAATTGAAAAAAGATCAGAAGAAATTGATGAACATAAACAAAGAATAGGGGAGTTTATCAGAATCATGCATCGGG
This sequence comes from bacterium, assembly GCA_043800725.1. Taxonomy (GTDB): domain Bacteria; phylum Patescibacteriota; class Patescibacteriia; order HK-STAS-PATE-3; family HK-STAS-PATE-3; genus JAZDMR01. The sequence continues at coordinate 17,110 of JAZDMR010000009.1, read as the reverse complement.
ACAGCCACAGAACTTATCTCGAGATTTCCTTGTTACATAATACATTTTCAGACTATTTTATCAGAGAAAAAGCAGTAAAAGATATTGAAAGGGAGGTAAAAAATAATTTAAACAGGATACAGGTGCTGAAAAAAGACTTAGAAGTCCAAGAGCTGGAACTTAGCACGAAAAAGAAAGAGCTTGATGAGGCGATGACCCGACTGGAATCTTCTAAATTAGCGCTTGATCAAGAAAAACAATACAAAGAAGTCCTGTTTAATCAGGCTGAATCAGAATCGGAAAGATTTCAATCACTGCTGAATGAGGTTGATCAAGAAGTGTCAAAAGTCACCTCAGAGGTTGGTGTGCTAGAGCAGAGATTCAGGGAAAAGCTGGAACAAGAAAATATTAATCTAGAAGAATTATTACAGGAGCAAAGCGAGTTTATCTGGCCAGTACAGCCTACCAAGGGGATTAGCGCGTATTTCCACGATCCAAATTATCCTTACCGAAGATATTTTGAACATAATGCCGTTGATATTCCTACTGCTCAAGGTACTTCTGTAAAAGCCTCGGCTGACGGAATAGTAAGTATTGCCAGGGATACCAACTGGACTACCGATAGAAGCGGTCGAAAAATACCAGCTTATAACTATGTTTCAATAATCCATGGCCAGGAAATTTCAACTGTTTACGGACATTTAAGTTCAGTTAATGTTACTCAAGAGCAGTTTGTCAGAAAAGGTGAAGTGATTGGCTTATCAGGCGGGATACCTGGTACGGCTGGTGCGGGATTATTAACAACCGGTGCCCATCTGCATTTTGAAGTTAGGGTAAATGGAATACCAACTGATCCTTTAAACTATATGCCATAAACCTTTTCAAGGGGAGTGATATTCTAATACTGTTAAAGTGTCGCACAATATACCTTATACGCCTCTTTAAAGCTTAATTAGCGTTATATACGGCAAAAAGCAATACTAGCCTCTATGTGGCCCTTAGAGATATGTTTTATCTATTTATAATAAACTCTTTCACCAAACCTTAGATCAATGTATGACAGCCCGTCAGTGTCAATGTCTGAGTCCTGGAGTGTTGTTTCTAGTTTGTATATTTGATTGTCCAGATCCTCAATAGAAAAATATATATACCATCCTTTATCAATATAAACCTGAAATTCTCTGGCATATAATACCAAAGTCTCATTATTGCAGTTATTTTGGTCAATAAGATCAGTGTTAATATTTGTATTGGAGTCAATTTCTTGCTCTTGGTCTTCATTAGCTTTTTGAGGAATCTCGGGGGGGCTTTTTGCAAGGCACTCAAACTCAGGAATATTTACGTAATCATAAATAAGGCCCAGGGGCTCCAATCTGGAAATAAAGTCTACGGCTTTTGACAATGAGTCTGGACTGATAATCAGCTGGCCAATTTGTTCGTTGATTTTATTGCTGTTTAAAAAGAGGATTAAATCCTGATATGGATCTTGTTCGCTTATGATCATTGCCAGATAGCCTTGATTATCCAATCCAAAGGTCGTTGTTGAATTTTTCCAAAGAAAACTGGTAGCCCGCTCTTGGATATCAATGTTCAAAGTATTTGGAAATATTTTACTGATAAGTAGTTTTTCAATGACAACCTGATTGCTAAATTTATCCTTAATACTCTGAGCGAAGCTGTTTGGCCGTAATAGGAAATAATTATCTTTAGGAAATATTCCCAGATATTTTTGGGATAATAAGGACTGAATATTTACATCAATATTATCAAGCCTGCTAAGCTCACTAGTTTTAATGTTAACTTCTGACAAAATATAAAGAGGCGAATATAAAATAATATAAGCAAGCAAAACAAAAACCGTAATCACCTCAATAAGAAAAAAGCGATATTTCCCTAAAACTCTCCCCTTTTCTACCTGTCCCGGAAAAAGAGGATTTCTTTGAATTACAGTATTATTTGGTATTTTGGCAGACAGCCTTTTTCTTCTAGATCGAAAAAGCCTCATGATAAAATTATATTACCTGCTACTGGATTGATATTGATTTTTTATCTTTTGTTTTAAATCATGTTTATCCAGAGCCAAGGTAATTAAATTGTCAATTAACTCTGAATAGGAAATATTTTCCGCTTGCCATAATTTTGGGTACATAGATATACTGGTAAAGCCCGGGAGAGTATTAACCTCATTTAAATAAAGCTTATGGCCACCCAGCAAGAAATCAATCCGGGCCATACCACTCAGATTAAGAGCCTTAAAAGCCTTTGTTGAAATATTTTGGATCCTCTTTTTCATAACTTTGGTTATCTTGGCAGGAATAATAGTTTTTGATTTATTGTCCAGATATTTGGCATGATAGCTGTAAAATTCGTCTGAAGGAATAATTTCACCCACCCCCGAAGCAATCGGGCTGTCATTTCCCAAAACAGCGCATTCCAGTTCAATTAAGGGAATAACGCCTTGTTCGACAATAATCTTGGTATCGTATTCAAAAGCTTTGTTGATTGCCGGTTTTATGAATTTATTTTCTTTAACAAGACTAATGCCTACTGATGAACCAAGATTAGCTGGTTTAATAAAAAGAGGGGGTTTTAATGTTTTGTTAATTTTTGTCAGGATGTTTATTGATGATTTATTCCAATCAAAAATATTAAATGATAAATATTTTACAACCTCGATGCTTTGGCTTCTTAAAATATCCTTTTGAACTACTTTATCCATGCCAACTGCTGATCCCAAAACTCCAGAACCAACATAAGGGATGCCAGATAATTCAAACAAGCCCTGGATGCAGCCGTCTTCGCCATAAGGTCCATGCAAAACAGGAAAAATAACATTCAATCGACGGCTAACTTTTTTTCCGTTTAAGGACAATAAGGCTTTTTTTGAAGGATCAGCCGATAAAAAAACTGGCTTATCAGAGATAATACTGGTTAGAGTTTTAATATGGGATTTGTTTTCCAGAACCCATTTGCCTTGGCGCGTTATCCCGATTAAAAAGGGCTGGTATTTAGCCTTATCAAGAGCCTGATAAATTGATTTCGCCGATATCAAAGAAATTTCATGCTCAGCGGACCTGCCTCCAAATATAATTCCTACCCTAATCTTTTTAGTTTTTTTGGGCATAAAGGTTAATGATTATTACACAAGAATTCGCGGCAGTAAAGGATTAATCCTAGTGACAATTTCATAATTGATTGTCTTGGATTTATTTGCCAACTCATCAGCAGAAATCAGTCCCCTGCCCTGATTACCAATCAACGTCACTTGGTCGCCCCTAACTACGCCCCTGATGTTTGAAATATCTATCATCATTAAATTCATGCAGATAGCTCCCAAGATTCCCGCGCTCTGCCCCTTAACTAAAACTCTGGAAATATTAGACAGTCCCCTATTATAACCTTCGTAATATCCCATAGGCAGAATGGCAATGATTTTATGCTTTTTAATTTTGCATGTACGGGCGTATCCAATAGAAGTTCCTGGGGTCAGCTTTTTGATGTCCAATACTTTAGTTTTCCAGCTTAGAACGGGAGTTAAAGTATTATGATTATTTTTTATAAAATCTGATGGCCAGAGACCATATAAGCCGATGCCAATTCTGACTAAATTATATCTGAATCGCTGATCGGAAACCGTCGAAGCCGTACAAGCAATGTGATGATATTTTATTTTGCCTAATTCCTGTTCAGTTTTTTTTATTATTTTTTGAAAGAGCAAATGCTGTTTAACAGTAAAGGCTTGATTAGAATTTTCTGAATCCGCAAAATGGGAAAAAATCCCGGCAATATTTAAATACCTGGAGGTTTTTAAGAGGCTTGCTAAAGATTTAATATCTTTTTCAAAAAAACCGACCCGGCTGGTGCCAACATCAAATTTTATATGACAATTAATCTTTTTTTTGCATTTATTTGATGCATTGATTAGTGTTTTTGTATGCTCTAGCGAGGTAAGGGGTAAATGAATATTGCTTTTGGCAATATCTGAAATATTTGATTCAGCAAAATAGCTTAAAACCAAAATAGGAGTTTTTTTGTCATATTTTCTTACTGTAAAAGCTTCCTCCAGATTAGCTACTCCAAACCAGTCCACAGAGCCGAATAAGGCCTGAACAGCCTGCCTTATTCCATGGCCATAGGCGTTACTTTTAACCACAGCCATTATTTGAGTATTTAAGCCCACCAATTTCCTAAAATATCTGGCATTGGAAAGAAGAGACGACTTTTTTATTTCAACCCAAGTAGTTGGTCGCTTCACTTTTTTGTCGTTATTTTCTTTTTGCCTACAAAAGGATGCAGAGCCTTGGGTATGGTGATGGAACCGTCTTTATTTTGGTTGTTTTCTAAGATTGAAATCAATATTCTAGGACTAGCAATAACCGTATTATTTAAGGTAAAAACATATTTTTTTGTTTGTTTAACCTTAATATTCAATCTTTTCGCCTGCCAATCGGTTAAGTCAGAATTAGAATGAGTCTCACCATATCCCTCGCGGCTGGGCATCCAAGTTTCAATATCCACCATTCTTCTTTTACCGGCCCCCATATCGCCGGTACATGTTTCTACTAGCTGATAAGGCAAATCAAGATCCTGTAAAATATTTTCTGAAATTTCCAGCATGGCATTAAACCATTTATCAGCCTCGGACTGATCGGGCTGGCAAATTACTAATTGTTCAACTTTCATGAATTCGCGAAGCCGATAAAGGCCCTTAGTGTATTTGCCATAACTGCCAATTTCTTCGCGATAGCAGTTGCCGATACCGCATAATTTTATGGGCAGTTTTTTTTCATCAATTGATTGATCAGCATAATAAGCCAACAAAGAAGGCTCTGAAGTGCCAGTTAAATATTTTTTCTGGTCTTTTTCCTGAGAGTTTGGATTGTTGATCTCAAATATTTCATCGTTACCAAATGGAAAATGGCCGCTTCCTAACAGAGAAAAATATTTAACAATGGTTGGCGGTATCATCAACGTGAAGCCTGCCTTAACCATACTATTCAATCCCAGAAGCATTAATCCGTAATGCATTAATACCGCTTCGTTTTTAAGGTAGTAGCCGTGGAATCCGGAGGTTTTGGCACCCCTTTCTAAATCAATAAGATCCAGACTTAAACCCAAATCAATATGATTTTTTGGGGTGAAAGAAAATTTCGAAGGCTGACCGACTTTTTTTATTACTTTGTTAAAGGTTTCATCGTTTCCTATAGGCGCACCAGACCATGGAATATTTGGAATTTGCAGCATTAATTCCTGATAATCATCTTCTAATTTTTTTAAATTTGACTCTTTATCGATTAATTGATTCTTGAGATTTCTACTTTTAATTATTATTTCTTCTGAAGGTTTTTTGTTTGTAAATTCATTATTTAGGCTTTTTCTTTTATTACGAAGAAAATCAATTTCAGATATTAATATATTTCGTAAGTCATGCAGATCAAGAAGCTTGCCAAGATCAACATTTAAACCCTTGTCTTTGACGGCTTTTTTAACAATTTCCTGATTAGCCTGGATGAATTTAATATCAAGCATTTATTTTTCTTTTAAAGTTGGGAAAAGGATTGACTCTCTTAAAGTTGCCGCCTTAGTAAGAATTGCCACCAAGCGGTCAATACCAATACCGATTCCTGAAGCAGGAGGCATGCCATGCATTAAGGCCTGGATATAATCTTGGTCAAATGGCTGAGCTTCGTTATCTCCTTGCTCTTTAAGGATACTTTGTTCCTTAAACCTTTGTTCTTGGACAATCGGATCATTCTGTTCAGAAAAGCCCTTAGTTAATTCAGTGCCCAAAATTAATAGTTGAAAACTTTCAACATAGTTTGGATTATCTTCTTTGACTTTTGCCAAGGGCAATAATTCGATGGGATAGTCGATTATGTGTGTCGGTTCGATAATATTTGGCCTGATTAGCTGCTTAAAAATTTTATCAATGATTCTACCTCGACCATCCTGTTTTTCAATTTTAATATTTCTTTTTTCAGCTTCTTGGCAAATGCCTTCTTTTGTGGGAAATCTGTCCAAATCCAGCTTGGCATAGTCTTTCATGATTTGAGAGTAACTAACTATGACAAAATTTTTATTAAGAGATATTTCATGATGATCTTTAATAATTTTATTCTCAAGCCCCGCTTTGCCGATTATTTTTTTAAGCAGTTTTTCACTATAGGCCATCATATCCCGATAATCAGTGTAAGCCATATAAAACTCTATTTGAGTAAATTCCGGACTGTGGTCTTTATCAATACCTTCGTTTCTGAAGCATCGACCGATCTCATATACTTTTTCATACCCGCCCACCAGTAATCGTTTAAGATAAAGTTCAGGAGCAATTCTTAAAAAAAGATCAATATTTAAAGCTTCATGGTGAGTAATAAAAGGCTGAGCATTGGCTCCTCCGGCAATCGATTGAAGAATAGGCGTTTCAACCTCGATAAAGCCATCTTCATCCAGACATGAGCGCAGGGCAGTAATTAGCTTGGAACGATGGATAAATCTCTCTCTTATTTCCTGATTTGAGATTAAGTCAAGTTCTCTGTGACGGAGCCTTGTTTCAATATCTTTTACTCCTTGTCGCTTGTCAGGCAAAGGCAGAAGTGATTTACTGAGCAAATAAAATTCTGATACTAATAAAGTTATTTCACCTCGGTTTGTCTTATCCAATTGGCCGGAAACTGAGATAATATCGCCCAAATCAATATATTTTTTCCAATATACGTACTGGTCAGCTACAGTTTTTTTTATAATTGAGAATTGAACGTTTCCCGTGCTGTCGACAATATTTCCAAAGCAAATGCTTCCATGAAGACGAATAGCCATTACCCGTCCGATTAAAGTAACTTCTTGTTTTGATTTGATAAATTTTGAAAAATCGGCTAAAACCTGAACAATATCGTGACTTCGCAATTTATTTAATCTGGCGGGATATGCTAAAAAACCGCTTTTTATTAGCTGTTCTCTTTTTTCTTTGCGGTATTTTATTTGATCTAACTCGTTCTCAGACATAAGCAATTCAGCTCGATTTTATCATGTTCGGCCTGATTATCGCAAATTATGGTTTATTAGATTATTTCTATGATAACCACTTTCTGAGAACCCTTAGGAAGATTGATCAGCGCTTCTTCACCTTTCTTTTTTCCGATAAATGCTTGTCCAATCGGCGATTCATTAGAAATTCTTCCTTCTGAAGGGTCAGCTTCTTTGGAGCCGACAATCATAAATTCTCTAATGGTGCCATCAGACATTTTAGTTTTGACTTTGGAGCCGACAATAATAAATTCCTTATTGTTAGTTTTTTTTATTATTATTGCCTGCTTGACAAGCATTTCCAGCTCATTAATTCTTCCTTCGATAAAAGCCTGTTCATTTTTCGCTTCGGCATATTCTGCATTTTCTGATAAATCACCCAATTCTTTTGCCTCTTGAATGCGAGAAGATATCTCCTTACGTTTTTCGGTTTTAAGCTGGTTGAGTTCTTGTTTAATTTTTTTTAAACCTTCAGGTGTTAAATAGGATTGATTGATCATTATGGTAATTCAGTAATTTAAAGCCTCGGGGATTAACAATATAATATTACAACTAAATTTTATATAGACTCTAGCAAATATACTGATCTTTTAAATACTGTCAATTATGTTTTCCACAAGCTAATTTGAAAAATACTGAAATAATCCGGCTTGAACTACGGGTAAAGCCGTAGTGTGTCCCTCTCCGCCTTTTTCTACAATAGCCGTGATAACAATTTCTGGAGAGTCATAAGGGGCAAAAGCTGTAAACCAGGAGTGCGTTTTATCGCTTCCGGATACTTGAGCTGTGCCGGTTTTTCCGGCTACGGGAATGGATAAAGAATTAAGCCTGCTGGCACTGCCAGAAACAACAGCCTGTCTTAAAGCATTTCTAATATAGACAAGATTGAAAGAGCTGGCGATATTTTCGGTAATTATTTCTGCGGCTGTTGTTTCAACCACTTGGCCGTCACTGGTTTGCCAATCTTTAACCAGGCGTGGCCTGTAAAGCGTGCCTCCATTAGCAATTACTGAAGTGGCATTTGCAATCTGTAATGGAGTTACCAAAACATCACCTTGACCAATAGCATAATGATAGGTATCACCAACATACCAGCGTTCATTTTTATATTCTTCTTTCCATTCCTTGGTAGGCAGGAAGCCGCTTTGTTCATTGCTTAAATCAATCCCTGATTTTTCTGAAAAGCCAAATAATTTCATATAAACATTCATAATATTAACGCCTAAGCCTTCAAATTCTTCATAACCACCGCCAATAGTATAAAAGTATGTATTAACTGATTCGGAAAGAGCTTTGGTTAAATCTGTCAGGCCGTGTCCTCCAGATTTCCAATCAGGAAAAAACCACTGATCTATCTGAATGCCTCCAGTGCTTAATATCTGAGTTTGTGGAGTAATAATATGTTCTTCCAAGGCGGCAGATGCAATAATTGGCTTAATCGTCGAGCCAGAAGGATATTCACCAGTGATTGCTCTATTAATAAAGGGGTTATCAGGATTTTCAAATATTTCTTGATATTGCTCAGTTGATAGTCCTTTTACAAAGTTATTTGGATTATAACTTGGCTCGCTAATCAGGGCCAAGACTTCTCCATTGCGGGGGTCTAGAGCCACTACTGCCCCGCCTGAAGAACCGGTTTGCTTTATAGTTGAGGCTAATGACTGATATAATGCTTTTTGCAGATCTAGATCTATAGTTGAATGGAGGGTTAAGCCAGAAGTAGATTCTTGGCTGGAAATAAGTCTTTTTTCATGGTTCAAAAAATCACGTTCAACTTCACGATAACCGTGTTTACCTCGTAATTTACTGTCATAATATTCTTCTAAACCACTCTTACCCACGTAATCAATGCTGGCTAAATCATTATTATTATCAAGCTCCTGCTGGCTTACCTTTCCGACATAACCTAATACATGAGAAAAAATATTATCATTAAGGTAATCTCGGATCGAAAGAGGTTTTATTGTTATGCCAGGATAAAGCAGTTCAGAGGTAATGATTCTCATGGCTGATTGATAGGAAATATTATCTGCAATATAAATCGAATCTCGGCTGTATTGAGAATGCTTACTTAATTCATCAAATATAATTTTATTGTCAATCTCTAATTGATTGGCTAAATCGTTAATCAATAATTTATTGGTAAAGTCATCTTTGGGAAGGTCATCAGGAACTATGAATAAAATAAAATTTGGAATGTTTTTAACTAAAGGCTGTCCAGCTCTATCAGTAATAATTCCTCGCATTGCCGGAACAAGTTCAATTTTAATCCGGTTATTCTCAGATTGATCTAATCTTTCTGCTCCCTGAACTATTTGCAGACTAAAAGATCTAATCAATAAAACAGTAAAAATAAAGAGCAATAAACCCCCGATAATTTTTGTAAATTTGGGCTTGTCATCAAGCTCTCGGCTAGTAGAGTGGAGAGTTCCAGCAGGCTCATTTAATTTAATCTCGCCTTTAACTTTACGATCGAGCTTGCCAAGCCCAAAACTATTATGTTCCTCGATTTTAAATGGATTATTAGATCGGATTGCCATTTTTTAGCAGATTACCAGATTGATTAGTATTAGGTAATAATTTGTATATCATTCTGGATAATAAAAGTCCAATTAAGCTGTTTAAAATAATTGATGAAATTATCGTATTAATAATGTAAATATTTATATTAGATATACTATCTTTAGCAATAAAAAAGTTATAGCCAAACTCGAAACTAAAAACAAGTAGATAAAACAATATGGTCGCGATTGTTATACGTCCGATACTAACCAGCCAAATCCTTTTTGATTGCCAGCCTAACGAAAAATAAAGAGTTAATATAATAGTTGAAGGAATAATAACTAAATAGAAGCCGTCTGTTAAGGGAGAATAGATATCCAGATACCAGCCGAAAATAATCGATAAAATAATGGTTAACCTGGCGTTTTTAAATAACATTAATATTAGTAAAATTAACCAGGGCTGATGATTTTTGAGCTGGCCCGGGAAAAAAGGCAATACGCTGGTTAGGCTAATAAAAACTGAGAGTATTAAAATACTTAAGCCAATTTTTCTCATTTTAGGGGGGCAAGATTACTGAAACTATTTGAATTTTATCAATCGGCTGGAGTAATTCAACGTTGGCCGTTTTAAAAAGATCAATATCAGTACTTGACACCTCTCCCAATTTTCCGATTATTAGGCCCCGGGGAATTAGCATTTCAAAACCAGAGGTGGCAATCAGCTGGTCCGTTTCCACTTTTTCATCTTGGGGGATCATTGTCATAGTCAAAGAGAGACCTCTTTCCCCTTCTACCAAGCCTGGACTGAAAGTATTATTTTGTACTATGGCAGAGATTTTACTTCTTCGATCAGTAAGCAATAAGACTTGAGCGGTATTTGCATAAACTTCAATAATTTTTCCGATTATTACCCCCTGTTCGCTGACAACTGCCTGGCCCTGAGCAAGCCCGTTTTTATCTCCTTGGTTGATAATTAAAACACGGCTTGCTGGATCATTGCTTAATCCAACAACTCGGGCTGTTCGATATTGATAATTAAATTCTTCAAGATATTCAGCTTGATTCATTCCTGTAATAGCATCATCGAGCTGGAATCTAGCTTGGGTCAACTCCTTGAGCAATAGGATATTCTCGGTAGTTAATCTGTCATTTTCGAATTTTAAATCTTCTTCAGTCTCATTCGAGCTAAACCAGCCGGATACCGAATTTGAAATCTTTAAAGTAATTTCCTGAGCTGGGTTTAAAATAATTGTTATAAAATTAACTAAATGTTTGTTGATTCCAAAAATATTTAATACTAGCCCTAGACCGACAAGGGTTATTACTAAAATAATATACGATCTGGTAGATAATCTGCGTTGCTGCATATTATCTAGAAAAAACGTTTTCTTCCTGGGTGGATAGCACTAAGATGTCTTTTAAGGTATCCAAGTCGTCCAGGACAATACCAGCGCCTCTAACAACGGTTGTAAGGGGATCATCGGCAATATGTACAGGAATATGCGTTTCTCTTTGAATTGATGTATCTAGGCCCCTTAATAAGGCTCCTCCGCCGGTTAAGATTATACCTTTTTCATATATATCAGCCACTAACTCAGGGGGCGTATTTTCAATGGTAGATTTTATTGCATCGATTATCATTCTAATTGAACGGTGAATTGATTCCAAAACATGATGGTTGGAAATTGTAACCTCTCTGGGTAGTCCGGTTATCAAATCACGACCTCTCATCTTTGTTTCCAACGGTTCCACAGATTCATTGGCAGCGCCGATTTTAATCTTAATATCTTCGGCAGTGCGATCGCCTAATAATAAATTAAAATGATCGCGGGAATAATTAATAATATTATCATTCAGCTCGTCTCCAGCGGTCCGTAATGATTTCCAAGATATCACGCCGCCTAGTGCAATAATAGCAATCTCGGTAGTGCCTCCCCCAATATCAACAACCATGTTTCCAGAAGGGTCTTGGATTGGTAGTCTTGCTCCAATAGCAGCGGCCATCGGCTCTTCTATCAGATAAACTTCTCTGGCACCAGCTGATAAGGTGGCATCTTCGACAGCTTTTCTTTCAACTTCTGTTACACCCAAAGGAATGCCGATAACAACCCGAGGTCGCGGTAAAAGTGAAGAATTTTCTCGATGAACTTTATTAATAAAGTGCTTAAGCATTTTTTCTGTTACTTCAAAATCAGATATTACACCGTCGACCAAAGGCTTTGTAGCAACTATATGACCGGGAGTTTTACCTACCATTTTTCTGGCGTCTTCGCCTACAGCAAGAATTTCATCGGTCCGTGTGTTAATAGCGACAACCGAAGGTTCGTTGATAACGATGCCTTTGTCCTTAACATAAACCAAAGTGTTTGAAGTACCCAGGTCTATTCCCATGTCCCTCGAAAATCTTCCAAGTATTCTGTTTAACATTGTTTCTCGATAGTGCGTTTAAGTTTCTTAAAATTCCCCCATTATTTGACTAATTGCCGAATTTTCTGTAACTATTGAGCTGTCTTTTTTATCTCGCTTTTTCAATTCAACTTCTGACTTTGTTTTTTTGGAAAATACTGCTCGAATTGGTATACCAAGTAGATCAGAATCAGTCAACTTTTTCCCTGGCGATTCTTTCCTATTATCATACAATACCTCAATTCCTTTTTCAGATAGAGAATGGCTAAATAACCCCGCTTTTTTAAGAACATCCTGATCATCAGATAAAGCAATAACATGAACAGCAAAAGGGGCAGTGCTCATCGGCCAGATAATTCCCTGGTTATCATGATACACTTCGACGATTGTGCCGATTAACCGGCTAGGACCTATGCCATATGAAGCCATGATAAGTGGAGTTTTTTTTCCCTGTTTATCAATAAAAAATGCTCCCATACCCTCGCTATATTTAGTGCCCAGTTTAAAGATATTTCCTACCTCAATTGCCTTAGCTGATTTAATTTTATGAGACGAATGTTTAGGGCAATTGTCATTTTCGTAAAGCTCAGAGATTTCTTTATTTTTAGCATAACAGCCTTCTGGACAATAATAGATCAAATCTTCGCCTGTTTCAGTAATCACTTGAAATTCATGTGAGTATTCTTTTGAAAAGTCCCCCCCTGATGCCTCAACAATTAGAGCATCTAAACCACAACGCTTAAATATTTTTATATAAGCAACTTTTACCTGCTCATAATAATCATCCAGGCTTTCTTTTGATTCATGAAAGCTGTATAAATCTTTCATAGAAAATTCTCGTCCCCTGGTTAGCCCTGATTTTGGCCTAAGTTCATGTCGAAATTTTGTTTGAATTTGATATACAGCCAGAGGAAGATCCTTGTATGAATTAATATGATTTTTGGCGATGTCGGCAATAACCTCTTCATGGGTAACAGCAAGTCCTACTTCTTTTTTTGAATGATCCATAAACTGATACATAATTCCCTTTAATCCTTGCCATCGGTCAGTTTTTTGCCATAGACCTTTAGGCTGAAGGGCAGGCATTAGCATTTCTTGTCCTGAAATAGCATTCATTTCTTCTCTGATAATATTTTCGATTTTATTTAAAACGCGATAGCCGAGAGGAAGATAACTATAAACTCCAGCCATTAATTTTTTTATATAGCCTGCCTGTTCCAAATATTTAGCGTTTACGCTTTCTTCATCCCTAGGCGGCTCATGGAGTGTTTTGCCGAATAATTTTGATTGCTCTTGGTATTTAGGTACCAATTCTTTGGAAGAATTCACTAATTTTTTCTCCGACATTAAATCTTATAAAATCTTTATAGCTAATAAATATCAGTAATAATATTAGAGCGTAAAAACCAACGGTATGGATTATTCCTTCAATATTTTGACTGATTGGTTTTTTCCTTATTTTTTCAATAATAATAAACATAGCCCTGCCTCCGTCTAAAGCAGGAATTGGAAGTATATTCATTACGGCTAGGCTCAAAGATAAAATTGCCGAAAACTGCAACAGGTAGATAAAACCCATATCAGCAACTTGGCCAGTAATTACGGCAATACCCACTGGTCCGGCTACGTCCGGACTGATAGTTCCCTGGGTTAGCAATCCTTTGAAAAAGTCCCAAATTGAAAAAAATATCAAACCTAAAAGCTGAATTGCGTACCAGGGTCCCAACCAAATTGCTTGATACCAAGGATAAGAAACAAACCCTGACTCTATTAGTGATACGCCAATTTTATAAACGCCTTCCTCGTCAATAATTATCGGTGTAATTACCAGAAAATTTTCTTGTCCGCTGCTGGAATAACTAATATCAATTTCTTCATTAACATTTAATAATATCTGAGCTTGTTCTAGCGATTCTATTTCATTATTTCTGATCGATAATATTACGTCGCCGGATTTTAAGCCAGCCTGTTCAGCAGGAGAATCTTCTTCCACACTGAATATTTGCAGTTGTTGCTTGGAAACTTTTCCCCCGGGATAGATAGTTGATTGATCGTCTACCATCGAAGGCACGCCCAAAGCGAAAACAAGGCTTAATATTAGCATGGCTAATATTACATTCATAAAAACTCCAGATATAATAACTGTCAGCCTTTTCCAGGCTGATTGAGATGAAAAACTGTCCGGTTCTTTTATATGTTCCTGCTCGCCTTTAAGTCTGACAAATCCGCCAAAAGGTATCCAGTTGATAGAATAAATTGTCTGGCCTTTTTTGATTCCATATATTCTGGGAGGAAATCCAAATCCGAATTCTTCCACGTTTATGCCCAGCTTTCTTGCTGAATAAAAATGTCCAAATTCATGTAAAAATACAAGGACTCCGAGAATTAGTATAAATAGGATAATACTGATAAACATATTAAACTGTCATTATCTCCTGTTCTTTTTTGCTATATATTTCTTCTAGATTTTCGTGTTTTTCATCAATAGCCACTTGGAGTTTTTTTTCATTAATAATTAGTTCATCTTCTGAAATATCTCCGTCTTTTTGTTTTTTCTTCCAGTTTCGAATCGTTTCCTCTCTGATTTTTTTAATGGATATTTTTGCAGACTCTTCATACTGACCCAGTACTTTTAATAGTTCTTTTCTTCTTTCTTCGTTGAGCGGCGGTAAATTAATTCTAATTATATTTCCTTCAATTTGAGGCTGTAATCCCAAAGGCGATGATTGTATTGACTTAGATATTTCAGCTGTCAGGCTTGAATCCCAGGGCTGTATGACAAGCTGCCGCGGCTCCGGAGTGCTGATTGTCGCTAGCTGAACCAAGGGCATTTTTGCACCATAGCTATCTACGGATATTTTTTCAATTATTGAAGGATTAGCCCTGCCCGTTCTAAGTGAAGAAGTTTGTTCAATAAAATATTCGATCGCCTTATTAAATTTTTTTAAATATTCTTCCATAATTATTTTTCTAAATAAGTGCCAATAAATAATTGTGACCCATTAATGGGATTCTGCTCTAATCGATTAATCAACCGGTTAGTGGGTGGGCTTATTACTTCCCACGTCTCTCCACTGTCCTTGGAAATATGAAATTTATCACTCGTGGTTATATAAATGATATTAGGATTTTCATGGGAAATAACAACATTTCGAATAGCCTGGGTATTATTGGGAATTAATGTTTTGGGTGCTTCCCAGCTATTGCCCAAATCTTCGCTTTTTAGGAGTCCGTACTGAGAAGCGATATAAATACGGGAAGGCTGACGGGGATCGAAATCCAAGTCGTATATTTTTTTTGCTCCAGGATATTTACTTAGCTCGCTGTTTAATGAGGTCCAAGTGATTCCTCGATCATCTGATCTTTGTAAACCACCATTACTTGATATTATAAAATATGCATTATTATCATTTGGGTGGATGTATATTCTTAGAATATCACCTAAAAAATCATGGTTTACTTGCCAGGTTTGACCATAGTCATCGCTTTCTAGGAGCACACCCCCGCTATTGCCTGCCAAAATATGGCTAGTATTTTTTTGATCAACAACAATATAGCTTAATGTCAATTCAGGTCTTGATTCCGTGTAAACTCTCTGCCAGGTAACTCCGCCATCAGATGTTTTATCAATATTGGAGCCATTACCTGCATATAATATTTCTGGAGTGTTGGCATCTATACCCATTGCCTTGACAGTGCCAGTTTGTCTGCCGGTGATTTGCCACCGCTCTCCGCCATCATCAGTACGATAAATACCGTTGCCAAGTGTTCCAAAATATATAATATTGGGATCCGTGGGATGAAAAATAATCCGACCTGCACTATATGAATTTATCGTGAGGGTTTCTTTTTTCACGGTTCCAATAAAGCCTTTTTGTTCCCAATCTAGCCCCCCGTTATCAGATCGATATATGCCACCGTCAGGATTTTTATTGCTAGAAAAAATAAAACAGCCCTGGCCAGTCAAAATAGTAAATGATGCAATGGAAATTAGTAAAATTGAAAATTTGTACTTATTTATATGCATAGTGCAGAAGTAAGTTGTTAAGTACTAAGGTTGGCTGAACATTTTTATTTAAATATCCGGTTTTATTCAGCAGGGATTTTAGCGTATTAATGATTGATAAATGCGTTAGTCTATCCGAGGAATTTATTATCATTTTTATGGCTGGTTGATATCTGATATATTCCGGGCAATCAGTTTTATTTAATAATATATCTCTAAAAATTACCTGCCATATTTTAAGAAGATTTAAGACCTCTTCTTTTTTATCGTTAAATATTTTTCCTGTTATCTGATGGCTGGAAAATTGAAATTGCGAATGCTTATCAGTATTGATTTGTTTTAATAATTCCTTTGCCTGCTCAATTATCTTACTTATATATTCAGGAGATTTTAACCAATTCAAGGCAATGCCTGGTAATCCAGAACTTATCAGGGCGATCATTTTCGCCTCGTTATTGTCAATCCCCTTGTCAGAAAGAAATTGGTAAATATCATTTATGGGCAATGGCTTAAAATAAATGTTTAAGCATCTCGATTTTACAGTGCTTAAAATTTGTTCTGGCTGCGAGGTGGTTAAAATAAACAATGTGCTAATAGGTGGTTCTTCCAAGGTCTTGAGTAAAGCATTCATTCCGGATTCAGTTAATCTTTCCGCCTTATTTATTATGATAATTTTTTTATTTCCCAAAGAGGGTGTTTGATAAGCAAAATCCAATATTTTTCTGACCTGTTCTATTTTTAGTGAAGATTGATCATCATCCGTAAAAAAAATATCAGGATGGACTTTGTTTATTATTCTAACTGATTCAGCTGGGTTGTTGTTTTTATTAAAAAACCTATTAATTAGCCACTGGGCAACAGTAGTTTTTCCAACTCCATCTGGTCCAATGAATAGCAACGCCTGACCAATTTTATGGCTTTCAATTGACTGCTTAAGAAAATCTACTATTTTTTGATGTCCAATAATTCCGCTATCGTACATTAATATTTACGCATATTTACAATATTTTACTTGATTAACATACCATAATATTTGATATTTTCCAACTAGTGTACAGTTAACACCTACCGCTGACACTTTGGCTTTTCAAGGCTGACAGGTGTTAACTATAGATATATGAATACAATAACCTACCCCAAAGAGTTCCGTGGCCGTTGGTATCTGTCGGTTGACCGGGATCGCAGGTCAGTC
>JAZDMR010000008.1:0-15016 GCA_043800725.1 bacterium | reverse complement strand
AGACCGGCAATGGTCCGAATACCACGTTTTATCTTGAGTGAGTAGGCTATTTTTTCACGTTCGTATTGGGTTAGTATTTGCATAGTTGGTCAGTTATGTGTTACTGACCCCTAATTCTATCCTGAGGTGTTGCACTCTGACCTGAATTCAGTATTAGTACGAGGTCTTGACGGCATCATTGTTATACTATAGTGTTATTTTATTAACATAATACTACTGAAGACCGTAAGGTCCCCCCGGATCAAGTTCGGGGCAGGCTCAGCTATAAGTTGAGCCAATGGATTCAACTACCACCTTGCGTAAGTAGACACCAATAAAACGTTGGTAATTACTACGGTCTTCAAAAGGGCCGTTTATTTGCTAAAATCACATTAATATGGGAAAAACAAGGTTAAAGAAGAAGGAAGAATTAGAAAAAATTCAGGATAAAATTTCAAAAATGAAAGTTGTTTTATTCACTTATTATTCTGGTTTGCCGGTTGGTGAGGAGACAAAACTTCGAAAAACTTTGCACGGAGCAAACTGCGACTATTTAGTCGCAAAAAAGACCCTTTTAAAATTAGCCCTTAAAGATAAATCCATAGAGAATCTTAATCTTGACCAGCTGACCAAACCGGTCAGTGTAACTTTTGGCTATGGTGATGAAGTTGAACCGGCTAAAGCGTTGGCTGAATTTTTTAAAAGCCATGAAATGATGGAGTTTGCTGGAGGCATCTTAGAGGGCAAGTTTTTATCAGCCAGCGAAGTAACCGCGCTATCAAAGTTACCTTCGCGCGAAGGACTATTAAGTCAGTTAGTCAGAACTGTTCAGGCTCCAATTTCAGGGCTGGTAACTGTGCTTCAAGGCAATATTACTAGTTTAGTAACCGTGTTAACTGCCATAAAAAACCAAAAACCGACTAATTAAAAAAGATCTTATAAATTATTAATTAATAAAATATGACTGAAGAAAACGAACAATCCAAAGAAGAAAAAAAGGTAGAAGTACCTGATAAGTTCAAGAACTTGATCGAGCAGATTGAAAAACTCAATGTTATTGAGCTATCTGAGTTAGTGAAAGTGCTTGAAGGTAAGTTTAATGTTTCAGCGCAGGCCGCCCCGATAATGATGGCCGGAGCAATCCCAGCCGGTGATGCGGGCGCAGCTGAAGAGGAAAAAAGCTCGTTTGACATAGAGCTTGCAGAATGCGGCGGCAATAAGATAGCGGTGATTAAGGTTGTCCGAGAGATTACCGAAAAAGGCTTGAAGGATGCTAAGGATTTGGTTGACGCCGCACCAAAGATTGTAAAGGAAGGCGTCACCAAGGAAGAAGCTGAGGAAGTAAAGAAAAAACTGGAAGATGCCGGCGCAAAGGTGAACTTGAAATAATATTAGCAAAATATCTAAAAAAGTCTCTTAGGAATTACCGAGGGGCTTTTTAGTAATCGTATTTTACAATTAACTTGAAGCGTTTAAATCCAAACTGTAGATTTTTGATCCGTTCAATAAATAGGCTCGGCCGTTATTTTCGTCAATAGCCATATCCTTAAGATCATCAAACGAGTCTGAGGTAAACTGAACCTTTAACCTACCGGCCTTGGTAAAGACAATCAGACGCTGACTGTCGCGATCAAGGAGGTATAAGTTTGGTGATGTGGCATCGGTCCAGACATGCTGGGCAGAATTAAGCTGCGGATCAATTGCCTGTAAAGAATATTCACGCTCGACTCCTTGGGAGAAATTTCTGATTTGGCCGTTGCTGTCAAGTAAATAAATTGAACCGTCAATTGCCATTGATACGGCTGAGCTGATATCTACGTCTGATTGGTTGATCCAAGCTGTGCCTTGACCAAAGCCGCTGGCCCCTTGCTGATACCTGGAAATCTGATTGTTTTTTATATCCAGTTGATAAAAACGGGATTGATAAGTTGCGATATCAATAATATTTTTATCAATATTTGCAGGAGTATAGCTAAGGGGCTGTATTCGATCAGAGGTGGCTAAATACTCGTAAACGCCATCCAGGTCATGATAAACAAGCACGCTTTGACTGCCTTGCGCGACCGCAAAAAGTGGCAAGCCTACATCAATTAATTCGTTGTTAATCATAGTCACAGATCCATCCTCAGGAATTATTTGGTAAATATTTCCTGTTTTTGCATCCGGCACAAAAATATTATTGCTTTGAAATACAGCGTTATCGGCCTCATTAAAATCTTCCAGTGATGCCAGATCGGTTAGAATTGCAGGCTCTATTAAACGAATAATATTTCGAGTTTTTTCTTTTAATTGTTCTATATCTTGAGTTAGCTGGTTTATTTGATCTTCAGAATCTTTAGTATTTTCTGCTTTCAGGGTATTTAGTAAAGCGTCAGCTTCAGATAAAAGATTGCCGGCCCTAATGTCGTCCTCATAACTAAGAGCCGCTTCAGCTTGAAAAGTTTTATCCTGAATATCAGAAATAATTTGTTGTCGATTAGCTTCTGATTGCTGGTTGTCTTCTTTTCTCCCCAGGGTAACAATGCTTTGAGCGAAAAAGAAAAGTAATAGGATTATGGAAATAAATATTGCTTTACGTGCAAAAGACCAGCGAGGAAAGGCGCTTATTAGACCAACGAAGAAATTGAAGATTATACTGGGTATTTTTATAATTATGTTCCAGTATGATTGTCTTTTATCAAAAACTTGTTTAACTGAACTACTGACTCTTTTCCCGCCCTGAGCGGAGAAGTTTACTACTGAGGATAAACCCTTTCTGCTCTTCTTGGTGATTGATACTGTTTGTTCTTCTGATTGGCTAAGTCGGGACAGGGGACGATTGGCATCATTTTTTTGACTGCTACCGATAGATTTTATTATTGAGTTTATTGCTCGGCCGGAAGTCTGAAAGAATTTTCTGGAGATTTGCCATAACGAGGGAGCAAGTAAGCGATCAGTTTTTTTCTCTCGAGCAATAAGCACTTCCATTGAAGATTGGGTATGCCTAGTTTGATCATTAATTGCTTTGGAGGTATAGGTATTTGATGAAATGGAGGGTTCAGCAACAGTAACGCAATGAACTATCAAAGCACCAAAGGCTGTATGATCTGAAGCTTCATGCAGCAGAATTTCCAATTGACGGACCGTTTCCAGGGGAGAGTGTTCAATTATTATTCGTTTTAATTTTTCTTGAGACAGATAATCTAATAAGCTTGGAGTATAAAAAATTAGATAATCTCCTTTTTTAATCTCTCCTGTGATAATATTTGAGAATATTTTAACAGGATTGAGTTTCCGTTCCTCCGGACCCGAAGAAGAAATTATGTCGACTATTCTGCTCCCATGAAGAAGCAGTGCATTAATAGAGCCAATCTGAGTCATTATCAAGGAGTAGTCTTTGATCACGCCAATAATTATATTAAATTTATCGGTCCAATCGGTGACTCCATTTTCGATTAACCGCTTGAGCTGATCATTAACATGCTGAAGCGCTTGTTCAAAAGAACTGTCAATTCCGACCTGGGATGTCTGATAGTAAGCACGTTGCATTTCTCCTTGTATAATACCAATCAGCTCTTGATTCATTGGTGAGTTTGAATCAATCTCAGTAATAATAAAAAGTCGCCCCAGAGTACGCTCTTCTACTGGGGTAGGATAAGTGATAGAAATATTTACGGTTGAGGAATTTTTCTCTGGGTCAAAGAGAAGAAATTTCTCAATATCGTGACTAATCTGAGCCATGCTTTATTTAAAGCTGAAAGTTTCAGTGAATTCGGGATAAAGGCAATCTTGCTCTAAAAATCGGTTTTTACTATACTATAATAGTACAACAACGACAAGATTCGCTCAATGACCCACTAATCATGCTTGAACAACTATTTGGCTCACGGACCAGAGCAAAACTCCTACGTTTATTCTTCACTAATCCAGGAAGCTGGTTTTATGTTAGAGAGGCATGTCGAAAGATAGAGGAACATATGAATTCAGTCAGGCGAGAGCTAGACCATCTATTAAAATTAGGCCTATTACTTGAGCAAGTCAGAGACAGAAAAAAATACTACTGCGTGAACACAGAATTTGTTCTATACCCTGAACTTCATTCTTTGCTGGTTAAGGCCAGGGTTATGTTTCAAAAAGATTTTTTAACCGCAATAAAAAAGATTGGCTCAGTTAAGCTGTTAGTATTAACGGGCTTATTTTCCGGAATGCCGAATACTTTAACTGACGTGCTGATTGTTGGAAAAGTAAAT
Organism: bacterium; assembly: GCA_043800725.1. Classification (GTDB taxonomy): domain Bacteria; phylum Patescibacteriota; class Patescibacteriia; order HK-STAS-PATE-3; family HK-STAS-PATE-3; genus JAZDMR01. Next base: position 10,808 of record JAZDMR010000008.1, on the reverse strand, counting down.
AGAGAAAAATTAAGGAGATTACTTCAATTATTGCAGAAGCAGATTGACGAACCAATTAGATATACGATATTTTCCACTCGCGAATTTCATTACCGTAATGATTTAACTGATAGGTTTATTTTTCATATACTTGAAAATAAAAAAATTATTATGGTGGATCGTTTGGGGGCGGTAACCAATAATAGAAATAACAAAAACGAAAATGATAAACCAGAAAAACTTAAATAAAACAGATAAAAAAATTATATTAGTTATTGATACTGCCCAAGCTGAGCAGATAAAGGTAGGTCTGGTTTGTGATAACAAAAAAAGCAAAAAAGAAATCATAGTAAAACAAAAAAATATTAGTACGGTTAGCGCTATAAATATAATGCTGAGTAAGGAAAAGATTGATTGTTATAATATCTCTGGGATTTATGCAGTTAAAGGACCTAGGGCTTTTACTGCGCTTAGGCAGGGAATAACTACGGCGAATGTTCTGGCTTATTCAAAAAAAATCCCAATCACAGGAGTTGCCGATGATGTATGGATAAAACCGGAAAAGTATTTAAAAAAATTAAAACGAAATTATATAATAAAGCCAGAGTATCAAGAGCCACCATCCATAACCAAACCAAAAAAATTAAAAGTGCTCGGTGGTAAGAGGCAAGCGTAAGTCAGAATTAGCTACTATTCTATTGCTCAGGCTGCCTAAACGCCACTGCAGGCCAAGCCAGGCTGATTGCATTTGTTTTTTCTTCCATAAATAAACAGGTTTTGTATGAGATATAGGTGATAGGTCGCGTAACTCTACACTAATAGACTTGATGTGGCTGTTTTTTACTTTTAGTTTATGAAAAGCGATTTCAATGGCCTGATTAAATGATAAATGTGGAGTTAAGCGGATCTGTTTCTGATGGGTGCGACTCCAAAGATCTTCGAAACGCAGAATAATTACTGAGGCTTTTTTATTATCTTGGATTAAGGCGGTAAGAGACTTATCCAATAGATGGTGGCAAGTTGATAATAACCGGAACTGATCAGTCACCGGAGCATCAAAGCGCAAAGTTCTAGATAAGGATTTGGCATCACTGATAATTTCAAATGGCTGGCTGTCATATCCCCGGGCATTAGATTTAAAATCAGCGCCAATACTCCCGAAGTTATTAACCAACCACTCAGTAGGAGAACTTGCTAATTGTCCTATCGATGAAATGCCGTGGGTTATTAAAAAAGTACGCGATCTGATGCCCAGGGTGTACAATTGATCCAGGTTTTTTGGGAATAGAAATATCTGTTCATCGCCCTTGGGTATATAAGTTAAGCCGTTGGGGCGCTTATAAGCAGAAGCGGCCCAGGCTACTATTTTACTGGAACCAATGCCGATACTAGAGCTTAAGCCAAGCTCTTGATGAATAATTCTTTGTAAAGACGCGGCAAAATCCACAGGAGAGCCATGAGCAAAATTATTATTATTAAGTTCAATAAAAGCTTCGTCTAACCTGACTGGCTCAATATTATTAGAAAAACGATATAAGATTGAAAAAAACTCCTGAGAGTAATCCTTGGCTTTGATAAGATCTGCTTGTTGTCTGATCACCCAAGGGATGCGCTGAGTTGCTTGGTCGGTTGAGTCACCCGGACGAATGCCTAGTTTTTGAGCTACAGCATTGGCACTGACAATCTGATTTTGGCGTTTATTGGATTGGTCTATGTATTGTTCGATGACTATTGGTCGGTTTTGCCAGCTAGGATTTTCTTTTTCAACCAATGCAGTAAGAAAGCTATCCAGTCTGATATGGATAATTGTTTTGCTGGTTGTGGCAAGGGATGGTTTCATAACCGAAGTAATACCGAAGATAATAAGTAAAAAAATTAATAGGTTCTAAGCACGCCCAGTACCTTGCCCTGAATTACCACCGAGGAAGCTTTTATTGGACGATATTTTTTATTAGCCGGTTGAAGCCGGATGTACTTTTTTTGTTTAAAAAACTTTTTCAAAGTGGCTGTGCCATCCTCAAGCAAGGCCACAACAGTATCACCGTCTTTGGCAAAATCAGTCTTTTCTACTACCACAAAGTCTCCATCAGCAATCAAGCTTTCTATCATTGAGTCGCCTTTAACTTTCAGAACATAAGCGTTTTTTCTGCCGGCAATTTCTTGGGGCACAGAAATGGTAGTGTCTCGATTTTCAATAGCTTCAATCGGCTGGCCGGCAGCAATAGTTCCCACTAAAGGCAGCAGTACTGAAGCATCCAAAGATTTAGAATCATTACTTGAGTGCTGATCCAGCATAGTAATGCCCCGGGCCCGCTGATGGTCACGGCGAATAAATCCATTATCCTCTAAAAAAGTTAAGTGTTCGTGCACAGTAGCTAGAGAAGATAAATTAAACTCCTTGGCAATCTCAGTCAGAGTAGGGGCATAATTATGCTTAGCAATATGCTCTTGCAAGAATTTGAGTAATTCCCGCTTCTTTTTAGGTAGGACAACAGTCATATTTACAGGTTAACCGAAGTAAAACCGAATGTCAAGGATCTAAATAACAACTAATATTAGCCATTTGATAATTAAATTATTTCTTTATCTTGGCACCACTCTTGACAATTGTGGATAAATACGCTAAGTTTTTTCTAGAATTTATGCAACTTCGAGCATCAGATACCTCCTCAAACGTAAACCCTGATGAAATGGAAGGAGAACCTAGATATGAATGTTTTTCGTAGCACCTTTGTTCAATTTAATTTATTTTCTTCGAACTGACCGACGTCGCGGCGCCGGTGGTCGGTGCTTTCAAATTCCCGTTATCAAAACGGGATGACCATAAGTTTAAGAAAGATTCCGGCCATAGGCTGTCTTCCATGCGCCCACCTTGAGGCGCATTCTGCCCCTGATGGGGTCATACAACCGGGTCCGAGGATGCACTCTGTGTAATCCTTGGTCCCGGTCTTTTTTTACAATAACTAAATTGTGCATATGTTAATTAGTATTTCTTAATTCTAATTAAACACACAATAAATAATAATCTTATAATAGTCGCAGGTGTATTAACCTTGAGGAGCAGAAGAAAGCTAAAGCTTTTATACCCCAGCTTAAACTGGGTCTTTAGGGGCCCCCAAAGACGGCACTTCTAGTGCCGGTGGAAAAGACTTTCCCGCGACAGCTGTTTTTATAAATAGAAGCGGGACCCCGCCCTCCTAAAAGTATATATCTCTGTGGCGGTGGCCGCTTCGCGGTGGTAGTCTGTGGATACGAAGGAAGTTAAATGCTTTTAAAAATTATCCTTTATACGTTTGACAATAATTACCATTAAGATGTTAAATAGACACGAAATCGTTTTCCAGCAAGTTCTTTTCATGACGAGGAGGTCAGGATGAAAAAGTGGCTAATTTCTTTGTGGTACTTATTGCAAATATGGAACAGGGAAACCCTAGTTAATTACTACTGTGATAAGTTACCTCTTGGTTACTATAGGGTTTTATCTGTTATCAGGGAGCAAGATGGTATTGTTGTCTTGCAACATACCAGTATGTCCGGAGTTGTAAAAACAGTTATGACGCATGACTGGTGTAAAGGACTTCTACGTAAGGGTGTGAAAGTAAGTTTTTTGCCAGTACTTCAATCTAATCAGTGTCCTCGAATTCATGTGATGTAAAGACGCCGTTAAAACACTTTCTCTTGAGACCTCGCGAGTCCTTGGATATCATAGGGCTAATGGGGTTGACAATTTTGGATAAATACGCTAATTTGTCCGTGCTTAAGCCCGATTGGCTTAGCTGTAAGAAAATCGTTGGACTGGGGTTTTGACCATATTGCAAGGATTCCTCGAACGGAAAAACTGCTTATGATGGATCATTACTCCTTCTGTTCGTACCTTGTATACCCCTACTTTAAAATCTCGATAACGGCGACACTGACCCCCTTGGTCTAATCCGCCGGATACGGGCCTGTGGTCGGTCATCCAATCACACTTTTGGATATCACTGACCACAGGTCATCATTTTTCGTCACTCCAGGCGTGGTGCGTGCCTAGTGGGTGCCAGAGACCGGGGCCAATGAGACACAATATGTGTCAATACTTGGTCCCGGTATTTTTTTATTGACATATTTAGCAGTATATAATGTATATAATATGGTTAAATTGTCTAAGGCAAATTGTTCTAGGCATTATAATAGTAACTGTTGACCTGAGGTCGGATTAATGTGTTGTTCAATCTAAAGACACGGCATCTTTAGAGATATCAACTGCCGATACTCGGCAAACCGGCCTCGGGTCTGATTTTTTTTCCGACGGTGCCGTTTCATCCACGGCATCCTTCCGGCCGGGAACCATGCATCGCAGCTCTGCATTGGTTCCCGGTTTTCTTATTAGAAAAAACACATTGTCTAGTATTCAGCTCCATGAAGCAGAATCCGAGAGTTTCTTTGACAAAAATAGTGAAAAATCATAGTGTTTTCTATGAAAATAAGGTGTATTAACTTGACTGTGGCCAAGTAATGATCTTTCAAGGGGGATAGTAATTATAGATTATACGTTGTTTGATGATGTATCGGTTGGACAGCTGTGTCCTATTGAAGACTGTGAGGAAATAATGGAATTAAAAAAGCATGAAACGGCTATTACGTAGGTTGCAGTTTGTGGTCTAATCATCGACGTAGCGCTCATCCGGACGAAATTCTATCTCATAAGAAAAAAACTAACACCCTAGAATCTTAGTCTTCTTCCTAAAACATGACCCTCATCTTCGGATGAGGGTTTCTTTATAAAATAATGACCATGCTATAATACGTCAGCTATGAGTAGATATGTTATCCGAAAAACGATTGATCCTGCGCGGTTCAAGGTTGATTATAAAAAAGAGCTGAATAAAGAACAGCAAACCGTGGTTTTTAATGGTGAAGGGCCGGTTTTAGTATTAGCCGGAGCCGGGTCAGGCAAAACGCGTACGATTGTTTATCGAGTGGCTTATTTATTGGAGCGCGGCGTGAAGCCTGCCAATGTTTTACTGGTCACCTTTACCAATAAGGCTTCCAAGGAAATGCTCATGCGGGTGGAGGAATTGCTGGGTGTTTTCCCCAAAGGTTTATGGGGCGGCACTTTTCACCACATTGCCAATCTGTTGTTACGAAAATATGGCAAAGCTATTGGTTATCCATCAAACTTTACTATCCTGGACCGAGAAGATTCCAAGTCATTGATTAATATTTGCCGCAAAGAAGAAGGAATTGACGTAAAAGCCAAGATGTTCCCTTCGCCGGCCGTGATCCAAAACATGATTGGCTTGAGTGTAAATACCGGGACTCCGTTAAAAAACATTATCAAAGAAAAATATCCCAATTTTTTAAATCACTCGTCCACCCTGGAATCAATTTATAAGCATTATGTTGATCGCAAGAAAAAGCATTATCTAGTGGACTTTGACGATATGTTAGAGCTTTTGGACAGGCTATTAAAAACCAATCCGGAGATAAAAGCCAAGCTTGCCCAGCAGTTTCACTATGTCTTGGTTGACGAGTATCAGGACACTAATCATTTGCAAGCTTCAATTGTTGAGCAGTTATCCTCGGCCCATAAAAATCTTTTGGTGGTTGGCGATGACGCCCAGAGCATTTATCAGTTTCGAGGCGCCACGGTTCAGAACATTTTGGAATTTCCTAAATTGTTTAATAAATGCCAGATATTTAAGCTGGAAACCAACTATCGTTCCACCAAGCCAGTTTTGAGTCTGGCCAATGAGGTAATCAAGCACAATCCCGACCAGTATCAGAAAACCTTGCACCCGGTGCGCAGCGGCATTGTTAAACCGGTAATTGTGCCGGCCAATTCCAGCGACCAGGAAGCGGAATTTATTACCCAGCGCGTGCTGGAGTTTCGCGAGGAGGGGATTGAGCTTAACAAAATGGCCGTGCTGTTTCGGGCCACTTTTCAGTCGCAGGCTCTGGAATTTGAACTAACTCGCCGCGACATTCCTTATGACTATCGCGGCGGTTTGCGGTTTTTTGAACGGGCGCACATTAAAGACGTACTGTCCTTCCTGAAGTTGATAGATAATCCCAGAGACGAGGTTTCCTTCCTTCGTATTGCTCAGCTGTATCCTGGCATTGGCTTAGAAACCGCAATTAAGCTGTGGCGCATTTGTTTTTCAAACGCCGCCTCAGTCGAAGCGTTTGCCAAGACAAATTGTGCCGAGGTTTTAACAGTGCGCTCCAAGCAGGGATTTAATTCGTTTCAAAAAACCTTTCAGTCTTTGTATGTAATAGCCGATCAAACGCCAGCAGAGTTAATTAAGAAAATCATCAAGACTGAATATATTGATTATTTGCAAGCCACTTTTCCCAATGCTGACGAGCGCTTGGATGATTTATTGCAGTTAGCCAGGTTTTCGGAAAAGTATCGTGAGTTATCGGCTTTCTTGGCCGAGGTGTCTTTGCAAGAATCCTTTGGGGTGCTTTCTGAAACAGCTCCTGCCAGGGACAATGAATCTTTAATTGTCAGCACTATCCATCAGGCCAAGGGCTTGGAGTGGGATGTGGTTTTTGTGATTGGCTGCAACGAAGGCGCTTTTCCCAACCCTCGAGCTTTGACAGAGCGAAATGGCATAGAAGAAGAGCGGCGTCTTTTCTATGTGGCTGTCACTCGGGCTAAGACGCATTTGTTTTTAACGTATTCAATCGGGGTGAACATGCGCTCGACCAACATGCATATGCAAAGGCCTAGTCAGTTTATTACCGAGCAGCCCAAGAGCTTGTTTGAACAGATGTCTTTGGAAGAAGAGCCTTCTGATCCCGATGATATTTTATTTGAGCGTGATGAGCTGGGCGAGCCGAAAGCCGGTTTACTGGATAATTTATTGGAGCAGTATTCGAGGAGGAAGAAGAGACGAAAATAGAAAATAATTATACTTCTTACTGACTTTCCCGCGACAGCTGTTTTTAAAAAATAGAAGCGGGACCCCGCCCTCCTAAAAGTATATAGCTCTGTGGCGGTGGCCGCTTCGCGGTGGTAGTCAGGCTGTCTGATGTTTAGCAACGCCACTTAAGTGGCTTAGAAGGTTGTTAAGTGGTTTAGAAGGTTGAAGGAAGAAGAGGAAGGGGAGATAAGGGTTGCTAAAAAAATTGGCTCCAGGGGCAGGACTCGAATCCCGGATCCAAGTTCGGGACAGGCCTGCGATTTTATATTTTTGGCTCCAGGGGAGGGATTCGAACCCCCGACATCTGCATTAACAGTGCAGCGTTCTACCACTGAACTACCCTGGAATGATTTTTAATAGAGATTGAGGGGGTGGAGTAGAAGAAATTGTGTTATCATCTACTCCACCCAACTGGCTCCCGGGGGAGGACTTGAACCTCCAATCTATCGGTTAACAGCCGATTGGCTTACCATTTGCCCACCCGGAAATGAAAATAAAACGACCAGTCCTGGTTGACTGGCCTATTTTTCAACAACACTAATCAGGCCAGTCAGAACTGGTTATTATTATTGGCCTGGTTGTTGGTCAGATGTTTCATACAGTGGGTATATAGTATTAAACCAAAGCTGTCAAATAAATGAAAACTGGATAGTTAGAAAAGGAGCTCAAAGGCTAAATCCAGCACAAAAAACACTTCGACATTTCTAGAAATGTCTAATTGATAGAAAGTTGAAAATAATAAACTTCTAACTGACTTTCCCGCCACATTCCTTTTCAAATTCAAGCAAGTCGGGACACCGCATTTCTAAAAAGTATATAATTCTATTGCGGTAGCAGTCAGGTTGTCTGATGACTGGCAACGCCACTTAGGTGGCTTAGAAGATTGTTAAGCGGTTTAGAAGGGTATTTAAAAAGAAAACAGGCTCAACTGGATAGAAAGAGCCCGCTTGGAATAACTAAGAATCGTTACTATTGATATTAATCAATGACTTTTCTTAATCGCGATTTGCGGCAGTTTTTTTATTATCGAGTGATTATCCGGCGGAAAGTCGGTACAGCTATGGCCAGCATAGTCGCACCGAAAATAAATAATATCAGCACTTCCATCCAAACCGAGCTCAAGCCGGCGCCCAGGACAATTACCTTGCGCAGTGCCGTAGCTTCATAGGTTAAAGGAATAATTTTTGAAATATACTGCATTGCTTTGGGCATCTGCTGGATAGGAAAAAAGACACCGGACAGAAACATCATCGGGAACTGGAGCGTCATCATAATGGTCATGGCGGATTCTTGAGCCGAGGCGATAGCGGAAATAAGGATTCCAATACCCATAAAAGCAAATACGCCCAGAAACAGAAGCACTATCATAATAAGCCAGCTGCCGTAGACATGTACGCCGAACAGCACAATAGCCAGAAGCAGGACGATTAGGCCTTGGATCATACCGCGGACTGTCTGAGCAAAGGCTTTCCCGAGGATAATGGCCAGCCGCGATACCGGGGCGATGAGCAAGCCGTCGAGCGTGCCCGCTTCGCGTTCACGGGAAATGGATACAGCCAGTCCGGTCATTACCGACATCATGACAATCAGCGCCATGATGCCGGGCGCGATAAACTGGAAGTAATTAACTTCGCCGGGAATCAGATTGTCAATCGTACTCTGAATCGGATGGATAACTGCCGCTGAGTCCGTCTGCAATAACTGCGGATTAGCTGAACCGGTCAGTTTAATCATTTCATCAACCTTGGTTTGAGCCACGCCGGTGGAGGTTCCGGCAATCACTTGCTGCAGCAGCTGGGTAAGAATTTGCGCAATTTGAGGATTCGACTGGTCCGGAATAATACTGATCGTGGCTTGCTGGTTGTCCTGAATCATTTGTGAAAAATCAGGACCAATATAGATACCCCCGTTGATTTCCTGGGACTTGATTGCAGCTTTTACGGCCTCAGCATCAGAATAATTGTTTATTTCAAAAACCTTGGATCCATTGGAGGTTTTCATATCGGAAATAACCTGAACCACGGCATTGCTGACATTACCATTATCCTGGCTGGCAATTCCCAGAGGGATGTCTTTGAGCGAGTTCTCTGATGGAAAGATGAAACCCGTCATAATCATCATGAATACCGGCATGATGATGAAAAAGACCAGTTGCATGCGATCCCGAGAAAAATCAAGCAAGTCTTTGCGGGCCATCCGGAAACTATCAATAAAGGTTTGGAGAATTTTTTTCATAAATTTAATTAATTATCTGATCCTTGATTTAGCGCCGAACATATGGCGTCCGCGCGCTGACGGGATGCTTTGGTGGGTTTCCTCGCGCATATCTCGCCCGGTCAGTTGCAGAAAAACGTCTTCCAGTGTTGCCTGATCCTTATTTATTTTTAATTTTAAATTTTGCGACGTATCAATAGCGATTATTTTTCCGTGATCAATAATGGCGATAGTATTTGACAGTTCGTCCGCCTCGGCCATGATATGGGTGGTTAAGATGACCGTCACTCCATGCTGGTGCAGATCTTTGATAAAGTCGCGAATCGAGCGCGAAGTCTGGGGGTCTAAGCCAAGGGTAGGTTCATCCAGGAACATGACTTTCGGTTCAGTCAGCAGGGCCCGGGCGATGTTGACCCGCTGTTTCATGCCGGTGGAAAATGTACCGACCTGTTTATTTTTCCAGTCGCCCATTTCCAAGGTATTGAGCCATTTAATAGCTCGGTCGTGAATTATTTTCTTGTCCAGATGGTACAAGCTGCCGAAAAATTCAAGGTTTTCCAAGGCGGTTAACCGATCGTACAAAATTATTTTTTCCGCAACTATACCTACATATTCGCGGACGAGTCCCGGCTCTTTAACTATGTCATAGCCCGCCACTTTTGCTTGCCCTGAAGTCGGCCGCAGAAGAGTGCAGAGCATTTTTATTGTGGTTGATTTACCGGCGCCGTTCGGTCCCAGAAAACCGAATACCTCACCCCTTTGTACGTAAAACGAGATGTCGTCGACCGCCCGAAAACCTTTGAATTCTTTAACTAGCTTGTTTACTTCAATGATGTTTTCCATTTTTTTAATTCTTTCGTTCTACTGGTCATTTTAGATAATAAATTATCAATAATACCTGAAACTTCTTCATTTTTAACCAAGCCGAGAAATTTACCTTTATGGCCAAAGACCACCAATTGGTCTCCCTCTTTTAGTTTTAAATCGGAACGCGCTTTGATGGGGATAACGATCTGTCCCCGGGCGCCGACCGTTGTTACACCATAGGTCATTGGGTGGAAATTCATAATCATTTTTGGTTAAAAATATGAAAAGTATGATATATCATACCTAACAAGTATTATATATACGCCCATATTTTAGTCAAGTGTGGTCCCAGTGAAAGATGGCTGTGGATATTAAACTGTTTTATTGAGTTTTAAAATAATATTATCAGGGTTGTTAAATATTGCTTTCACTGTCGAGTAAAGGGGTTTACTGAACAATTCGAGATTTCTCGAAATGTCGAAATGTTGTTTTTGGTTTATTGGAATAAAAAAAGAGCACTCTCTGGTTTAGGAAAGTGCCCGGTAGAGGTTTGGTTTGAGTGTACAAGTGGTCACATCCCGCCCCTGATCATTAAAATGACGCAAAAGGCAAGGAGCGCCAGAAACAGGCCTAAACCGACATTGAAACGAACATAGGGGTCGCTCAGAATTCTCCTGGAATCTCGCAGCGTATTTTTCATGATTAGTCCTCCCGTATCAATTTACTTACCACGTTTTATTATAAAAGTCAAGATCCTGTACAGTTAACACCTACCGCTGACACTTTGGCTTTTCAAGGCTGACAGGTGTTAACTATAGATATATGAATACAATAACCTACCCCAAAGAGTTCCGTGGCCGTTGGTATCTGTCGGTTGACCGGGATCGCAGGTCAGTC
>JAZDMR010000002.1:0-31420 GCA_043800725.1 bacterium | reverse complement strand
AATGAAAACCCCCAGCCAAAATAGCTGGGGGTTTCTATCCTGCCGTTTACAACGGCGTTTAGAAGAAGGGTAGCTTAGGCATACTTACTTGATGATGATGTTGATTCTCTACATACCTTTTAATAGCTTTTTGGTTGCCTCCTACGGTGGAAACAAAGTAACCTCTGGCCCAAAGGGGACCACGGGGAGGTAATTTTTTAGTCTTTTTCTTGATCCAGGCAGAGGATTTACCTTTGAGTATACTTAGGGCATAGGCTATGGAATACTTAGGTGGGATAGCGATATATAGATGAATGTGTTCATCGCCAATATGCCAAGCCAAGATAACAAAACCCTTCCATTTAGCGATCATCTTGAAGATTCGCTTTAGTTCTGCTTTGATGTATCTATCTGCCAATATTTTTCTGCGATACTTAGATACCTAGACGATATGATACTGGCATTGGTAGGTGCAGTGGTCTAGGGTGTATAACCGACCATTGCTCATATATGTAATCACCTCCTTACTCTTTGGGGGTGATTGCAGTATACCGTGGGTTACACCCTAAAACGCACACGCCAGCTAAAGCTGGCGGTTCTTGGATGTAAGAAAAATCCCGCGGGAGCGGGACTTTTCTGGTTTGAAGATAGATGTTAGAGCTTCAAGTCATCAACAGCTGACGTATCAGCAACCTCTTCGGTCGCTGCGTCGGCTCGTGGCTGCTGTGCCATCCGGTCACTCTTGCGAAAACCTTCTGGTTCGAAGATTTTCAAATTAACTCGTGCGTGGTTTTTTGCGCCAACAACACGAAGCAAGGTTCGGATTGACTTGGCAGTCTGACCCGAACGGCCAATTACTTGACCGAGGTCCTGTGGATTTACTTTTAGAGTTATAAGCACGCCCATCTCATCGACGGTGCGCTCAGAGCTAACGTCCTCAGGTTGGTCCACGAGAGACTTGACTACAAACTCGACAAATTCTTGATCATCTGGCTTTTTCGCCATGAATGTCGTTCCTGTGGTTAATCAGTACTGACAGCCCAGCTGTCGACCTTTTGGTATGAGTCTTGATAATGATTGCTCATATCCTCAAGGCTGGTGTTCGTTTCAAATAATATACTAAAAGAACCCTCCTTGTCAATCGCTAAACGATACCCCCTTTTTTTAATGTATTTTGAAACACTTCCCTTAAATAAGCTCTCTATTTTTACTATACTTAAGTTGTCCTTGACTCCCTACCCTATCTCTTGTAAGGTACACGGACCTTATTTGAGAGGTGATTGGATACCGAGGTGGCGGCAGAATAATTCTTCAGACTTTCAAGTCTTATGGATAAGGTCTCTGGATAAGAGGAGAAAGGAATAAACCCGCAATCCCTCTATCATGGGATATCCATAATCATCTCTCATCTCTTTATTACTATACTGTCATAGTTTATGGTTCGATCCATACTTGATACAGTTAATACCAAACAAAGTCTGTCGTTTTTAGTAGGAGGGGCCAAAATCCGACGATAGACTGCGCCTGGTATTTGTCTGTTTCTAGGGAGACCCGAACCATTTTCTAACCTCCCCGATGAGTCTGACTCTCGGGGAGTTTTTTATAGTTTTCACTATAAAAACAGATGGACAAGTGTTTGTCTGCCCATGGATTATGCTTTAATGCTTATTATTGCTTCTTTCCTTCTACTTTCTCTTCAGCAGGTTTTTCGCCTTTAACTTCAGGCTTAGCTTCAGTCTCTGGCTCAGGCTTGGCTTCTGGTTTTTCTTCTGTTTTTTCAGTGGCTTGGTCAGCCGGCTGGTCAGCCTTGGCTTCAGGCTTGTTTTCTTTATCATCGGACTTTTTCTTCTTAGCTCGACCTTGGGGTATTTTTTTATCATCAACAACCTTAGCAGTCACTAAAATATTATGAACCGTATCAGAGCACTGTGCGCCCTTGTTAATCCAATGCTTAACCCTGTCCGCCTTAACTATTATGGTGGACGGATTAGTATGAGGATCATAGCTTCCCAGCATCTCTAAAAAATCACCCAAAGTATCTTTGGCTTTTTCAGAGACAATGATTCGGAAAGTCGGCTTCTTTTTCTTGCCTACTCGGCGTAATCTGATTGTTAACATACCTCGACATATTAGCTAATTTTGGCCTACTGTCAAGCGATATGAGATATACTGATTATAAGTTAATAACTATAATTTGCCGTACTCCTCATCAATTCTATGGATTATCGCCTGATTATTCCCTTATTTATTGCCGGTATTCTGACCTTTTTTTGCGCTCCGCACCTTGCCTTTTGTGTCCGGATTGGATTTTTTTATAAGAAAAAACGCCGCACTTCTCCCAATTCCCCTCGTATCATATAGGAGGGGCTAGGAGTAGTAGTGCGGCGATATCAATAACCGATTATTCGGTTGGTTTTGGTGTACGACTAGGTGAATTAGGGAAAATAACGACCTCTTCAGGATCATCGCCTCCCCAGGTACCAAACATGAGATCAAACTCGTGATTGATGCCCCCTTGACCAACTTCGCGGGATGAAAGATCCAGGGGCAGAGCTACCGTTCTTCTTCTTTTCGATTCAAACGACCCACTTGAAGGATTTTTTTGGTCTAGTTCTGTTTCTCGATCCTCTTGATCCATTATCGTGCAACCTCCCTCCATTCAGCCATAGATTGTCAGGCTAAACTATTCATAGTATTTCCCACATTTTTAGGACAACTTCATTTATACACAAGACTTGTCGCTTAAGTCAACCCAATGGTAAACTATTTAAAGTCTACCTATTTTTAGGGCTAAACCGCATAAGATCAAGCGGATTAATATTGAACTAATCAATGTACCTCCAGAAGCTCGAGATTCAAGGATTTAAATCATTCGCCAATAAGTCCAGTCTGGAATTTAACCGTGGCGTAGCGGCTATTGTCGGACCAAACGGTTCAGGCAAATCAAACGTGGCTGATGCTGTCCGCTGGGTATTGGGCGAACAAAGCATGAAAATCCTCCGAAGCAAAAAGTCCGAGGATGTTATTTTTTCCGGCTCAGATAAAAAAAGCCGTTTGGGCATGGCTGAAGTCACTTTAAGCATCAACAACGAAGACCGAAAAATGCCCATTGATTACTCAGAAGTGACTATTACTCGGCGTATTTATCGTACTGGCGAGGGGGAATATTTTCTAAACAAGCAGGCTGTCCGGCTTCAGGATATTATCATGCTCCTGGCGCAGTCGAACTTTGGGCAAAAATCCTATTCCGTAATCGGCCAGGGCATGGTCGACAGTGTTCTGGTGGCCACCCCCCAGGAGAGGAAAGCCTTTTTTGATGAAGCGGCCGGTGTGCGCCAATATCAAATTAAGCGCGAACAAGCTACCAATAAACTCAAGGGTACCAGAGAAAACCTGCGCCAGGCGGAAATGCTTATGCAAGAAGTCGAGCCCCGATTAAGATCATTAACCCGACAGGTGCACAGGCTGGAGCGGCGCCAAGAAGTGGAAAATGATTTGCGCGAACTTCAAGAAACCTACTATTCCCAGATCTGGGCTGAGTTATCAGTCAAATTTGACCATGATAAAAAGGACCACGACGAGCTAGTAAAAAAGCAACAAACCACCAGCCAGGAATTGGAAAAAATTCAAAAAGAGTTAGAGGCAATTGAAAAAGAAAAAACTCAAGACCAGGCTTTCCGCGATTTGCAAAGAGACTACAGCGCGCTGCTTGATGAAAAAAACGCATTAATCAAAGAACAGACTGTGATTCGTGGCCGGCAAGATTTAGCCGCGACCCAGCAGGGCAAGCTGGACATTGTTTGGCTAAAGCAGCGCAAGGACGAATTATCCAGAAGCATTGCCAAGCTGGACGGCGAAATGGAAGAAATTAATAATAACCTGAATAGGCAAAAAGAAAAGCTTGGCCAGCGCACTGTCCAGCAAGACAAAGTATTGGCGGAGTTTAACAAGCTCGAGCAGCAGCTGCTCAAAGCCTCAGCCAGCCTGGATAAAACTTCTACCCTAGATATAACCAAATTACGGGAAGATCTGGAATCTACGGCTCAAGCCCATGAGGCTTTAGTAGAAGCGCTGGAAAAGGCCAGTACTCTTGATGAATTTCAAGCAATAAAAACTAAAGCAAAATCAATTGGCCAGCAGCTGTCCCAATGCCTTGAACACTTAGCTGAACAGTCACATACGGATAACTCAAAGGGCGTATTGAAATTCCAAACTCAGCTAACCGAGTTTTTAAAAACCAAGGACAGCTTAGTCAACGAAATACACCAGCTGGAAAAAGAACTGAATAAACAGCAGGAGAAGCTGTCTTCGCTTCAGCAGTATCGTGAACGCCTTATAGAGGAGCAGAAAAACATTACTCGTGAATTGGGTCGCAGCGAAGCTAAACCGGAAGACAATGATAAAACCCAAGCCTCATACCAGAGCGAGGACCAAGAGCTTGAAGGCAAGGTTAAAGAAATCGATGTAAAGCTGCGCGCCCTGGCTGACTCAATCCAGCAGTTTAATTCTCAGGCCCAATCAAAGCGTGATCGATTGTTCGCCTTGCAAAAGTCTTTTCGCGAAGCTCAGCATTGTCTGAATATTGAAAACAATAAGCTGACTGCCATTCAAATTGAACTGGCCAAACTGGAAACTAAAAAAGACGATCTTAAGCAGGAATTCAAATCGGAGCTGCCGGAACAAGTCACCGAACGGATTGAAAAAACCACTCAGCCCAAACAAGGAGGCGAACACAAGTCAGCTGAATATTACCAAGAAGAGATTAGGCGGCTTAAACACAATCTAGAACTGATTGGCGGCATTGACGAGGGAGTCACCGTGGAATTTGAATCCACCAATGAGCGCTATAAATTCTTAAGAAGCCAGTCTGATGATTTGCTGAGCGCGCTTGATAAGCTGGAAAAAGTTATTGCCGAGCTGGACCAAACCATTAAAAATCAGTTTGACGCCTCATTTGAAAAAATCAACAAGCAATTCCAGCACTATTTCCGTGTACTATTCCAGGGCGGCAACGCTAAGCTTATTTTGAAAAAAGAAGATGTACTGGCCGAAGTAGATGATGATGAAGACGAGGACAGCGATGAAAACGACAACGAATCAACTGATGACCAGCCCAAGAAGTTAAAAAAAACCGGGGAACAAATTATTACCGGCGTGGATATTACTGCCACCCCCCCGGGCAAGAAATTAACGCATATTAATATGCTATCCGGCGGAGAAAGAGCCCTAACCTCGATCGCCCTGATCTCAGCCATTATTTCCAATAATCCCTCGCCGTTTGTTTTCCTGGATGAAGTAGATGCTGCCCTGGATGAATCTAACTCCCAGCGCTTTGCCTCAATCATTGAGGAGCTGAATAACAAGACTCAGTTTGTGATCATCACTCACAACCGCGCCACCATGGAAAAAGCCAACCTGCTCTACGGCGTAACCATGAGCGACGACAGCGTATCCAAATTGATTTCTGTGAAAATGGAGGAGGCTGAGGAGGTTATCAAGCGTCAGGGGAATAGGTAATTAATAATTACCAATAATCAAATTCCAAAACACAAACAAATTTCAATTTTTTTTATTTCCCAGCCACTTTTCCGCCATAGGCGGATCAGCTTAAGGCTGAAGTGGCGAAGCTATTTCAAGACCAACCTGACTAAAGTCAGTTAGAAGGTTTACAAACAAATTTCAATTTTCAATACCCTAACCAACTAATTCACCAATCAACCTCACCCCCCCCCTTTGACACCAACCCCAAACCTAGCTTAGTTTAACTAGCTAGGTTTTGGCTTAGCATGCTCGTTTACAAAAAAACCTGCTGATAGTGCGAAGTCCTGCGGAAATACTGCTAGGAAGCGCTGGAAGCCGATCGAACAAAACAAGAGTCCCTATCGTACATCGGGACGGAGCTTGTTTTTGTTACGGAGAAAAAGGTTATGGCAGATCAAAATAAAGAAGCCGGAGTTCAATTCAAAACTGTCTTGGGGTCATCCTCATAGTCAGTCCACATATTGGACAATGTGGACCGTGGCAATAATGGTTGTAGTATTTATGCTTTTACGAAATGCGCCAATACTTCTTACGGTTTTCGTTTCTATTGTTTGTCTCGGTATTCTACTGTTCGTGTGTTCCCTAGAGGCTTTTGGTCTGACTTACTATGCTCGATTACAACAGCAAGAGAAAGTTTGGCTATCAATCTCTCACCATGAGCCAATTACAGACCAGCCTGTGCTTAAATTTGTTTATGGAGGATACTTTTTAAAATTATTCGGTGATAAAACGTGCCTCCTGAATACCCAAGATTGGAAACTAGTCAGTATTCAACCAGGAAAACATAAAAGTGATAATGCTCCTGGGTTCTTCCGCACACTGCGTGTCTGGATTTTGGATCGGGATCAAGGTGTTGTTGGTTGGCTTGATGTGACTGAAGCACTTGCTTTAATAGCAACCCATAGCACTTTTCAAGAATATAAAAACTACGTTCAACGACTAGAATACAATCAGGAGCACGCTGGTTACTCTTTTGAGGCTATCGCGGCTTCACGTTCTAGTAAGCTTGCCAAGCGTCTGGCAAATGCTGCTCTAGGTTTGTTTGTTGGCGGGACTCAAGAAAGGTGGAAAGAGGGCGCCAAAGAAATGCTGGCAACCCTAAAAAGTAGAATTGACGAGGAAGTCGAAAAAGAAACAGACGCCCCAGCGTCATAAGCCAATAAAGTTCATTTCGGGCGGATTGCTACATGCAGTCCGCCTTTTTACATACCTTAAACTCTCCCCCTTTTACAAGGGGGAGTAGGAGGGGGTAAAGAATGAGGGAGGCTGGGAGAGGTTAAACAAAATAATAATAGATCATATTTCAATACCAAAAAGCGTCACTGTACTGTAAGGATCTCCAACTAACACTAGTGCCTGATGGAGGCTCTTCGTCCCGAAGTACGTCGGGACTAAGAGATACAGCCATAGTGTGACGGAGTATAAATACGCTCTTAATACTGCCCTACGAATCAACCCGAATCAATTCTGAAAAATAACTGTTGGCAATAATATCTCGCTCATTATTTACGCTTAGTTGGAATAATATTTCATAAACCTGCAGCTCGCTTGGCGCGTCTATCAAGAAAGTAAAAGTGGCGGTCTGGCCGGGCGCTACGCTGGATTCATTTATGGTAATTCCGCCGGTTTCTCTGCTCCAGGAACGATCGCGGAATTCCGGACGGCGGAATAGCGCGCCATATATGTTCAGCTGGGTGTTGCGATCCCAGGTGGCTGTGCCAGTGTTTAAGTATTGTACTGTTACGGGCAAGCGCCAGACTGAGCGAACAGCCGTGGGGATTTTTTTAAAACTGGCCTGGGCAGAATACTGATCTGAGTCGAGTTCAGCCCGAGCATTATCAACTCGAATCAAGGGATCAAATATTGGATGCTGAATCACGTCAGCCTGGCTGTCATTATCAATCAGCTGGATGTTTTGCACATATACGCCGGGAACCACCGGCGCTTTTATTTTAAAATGATAAGTAGCTGTCTCATCCGGGCCTACACTGGTCTCGGTCATAATAATTTCACCTACCGCACCCGGCCAGCTGGCATCATAAAAAGAGCTGGGACCGTGGTCATTATTCATAATTTTCAAAACCACTGAGCGATCCCAGGTGGTTACGCCGGTGTTCGTGAACTTGACAGTTACCGGCGCTGTCCAGGTATTGAGCATGGCTACGGGCATGGTCTGGTCAACCAGGGCGGCTTGGCTGGGTGAATCGACCCGTGAGTTTATTTTTTCCGTGCTGCCAACCAAGGTGACAGTTGAACGGACTAGCATAATTTGGTCTGAATATCGCCCAATTTCATTGGGACTCAGCAGGATAAATGTAAAATGGCCAGTCTCACCCGGCAAAACCGCGCTTTCAACTAAGGAAACTTCCTCAACCGGCTGTGAATCTGTTTGGGTGATAAAAGCGCTTCGTCCGCCATCTTCATCAACAACCACCAGGCTGATTTCGTCTCGGCGCCAGGTTTCCCGCCCAGTGTTTTCAAAGGCCACTGTCACGGTTCTATTGGAGCCTTTTAAAGTCGCTTCTGGCCAATCAGATTCAATTAATCGACCTGCATAAGAATGTCCCACAATGGTTATCGGAATGGTCACAATTGTGTTATCCAAATCTGAACCGTTTCGCAAAATAAACTTGGCTGTTATTTGCTCGCATCCTGTCGGAGCAGTGATTGTAAAGTTATAGCGTCCTAATTCGCCAGTCTCAACATTAGCCTCAGTCAGAGATGCTACAGTGATTTCGTCTACCCATTCGGTCGAATGCAAACTCCGGGTGTCTGAATCGAGGGCTATTAAAGTGGGCGACTGAACATAGCGCCGCCAGGTAGCCAGGCCGGTATTTTCAAAATCAATCCATAGCTCAACTGTTTCACCGGCCAATAATGATAACTGATCATCGCTTTGATCCGAAACCTCTGCTCCGATTGAACCGTCTTCAGATGGATCAGGCAAAGTATCATACTCAGCTGAAGCGCTGGTTCGAATATCAGCCAGCTCATCATGCAAATCAACTCCCGGACAAACAGTACAGTCAACGTCAATATGCCCGAACACATTTGTGATGGTCCGGTCATGAAAATAACTTTCTCCATCCGGTTCAATGCCCAGAGCGCGACCCTTCACGGCAATCAAGTGAGACAGAGCGGCAGTTGACTGGCTGCTTAAGGTGTCATCATTTTCATAATTACCTAGCAGGGCAACACCGATGCTTCCGGAATTATAACCAATCTCTTCGCCTTTGCTTGGACACTCAGCGCCTCGGTAAGTATGCGCGCCAACCACTCCATCGCCGCCAGAGCGTCCCTCAAAAATATTGCCTGCCGTATCAATTAAATAATTATAACCAATATCGCCCCACCCCCTGATCACCGCGTGGTAATAATAAATTCCGCGGATTACGGCTTTGGCTTGATCCAGGCTGGGCTCGCCATTTGATCCGGCTGTATGATGAATAATGAATACTTGTGGTTTTACGTACTCAGACAACCATAGTTCTTCGCCTTCGCTGTCAAATCGCAATGACTCATCAGCGCCCCAATCTTCCCGGTCAACCACTTCCAAATCTTGGCTTTGAGCAGGAGGAAACAGCCAGCCAAACATATTTTCATACCAGGCGTTGTCTTTAATAGTATCCAAATAAAAGAAATCAACCAGCTGGATTGAGTCCAGTTCGGAATTAATTATATATTGAAACGCCTGAGCCGGCTCTGTAAAAATCAGCGGCGAGTAGTTAGGCATTGAAATAGACGATTGCTTAACTTGAGAATCTTCGTCTATCACAATCGGCAGCCAGTCTGACCAATCGCCTTCAGATAAAAAACGCACTGACAAATCAATATCTTCATTGCCAATCCAGCGCACGCCCAAAGCATTGAACGCAAAAGGCGCCTGGTGCTCTGGCGATACCTGGCCTGATGCAAATGAATCAACTTGCACTAATCCAGACTGGGTTTGCACTGATGAACCTTGCGCGCCTCTGATATTCGGCATAATGGCAAAAGACCCGAGAAACAGCCCAATCAGGGTAAAGCGAAACAATCTGGCTGTGGTTTTTTTGTTTTGCATTTTATTTTGGCTTTTTGGGGTTAAAAAACCCTTGTTTTGTGTAAACAGGGCTCTCCAATTTCCTATGCTAATTATAGCGCATTTTTACGATTTTGTCCAGCCATTTACAATAATCTACTATTTGTCTAAACTTCTGAGTTAGCTCTTTAAGTGCACGTCTGGTATTCAACTTTCTATCGGAAAGAGGAGCCTGCCATGAGAATTCTAGAACCTTTACGCAGCAAGCTGGGCGCCGCTTTGGTTGCACAAATAGAAGGCAAAATGAACGACTCTCGCTTTTTAAAGCACAGGGACGAATGTCCGGACTGCCTGAAACAGACGCTTGAAGTCATTTGGTTCGACCACGGAGAAATTGTCGCCAGATGTCCGTGCGGCTTCCACGAACAGGGCAGATATACCAGAAAACCCGCCCCCCAAACCCCCTCTTCCACTGGCTGAGGGGGTGTTTCTTTTTTACGTCTAAGCTCGCCTGGCTTCCACGCCTGGCGAGTACAATCTAAAAATCTGGCAGGGCATGGTTGCCCTTCCAGCGATTTTTAAAATCACACCATCTCTTGAATCTTCCGATAAACTTCAAGGTATTCTGGTTTTAGCATAGTTGGAATAAACCTCGATCGATGCTCACTTGATATATTAAGAAGCTGATCGATTGACCAGGCCTCAAATCCTGTACCTTTTCCTTGCTCAATACGTAATTCCTCAGGCTTACCATTATAAGGCAAGGCGTAAATCATGCGAAGCACATTATTAATTTTACCAGTTTGCTTGTCATGAAAACTCCCTTGATACTTCATTATCTCCTGAAGTTCTTCGACTTTTACATTTATGCCTGTTTCCTCCTCCAGCTCATGAATCGCCGCTTTTTGATATGTTTCGCCAACTTCCACATGACCACCTGCGGTAGCATCAAGTAGGTTTGGCGCAGTGTCAGCTTTACGATCTCTCATTTGAAAAATCACCTCACCTTTTTTTGTATAAAGAAAAACATGTACTTCTTGATGTAATAAACCAATTTTATGAACAACAGAATGTAGTTCTTGTTTAATAATTTGCTCATCCTTATTAAAGACATTACGTAGATCATCACCAACATCTACATTGCTAGTTTTTCGCCCTCCCATAAGCGAGGTCTCCGCGCCTCGCGATGTATATAAATACTCCGCCAATATAAACAATGTAAAAAACAAAACAGCTAAATCATTTTTAAAATACGGCACATCCACCAGGCCATGGCCCAGCAAAGCAGTCATGCCTAGTATTAAACCTAGGGCGACTCGCTGGTGTAATCCTTTATGCAGGCGATAACCAGCCCAAGCATTTTTATAAAACCGTACGACTAAAACCAAGAATAACAGCAACCCAATCAGACCCATTTCAGACCAGAAGTTAAAAACAATATTATGCGGATACTGCAAAAGCTCCACATGGGCTGCATCACGATACTGGTCATAAGCTTCCGGGAAGCCAGCCATGCCCGCGCCAGTGATTGGATTATCTTTAAGCATGTCCCAAGTGCCCTGCCATACCCGCAAACGCACATCTCCGGAAGTATCATTAAAAGTAACGCCTTCGGTAATATAATCGCGAGTTTGGGGTATGGCAAATACTATTATTAACAAAATAAAACCCAACCCAATCCAATACTTCCTGTGTTTGCTTAATAAGACCCATAAAACCAGGGCTAATAATATTCCCAAGATCGCGCCTTCGGATACGGCTAAAGCGATCCCGATCAGCCCGAAAAACAGCACGCCCCAGATAAACAAGCGCTCAGGTAAGGGCCGGCTTTCTCGCTTGGTCACTGCAGCGAAGAAAAAAGCTACGATCGGCGCTAAGATTAAGCCAACCGCATTGGGAAATTCAAACATAGAAGAAAAGCGCGGCGGCAGTTCTTCTGCCCAGGGCATAGGCGATGGTACTAGCCCGGCTAACTGCAAAATACTTATCAAGCCGATAATAATCACCCCAATGCCTAATCCGCGAACAATCCACTTCAACAAACCTCCCCTCCTATTATAGGAGGGGCTGGGGGTGGTCGTCCCCCTCCTTTCCAAGGAGGGGCCAGGGGTGGTTAGGCTTGTAATCAGCACCACAACAAACAGCACCGGCTCTAAAATATAGGCCCGCCACAAACCAAGTCCGGCAATCGAATCACTCGACCAAAAAGTTGCCACCAAACCAACAATCACCCATAGAAGCAATAACCTGCCTAAACCTTTTGGCAAAGCATCCCGCAAAGCCCGATAACTTATTAGTAATCCCTTATGCTTACGAATCCAATCAACAACCCAAACTACAAATAAAATCACGATATAGAACTCTAACAAAGTCGTTGGCACGCCCAGCAGTTCAAATCGAATCAAGTACGAGGGCAGCATGATTAAAATAAACACAATACCCCAGCTGCGCTGATAAATCACCGCAACGGTGTAGAGCAATAAACTAGAGGCGACTAATACGGGAGTCAAATTAATTACTAATTAATAATTATTAATTACGAATTATTCTTCATTCTGAATTCGTAATTATAATGTTCTGCACCGCTACCATCAGACCAAACAAGAACCAGATGTGCATGATAAACAAGATAGAAAAAGTCTGATACTGCACAATTATACCAATGAAGGCGGCCAGCAGGCCAATCATCACCGCTTTCAAATAAGGATCTGTAGTGATGCGAATCGCCTTGATAGAACGGAACAGCAAAAAAACCAGCATGGTTAAATAAGCCAGAAAACCAAGCAAGCCAATTTCAGCCAAAATCTCCAAAAATTCATTATTAACAATAAGCCAGCCCGCATCTGGTTGAACTAATTCCAAAGGCGCGATATTGGGCCCGAAATTGCCTATGCCAACGCCCAGCCAGGGATGTGTCTGAAACATTTCCCAAGCCTGGCCAAAAGTTTCGGCGCGGTCAAAGTACGATGCGCCTGTAAATACGCCCGTAGCTTGCCGAGTAAAAGTATCCAGCGACTCCTGAGAATCGCCGGTTAATCCTAAAAATTGAATAGAACTCCAGCCGATAATCAATACTGCCAGTAAACCCAAAATCAACCGATGCGGAGTGACCACTTTTCGCCAATAGATTATTGCTAATAACAGCAAACTCACGCTCAAAGCAATAAACGCCCCGCGCGACAATGTTAATACAAAGTTCACTCCCCAGAGTAATATTAGACCAAGCAACAGCCAGGAAGGAAACTGCTTTTTCTTGGATAATAAAAATGAAATTGCTAAACAAATCGGAATTAACAAAAAGTTGGCGTAATAGAGCGGCTCTAAAAAAGTAGACTGAACTCGCGGAAAACCAAACACCTCGCTGGTGTACTGTTCGCGCAGACCTGTCAGCGAGGGCGGCAGGCCGACCAAGTCGCCGGCAAATTGGAACAAGCCGAACATGCCTACCAAAAACGAGGTAATAAATAAAATACGAATCAATGTTTGCAAATGCTGTTTATTGTTTATCAACTGAGGCACCAGCCAGCTGACAAATACTGTGAAAGCCACGAATGACCATACTGTCACAGACCGAAATGTGTTTACTGCCTGGGTGACTGATAACAGCGCGATTAGCAGAAACAGTACTGTAACCCAAAAGGTTGGATTGGAATACATCTTGCGCGGACGATTAACAATCAGCCAGATTACCCAGACAAAAATCGTTAAGGCGCCAATTGCCTGGCTGGAGCGCAAGGTAAAGCCGGCAATATCAATAGAGCCAACCCGCTCAAACGGTAGCAGGAAAGTGACAATAAATAAACCAATCCGCGGATCGCGAAATGTTGCGTAGGCAATTACCAAAAAGCTCATCAGGCCAATCAAAACTATTAAGCCGACTAATCCGTATTTACCGATTAAAAAGGCACTAAAAACTGCTAAGCCAATTCCTAAAATGTATCTGGGAAAGTGTTTAAACATTTTTTTCAGAAGATAACGCTTGATATTTTCGGCAGCCCTTGCCAAAGCCTACAATAGGAGTTTTCAGCCAAGACCAGCGCCCTCGGCCATAATAAAACATGCAGGATAAAATTGCCCGCGACTTGCGCAGGAAAAAGCGCGGCAGATAACGGGCTGAAAAATGCTTGCGAAAAAAATAATACTCATTAGCAAAAAAATCCTCATACCACTGCCGACGACTGGTTTCTCGGCTGCCACCAGAACTTAAACCTAAGTGGGTAATAGTTACACTGGGATCAAACACGATTTTCTTGCCAGTTTTTTTTATAATCCGCAGGGAAAAATCAGTTTCCTCGCGCATGGCATTGCCCACAAAGTTTTCATCAAAACCCTTGATAGCTCGGGCAGCCGAAGCGCGGTAAGAAACATGTCCGCCGCGCGGGGCATTTATGTCCACTCGCTCAGTGCCCGTAGCATTGGAGAAAATTTTACCCGTTTTATCCACCCAACAAACCGGACCGCTGTCTTCTTTGTTTAGCTTTTTGTTAACATCCTCAATTCGCCCGCCCACCCCGGAGATTTCCGCATCTTGGTAATTCTTGGCATGCTTGGGCAGCAACTCAACATCATCCACTTCGCTGTCATCGTCAATGAAAAGAAACAGCTCGCCTCGGGCCTTATCAATGCCATAATTTTTAGCTTGGCAAACGCCGGCCTGGGTAATGCGAAAGTAACGCACTTTATCGGGTTGGCCTTGTGATGCTTTAAACAGCTCGTCATTCTGCTTAAGGCTCTGGTCAATTATAATAATTTCAAAATCAGGATAATTCTGACTTAGCAGTTGGTCAGCCAGCTTGGCTACTACTGAAGCGCGGTTCAGAGTAGGGATGATTATGGAAAATTTAGGAAACGGATTCATTATTAGTAAACGCCTTTGAGGGACTGGAAATTAACTCTTTAATAAGCTCCCGATCATACCCCTTAAACAAGTATAAGGCAACCGCATAAACCACAGCGCCGATTCCCGCCTGAATAAACACCTGAAGGTCTACCGACAGCCAGATAGCCAAACCCATGGGAATTGAGGCGGCTATCGCCTTGAGTCCGTATTTAAAGCTGAGTCTGAATTTAACTTTTCTCATTATTAATATATAGCCGGCCAGCATAATCGCCAGTTCGGTAATTACGGTTCCGGCAGCCGCGCCAAAATAACTGAACATGGGAATCAAAACTATGTAGCTCACTAATCCTAGGATAGCCACGCTTAAATAGGCCCAGACCATTTTTCTTTGAGCGTTGATAGCCACAATGGTATGGCCGGATAGACTGCCCAAAAATAAGAAACCTACCGCAAAGATTAATATTTGAAAGATTGGCGCAGCTTGAGCATACTCCTCGCCCCCGCTGATATATGCCACCAGCGGGCCGGCAATTAAAAAGCCGCCTACGATCATGGGAATCGTGGCCATTAATAAAAAGTCAAAGGCCTTTTGAAAAATATGCTTGAAGCGATCCCAGTTTACATATGCCGTAGCAGCCAAAACAGGTAACAGTAAGCCCACAAACATATTTGGAAAAGTGACTAATATTTCCAGCACCTTATAAGCCGCGCCATACAAGCCAACATCCTCAGCTGGCTTCATCAAAGATAAGAAGATGGTGTCCAGCCGGAAATAAACAAGGTTTAAAACCACAGACAAAGACAGCGGCCAGGTTTCCTTGGCAATATATTTCCAGTAAACCCAGTCAAACTGCACTTTGATCCGTTCGTATTTTTGCGCGGCGAGAAACGAGATTAATAAATTTATGGCGCTGCCGAAAACGACCACGGCAATAATCGCCAGCAAACCCATGTCTAAATAGATCACCCCCAGCACGCCCAGCAATAGAACTACGCGGCCGCCAACTTCGCCGAACATCACCCACTTCATAGCCAGGTGTTTTTGGAATATGCCTACCAGCAACTGATTCATGGCAATGAAGAAAAAAGAGAACACGCCGATGACCATGCCCTGTTTGATAATCAATTCGTAAGGCAGGGTAAAGGCCACTGCCAAGCCGATTCCTAATAAAACAATCGCCGCCACAATCCGGAGGCCCATGATATTGCCAATAGCATGCTGGGGACGAGCTTCTGGTTTGGAAATCTCCCGGACCAGCATCAGATACAATCCTAAGTCGGCAATCACCGAGAAAAATCCCAGGTAAGCAATCACTGTAGTGTAGTGGCCATATTCAGCAGGCGCCAAATAGCGCAGCATGAAAACCACCGTGGCAAAACCAAGTACTGTGCCGAATATCTTGCCAATAAATTGAATAAGGGTATTTCTACCGACTTGTCCTGTAAGTGACATAGTCGTCTGCGTAAAAATGCAGAATTGCTTCAATTATCACTGCTCCGAAGCATTTTTACAAAGGCGACTATCCCAATTAACTTATCAAGAGTATCAATATATTACCCCATAATCAATCCATAGCCCGCACCGTCATCCCGAAATAGTCATTGCGAGCCCAGAGGACGTGCCACCGCGGAGCGGGATCCCGCCTAAAACTGTAATGGTAGAAGTCGCGGGAGAGAAGGTTCGCTGTAAGGAATAATAAATCCCCACAGCGAAGGCTCTCTAGCCTGCGCTGTGATTGTTATCCCTTGACCCTGTCAGTCGCGACCGAGGGTTGACCCTGTTATAGGCCAGCGCTAACAGGGTTGACAAAAACGCTTAAAAAATGTACTCTCGCCTGTTTAATACTCATATGCAAATTACCCAAATCACCAATTGGATTAACGAGCAATCGAAGCTGCTTTTCTATAGTATCTTAGGAATCGGCGCGCTTGGTTTTGTGGCTAGTTTAATCAGCTCGCCCGCTTTAGGCATCACAATAACGCTGGCCGCCATTGCTGTTTGGCTGGCAATTATTAAGCCTGAACTGCTGGTGGCTTTGCTAGCATTATATATTCCGTTTGAGCCGTTTGTTTTGAAATACATTCCCGACGATATCTATATATATATGCGCTATGCCTCAGAGCTGATGATTTACATATTATTAGGCGCTGCCTTACTTAGCCGTTTGCGCAACCAAACCAAGCTGACCTGGGGCCCGGCTGGTATTTGGCTGCCCTTGTTTGTTGCTAGTCTGGTAATGTCAGCCGTTTTAAACAGCGTGGAAATTACTACAGCAACTCTTGGCATCCGACAGATTATCCGCTTTATGCTTTTGTACTTGGCAGTTATTAATCTGCCTATCAAGAAAGACTTTGCCAAAATTCTTGTTTGGCTGCTGATCGGCATGGCGGTTTTTCAATCGTTAATCGGCTTAAGTCAAGCTGTAATTGGTTCGCCGGCCGACTCATTATTAATACCCAGCGAAGAACGATCATTTGGTTCGGTTTTATTAACGCCGGGCACAGACCAGTTTTGGACTGGCGGCCAGCGCGTGACCGCTACCATGGGGCGCTATGACCAGCTGGGCACTTTTCTGTCTTTTATATTGCTAATTGTTGTTGGCTTACTTTACGAACATCCCAGATTCAAAACCAAACGCTATTTGCTGGCTGGCTTGATGGTCGGTTTAGGCGCTCTGGTGCTTACATATTCGCGCGCTTCCTGGTTCGGCTTTTTATTGGGCTTGATTGCCATTACAGTATTTCTAAAACGCGATCGAAAAGTGATTGGCATTGGCTTGCTAATCGTAGTCGCCCTGGCAATCTACCCCATGGTCACTTCGCTGGTGGTTGATGACCTAATTGACCAGCCGGACATGCCGATTGTTTCTCGATTGTACGAGGCTTTTTCCTATGAACGCTGGCGCAGTGAATACTATGGTTTGGGCCGCATGTATTTTATTGTTGAAACCGTCACTAAAGTTTGGCCGGCCTCGCCAATCTATGGATTCGGACCGGGTCAATACGGCGGAGGGGCTACGGCAGCTCTGGGTAACACAGCTGTTTATGACCAGCTAGGCATTCCTTTTGGCATCTTCGGCTATACCGGACAAATTGACAATAACTGGCTCAGTTTGCTGGGAGAGACCGGTCTGGTAGGCGTATCTTTGTTTGGATTAATTTTGCTAAACCTGATGTGCTATGCCTGGAAAATATTTAAAAACAACCAAGACCGGATGGTAGCCGGCGTGGCCTTGGGTTTAATCGGTGCGATCGTATCAGTGATTTTTGAAGCTGGCCTGGGTACTCACTTTGAAGTCAGAACCTTGGGCGTTTACTTATGGCTTCTACCTGCACTATTATTTATCATGGCTAAGCCTGAAGGAAAAAACAATGAATATAGTCCAGGCCAATAAATTTGCCTACTATCGCGGCGGTGCCGAACGCCACTGCTTGGATTTGATCAAACTGCTTCAGCAAAAAGGTCACCAAACCGGCTTGTTTAGCATGCGCCATCCGAAAAACCTGATCTGGCCGGACGATGACTTGTTTGTCTCGCCCGTGGACTTTAGTAATCCTAAATCTTTTTGGCAAAAGTTAAGAACGGCCGGACGGATGTTTTACTCGTTTGAAGCTAAGCGAAAATTCGGGCAATTATTGGATCGGCACCGGCCTGATGTTGTTCATGTTCATAATATTTATCATCAGCTTTCACCCTCAATTCTGGCCGCGGCAAAAAAAAGAAATATCCCCGTTGTCATGACTTTGCATGATTTTAAACTGATTGCTCCGAATTATTTGCTTTATGCCAATGGTGATATTAGTGAATCAACTAAACCGAATAGATACTGGAAAGTAATTTTAAAAAAAGAAATTAAAGGCTCCTTGATGGCTTCGGTGTTAGCCGCCAAGGAAATGTACTTTCATAAACTATTTAAGCTTTATGAAAATAATATTGATCTATTCATAGCTCCCAGCCAATTTATGGCTGATAAGGTTCGCGAATATGGTGTGACAGTAAAGCGCCTTGAAGTGCTGCCTAACTTTTTACCCAATCGCGACCTGCCTGCTATCTCTGATCAAGGTTATGCTTTATTCCTAGGCAGATTAGCTGAGGAAAAAGGCTTGGAGACTTTGCTTGAAGCTTGGAAAAAACTGCCAAACATACCTTTGAAAATCGCTGGCACCGGACCAATGGAAAAAGAATTAAAAAGATTTGCCCAAGCGAATAATTTGAAACAAGTAGAATTCACCGGCCATAAAACAGGCCAGGAATTGGATAACTTAACAGCTCAGGCTCGATTGATTGTTTTTCCTTCTCGCTGGTATGAAAACCAACCCTTAAGTATTCTGGAAGCTTTTCAATATGGCAAACCAGTGGTAGCCTCGAATCAGGGGGGTATTCCTGAGCTGGTTACTGATGGAATAAACGGAATACTCTTTCCACCTAAGAATCCAGAAAGCTTAAAACAGGCCGTGGCTGATTTATGGTCCAATGAAGAACTTCGCCAACAGATCAGGCAAGCCAATTTGGAAAAAGCCAAGCAATATAGTTCGGATAATTACTACCAAAATATCATGGGCTATTATAATGAGCTTATCGAACAGCGCTCGAGTTAACTGCTTAAGCCTTGCTCGATAGGTTTAGCATATTTAACCTATTGCCAACGCACCTGGAAAGATAGGGATTTATTAAAATATATCGTATCTGGCAGTCTACTCCATCTACTATCAAGGTGTTGCCAAGCTATTGAACCATTACGAAAGGGTTGACAATTTGTTAATAATATGCTATTGTGCTAGGTCAAGCTAAAAACAGGTATTCGTTTTTTTGACAAAACACATTATTGGTCAGGAAGTTCTTGGCTAATAATTGGCATAAACGCGCAAAACCATGAGGAGGTACGCGCAATGGCATTCAGACTGGATATCCCCGATGAGGCAACCGGTTGCACGGTACTGATACGGCACGCCAAGTCAGTACAAGGGGGCACGAACGAATCGCGCACCCTGAGAGTTCCCGAGGGAACGGATCTATGCAAACAGGTTCTCCCCTTTTGGAACCAGGTGGTCGGATCCCTGGGGGCTACGTTCGGTGACTCCAGCTATTACAGCTCCACCTACCCCCGATCCTTCCTGACTGTCTGGCTGATCTTCCATCCGGAACAAATCGTTCAGATCGCCAAGCTGGCCATCAAGACAAGCTTGAAGAAAGTTCAGAACGGCGAGTGGTTCAAGGCTCGCAAAGCCGAGAAGATGTCCGTTCCACAGATGATTCAAACATTCGTGGGTGATACCACTCTATGGGAAGGTCAGCCCTTCAAGGAGGATCGGGCTGGCTATCTGAGTTTCATCACTTCGAACACCAGTGGTCTCCATGTCGCCGGCGTCCACGAAGCCGCCTTGTCTCTGGTGGCGCAAGGGCACATTCCCGATGACCAACTCGGTCTGAATGAATGCGAAGGCGTAGCCTTCTACACCGCTGATGGAAAAATCATCGGCGCACAAAAGCTCGTCCCGCCCACCGAGTAACAATATTGTTCATTGCCCACCCGGGCACAACATTAACCAAGCCCCGATGCTATTCTCAGAATAGTTCGGGGCTTTTTCACATCTACATTATACCCCTTCACTTATCTAAGGGGGGGGCGGGAGGGGTAATTACTGGAACAGGAAGGCTAGATGTTTTTTTATACACATAGGCAAGGATTTTATCCTTGCCTGAGATTAATATTAATACGCCCACCCAAGATCACCCTCGATCAAGTCGGGGGCTGGGCTATGCTAATATAATTTACAACGCCGTAAATAAAAATTTACGGCTACGCGATTTTTGTTTATACGTCACCCGAAACAAGTACTTCAGACTACGAACAAATAAACACTCGTAGACAGAAATTTTATTCCCGTCTGTTTAATCCTCTCCGTATATAAATTCTCAAAAATAATTCCAATTTGACAAATAAGCATAATAGTAATAATTTATAGTGCGTTGTAAAGTTTAGTAATCTTGCTATTTCAAAACCAAATAGTGTAATCAAACAGCTCATACCACTGCCATAAGGAGGGATGCGTGAGCGATAAATTAAGGTTGGATATACCTGGGGTGCGCTTGGTGATACCTAATGGAACAACTCGTATTATTGTAAAAATACGTCATAGCGATCCTGATAGAACTTCGGGAAAAGAAAACGATGTGAATCATCCGTTATCAGAAGACGGCATACAGCTATGTAATGACAAGCGTGAATTCTGGGAATCTGTTCGTATTTTTCTGGAGAGTAGTTTCGGTAGGGCGAGTTTCAGCAGTTCCAAATTTATTCGGACCAGGCAGACTATCCAGGAGTTATTCTCTCCCGAAGGTATCTGGGAGAATTCTGCCTTGAATCTTGCTCCAAACTTTTATCAGTCCAGTGTTGGTCAAGAGATGGGGGCTGAACGAAAACAAGGAATACCCGATCCTGAGATAGTCCGGAGAATGCTGGCCCGGACAATATTAATGTCGCCTCCTCCATTCAGTAATACTATAGAAAGTTATCGACAATTTGTACGCGAATGCCGTGATACTCTCACTTTTGCTGGTGTCCACGAGCCTCATCTTTCCCAGTTGGCTCAACCGTTTCTCCCTGAGGAACAATTGGGTATGGATTTTCTCGAGGGAGTGGTCTTTTTCCTCAATACGGATGGGATCATCTCTGCCACAAAATTAAGTCCCTTAAGTATGGCAAGCTAGCCATGTCCAGTCAGTTAATATTAGCCCCGCTCTGTTCAATAGAACAGCATCGGGGCTCTTTTTTTATACCTTATACTCCTCCCCTCATACGAGGGGGGGTTGGGAGGGGTTAGAAAAAAGAATAATAGGTCGCATTTTCATCCCCCTTACCTTCCTTAAACTCTTCCCCTTATTCAAGGGGAAGCCGTATGGGGTAAAAAGGACATGGGGAGGCCGGGGGTAATTACTGGAACAGGAAGGCTAGATGTTTTTTATACGCATAGGCAAGGATTTTATCCTTGCCTGAGATTAATATTAATACGCCCACCCAAGATCACCCTCGATCAAGTCGGAGGCTGGGCTATGCGATGAATACACTTAACTTTATATATCCTTATTGAGTTGACATAAACGTTTTTTTGTCATTAGATATGCTTGAGGAGGAGGTCTTTCACAACTGAATGAACCGATGGTTGTTATTGGTTTTCTCCGCTGATCATCTCGCATTTTTTACGGATTTACAAATCACGGATCGTGAAGGTGATTTCACGACTAAGAATTGCCAGATAATAGGAGGAGCAAGGCAATGGGTCTTACGCTTGCAAAACGCATGAAACGCCTAGGCACGGAAACTGCCTTTGGGGTGGTAACAAAAGTAAAACTCTTGGAAGCACAGGGAAGAAGTATTCACAAGCTACACATTGGCCAACCAGACTTTCTAACACCGGCTAACGTCTGTGTGGCTGGAATTACAGCCATTGGTACTGGCAAGCACGGCTATGGCCAGCCCATCGGTGAACTCGAGCTGCGGGAAGCTGCGGCTCAATACCTGAGCAGAACTCGGAACATTACAACTTCGCCTGACAACATCGTAGTCACGCCAGGTGCCAAGCTGATTATTGCCTTGGCCATGAACGCAGTTGTTAATCCAGGTGACGAAGTGATTGTTCCCGATCCCGGATATCCCATCTACGCTTCGATGGCCAACCTACTCGGTGCTCGGGTAGTGTCACTGCCTCTTCGGAACAAGAATAGCTTTGCTCCGGATCTACACGAACTGAAAAGCTTGATCACCGATCGAACTACTATGCTGGTGCTTAATTCACCGCACAACCCGACCGGCGCGGTGCTCGACCTGAAAATGCTGGCCGGAATCGCTGAGATCGTCAGGCGCTATCCCAAAATCTGGATCTTGTCCGACGAGGTTTACGATCAAATCATCTATGGCGAGGCTCATCACTCGATCATCAGCCAGCCTGATATGCAGGAGAGGACCATTCTCATGCACGGCCATTCCAAGACCTATGCCATGACCGGCTGGCGCTTGGGCTACTGCCTCATCCCGGATATGCTTAAAGCGGCATTTGAGAAGCTGATGATCAACTACGCTTCCTGTACGGCCGTGATGATCCAGGCAGCCGGAGCCGAAGCGCTGACCGGACCGCAGGAGGTCGTGTTCGAACGAATGGTTGAATTCCGGACCAGGAGAGCCAGGGTTGTTGAGCTGCTCAGAGACATACCTGGCGTCACCTGCCACATACCTGATGGTGCGTTCTATGTCTTCCCCAACATCGAAGGCATCGGTGTGCCGTGCGAGACCCTTGAGGCTGACCTGCTAACCAAGGCCGATGTCGCTGTCCTGGCTGGAACCGCTTTTGGTCAAGGCGGTAAGGGACATCTCCGCTTGTCCTATGCCAATTCCATGGAAAACTTGGAGGCCGGAATCAAAGCCATGGGAAAACACCTGGCAACTTACTGATCCTTATCCAAATCAGTTCAATCACAACTCATACCCACCGCTGTGAATTCTCATGGCGGTGGCTTTTATATTCCTTATACTCCTCCCCTTTTCTAAGGGGAGGCCGGGAGGGGTAAGATAAAAAGAATAGTGGATCGATTTTTATTACCCTTTTCGGGGGAGCAGGAGGGGGTCATTCTAAAATCACATAGCCGTGGATTCCCTTATCCACGGCGGGGAAAGTAAACCGCAGAGCGGGATCCCGCCACTATTCGTTCTTTGCAGACGAAGCGGGAGGATCCCCGCCTACGTGAAATTAACGTATTTATTAGATTTATAACCTCTTCACTATCCCCTTATCTCCGTCCACTTCTACCGCATCCCCGTCTTTTAAAAGTTGGGTGGCCATCTTGGCTGCTGTTACACAGGGAATCTTGGCTTCGCGTGCTAGGGTGGCTGGATGGGATGTCAAAGCTGTGCCGCCTTCTGCTACCATTGCCGCGGCCCGTCCAATAAACGGCGCAAAGCTGGGAACTGCCTGGACGGTGACTAATATCTCGCCCTGTTTTAGCTTGCTGCCTTCTTGAGGGTTCATTATCAACCTTACTTTTCCTTTAGCCTTGCCTGGCGAGGCTGATAAGCCTTTGATAACTTTAACGTCTGCTTGTACTTTATAAACAGCCTGATAAACCAAATCGGCTGATTTACCGCTTAAGACTTTGGCTCTGCCATTAACAATATATAGAACCATTGATTTTACGCGGGCCGCTGCTTCTTTGCGAAAATCTGCCTGTCTACACAGCATGTCTTTTATATCATTGGTTGTTAAGTGCCGTACTTGGCGCATGGTCAAACTGCCACGATGAGCAATCTCTTTCAAAATCGGATCATAGTAAAACAAAGCCTGTGACACAAAGGTCTTTCGCAACTCTTTCAAGTGAGCGCCCTCCCGAGCAGAACGACATAGCTTGATATGCACCTGATCCATGCCTAGGGCTGATTGAGTTGCTTGGCGCTCTTTTGGTAAAATCCTCCAAGTCTGTTCGATCTCATTCAGCTTTGCCTGAGGATTAGCCTTAAGCTGCTTTCTCAACCGGCCAACGATTTTATTAAAAGTTAGTACAGGATCTTCATAATCTCGAGTCACCCAGAAATATTTTTTCTCATGTTCCTGTATTCGCTTTTTTAGCGCAGGTATTTTTGTTATAGTTTTTATGGACTGGGCAACTTTGGGTTTCAAAACAGCAGTACGCCATTTTTGATTATTATCAATGCTAACAGCCAGTCTTAACGAAGCCCGTTCTTCCTGCTTGGCCACCATGGCCCGCGGTTCGGTGATCAAAGTGTTCAAATACTCACCCACTCGTTCATCGCTCAGTGATTTGGCTTCTATATACGAGCGCATATACTTCATAAAAACTCCGTCCAAAGCGAATATTGGAAAGTAGTGCCGATACACTCGCTTATATAGCTTTTCAAACTGCGCATGAGTCCTGGCTAATTGAGGGCCAGTTTGTTTTTTTAGATCCTTTTTAGCCTGGGCCTTGACAAATTTTAACAACTCACGGCCATATTTATTATCTTTTTGAACCAGCCTGTGAAACAGCTGAGAATCTTTTTTGGTTTTGTTTAAAATATACTTACCCACTCGATCATACTCACTGCCAGATAAAAAAGCATACTGTAAGTTCTCACGATAGATTAATAAAACTTGTTTATACGCCGCGCCCACTACCTGCTTCATTTCCTTGGAAATCGTTTCCATAGACATATAATTTGGAAACGGACTCATGCGCTGCCTGAGCGAAAACTGCTTCCAATCGTTTTTTAACACTTCTGTATGTTTCATTTAAGGGCCTTTAAAACATCGCGCTTAAACTGCGAATGGTTTTTATACAGAATCGTGGTCACGCCCATTTTCTTGGCTTCGACTAAGTTGCCCTCTTGATCATCCACATAAAGCATTTCGCTGGGCTTAATTTTAAAGCGCTTGGCAATAAAATTAATGGTCTTGCGTGATGCTTTGGGCAAGCCCAGCTCCCAAGTGTTAATAATATAGTCAAAGCTTTTCCAAACAATCGGATTTTTCTTTTTTGTGTCAGTAAACTGACTGCGAGTATTTTTACTAAGCAGTAAAGTGGGATATTTTTTCCTTAAGCTTCGCACAAACTTTAAGTCCCGAGGGCGTACAGTTAATAAATCCATATGCAGCTTAGCCAGCTTTTGTCGGGTGATGGGAAGCTTCAGTTCATTTATGGTCATTTGCCAGGCCTGTTTCTGGGTAATCTTTCGCAGGGCTGCCATATTAAAATACTTTTTGTACATTACTTCAAAAATCTTTTTAGCTGAAACCCCTGTTATTTTCGAAACCTCGCGGCAAGTGTTTGGATAGCCCGAAGCCATGACTACGCCATAACCGTCGAAAATCAAGAATTTGATTTGATTCTTTTTCATAGCTTTTTCACATCCCCTTTCTTGGCGTCCACCTCAACTTTATCGCCGTCGTTTAAAACTTTAGTAGCGATCTTAGTGCCGATAATGCAGGGCTTTTTCATTTCGCGAGCTACAATAGCAGCATGAGAAGTCAAGCCGCCAATATCAGTCACAAAAGCGGCTGCTTTTTCCATAGCGGGCAATAGAGCCGGATGTGTGGCCACGGAAATCATAATGTCGCCTTTATTGACCTTTTTGATTTCCGAGGTGCGATTGACGATTTTCACCGGCCCTTCAGCAAAACCGACTGAGGCGACTGTTCCATGAATTACTAAAACATCCTTTACTTTTGGCTTTACTTTTTTTGCATGGTTTCTTAAATATTCCCGAGCCTTTTTACCAGTCAATATCTGCTGTGTGTCTTCTGAATTGGCCACCCATACGCAAAATTTTTCCCTTTCTTTTAATTTCTTTTTGGGAATGATCTTATTATTTATTAATAAGTCAGCTAACTCGATGGCTGAGCAATAATACAGCAGTTTTTTTGGTATTGAATAACGCTTGCCAGTCTCGTTCAAAATCCTTTCCCATTGAGCAAATGCTCCAAATAATATTTCCATGCGCAGCCCTTTCAAATAAGTAAAATTCCGGGCTACTTGAAAAAGATACTTTTCCTTAACATTAAGGTTCAGCTTTCCCATCAGGACAGCCTGTTTTCTAACAAGGTTAGTCCGATAATCCTGCAATTCTTTTAGTTCCTTTTTCGTCTGTACTTTATTTCGAGATAGCTTTTCCACCGCTTTTTCTGTTTCCAGTAAGGTTGTCCTTGGCCCCAAATGTCCAAAATTAACAAAAAACCATTTTTGATAATATTTTTTAATCACAATATGATTTGGCTTTCTCAGGGCCAGTTTAAGCAGATCTACTCTGGCCAATCTGGAGGGGATGGGTTGTCGCGGTGTTGATAAAATGCTTACCGCCTCAGGTATAGACAGATTGAATGATTTTTTTTCAACCGCCTTTTTAACAATTGTTTTTAAAAGAAGGGTATATTTATTAAAATAATGGTCTGACAATACCGGCACATAGCCATAAGCAGTAAAGACAGTAATCATTTGATATGACTTAAGTAGAAAATCAGCGAGTTGGCGGTTGCTCCACTTTTTTATTACTTGTAGTTCGGCCTGTCGTACTTTCTTGACTAGTTCCCGAGCATATTTTTCTGACTTCTTCTTTACCAGTTTTACAAATCTTGGATTTGTCTGAATCTTACCGATTAAATAATCCGAACCCTCATCCCAGGCCTTTTCATCCATGAAAAATTTTATGCTCCTATTCTCATGAATGCAAAAAGTATTAACTCCGGTTTTTCGGCCATCAAGCAGCTTAATTAAGATCTTTGAAGACCAAGTATTGTGAACCGGGGAAATTGTCAGCGGGGTAATAGCATGCTCTTCATGACCCTCAATGTATTTTTTCATAACATATTAATAATACCTTTTTTTTTAATAAAGTGGATACTCGACCACTACAATTTGAGCACCTTATAACTCTTTCTACCCGACTTCAGTCGGGGTAAATAGAGCTTTAGCTCGAAGGACCTTCCGGACTGAAGTCCTTTTCACCCCAGCTATCATCGCGAAGCGAGATCCCGCCTTTATTTATAAATTCAATGGTCGCGGGAAAGCTAGGTCTAAGGGGAAAAGTCCTCATATCTTCCTCACAATCCCTTTTGTCGCGTCAACC
Source organism: bacterium (assembly GCA_043800725.1). Taxonomy (GTDB): domain Bacteria; phylum Patescibacteriota; class Patescibacteriia; order HK-STAS-PATE-3; family HK-STAS-PATE-3; genus JAZDMR01. The sequence continues at coordinate 4,434 of JAZDMR010000002.1, read as the reverse complement.
TCAACCATATCGCCGTTTTTTAAAACCTTGGTTGCTATCTTGGTCCCAATTATACACGGCTTTTTTAATTCTCTAGCCATAATAGCAGCATGGCTTAAGGTACCGCCCTCATCAGTAACAAAAGCTGCAGCTTTCTTCATAGCCGGTAAAAAGGCCGGCTGGGTCATGGCTGATACAAGTATTTGACCTTTTCGAAAACCGGTCATTTCCTTAGCATAGCAGACGATTTTAACAATTCCTGTTACCTTGCCGGGTTGGGCAACCACTCCTTTCATTTCCCTGGTATCTGAGGCAAAGCTTTGCGATATTTTTAATTTATCTAAAAACTGTTTGGCTTTAGAGCCGGTTAATAGTCTAAATTTACCAACTGGATACTGATGAATCACTAATAGTTTGTGCCGTTTTTTTAGCTCACTCATGCTTGGTAATTTGGCTTTACCTATTATCCATCGTTCCATTTCCTGGCAATAAACGTACTCTAACAATTTGGGATCGTATTCTTTTAGTTCGTTTTCTACCAGCCATTTTAAATACTTGGGAATAAATTCTGACTCGCCTTGTTTATAAATTAATTCGGCTCTCTTGCGAGCTCTCTTGATCCATTTACTAAATGATTTTCTTTTAGCTGGCTCTACTTCATCAAGACAATCTAGTACATAGGTCGCCAAATAAGCCACTGGTATCATTTTCTTATAATAATCATACACATCTAATATCATCTCTTTTGAATATTGAGTAACTGGCGTGTCTAGCAACGAAAAATATTCTTTAACTTGCGAATCGAATTGTTTCCAAAGCCTAGGTAAATTTACCTTATTGGTATTTAACTTTTTTCTAATAAAGGTCCGGCAAATATCATATAAGCTGTCAGTTCTAATAATATAAATGTACCGGCCATTTTTAATAACTGAGATAACTTCCGGCAACATCTGACCATTAAATCTTCCATATTTTTTGGAAACATACTCATCAGATATCGCTGTCGCCCCAACAATCGAGTAATCACGTGGGTAAGTTTGATAAATGATTTTTTTTATTTGGCTCATAACAAGCTCATTGTTACAAAATTACTCCTAAATGGAAAGTTGGGGATTTATTCTTTTTCTTAGCAACCAACGGGCTACTAAATATATTAAATAAGCAAAAACAATAGTACGAATTACAACTAGTGACAGGGTTATTATTGATGCCGACCCAGCACTATCAAATAGAATTGGGAAGTAGGCGTAGTTTAAAATATCGTTTAACACAATGGCCCATATTAACCGATGCGATAAAGGTAGGAGTAATAATAATGGGACATACCAAATCAGCCACTGGGGCGAGTAAAACTTAGCAAAGAAAATAAAAATCATTATTAAAACCGCACTCCAGCCTATTAAGCTATCAAAATCCGACCATTTCTTTCTTAAGTATTTTCCTATCCCCAGCCAGACGAGAGTCAGTGCAATTTGTAAAAGTAGTACTGTATTTCTAATCCCATCAATTATAAAATCTTCACCTTTTATCAAATAAAAAATAGAGGCTGGTTCAAACACCCGGGCTAACAAATGCTGCCTATAAGTATTAATAAACCCATCTTCAAACAAAACATACATTATTGACAGAGTAATAGCCCCAATCAAGATCAAGGCAATAAAAAGCTTTTTAGTTTCCCCGGGTTTAGCTTCATTTTGACGCAACCAATGCCAGTACAAAGGAATGAGTATAACTGCATACCATTTGAAAAATATTGCACTAGCTAACAATAATAAGGCCCAGGCATTTTTCTTTTTGAATACACAATACAAGCTAGCAGTCACGGCCAGGGCCGGCCATACGTCAAAGCGGTACAGAGTAAAATAAATAATTGAAGGCAGGGCTAATAACCAGAGAATTTTGGTTGATCTATAAAGTGCTAATAATAGCTTTCGACTGATTAGTATTAAGACTCCAAACGCCAAAATATTTGTGATAACAATCAAAACTTCATAAGAATCAAAATTATTAACAAAAAGCATGGGCCAAGCCATATACAGCATGGCTAGCTGAGGGTATTCAATAAAAGTATCACGATAAGGCATTTGTTGCTCTGGCACCCATCTTGATCGAACATAATACACATACAAATCAACTGAGTCACGCACAATCCTAATCCCTTTTGAATCACTATTGCTGCCAATTCGCCGCGGTAATAACGGATACAATACAAAAGCTGCTATCACTACGATAGTTAATCCGAGTATTATTAATTTAGTATTTTTATCCATGAGGTCCTACGGCATTTTTCAGACTATCCCCCTTAGTCGCATTTATCCCGCACCGCTTTGGATGCAGGATTTGTGGTGCTTCAAGATCGGTAAGCTGGCTATGTATCATAATTTTCTCACAATTCCTTTAGTCGCATCTATCCCCGCATTCGCGGGGACAAGCTTCTTTACTACACCCTTAGTCGCATCTACTTCCACTATATCTCCATCTTTCAAAACCCGCGTGGCAATCTTAGTGCCTATCAAGCAGGGAATGCCCAGTTCACGGGCCACAATGGCAGCATGGGAGGTCACTCCGCCTTGCTCTGCCACGATAGCCGCGGCTTTTTTCATGGCTGGAATAATGTCCGGATCAGTGGCAATTGAAACCAGAATATCGCCTTTGTTCATCTTGGCCATGTCCTTGGGCCGGATAATTATTTTAACTGTTCCTGTGGCCTTGCCCACGCTGCCGGTTTGTCCCTGAATTTCTTTGCTGTCTGTAACAACTTGTTGTTCTGCTTTCTTGGCTAAAGCCTTGGCTTGATTGCCAATAAATATTTTTTCGTAATTTTTTTCAGCATAGTAAACACAGAACTTAGCGCGCGATTTCAACGTCTGCTTATCAACCTTGCTTGTTGCCAAGGCTTTTTTTATTTCAATGGGCAACATAAAACGAACCTGCTTTTCCGTAATTTTAAGACGCCGAGCTAATTCCTTAATCACAAAATCCATTTTATACAAAGCATAAATCTGGGAATATCGGCGATAAATCTTAGTCACCATGAATTCGCCAAATTCGTTAAATAAAGTACGCCACTTGCCCCTGATGCCTAAGAGTTTGATTAGCTGCTGTCTTTTATTTACTGCTTTATGAAAGGCACTTTGCTCTGACTTTAAAGTTACTGCAAGATTTGACCTATTACCAATCAGCTTAACTAACTCCTTTAAAAAATGCTCAAAAGTAGATATTTGTCCCACCCACATGCGATTAACATAAAAATACTTGGTGTAGTGGTTTTGGATCTGTTTTAAAACTGCCGGCTTGATCTGGTCAATCAATTCGCCTACTTGTTTTTCCAATCCTCGCTCGTACTCTTTGGTATGGGTTTTCAAGCCAAAGGGCGCAACCACCTGCTCTTGGAACTTATCAAATATGCATATAAAAAGTTCGCGATGGTATTTATTCTTCTGAATTGACAATGCTAACCTGTTAAGCTCTTGGCGTTCAATCTGGATCAATGACTTGCGCGTGGGCTGGGTCAGAATTATAAAAGTTTCATTTATTTTATTTTCCTTTACCCCAATCTCTTTCAAGTACTGCTTCAATCGCTTTGTGAAATCTCCATGAAACATGTCTGAGCCCACCGGAATCCAGCCCCATTGATAATACTCCGTATGGATCTGGTCATGCTGGTGAAAAAAAGCCCATAACTTATTGTTGGATAATTTATTAAGACCAGTCTCAGGGATTGTTTCCGAAAAATCTCTCAACACCTCAGCCCAGCGCACAATCTCCTTATTTACCTTTACAGGAAACTTGGGAGTTCGAACAAATTTGTTCACAACATGCCGGCTGACTGACAAAGAATCCTGCTCTCCATAATAAAACCACAAGTGATAGCCCCGGTAGATGGATAATACTTTTTTATAGGCCCGGCCATTAGGATTTTTTAACTCGTTCACAAAGCAAGACAGCCAAATCTGTGAAAAATAAAAATCCATATCCGGAATATCCTCGGCCAGCATCCAGGGATCAGGGTCTTTTAAATAGATTGGTTTATTCATCAAGATAATCTTTTCACATCTATAAATATTCATCAAGCTAAATCTTTGTTTATATTGTCTTTAAAACTCGACCACGCCCAATCCTCTGGGTTTTTCACCAATCCATCTTTGACCGGATTGTAATGGATATAATTAATATGATTATTAAGATCATTCTGGTTTTTTATTACATGGTCATAAAAAGACCTGTGCCAAACCCTGATATATTTCTTTCCAGCCATAGCCAAAACTGCCGCATCTAAACTCATACCCAAAGCTGCCACGCTTTGGGTTCGTTTTGACTCCGACAAGGCGTGGCAGCCTTGTCTATGGTTGTTTAAATATATTTGCGATATTTCGTGTGCGACTCTACTTTTTATACTATGCATAACTTGGGAAACGTTCATATTGCTAATTATTTCAAATAACAAATGAATGT
>JAZDMR010000013.1:0-26053 GCA_043800725.1 bacterium | reverse complement strand
AGATTGGATAAGGGCACGTCTATCAGACGATGAGTGGCCCCAAAAGGGATAGCGGCTTTGGCACGACGACGAACCAACGGTTCGATGCGCGTGCCGCTGCCGCCGGCCAAAACAATAGCCAAAACCCGCATAGTATCAAGTATATCAAACGGCATGCCGTTTCCCTCCTTCGTTAGCACTCCTAAAAAAGCTCCTTGTTTTGTTCAAGAACAGTTTTCGAGCTTGGAATTTACCAGCCCGTTGCCTTTATGTCAAGCTAGTGTACAGTTAACACCTACCGCTAGCTAGGCTATTGCCAAGGTTTTAAATTGGAGTTAGAGTAGTCGTTATCCATCTTCATCCCAATGTACTTAGGGACTATGGTGGATGTCGCTTATAATTAGCATTAAAAAATTATTTTTCTATAGCCCATGCAATCAATCCTGGAAGTAAAGAATTTACATAAGTCTTTTGATCGGACTCCGGCAGTCCGGGGTATTTCAATTGAAATAATGCCCGGTGAGATTTTTGGACTGCTGGGTGCCAATGGAGCCGGCAAGACCACCACCATTCAAATGCTTTTAGGGGTGCTTGCCCCGGACCAGGGCGAGATTAACGTATTTGGCAAGTCTTTATTTAAACACCGGGAAGAAATACTGAAGCAAATGAACTTTTCATCAAGCTATGTTCAGCTGCCGGACAATTTAAAAACCGAAGAAAATCTCTATGTTTTTGGAAAACTATATGAAGTACCCAATATCCGAGAAAGAATTAAAGAGTTAATGGCCCTATTTCAGCTAGAGCAGTTTCGGAAGATGTATACTGGTAAATTATCTTCCGGCCAGTTGACGCGGCTGTACTTGGCCAAAGCCTTGATAAACAAACCCAGGCTATTGCTGTTGGATGAGCCGACGGCCAGCCTGGATCCGGACATTGCCGACCGCGTTCGAACAGTGCTAAAAGGCCTGGTGAAAGATAATGGCACGACAATTCTTTATACTTCCCATAATATGGCTGAGGTCGAACAAATGTGCGACCGGCTGGCCTTTCTTCATCATGGTAAGATTTTAGCCCAAGGAACGCCTCAGGAAATTATTAAACAATATAGCCGGCGGAATCTGGAAGATGTTTTCCTGCATATTGTCCGGGAAGTAAAGGAGGTCGTATGAACTGGACGCGGATTCAGGGCATGGTCTATCGGCATTTAGTCTTGTATAAACGGAGCTTTCCGAAGATTTTGGATGTCTTTTTTTGGCCGACCATGGATTTGATTGTTTGGGGCTTTGTCTCGATTTATATTTTGAATTCCAGCGAAGAAGTGCCGGGTTTCGTCGGGTTCTTTTTAGGTGCGGTAATTTTTTGGGAAATATTATTCCGCTCCAACTTAGGCGTGGCCGTGGGTTTTTTAGAAGACGTTTGGACGCGCAACTTTTTAAATATTTTTGCTTCGCCCTTAAAGTTGAGCGAATTCATGACCTCCTTGGTTATTTCCAGCTTTATCAGAATTACCATTGGCACGATTTTTATGATCATTCTGGCCATTCTATTTTACCAGTTTAATATTGCCGTAATCGGTCTGTCTTTGGTGTTATTCTTTGCTAATCTATTATTGATGGGTTGGAGTCTGGGTTTCATCGCTGTGGCGATTATTTTACGATTTGGTCACGGAGCGGAAGTGCTGGCCTGGGCGTTTGCTTTCATTTTCCAGCCAGTGTCAGCGGTTTTTTACCCGGTATCGGTATTACCTCAGATTTTGCAAAAAATTGCTCAGTTCGTGCCGGCCTCGCACGTGTTTGAGGGCATGCGGGAAATATTAAACAGCGGCACATTTTTAATATCCGAGTTTATTTGGGCAATGGGCTTAAATTTGGTTTATTTAAGCGCGGCCATTACTCTGGTATATGTTATATTCAAGCAGGCTAAGATGAAGGGCCGGCTGACGCGGTATTGGCAATAAGTTAATTACTAGGTACGAATTATGAGTTACTAATTAAGGACAATGTCGTTTTTTTTGGTATACTTAAAGATGATTATGGAAAATATTATCTATAAAAGTATTAAGCAAGGCAGGCCGTTTGTTTATTTTCATACTCAACAGGTTACTCAAGACATTTTAACTAGAGCCATTGCCAGTGGAAAAAGTATTGAATTGGATATTAGTTATAATGAGTCGTTGGGCATTTATCTGGGCCACCCCTTAAGCTGGTATGATACTTATAATTTACCAAAACCAGAAATACCAAACATAGATAAAATTGTGCAGACGGTTAAAACCTCTGAAATCGCTGTGGTCTTTGATTGCAAAGATATACGGGTAATGAATAAAGTTAATGAGTTAGTGAAACTTTTTGGAGCGGAGAGATGTGTTTTGCATGCTCGAATAAATGAGCTGGCCTTTAAACCGTATCCTCAAGAAGTACCTATTGAACCGCACTGGGAAGACGAGAACTTACCATTTAATGAGTTGTTACAAATTAAAGAAAATACTAGCGTGCCAATTTTAATCTCATGTCGAGGATTAACCCAGACGCGCTTGAACAATCAGTCAGAGATAATAAAAAAAATTATAAAAGTTACTAAAAGTAAAGCGGTCGGCGTAAGTTTTGATTTACCAAATTATGAATTGCCACAAAAAAATATCATTGACGATTTAATTAACAATGCTATCTGGCCATTTATTAATATCGACAAGGTAAATAAAAAAAAGTTACCCAGAGTATATTTTGGCATAAGTGATAGTTTAGAAAAAGCGACTAAAGCCGCATAAGACGACGATAAAAGGTTAAACTTGATTATTTACGAAATGTTGAGAAAAGCCTGATTAATCCGGGAATCCCCCAAAGTATCAGTACGAAATAATAGGGAATCAGGTATCTTTCTTCTCCCGGATTTCCCAGGTAAACCATAATAATCAATGACGATAAAAGCAGTCCGCCAAGAGCCCAAAACTGCCGATTTTGTTTATCTAGCAAGGGATAAAGGATAAAGCCGAAAAAAAGCGGGATGGTTAGAGCTTTCCAGATATTAATTAATATTAAATGCCAAGCTGAGCTAAAATAGTTGGGATAAAAAATGCTGTGATAGATATTAACCGGGTGTTTAATATTGGTGATGATTCTTATCGGATTTTCTTTTAAGCAGTTAAAAGCCATTTGGTAATAGTGTCCCTGATTATAAAAAGGAATCTCACTTTTAATATCCGTGCTCGCGTCCTTGCTCTGAAAAATTGGCGAGGAAAACCAAAAAGCTTCTCCCTGAAGCGTTTCATAAGAAATTTTTCTAGGTTGGCACCAGGCAATAGCCGCGTTAACTCCGCCGCTGTCAGCCAGGCTATAGCGACCCTGAGCGTCAAAGCTATGATTTATCAATAGGCTAGCCATAACAACCAACAATAAAGGCCAAATAAAATTAATCAGGTATTTCCCAACACTTAGCCGACCTCCTTTTAAATGCCAAATAATCCAGATTAAAAAGAAAAGAATAAAGGGGATAATAATAGGCCGAGCTAATAATGATAAGCCAAACAGGAGACCCGTGACTATGGCCGAAAAAATTAGGCGTTGTTTTAGCTTGATTATTGTTAAGAAAAAAACACCTAAAACAAGAGGGATAATAAAGTTTTCCGAAAGATTTAAGGCATTAAAGTAAAGGTATGGATAATAAACAGCCAAAAGCAATGCTGAGATAACAGAAATTTTCTTGTTTCCAAAAAGTTGCTGAGAAATTCCGTATATCAAGGCTGTGGCCGCGCCTGCCAGTAAACTGTTTATGATTGTCAGGATGAATAAGCGATCATTAAGCAAGCCGGTCAATTGCAGAAATTTATAAATCGGGACTAAGAGAATATGGTATGAGCCCCAGGCGGTAGGATTGCTAAACTGCTCTCCGCTGATCAGGGCCAGAGCTCGAAAATCATATTGTTCCGGCAGCCAATGGTTAAACAGCTCCTCGTCAAAAATAATAAATACGTATGCCAGATGAAGGGCAACGGTAATAAAAAACAGGCCCCGGGCACTGTTTAATCTGGCAAACCTAAAAGCCATTCTCAGATTGAGCCGGGAGCTAAAGAGGAGATTAACAGGAGTAATAAGCCAGTGAGTAAAAAAATATCGGGATCTGTCGCATATTATTGAATTGTTTTTTTAAGGATAGCGGATAAAATTCTCTGATCGTGCCGTCGCCACTGCTGCATGATAGCCTTATTCAGCTGGCCGTTTTTTACCAGAGTGGCTAAATGCTTGCCTCCGACAAAGTGCGGCAGAATCACGTAATCAGCGCCAGCTTGGTACATTTGATTAGCCTCCCAATTGGTATAGGAGGTGACAATTATTTTTGGTAGCGGTCTTTTCTTTTTTTTAAGTTCAGACATTTTACCCAGAAGCATTAAATTGTCTTCGATGTTGGGTATGGTTGAGATAATTATGCTCGCCTCATCAAAGCGAATATAATCCTGAATATCTTTTTCTGTAATATCTCCATAAACTACCGTGTAATTTTCTTTTTGCAGCTGACCGGCAATTACTGGATCAAGCTCGACAATGACCAGCCGCTTTTTATCAATAGCTCTTAATAAGTGACCGCCTAATCTGTTAGCACCAATCAAAAGTATTGAGCCGCTTTTAATCTGGGATATGGAAATTTCCTCAATGGTTTTTTTGCGCTCAAATATTTTTAATAAACCGTTTATTTTTTCGTAAATTATACGATTATACAAGATTAAATAGGTTGACAGGACAATAGTGATGATGCCGACCAAGGTGACCAGAGAAACTTCCTTGGAGGTAACGTGGCCTAAGGCTAATCCTAAGCTTATGAGAATCAGACCGAACTCGGAAACCTGGGCGACGGTTACGCTGGTGTAGAAGTTGGTTTTACGTTTATAGCCCAAGAGGCCCATGATCACCAGCATAATTAACGGATTACCGATTAACACGAATAAGGACAAGATAATGCCCGGCACGATAAGATGATGAAAATCACTGATGACTAATGAGGAGCCCAGGTAGATGAAAAAAATAACAATAAAAAAATCGCGCAAAGGACGAATTTCAGATTCAATTTGAAATTGTTCAACAGATCTTGCTAGAGCAATACCGGCCAAAAAGCCGCCAATCTCGATTGATAAACCGATGAAATCGCTGGCAATGAATAAACTTACCCCAAAAGCCCAGGCCAAGCTGGCGATGAATAATAACTCCGGGCTTCGGGCCAGTCGCTCAAAAATCCAGGGTAGCACCCGACGCGACAGCCAAATCATTATCCCAAACAAAGCAATGCTCTTCAGTAAAATAAAGGTGAATGGCAAAACTTGAAACGACTCCCCGTTCTGTTGATAGCCAGCCAGCAGGATGAGCATGAAAATGGCCACCACGTCCTGGACAATTAAAAAGCCAACCACGATTCGACCGTACAAACTTCTTAAATCGCGCTTTTCCGAAAGCAGCTTTACGACGATGATGGTGCTAGAAAATGTCAGGGCGATAGCGACATACATGGCTGGCACTATCTCAAAGCCAAGCAGCCTGATAATAAAGAAGCCAATCACTGAAGTAAATAAAATCTGGCCTATGCCGGTAATCAGCGCAGTGCGGCCGATTGATTTAATATTATCAAACCGCATTTGCAAGCCAACCAGGAACAGCAGCAAAGTAATGCCAAAAGTAGCCATCACATGAAGCACATCAGCGCTGTCCAAGCTTAGCAAACCATAACCGCCGACCACAATTCCGGTGATTAAATAGGCGACAATGGTAGGCTGACGAAGCAGCCGGGCAATAATTCCCAAGACCGCGGCTAGAACTACTACGATAGTTATATCAGCAAAGGCTGGTGGCATGTCTCTTAGTATAGCAAAAACCCACCCTATTGAGCAGCTAGGTTGAATATAAATACCATATCGTGTATTGTGCTATCATCTTCGTTTTTTGACATAATCCCTGATAATTTCAGGATGCAAAGGAGGGTGCAATGAAAATAAATTGGGTGGCGGGTATTATTTTCGGTATTATTAGGTTAGTGATCTCAGTACTTTTTGGTGCGGGCCTGTAGTCGATTCTGATTGGCACCGGGTTCCTGTTCTTGTTCGCGGAAACTATAAGAAAGGCATGGTCTGATGGATCTATTGGTTGATAATACTAAGATATGAGGAGGGGTTATGAATTGGGTATACGGAGCTGTACTTGGTTTCGTCTGTGTATTTGTTGCAGTTGCCTTTGGGGCTGGCTTGTGGTCGATTCTGATTGGCCTGGCCTGTCTGTTTATATTTGGTAGGATGTTTAGAAAGATGAAAGTCTGAACATACTATCTATTTTATGTGATTACCAGGCTGATCAAGAATTAAAACAACGTCCTTAGCAATTATGTTAGGGGCGTTTTTAATTTGGAGATATATTATCTTGAGTGCCGGGGGAGCCCCTTTACCCGGATCAAGTCCGGGGTCAGAGAAAAGAATTAGACCCCGATAGACTCCTCGCTTCTCTCGGAATGTAGCTCGCTAAACCCGTTCGACGTAATCGCCGGTCTCTGTATTCACTCGTATCTTGTCCCCGTTTTTGATAAACAGGGGTACTTTTACCACATAGCCGTTTTCGGTAGTGGCCTCTTTGGTGACCGAGCCTTGGGCAGTATCTCCGCGAATGCCCTCCGGAGTTTGGGCCACGGTCATCTCTATCTTCTTGGGCAAATCAATGGCTACTGGCTTGTTATTGAAAGTAAGCACGTCGACTTCCTGGCCCTCGGATAAGAAATTTCTTTGATGTCCAAGCTGGTCAGCATCCAAGGAAAACTGATCGTAGGTTTCCGAATCCATAAACGTACACTGGCCATCAACAGTGTAGAGGAAGCTGGCTTTGGTATGTTGCAGTTCAGCTGACTCCACTTTATCCCCGCCTTTAAAAGTCTGATCGAGCACATTGCCGTTAATCAGATTTTTCAGCTTAGTTCTGAGAATCGCGCCGCCTCGTCCCATTTGCACATGTTGGGCTTTGATTACCACGTAAGGCTCATCCCGCCAGGTGATAGTGGTGCCCAGCTTTAGATCGCTAATACTTTGAGAGGGCATTATTTTACCGCAAAAGGAATCAAAGCCATGAAGCGGGCCCGCTTGATAGACAAAGCCAAGCGGCGCTGGTGTTTCAAGCAAGTGCCCGAACGGCGGCGCGGTACGATTTTGGCATAGGACGAAGTAAAACGCTGGAGCAGCCGGATATCTTTGTAATCTATGTCATTAATCGCATTAACGCAGAAGTGGCAGATTTTAGGTTGTTTGGATGCTGTAGCCATGGTTTAAAAAGGGATTTCCTCAACATTAATTTCTTCATTACCCTGAGCTGGCCCGGTTTCTTTGGCTGGCTGGTCAGGAGCGGGAGCGCTGGCCGGAGTAGAGCCTGCTCGGTCAAGCATAATCATATTGTCCGCCACGATTTCAGTACGGTTGCGCTTATTGCCCGAAGGATCGTCCCAGGTGCGGGTTTGCAAGCGTCCTTCGATAAACACTTTGCTGCCTTTTTTCAAATATTGGCTACAGGTCTGAGCCAAGCCGCTCCAAGCCACAATGTTGTGAAATTCGACAGACTGCTTGCGTTCGGCTGTTTCGCGGTCCTTCCAAGTGCGGTTGGTGGCCACGCCAAAACTGCAAACCGACTGCCCGTTGGGGGTATTGCGCATTTCAGGATCGCGAGTGACGTTGCCGATTAGTTGTGCTTTATTGAAATCCATAAATTTATAGATTATTTAATTATCTCGTCTTTCAAAATGTCGTCTAATTTTTTATCCAGCTCTTCTAGGGAAGCCCGGCGCTCTTCCTCGGTTTGCTCTGGCTGTTCGATTTTTTCCTGAACCGGAGGCTTGGTTACAACTTTTGGTTTGGCGGTCTCAGTCTGGATTGCACTTAAACGCCGGACGCGCAATTTATCCTGAAGATCTTTTTCAGCAGCCACTGCTTCAGGACTGCGCTCGGCTAAACGTATGTTTTGATGTCTAAGCAAGCCCTGTTCTAAGCGCAAGCCACGCTCAAAGTCGTTTAAATTAGCCGGATCAAAAGTATATTGCATTAACTCATAGTAGCCTTGCTTGTTATGGGCAATGGGATAGGCCAGCTTTTTCTTGCCCAGGCTTTCTTGCTTAGTGATCTGGCCGCCCTGGTCAGTGATCATCTTTTGGACAGTTTCAGTGAGAGTATTTGCCTCATCTTCGCTTAAGCCCGGGTTGAGTAAAATAAGTAATTCGTATTGGTTCATATTTTTTAAATCTTTATTAACAAACAACCTCTATCAAGGGAAGAGACTGGTTAATGGTTGATATTTACGGGGGTCCCTTCCCAGGGAAATCCCGACTCATTTGGCCGGGACTAACCGTGTTTTATTGTATTGGGACACTATCATGAGATATTTATTTTGGCAAGAGAGGCAAATCAGTGTAGAATGGTATTATAACTAACAAATGGGCTTGCCCTGGATGATCCTTTTGCAGGCTTAGGAACAAGGATTTACGGCTACACGTAATAGGATAATATGCATAAATTCTGCTTTATTTTAGGGCGCAATCCAGAGCTATCATTAGCTGAGCTAGATATTTTTTTCAACCAGCCCAAAGCTGATGCGGTTACTGACCAATTCGCGGTAATAGACCTGTCAAAGCTTGATCCGGTTGAGGCTATTAAAAGACTGGGCGGCTGCGTTAAAATCGGCCAAGTGATCGGCAGTTTTTCTGATCTGGTAAAGTTAGAAAACAATTTTAATAACAGGGAATGGCTTAATAAAAATTTTCCATTAACTAAAAATAGGGTTGAATTTGGTGTTAGCGGTTATGGGTCTGGCTATTCTCCCAGCCAAATCAATCGCTTGGGCATTGTTTTAAAAAAAGTGTTGGAAGGCATGGGTCACTCTGTTCGCTTAATTACTGATAAGAATGCCCAACTATCCAGCGTGTCTGTGGCCAAGAACGGCTTGATGAGCAAGGGGTTTGAATTATTAATTTTAAAAGATAAAAAGGCGGTTCATCTGGCGATTACCAAAGCAGTCCAGCCGTTTCGTGATCTTAGCGAGCGCGATTACGGCCGGCCGGCTAGGGACAACCATCGCGGCATGCTGCCACCCAAGCTGGCTCTGATGATGATTAATTTGTCGGGTGTTGGCCCGGATGATTTATTGATAGACCCCTTTTGCGGATCAGGCACGGTATTGCAGGAAGCGGCCCTGATCGGCATAAAAAAAATTCAAGGTTCGGATATTGATCCCAAGGCCGTCAAAGATGCCCAGGCTAACATGGACTGGCTGTCGAAACACGAGAACCTGGAAATTGACTGCAAAATATCTACCGCAGATGCTACAAAGATTAGTGGACAATATAAGCCTGACAGCATAAAAGCGATTGTTGCCGAGCCGGATCTGGGACCGCCTATTCCGGTGCGGACAATTGATCAGGTCAGAAAACGGACCGAGATTGTTTCCCAGCTGATTATTAAATTTCTCGCCTCGGCCAGCATAGTATTGAATCGAAAGGGCAGAATTGTCATGGTTTGGCCGTTTTGGAATTTTCAAGGCCAGCCCAACTACTTAAACATTTTTAGTCTTATACCCAAAGGACTAAGAATTGATTGGCCATTTTCTGACTGGGTTCCGGAAAATAACCGGCATACCATGATATATGAACGACCGGATCAAAGAGTCGGACGGGAGATTGTGGTGTTGGTAAAAGCTAGGTAAATAACAATTAGAGATTATTCTAAATGTCTAATTGCTAGAAAAAAATTAGGGGTTGTAAAATACCAACATTAGCCCTTAAGCAAGACTTTTAGCCACAACTTAAATAAAATTAAAGGCCGAGAATATCATATTCTCGGCCCTCATGAGAAGAAGCGTCTTATTTCAAATCAGGCAGCTACCTTCTCTGGTAAAAGGCTGCGAAGGGGAACCTCGTGGACCTGGATCTGCGATTGGGAAAATAAGTACAAGACCTTCTGAGGCGGATTACCATCAGCATGGCCAATGCCCGGCAATGAAAGACAGTGGCGCGGAAGTGGTTACCTCTACGCATTGTTTGGGTGGTGCGTGTAGGTAAAATCCGATTTCGCATAATCTTCCTTTCTTGGGGTACGTGAAGCTAACCTCCTGCCTAAGTAGCGGATGTGATTTTTTAAAGTGTGCGTTCTCCTTGGTATTTATTGTACTCTGAGCAAAATAAATTGGCAAAAACGGTTTTTTAAGCTAGGTTACAAGTAATGACCGAAAGATTACAAAAATTTATCGCCCGATCTACCAGTTATTCCCGCCGTAAGGCCGAGGACATGATTACGGCCGGTAAAGTGAAGGTAAACGGGGTAGTTATCACCAAACTTGGCACAATAATTGACTCTGGCCTGGACCAGATAATGGTCAGAAATAAGCTGATCCAGCCGCTCAGGTCGTTTCAATATCTGATGGTAAATAAACCAATTGGCTATACCTGCACCCGAGCCAAGGGAGAAAAAACAGTTTATGACTTGGTAGCCAATAGTCGCGACCTAGTAATTGCCGGACGACTGGATAAAGGCACTGAAGGCTTGGTTTTGTTAACCAATGACGGCGAGCTGGTGCAACAGTTAACCCACCCTCGATTTGAGCATGAAAAAGAATATCAGGTGAGCACAATTAAACCATTGCTCGATGTTAATTTGGATAAATTAAAAAGAGGCGTACGTTTGCGGGAAGGCTTGGCCAAAGCAGATAGAATCGAACGGGTGAATGTTCACACTATTAAGATTGTCTTACACCAAGGCTGGAATCGCCAGATCCGCAGAATGCTAGCCAAGATGAAACATGATATTAAAAACTTGAAGCGAATTAGAATTGGAAAACTGGAATTGGGCCAATTAGACAGCGGCCGTTCTCAAAAAGTAAACAGAAGCGAAATTGTTTAGATTTTTTTAATGACTTTCCAGCGGATCACCAGGTTTGAGAACAGGACCGGTACGACAAACTTAAAAATTATGCTTGAGGCGACAATCACGGAGTAAAGACCGACATCAATCGTGCCGCTGTCGTAAAGCAGTTTGATGATAATAATACTGGTGCTGAAGCGGACAGACAAGCCGATGCCCAGCAGAATTGACTGGCGCGTGCCCAGTTCCCGACGGCCGACCAGGTAACTAGCCAACATTTTTGCCGCATTCGACACCAAGACCACGGCTAAGATTAACAGCGGGAATTTAATTACGTAGGACATGTCGATTTCCGAGCCTACTCGCAGAAAAAAGAGCGGCGCAAAAAAGCCATAGGCCAGGGATTTGATTTCCCGTTCCATGTTTTTTAGTTTTTTGGGCGGGATAAAGTTCTTTACCGCAATACCGGCCAGCAAGGCGGCGATCGGTTCAACCCGGGCATTGACACTGATCCCGATAAAAAAGAAAAGGATGAACAAGGCCAGCAGAAATATGATTTCAATCGGCAAGAAGCGAAAAAGCTGAGCCTGGTTTTTGAATTTGCGAAATACCACTGTCAGGCCGAACAAAGCCAGCAAAGAGAGAATGATCGTCGCGATGCTCAGTCCGCCGTGGATTGGTGAGCCGATAATGAAAATTACAATTATAAACATGACCAGCTCAATAATGTTATCGAGAGCACCGACTCCAATAATGCTCTGGCCCAGCTTTGTGTTGACCATTTTGAATTCGTCCAGAATCGGTATTAATATTGCTTCTCCTACGGTGGCAAAAGACATAGCCACGACCATGGATAAAAACCAGGAATAGTCGAAAGCATAATGGATGAGCAGGGTGCCGAATAAGGCTTCAAATAGAATAATAAAGAAAGTTGAACGCACGATAAAACCGCCAGATTTGATCATCTTGTCCAGGTTGACCTCAAAGCCGATCATAAAAAGCAGAAAATACATGCCCAGCTGAGATAGAAAAACAAAGGTCTCCGACTGAGTGATATCTTTAAAAGGATTGCTAATGGCCAGCAAAGAGCCCAGGATAAGCGCGGCAAAAATCCAGGGCACGCGGATGCGTTCAATCAGCCGTCCGAGCAGGAAGGTCAGGAGAAAAACAATACTTAAGAAGAGGAAAATATTCATAGGATTTGTTTGGGTGTCTTTACTAAGTATCTCGCAGATTGTGTGGAATGTAAAATATAAAATTTTGAGCTGTTATTAGCAGGAATTTTTAGACACGAGGCGCGTTTATTTTTTACGTAGTTCCTAGGTCCCCTTTCCCAGGATAGTGTTTGATTATGTTAAGTAGGAGAACAAACGTTTGTTCGCCTGCGAGTGGCGGTTGTCCTTTTTTTAACCCCTCCCAGCCTTCTCCCTGATCAAGTAAGGGACAAGCTCTTGGATAAGAGGAAGGGATTAAGGAAGATAAAAGCCACACATCTCATGGAGAAACATGCGGCTTGGGGTTCGGCTCAGTAGGCGAGACGGATCAGGATAGCCCATCTTGGCTTTACAACTGTTTTGTAATGACGCGGACAAGATCGTCATTATTCGGTCTGTTATTACAGGCGTCTTTAGTTGTAGTAGTAATAAACTTGTCAGGCCCACCTGTGATTACGGCGATACAGCCGTTCTTCCCGCCAGCGAAAGAACCTTTTCCGGTATAGATGATGGTATACGGCTGACCCCAAGGATCTACAAATCCTTTCCAATGACCGGCTTTTTGATAAGATACAACTCTTTTGTTATTTGGAGATTGGATACCTCTATCCAGATAAGGCCCATCCCACCCCTCGATGTTATAGGTGTTTTCGTATAGACACTCAAACTCCCCAAAGTCTGATGTGCCGTTTTGTTGGCCGATGTATAAATGAGGCCAGAAGCCGGTATCGTTGTGATACTCTACAAAGGCTGTCCCGATTTCCTCCATGTCATTCTGTGTTTGTGTGACTTTGCTTTTTGCTACCTCCTGAATTACCAGCGGGGTTAAAATTCCTGCTATAATCGCGAGAATTCCTACGATTATGATCGCCTCAATCATCGTAAACCCATTTTTACGAGTCTTTGGCATTTTTCCCCTCCTCATGTTTGTTTGACGTGGGAGATTAGTTACACAATAGTATTGTAAAGAACAACGATGAAAATTAGCTTAACGTGTGCTTTTTGTCAATTCTAGAAATAGGCGAACAAATATTTGATCGCCTTTGTGCAGGCGCAATAGTCGGAGTAAACTACTTACCTAATTTGTGTGAAAATAAACCGTATCACCGTCTTGCAAGATGTATCCTTTTCCTTCCATGCGCATTTTGCCCTGAGCCTTGGCATTGGCTTCTGAGCCGGCCATAATCAGGTCTTGCCAATTGATTACCTCGGCCCTAATAAAGCCTTTTTCAAAATCACTGTGAATCACGCCGGCGGCCTGGGGTGCTTTCGTGTTTTTTTTAATAGTCCAAGCCCTAGTTTCTTTGGGGCCGGTGGTCAGCATGGTTATCAGGTCCAGCATTTGATAACTGGCTTTGATTAATCGATCAAGGCCGCTTTGCTGCCAGCCCAGCTCTTTAAGCATGGCCCGGCCCTCTTCTGAGGGTAGCTCGGATATCTCCGACTCTAGTTTCATTGAAATAGTCAGCGGATCAAGGCTATCAGTAACTTCTGTTTCATCCACATTCATGACTGTTAAGATGGGTTTTACGGTTAGTAGGTTCATGTATTTAATACTGACATTTTCATCATCTGATAGGTTAGCGGTATTGGCTGGTTGACCCTGGTCGAGCGCTGCTTGGATTTTTTTTAAAGTGATTAACTGCGCGCTGGCTTGTTTATCGCCAGAATGAGCCTTACCCTCTACCCCTTCTATAGCTCTAGTAACTTGTTCCATGTCAGCCATGGCTAGCTCATAAAGTATTGTTTTTTTATCCGACTCCGGGTCGACTTTACCAGTGACGTGGTGCACGTTAGTGTCTGTAAAGCTTCTGACCACATGACAGATAGCGTCGACCTCTCGAATATTATGCAGGAATTTATTACCCAGACCCTCACCCTGAGAAGCTCCTTTAACTAAGCCAGCAATATCGACAAATTCAATAGTGGTTGGCACTACGCGCTCCGAATTGCTTAACTTAGCTAGCTGATCCAAGCGTTCGTCTGGTACAGCCACCACTCCCACATTGGGATCTATGGTCGCAAAAGGATAATTGGAAGTATCAACCTGAATTTTGGTCAGGGCTTGAAAAAGCGTTGATTTACCTACGTTGGGCAGGCCGACAATGCCCATTTGAAAGCTCATATGAATAATTACTAATTTATGAATTATTAATTACTAAATGTCGACTGATAATTTAGGGATTATGTTCGGTGCTGAAGCAATGTTTCTACTGCCAGACAATACCTGAAGTTATGGCTTTAGTAAAGCTACCATTTAAGGAGTAGGTTCCGTTTTGATATGCAATTTACTTGACAGGATAAAGTTTATTAAGCAAAATGCGGTCACTGCAGAAAGCCTGCGGGATTGAACATTGACATGCTACTTTGGAGGACTGCCCAAACATGGGACTGCCTGCTAAAGTGGTTGAATTCAAAAAGGAGGACTGCTCATACGAGATGAGAATGCCTCTAGAACAGACATTAGACAAATGGTTGCTTTTGCAGGAAGAATAGTTCAACTGCTGGGGCCAATGCACTACGATCTTGACGGTGAAAGGGTTAAATACTGGATGTCAGAGGGAAGTGCCGAGCTAAGAGCTATGATGGAGGGAATATTGTTCTGGAATCTCCATCGAGCCTTAGCCGAATGGGATGCTTTCTATAAGATATTCTTTGACAAGAATACGCTGTTGGCTGAACCTGGCTGTTACCCAAAGTTTAAGATTCCGGATTTTCAACCGGGCTTTGATCGTTTGATCGTGGTAGCTCAAGGCATAACTCTGGACCAGGTTATCAAGGCTTGCCAATGCTATTTTGTTGTCGGCGTAAACCTAATGCGCAGTGAAGGAGAATACGACAGATGGCTAGCAGATCTACAGGATGATCGTACAACGGAACAAAGCTACGCTATCCTGGTGCGTGACAGTAGCGAGGCTGATCCAGGACTGGAGAAGAAATCAGCCAATCAGCTGGCGGATGAGCGTGTTCTCGGCATGACCCTGCTAGAGCGCATGCTGTTTGAGCTCAAGTACTATGCTGAGACGGGTCGTCATCTGGATGGTAGGCATTCTTTTCCAGATAATAGTCACGACTTTAGCATGCCGAGTTCAGGCCTCTATGACACAAGTACCCTGATTACTGGCACACGCAGTGGCAGTAATTGTTACAGTGTTACGTGGCGCGATTGTTCCCATGTTTTTATAGACTGGGAGATGCCAGATACTGTACATTTTCAATTGAGGGCTCGTCAGGTCATCTGTGTTGTATAGTCTAGTCAGTAACCATAAGCCCCCTGCGCTACCACCCCTAGCCCCTCCTAAATTAGGAGGGGAAAGAGGGAGAGGCGCAGGGGTTTTTCATAACTAAATTATTATTCCGCCCTTACCCTTTTTCCATTTGGCGTTTTTTAGCAAGGGCAAGTACAGGTCGTCTTTGATATCAATCTTAAGTTGTTTTAATTCAGCCTGAGTTGGATTGCGTTTTTGAAATGTCACGAATGGCAGTTCTGTTATTATAGCCAGGGGGGTTCGTTCTCTGCCTTCGCCCATAACTACCACAGCCGCTGCTGATAACCCGTCGAGAATGTTAGCTTGGGTTAATTGCATTTTATAGCCGAACAAATCCTTGGTTTTACGATAGTCTTTAAGGGCCTTAAATCCCGAGTGAGCAATTGAGACACCAGTGGTGCCCCAGCGCAGGGGCCGAGTTGTGCTGTCTGTTATAATCACCCCGATGTTCTTTTTTTTAAATCGCTTAGTTAAATAGGCGCGAATTTGATTCGCTGCCTTTTGAGGTTGATCCGGCCAGAGCACGAATCCACCCTTGGAATTGGAAGCATCAATGCCGGCCGCTGGAAGTAAGCTTGAGTCTTTAATAGTTAGAGAGGTATTATATTTGCTTTTGGTGCGCGGTAAATAAAAGTCAGCCTCTTGCTTGATTAACTTATCTTTGTCATCCTGAACTACTCGGCCCTGGGCTATGGCAATAATTTTCGAGGTTACTACTAGGATTGATTTGGCTGGCAGTTTGGCAATGGCCTTATTCAGGATTTGAAAAATGTCCTGGCGATTGCTTTTTATAGGCCTGGTTTTAATCGGTGTTACTTTCATCTTGGGTAGTTTATCTGATATCGTAAATAAAGCTCATCTAATGCCTGGATATTCGATAGCAGTTTAAGTTTAGGTATTTGCTTAGGTGAAAACAAGTGATTACTTAAGAGCGTTAAAGTTTTTTCAGCTTGTTCACCAAAAAGCTTAGGCGCGATTGTTAAAAACAACTGATCAATTAACTTGGCTTTGACAAAACTGGTTAGCAATTGCGGACCGCCCTCAACCAGCACTGATTTATAACCTTGGTTAAATAAGTATTTCGAAACTTGACTGGGTGAAATAAATTCAGTGCCTCTTCTTAACGTGGGAGTATTGATCAGTATTTTGGGGATTCGAGTCTGATTGGTAGTTATTAGTAATACTTTAACTCCCTTAGGTGGAGTGATTAGAAACTTGCTCAAGCCTGGTTTTGGGTTGGCGCTGACAATTACGTAAAGTACTGGCTTGGTTTTTCCTAAACCTTTTCTTTGTTGCTGAAAAGACCTCTGTCCCAGCTTATCTATTGTTCGGATCCAGGAAGCAGTGTTTGAGCCGTGCATTAGTACATCCGCGTGGGCGCGCAGCTGCCAGAGCGTTTGATAGTCTAAAGCACTCCCAATCGGCCAATATCCCCTGGGATTTGTTTTAACATAAACTTTGCCGTCAACTGTCTGAACAAAGTTGGTGTAAAAAAAGGGTCGCTTAGACTTTTTGAGTAGTCTGAGCCGGGAGTAGATTGTCTTTGGGGGTTTTGTCATTGCGCAGCCATCGTACTCCTAAATAAACAAACGGTGTTTCAATCACTGACATGCTGCATTTGAGCAGCCAATAGGGCAGTATTAAACTGAACAGGAAACTGAAATTATCACCTAGGCCGGTGCTTAAAGTATAAAAAGCCAAAAACATGAAAACTGTGGTGTCCACAAATTGGGAAATGAAGTTAGATAAGTTATTGCGCAGCCAGAGCGCCTTGCCGTGAAGTATCTTTCTTAAGCGGGCAAAAATATAAACGTCTAAAAATTCGGCTAGTGCAAAAGCAATTAAGCTAGCCGCGGAAATGCGAGCTGATTTAACAAAAATCGAATCGTAAGCTGTTTCTGATTCAGCAAATCGAGATGACGGCGGTAGAGCCGTGACCAGCAAGGAAAACAGAAAAAATAAAAAAATCACAACCAAGCTTGATCGAATAACGCTTCGCGCCCGCACTTTGCCGTAAACCTCCACGATCATATCGTTGATTGTAAAGAGAATTGGGATTACGAAAATTGCCACGCTGGCATTAAGAGCATAAGAACCGATATCCAGTAAATGAAAAGTTTTAGCGCCCATTAGTTCAGCTACGGCGATACAGAAAATATAGATGGAAACCAGAAAATCAAATTTTTTTATCTTGAACATTATCTCACTTTATCATTGTTATTATCTATCTACCAGTCTGGGCCCGAAAAAGCCTTTTTTATGGCAGGCCAGGCCTTGATAATGTGCTTGAAAGCAGTATTTTCCGGAGGGTGATCAGTTGCAAACCAGCGTGAGTCCGACACATCATCGGCAGGGCTTAGCTCTCCTTGGGCGATTTTGCACAAGTAATAAAGATTCAGGACAGAAGTGGTTTTATCTTGATATATATATTCGTCAGAATAAGAGCCCAGATAGCCTGCCATCTCAACAGTTATACCCAGCTCTTCCTGGCATTCACGGATAGTAGCCTGCTCGCCGGTTTCGTATGGTTCTAAGAAGCCGCCGGGCATATCCCAAAAACCTTTGCGCGGCGGACGGGCCCGCTCAACCAGCAAAATTTTATGTTCTTTCCGAATAACAGCACAAATAGCCGGTATGGGGTTTTCAAATAAAATATTTTTACAGTTTGCACACTGTTGGTGAAATTTGTTAAAAGTAGTAAATTTCGACTGTCTGCACTTAGGACAGATCAGAGCATGATATGCTGTCATGTTTGTTTGGTTAAAAACTGAAACGCTCTGACTGTGCTATCTAGCAAGGTGGCCACAGTGACCGGCCCGACTCCGCCAGGCACGGGTGTATATTGGCTGGCGATTCCATTGATACTGTCAGCATCAACATCGCCTGAGATAGTACCGTCTGATTGGCGAGTGATGCCCATGTCAATTATCACTGCCCCCTCCTTAATATCACGACCCTTGATAAAGCCGGGCTGGCCATAAGCAATAATTATTAAATCAGCTGCTTCCGTAATGGGCCGGTGAGGCAGGCCGGTTTTAACAATGGCTACTTGAGCGCCTTTTTTTACTAAATAGTATTCAAGCGGCTTAGTAAAAGCGTCTGCATTAGCCAAGATAGCCACCTGTTTATTCTTTAGTCCGACTCGAGTCTTTTTAATAATATAAAGCAGGCCCTTGATCAGGCTGGGCGGTTCAATGGGTTTACCAGCTAAGAGGTTATTTAAATTAGTGGGATGAAAACCATCCACATCTTTGCGCCAGTCAATAGCTTGGATAATGCGATCTTGGTTTAAGTGTCTGGGCAAAGGTAGTTGAATTACAATGCCGTGGATGTCTGGGCGGACTGATAAAGTTTTTACCCGGTCGATAATTTCGTTTTCAAATGTGTTGGAGGATAATCGATGCAGTTCAAATTTGATGCCTAAAGAGCGACAGGCTTTTTCCTTTACTTTTACATAAACTTCCGAGGCCGAGTTTGTGCCTACCAAAACTATTGCTAAACCGGGAGTGCCATGTAGCTTGTTCAACTGAGTGCGAGTGGTTTTGGTTATTTCCCGAGCCAAAGCCCGGCCGTTGATCAGCTTGGTCATTAATATTTTAAATCAGGATAAAGCGGGTATTGATCAGTCAGTTCCTTTACCAAATCTTGGGCTTGTTTAGTAGTTTGATCAGACGGGTCTTTTAGCAATTTAACAATTACTTCGCCGATTCTAGTCATATCTGGTTCAGTCATGCCCCGACTGGTTAAGGCTGGCGTGCCTAAGCGAATACCTGACGGATCATATGGTTTTCGTTCATCAAAAGGTATGGTGTTTTTATTAACTGTGATACCCGCCTGGTCCAGTAACTCCTCTGCTTGTTTGCCAGTGGTGTTAAAAGGCGTGACATCCATGACCATCAGGTGATTATCAGTACCGTTGGTTATCAGCTTGGCTCCCTGGTTCATCAAACTGTCAGCCAGGGCTTTGGCGTTTCTGACAATTTGCTGGCCATAGGTTTTAAATTCCGGCTGGCTGGCCTCTTTCAAAGCCACAGCAATGGCGGCGGTTTGATGATTGTGCGGTCCGCCTTGCAGACCAGGGATAATAGCGCGGTCGACTAAAGTGGGCAGATTTTCCTTGGTTCGTTCAGCTGGTTTAAGGGGTTGGGAAGGATTGCCATTGCACATGATCATGGCGCCACGCGGACCGCGCAATGTTTTATGAGTTGTGGTGGTTATCACATCAGCTAAGCCGACCGGGCTGGGATGCTCGCCGGCAATTATCAAGCCGGCAATATGAGCAATATCAGCTAGAAGGAATGCGTCAACTGATTTAGCAATTTCAGCCAGCTTAATAAAATCAATAATCCGGGGATAAGCTGTAGCCCCGCAAACAATTAACTTAGGCCTTTCTTTTTGAGCCAGGTCAGCAATGGCTTCGTAATCAAGCCAGCCGTCTTGGTTGGTTTGGTACTGGACCGAGCGGTAGTATTTTGCAGAAAAATTCACTTTCAGGCCGTGGGTCATGTGCCCGCCAAAACTTAAGGCCATGCCCATGAGCGTGTCGCCCGGATTAAGCAAGGCAAAGTAGGCTGCCATGTTAGCAGGCGAGCCTGAATAGGGCTGAACATTGGCGTGATCAACCCCAAAGAGTTTTTTGGCGCGCTCCACGGCCAGCTGTTCAATCTCGTCAATGTATTTATTGCCCCCATAGTAGCGCTTGCCCACATGGCCCTCGGAGTATTTGTTAGTTAAGACTGAACCCAAAGCCCTCAATACCTCGGTGGACACAAAATTTTCCGAGGGGATCATTTCCAAGCCGGTTTGCTGGCGGGTCAGCTCTTTTTGGAGCGATTCAAATAGCTCTATGTCTGTTGATTGGTTCATATTTTTACTTACCGCGTTGACGTGAAATTAATTTCGCTTCACGAAAAACCCTCTTGAGTGTAGTCGTTAGCGGTAGTCTGGGCAAGCCTGGTGCGTTTTCTAAGCATTCTAAGCATTGTTGCCCCTACTAATATAATGAAAATACTGATGATTAAAGGCAATCTCAAGCCCAATAAGCTAGGCGTTGGATCGATTCGAAATATTTCAGCAATAAACCGCCCCAGTCCGTAGATAATGAAATAAAGCGAAGTTGTTATTCCGGTCGTATTAAAAAATGAACTGGCTGAATGGGCCTTTTTGATCAAATACCAGAGAATGAAAAAGCCGATCAGATCGATTACGAATTCGTATAAGAATGCCGGATGGAAAAAATTGCCGGCCTCGTAACCAGGCGGTCTTAAGCTGGGGTTTATTAAAATACCCCAGGGCAGATCAGTGGGCCGGCCAAACAGTTCTTGATTGAAATAATTGCCCCAACGACCAATGGCTTGGGCTAGTATTAATCCGGGCACCATTACATCGGTTAGTTTAAGTAAAGGCACTTTCATTTTTCTTGCGCCCAGCCAGAGAACCAGCAGCCCGGCGATTAATCCGCCGTGGATAGCCAGCCCACCGTGCCAGATTTTTATGATCTCATCGGGGTTTTCCCAATAATAAGCTGGTTCGTTTAGCACATGATAAAGACGAGCACCCAAGAAACCGATTACCAGGATTAAAAATAACCAATCGATCAGTTTATTAACCGGCAAATGGGCGTGGTTAGCTAGATGGATAGTAATGACTACTGCCAGCAGTGAACCAATAGCTAAAAATATGCCATACCAGTAGACAGTGATCGGCCCCCAAGCAAAAGCAATCGGATTTGGTTCAAATGTTTGTAAGAAGTTCATAAGCTAAGTTTAGCAGACCAACATAATAATCATAGGCGAAGATGGCCATCTTTGCCTGCGGATGTTATTAAAGTAAAATGTTTGATTATGCGGCTGCTGGAAGGCAGTCCTCCAATATTACTTCTTGTCTAAGTTTTTCTATTTTGTCTTCATTCAGGCCGTGCTTAGCAAGTCCATCTGCTAAGCTATTTGATTTCTTGCACAGCTCTACTATTCTGTCTGCTCTGGCAATGCCCGGCCCTCTTAACCTTTCAATTTCTTGGTGTGTTCTTACTAATTCCCGGAAGGTCTCCGTATCTTCTTTGCCTATCCCTAAATCTTCTAGTTGGCCGGACAAATTATTGAATTCCCCCATCAGTTCGAATAGTTCTTGTCCGTGCGCCTGGGCTTGATCAGGATTAGCGCGCAGAGCGTTCAGTTTCTTTTCTGTTTTGGCAAGCCTAATCAGGAGGCCGCCTTTTTGGTCGCCCATGGCCATTGCCGGAGATAATGTAAATTCTGGATTGCGCATATATATATGATAGTTTATTTTTCTGTGTCGGTACACCCGAGCAATGTTGAGCACTTGGGTCTCCCTCATCGAGTGCTTGAGTCTGGAAGACTAAGTGCGAGATGAAGAGGGACAAACGTGTGTAAGCTGAAAGAAGCCCAATTTAATTGGGCGCCTGAAAGCTGAAGCACGATTTGGCCCGTAGGCCCTTGGTGCAGTAATTGTACACTTTACACGAACTTTTTACGAATTAAATTTCTGATTTCTGGGCGGGGCGGAAGGGGGGTCTGGGGGAAATTCCGCCCCGCTCCTGTCCGCTTTTTTGGATTTTATTTTAGGGCTTCTTTTCTAGCGCTGGGACGGGCCGTGCGCCGAGTACGGCGCGCGCCGCCAATAGTTTAGCAAAAATGTGCCCTTACTACGGTTCCTCGGTCTCTGCATGACCCTCACCCATCCCGATCGCTTCGTCCGCTGGGAACAGCTCCATGCTGATTTCCCCGGCGACGACATCGATCCTGGTGCCGGTGGCCCCTTTCTCCTCGCGCCGTGTGCCGGCTTCTACGACGGTCAGCTCGGGTCCGGCGCGGACTGGTCTGGCTACGCCTACGAGGTCTATGGCTCGGTGTCCGGCTTCCTCACGCAGTAACATCGATCTTTGCGACTTGCCTTCTTGTAACTTTGGATTCCTTGTCCCTTGTCTCTTCCCGCCGAAGGCGCTCGCCGCATCCGGGGTTATCCACATCTTGTTTGCCATTCGTGGCAGCAGATTCGTGGGTGACCCCTCTTCTTTTACTCAAAGAGCTTTACAAACTGTATTTTTTTGATAAGATGCTCATGAGATTAGGTTTCTGAACGACGGTTTACGGATCGTTGTCACCGAACTCTCTCTAGCATACAAAGCAATCAGAATCATGAGGGTTACGATTCCCATGAGCGAGTTGCGTATGAGGAGATACTGCTTGCCTTCGTCTGGCGCGGGTTTCAGAAAATCTCGTTTCGAGGTTCTGAATGCCGCCAAATAAAATACAATCCCGAGAGCGTTCAAGGGATGGTGATTTCAGACGGACGAGGGCAATATCCTGATGCCGATGGCACCTTCGACAACGCGCCGTATGCCAACTTCAACGACGGTCAGCTCAAGTCCGACACGAACTGGTCTGACAACGCCAACGAGAACTATGGCTCGGTGTCCGGCTTCCTCACGAAGTCTCTCCTTACAACAGCGGGGCGCTCATCCGAGCGCCCTTTGCTTACAACCTGCTTGACCGCAGCCAGCCGCCGAGCATGCGACCGATCTCATCGATCATTTCTTGCAGCGCAACGTATTTCCTTGTATCAATCGCTCGTGTATCTTTCGCAAGTCGGATAAGCACGCGCAGGAGATTCACGTTCACACTGACTTTTTCGAGCATTGTGACCTTTTGCGCCTTGGGTACTTGGCTAGCACTAAGAATACCCTCAATCATGTCGAGAATCGTTATGTCGCATTTCTGCCAAATCGTGTAGCGATCTTGTTTCGGTACGGTGGTTCGATAACCGTAAAACGTTTTGTATAAGTCGTAGGATTTTTTGAAAATCGGAATGTCGAATTCATTGAGCATAGATGTACATGGTTATTGATATATTTAAGAAAATAACTTCATCAGAGAATCTCTTTTCAGCCTGGGTGGAGTTTCGGAAAGGCAAAGAGCGAAAGACCGATGTTTTGGCCTTCGCCTGGCGGCTTGAAGAAAATATCTTTGAGTTGCAGCGCAAACTGCAAAGTGGGCGCTACCGACACGGCCACTACACGTCGTTTAATATTTGTGACCCAAAACCGCGAAATATTCATAAAGCGACGGTGCGAGACCGAATTGTCCATCATGCCGTCTTTGCCGCGTTGAATCCGATTTTTGAACCGACCTTTATTGCCGACTCGTTTTCGTGTCGCGTCAACAGAGGAACGCATAAAGGAGTTGAGCGGTTGCATTCGATGTTGCGGAAAGCGAGCCGGAACAATACCTGGGCGTGCTATGCGTTGAAATGTGATGTTCGGAAGTTTTTTGTCTCGGTGGATCAGAATATTTTGCTTACACAAATACGCAAAAGGATTACTGACGAGAAAACATTCAACTTGGTAGAGAGAATTATTACGAGCTACAACGCGGCAGTGAGAGAGAGTAAAACGCGCTTCGCGCGTTGGACTGCCAATCGGAAACCTTACGTCGCAGTTGTTCGCAAATGTGTATCTGAACGTGTTGGATCAGTTCGTAAAACATCGGCTGAAGGTCAAACATTATGTCCGGTACACGGATGATTTTGTTATTGTCTCGCATGACAAAGAATATTTGGAAAGCCTGATTATCCCCATTCAAGACTTTTTGCGTGATTCCCTCCACATATCCCTTCACCCAAACAAAGTGGAAATCCACAAATACCGACAGGGTATCGATTTTCTTGGGTACGTATTATTTTCCCATTATCGACGTGTGAGGACGAGAACAAAGCGGCGAATGTTCAGAAAGTTAATGGCACAAACCGATCAATATCGGAGTGGGAAGGTTGGCAAAGTAAAAGTTAATCAATCACTGCAATCATATCTGGGTACGCTGTCTCACGCGAACACACATAAGTTGAGCGAGAAGATGAAGAATGTCTATTGGCTGGGATAATACTAAAGAAAATATCGAATGTCTTTCTTGTACAGTTTTGCTAATGTTTTCAACTCAAGAATATCGATGCGATACTCTCCTGACTCCAGCCTTGAAATATACGATTGTGGTCGTTTCAATTTCTTTGCTACATCAATCTGTCTCAATCCTACCATTTGTCTGGCTTGGATAATTTTGGCAATAATCCGCTTATATTCTTTATTTGTAATAGTTATATTTATATTATAAATGCAATAAGTGTATATCTAAAATATGGATATTCTGATATATTAGGGAATAACCAGCGCGTATGGGTGGGTGGGGCAAGCAATCCCTTCCCCATGCGGCGCATCCCGCCTTTGCGGGATACAGCCCGTCTCAGTGCCGGAAAAGAAGCCCTAAAATAAAATCCAAAAAAGCGGACAGGAGCGGGGCGGAATTTCCCACAGACCCCCCTTCCGCCCCGCCCAGAAATCAGAAATTTAATTCGTAAAAAGTTCGTGCAAAATGTTTCTTCTGGTGCCGGAGAGAGGACTTGAACCTCCACGGGATTGCTCCCACCAGGTCCTAAACCTGGCGTGTATACCAATTTCACCACTCCGGCCTGCATCAAAAAACTACCTTAACTCCTCAATGATTGCAAGGAAGACGCTAAGGAATACTATTTATGAATTGATTTACCTTGAACTTCCTCAGGTTTTTCCAGCTCCTCAAAGTGCTCTTCAATAAAGTGAGTAATAAAACGTTTTGTTTTATCAGGGTTGGTCTGTCTAGGTAAGCGGTCAATCATTCCAGACTGAAGCTTTTCCCATAAATCTAAAGTGATATTATTTTCATAATCCTGAAGTAAGGGAAGGGAAGCCTTTTTCCAGTTGCGAAAGGCCCGAGTTGAGTGGGTATCTTTTTGGGCTAGTTCGTCTCGTAGCTTTAATAATTGATTACGAAGTTCACTGCGGTAGTATTGTCGATGGATCCTGCGATGGCGCTGTTCTTTCAGTACGCTGAATAAATAAAGCAGTAACAAACCACTGGCGCCGAGGACCACCCCAAAAATTAAAGCCTCGCCCCAACCCGTATCAACAGTTTCTGCCAAGGTGGTGGAAAAAAGCAGAGCAAAGCCAGTTACCATCAGGCCCAGCCCAAAGCGAGTGATTTTTCTCTCGGCGATTAAATTAACCGCGGCAAACGGATTCTGCCCAAAAAACCCCTTGGTTTCATCCTCAATCTGTTGGTGCGATTTAATAAGACTAAAACTCAATAAGGCACTGCCCACGAACTGGAAACCAACACCGATTAGTTTTAATATATTCATAATCTGTTAAGTATAAAGAATCTTGCAGCTTAGGACAAACCAGTTGCTGAAATACTAATTAATAAGGTACAATAAAATATAATTGCTCATTGGGGAGTCGGTCCTACCGAGGGGCCCTGGGTTACTGAGAAATCCGTTACTGGAGTTGTTCAATAAACTCCTTTCTTCCCTCACTGCCGGCTCTCCATAAATTCAAACCCTTTTGGGGGGTACTATCCTCCGAGTGCGCTTCTCACTAGCCAGTCTATATGCTGGATGCCTAAAGCCTAATCTGAAAGCATATATCCTTGCTAATCCCCGCTCAATACTTCGGTTCCAACCCCCCAAATTTAACCAACGCCCCCAGAAATACTTGTGGTTTTAGTGCCAGAACCACAGCCCGCCCGTAAAATATCTGGGGGCGGCTTTTTAATCTATAAACCCCCAGCATTGGCTGGGGTGTACGTTTGAAGGCGACGCCGTATGCTAAAGCTGTCCGGCAGGACGGCTTTAGCAATTAACATTATACGCCTATGTCTTCACATCAACGTACCATTCGTACACTA
>JAZDMR010000011.1:0-177553 GCA_043800725.1 bacterium | reverse complement strand
TAGTGTACGAATGGTACGTTGATGTGAAGACATAGGCGTATAATGTTAATTGCTAAAGCCGTCCTGCCGGACAGCTTTAGCATACGGCGTCGCCTTCAAACGTACACCCCAGCCAATGCTGGGGGTTTATAGATTAACAACGCCCTTTTTTTGTATAAAAAAGGGCGATGCTGATAATATGCACCGCCCCATAGCCTTGATCGCTGTTGTTTACAATCAATGATGGCTCAGTCCACGGACATTTTTCGCCGGGGTTTTATCCTCTTGATGAGGACTGCCTGTTTCGTCTCCTGAATCCGGCCTTTTGTTCTTATCGGTAACTGGCTAAGGAGTACCGATGGCACTGCAGAATGTCGGACCAAGGAATCTCCCTGCCAAACTTCTATGCGAAAAGGTTTTTGTGGCATTTCTCCCATAATTTCACCTCGTCAGTTTTTTTCGGTTCTATGTTAAAAAACAACAGAGTATTTTGTGCTGGTTATAAACTAGCCTAAATAACCCCTTTTTGTAAGGTACGCTGTGAACGTCAAGTGTTTATAATATTCTCCATTATTTCCAAAATAACCCAGCGATATTTTATGACTTTTCGATAGCGGCTATTATCTCTTTATCTAATTCAAAGTATCCGCTCTTTATCTTTTTCTGCTCTATGGCATAGGCGCGTTCGCCCGGGATAAGAATATTTTTCACGCCGGTAATTTTCTTGGCAGTTTTTACTTCTTTAATCAGCTTCTTGGTATCTCGGTCAAATTCTTTCTTGGTGGTAAAGACCAGAGGATCAATCACAATGAATAAAAATCCGCGATAGCCCTTGGTGTTCTTGCCTACCTTGGTTCGAACCAAGGGGCCTGTTAGCACTTCCAAGGCCAAGCCAAGGGCATAGCCTTTATAGCCGCCAAAGGGCAGTACGGCAACCAGCGCATTAGGGTCAGTGGTCGGCTGGCCAAATTTATCAATTCCCCAATCCTTGCTAATTTTTTTGCCCAGAGTCTTTGCTAAACGAACATTATAAAAAGCCCTATTGGAAACAGCCATATCTATCACAAGCGGAAAAGGCTGATAAGGAATTCCAATACCAATCGGATTAGTTGAAATCACGGCCTCCCGTGCTCCCGTGGGCGCCATTAAAGGACCGCCGCCATAATTGAAACATAACGCAACTAAACCTTTACGTGCAGCCATCTCTGCCCAGGTACCCGGCCTTAGAAAGGCTTGAATATTATTTCCGCCCACCATGGCCACGCCCGTTTTCTTAGCCTTGGTCATGGCCAGCTTAATGGCATAGTCAGCCACAATCTGGCCCATGTCTTTGCGGCCGTCGATAAAGGCAAAGGCTGGCTTGTTTTTAGTAACCTTGTAATGCCCGCGCTTCCGGCCTTTCATTTTTCTATACGCCCGGATAAAACCATAAATCCCATGAGAGCTCTTGCCTTTAAGTTCGCCCCCAACATATTCCTCAGCAATCGCTCTGGCTTCCTTGGCAGTAAAGTTTAATTTACGCAGCTTGGTGACTAATAGGCTGCGGATATATTCAATCTTAACTTTCATATTTTTTTAGTATTAACCCTTGACAAAAATGTTATTTTAAACTACTTTTATATGTTTATCATGTATACTTTTCACTAACGACACGAATCAAGGGAGGACATTAAAATGCGTGATAAAATCATTGCGGCGCTTACCCAAGCTCTTTCCGGCTCTCGCAAAGTCAGTATCACTTTCAAGCCCGAGGCCCTGCTGTATATCGGTTATCTGCTTGTGATGATTAAGGCAAAAACCGTCCAAATCGACAACAAAGACGAGATAAAGCTCAAGGCCGTGCTTGTATCCCGCAAATGGAACATGAATTGCCCTAGAACCGTCACGATCACGCTCACGGACGCGTTTAACCAGAAATGGTTTATCAGGCGGCTTGGTAACGCCCTTGAGGCTATCAGTGTGGTCAATGAGGAACAAAAACCAAAAACCTAGCTGTGCCCCGCGGATTTATTTCTTGCGGGGCTTTTCATTTATCTAAAAAATTATAAACGATCTCTGTTCTAACAACTAAAATTACTTCAACTTGTGAATTAACAACCGGTTGGATTTTTCTGGATCAGCCCGGCCTTGGGTTTCTTGCATTATTTTACCCATGAGGAATTTTGCCAGGGTAATCTTGCCAGCCTTGTACTGTTCTACTTCCTTTGGGTTATCTTGGATAACCTTGTCAATCACAGCATGCAGGCTTGCCTCATCGCTCATTTGGCCTAGCTGTTTTTTCTCGATAATATCTGATGGATCGCCGCCTGTTTTAAACATTTCCTCAAGTACAACCAGTGCGGATCTTGAGCCCACGCTGCCCTGCCAAACTAGCTTGATAAACTCTGCCATATTCTCCGCAGTGATTTTGGTTTTATTGGCCGCTAACTTGTTTTCACGAGCCAGCTTCATGTACCGATTGATCAGCCAGTTAGCTGCCAGCTTGGAAAACTCTTCTTTATTTAACTGCCAGGTAACGCCGCTGTCTTTTACGTTTTCAGCTTTAAGCCAGGCTCGCAATTCAGAAATCACTTCTTCGGCATAGTTCGCTATATCCTGATCGCTTATCAGCTGCTGAACATCCTCAACCGTAAATCCATACTCGGACTGGAAACGCGCTTTTCTGGCAGCCGGCAGTTCGGGCATTTCTGCTTGGATTGAATCCAAATACTCTCTGGTGAATTTAAGCGGCGGAATGTCAGGCTCGGGAAAATAGCGATAATCAGCTGATTCTTCTTTGACGCGCTGTTCAACAGTTTCATTTTTGGTTTCTTCCCAGCCTCGAGTGGCCAGCAGCTTGGGCGGCTTGCCTTCATCCCAGAGCTTTGTTAGCCTGATTACTTCAAAAGCTAGCGCCTTTTCAACTGCTTTGAATGAATTAATATTTTTAACCTCAGTCTTAGAATACAGCTTAGTGTCGTCCATGGGACGCAGGGAAATATTGGCATCTACGCGCAGCTGGCCCTTTTCCATGTCAGCATCAGACACGCCCAAATACTGCATGATCATTTTCAGCTCTTGTAAAAAAATCCGCGCCTGCTCAGGACTGGCAATATCCGGCTTGGTAACAATTTCCGCCAAGGGCGTTCCGGCGCGATTAAAATCTATGAAAGTGTCTTTTTGTCCTGGTTCATGCAAAAGCTTGGCCGAGTCTTCTTCCAAGTGCAAGCGCTCAATTCTGATGCGCACTGCCTGATCGCCCAAGCCAATATCCAGATAACCCTCGCTGCCAATGGGCTGATCATACTGAGAAATTTGATAGCCCTTGGGCAGATCAGGATAAAAATAATGCTTGCGGTCAAATTTGGAAACCGGAGCAACTTGGCAATTCAAGGCCAGCGCGGCTAACACGCCCCAGCGGATCGCCTGGTCATTAGGTACAGGCAAAGTGCCGGGCTGGGCTGTGCATATTTCACAAATGGTCGTATTGGGCTTTTTACCCTCACCAGTATTGTCGCAACCGCAAAACATCTTGCTCTTGGTCTTGAGCTGGACGTGAATTTCTAGGCCAATAATGGTCTGATATTTCTGATTCATTAAGCCCAGATTATCATGGAATCAGGCAAAAATAAAGCTGGGTTATTCACCACAGCGCAGGCTAGAAAGCCTTCGCTGTGTAATTGTATTCGTGTCTACAGCGCATCTTTTAAGGTGCGCTGTGTGCTATTTTAAATTTATAACCTTCCAAACCCTCTCAGCAATCACCTCTGGAGTATCTAACACTCCCCTAGTCGAACAAGGAATCGATTTCCACTTAAGCTGCTTGATCAACTGCTGGGCATTTAACCAGGCTTGCTTTTGATGTTTAGGGCTCCGTTCATGCTGATCAATACCTGTGCCAATGTAATTGCGCTGGCCTTTTTTCCTGACTAACTTTTGACTGACTTCAAAGGGCATGTTCAAAAAAATCGTCAGGTCAGGCTTGGGTATACCCAGCTCTTTATATTCCAGCTCAGTTAACCATCTCAAGTACGTTTTCTTGTCATTGGATTTTGACATCTTGGTGGTCTGATGAAACGCGCTGGAGCTGGTGTAGCGATTAGAAATTACTATCCGCCCCTGCTTTAACCACTTTTCAATTTTAGGCCTGGCCTGCCAACGATCTAGGGCATAAAGCAGCGAGGCTAGATAAGGATTAACTTTGGTGGCCTCACCATAAGCACCTTTTAAATAAAGTCCGGCCATGTCGCCAAAAAACGTTTGGCCGTACTGAGGAAAATCGGCCAGAGCGGTTTTATGCCCTAACTTTTTCAAACGCTTAATTAACAAATCGGCCTGGGTAGCTTTACCAGACCCGTCCACCCCTTCAAATACTATTAACTTGCCTTTGCTTTTTTTACTCATATAAATTATGTTAACAAATCAAACCTAAACTGGCTATTGGTATTCACGCACAGGCGAGGAAGGGATCCTCGCCTATACCTTAAGGCGATAAATTGAAAAGGGCCGACTTGTGCTTTATAAGTCGACCCTTTATAGAATCATTCCTCCTCCTGGGGTGGTACGAAACAGTGACGACAGCGGGGCTCATAGTCATCTTTCCCTCCGACTCTGATTCGTTCTAATGAATCGGTCAAACGCTGAGACCTCGCTGCTACATTTCCGCACTTTCGGCAAACCGCTAAGAACTTTTCTGGAAATTCAGATTTGGCCACCAGAAGCATGGTTACCTCAAATGGATCAGCTTTATAATCCAGATCCAAACCAGTCACAATAACCCGGATGCCTCGTCTGGCTAATTCCTCACAGACACGATCCAGCTCGTCAGGGTCAGGAAAAAATTGTGCCTCGTCAATACCAACCACTTGCGTGTCTGGCGACAGTTTATCCAAAATTTCCTGAGCAGTTTCCACCTCAATAGCTTGCCACTCCAGACCACCGTGCGTGTTGAGCTCGTCAGGCTTAAACCTGGTATCTCGTTTTGGTTTAAACGCCTGAACTATCTGCTTGCCAATTTTAGCGATTTTTAAACGCCTAATCAGCTCCTCTGTCTTGCCTGAAAACATTGGCCCGAAGATCATCTCAAGCCAGCCATTATTCTTTGGAAATTGCATAAATCCCCTCCCAAAGGTTGTCAATTTACAATATCTAATCTGGGCTCACCTTAGAGTTTTCTATCAAATTGGTCAAGATTTGATTGAACTGGAAATTTAGCTTAAAATCACTTGGTAATCCTGGCATTTAACTGACTATGGCTAAGTTTTCCCCACAAGAAATTGAATTATTAAAAAAATATGTCACTGACCCGGAAGGCGATGTTTTTTGCGTGACCAACATGCCTGGCATGGTGGGAGCGGCTTACGCGCGTTATAGCCGGGCCAAAGGCGGTTTTCGGGAAACTTTGCTCAAGGAATTCATCAGCGAGGGAGTTATAGACTCGGAGCACGCCGAAAAGCTGATTCAAAGGGTATTGATCGCTTTTGGAGACGACTCGGTTGGCGAATTGGAAGGCGCCCACCTTTCCATGGAAAACATTTCCATGATCGCGACCAAAGAGATTGAGGAATGCCGGATCGGCGGCTCGCCCATTGAGCAGTCCACTCGCTATGTTTTTTATGAGCAAAAAGACGATCAGGGTAATTATAAATATTATACTGATCCCAAAATTGCTCAGTCGCAACACGCGGAACTTTTTAAACAAACCATGGATCGGATCTTTGACATTTATGCTGAATTGATCGAGCCCATGAAAGATTATTATAAAAACTTAAAACCGCTTGACCAGGCTGAATATGATATTTTGGGCACTGGTGAAAAGCAGAAGCTGACTTACTTAGACTCAACCAAAGATCAAAAAGCCTTTCGCATGACATACAATATCGACCTAAAAACCAGGGCTTGCGATACGCTAAGGTATTTATTGCCCCTGGCCACGAAAACGAATGTGGGCATATTTGGCAATGGACGTTTTTTCCAAGGGCTGATTTCCTCGCTCTACTCCAGCCAGTTCAGCGAAATTCAAAACATCGGCCAATCAGCCATGCGGGAATTGAATAAAATCGTGCCGGCTTATGTACGGCGCGCTCAAAAAGACGATTATCGGATGGCAAACGAAACAAACATGGCTGAGCTGGCTAAACAGCTGCTAAGCAGCGAAACAAAACAACAAGTTGATGAAATATCTTTACTCGACCGGGGCGGACAAACCATTGCCAAAAAGCTGGCTGGCCAAGAACCTAGTCCTGAGCTAATTACAAAGCTTCTCGAGGAGCGCTATGATAATGTAAACATTGCTCTGATGCTTTATGCTTATTCTGAACTTCCTTTGATACAAATCATTTCGCTCATAGAATCTTGGCCGGAGGATCGAAAACAAAAAGTTGCCCAAACCTATATTGGCCAGCGTCGCGCTCGCCGAGACCGCCCTTACCGCGCCATGGAATCCGGCTATGCTTATACTTTTGATTTAATTACTGATTTTGGCACGTATAAAGATCTTATGCGTCATCGCATGACCAGCCAGCTGAAGCAGTCCTATAATCCGCATTTAGGCTTTGCCATGCCTGAAGACCTGGTAAAAGCCGGTTATCAAGACAAGGGCCAGGAATGCCATGAATTGTCAGTTAAGCTCTATGATGCCTTAAAACCCGAATTCCCCACTGAGGCTCAATACTCGGCCTTGCACGGTTCAAAAATGCGCTGGGTCATGGCTATGAACGAGCGCGAGGCTTATCATCTGCTGGAGCTTAGAACCACTCCCCAGGGCCATCGCAGCTACCGTAAGGCCTGCCAGCAAATGCATAAATTAATACAAAAACGCTCACCCTGGCGCGCGCAAGCCATGAAATTCGTGGATCATAACGACTATGATTGGGCTCGGGCTGATTCAGAAGCCAAACAGCGGGTGAAAGAACGCAAGCTGGACCAAAAATAGCAATTATCTATGAATGATTTACCAACCATTGAAAAACCTGGCCTGGCTGTTGATATTGATGAAACGCTGTCTTGGACTTTGGGCAATTGGATAGCTGCTATGCAGAAAAAGTTTGGAAATCCCGAAAACCTCACTGTTAAAGAGATTATTGAAAAATACCGATATACCAAGAACATTCCTTATTGGCAATCACAAGAAGTATTGGAATTCAAAAAAAGATTGATCTATTCAAATGAATTACAAAAAGAACTCCCTTTAATTGAGGGTGCCCATGAGTACTTAAATAAAATTCACCAAATTATTCCTGTGGCTGCCTATCTCACTATCAGACCGCAAAACGTAATTGAAGGTACTCAAAACTGGTTAGATAAACATGGTTTTCCAAAAGCACCTATTATTTGCCGACCAGATAGTACTAAACATGAAGATGGCAATATCTGGAAAGGAAACTTACTTAGCCAAATGTATCCGAATTTGCTTGGTGTTATTGATGATAATGTGGAATTATTAAAACACCTTGATTCTTACTATCAAGGTATTGTATTTCTATACGATCACACAACAGTAGATAGCCAGCTACATGTCATTGCTTGTTTAAAATGGCCACAGGTTTTTGAGGAAGTAAAGAAATATTTTATATAAATAAACTCATAGCCGGAGCTTCTCCCGCCTCAATTTTTATATATGTCACAATAGATAGCGGGATCTCCCGCTCTAGCGGGACCCCGCCCTCCTAAAAGTATATATCTCTGTGGCGGTGGCCGCCCCGCGATGACACGCCTCGGTTTAGTGCTTTCAAGCCTATTTGACAATAATCTTTTCGCAGTATAATCTAGTCAGGCTCACTCTTCTGTGAACGAAGCCCTTCATGTGGGTATTAATAGCGAGGTGTTATAGGTGTTTTGCTACAGTCCGAGCAAAGCTTGATTAGTACGCTAATCAGGGGCCATCAACAGATTAGGGACCTCCTACGTGGGGCAGCACGGTCCTGAATGGATACTGGAGTACAGAAAGGGTCTATTTAATGGTCTACCGACAGAAAGGATCTGTTCAATAGCCCACTGACATAAACCTGCTGGAAGAAGTATCCAGGCCGAATTCCTTGCCTCGTGGGTCTGGCTCGGCGTTCACAGTTGCGCGTCTTCTGTACTGCCCTGATACGGAAGACGCTTTTTTATACCCCAAATCACCATAAAATCGCATAAACGAGACATCTCCCGCCTCATTTTTTATATCACAAAAGCAGCCGAATCCTGCTCCGCGGTGACACACCTTGGTTAGCTCTGAATTTTCTCTAACACCTCGTCCACTTTTCTGTATAATTCTTCCAGTGTCTTGTCGTTGACTATTGTATAATCCGCCATTTCCGCCATTTGCTTTAATTGCTGGCTGGCCGGATCCGTACTTTGCTGTTCGAGTTCTTCTTGAGCTTTGAACTTTTCAAAATCAATATTGTCATCTATGCGCTGTCTTCCTTTAATCCTTTGGAAGCGCAGTTCTATCGGCGCATCCACTGATATTAAATATGCCTGCCCGGTCTTTTTTATTTCTTCCCACTCGCCGGGATTGCGCACGCTGGTTATTTGGGCGTTTCTTTGGCCTTCCTGATTTATCTTTTGAATAATCCTCTGGGCTAAAACATTTAAGCCAGACTTGGCTCGCAAATCATTGCCAACTTTTTGAAGAGTATCTCGGTCTATGGGCAGATTCAACTGCCTGCATTCATCTCGAATAGCGTCAGACAACGAATACGCTTTAAATTCTTTTTCTTTTTCAAGATACTCAGCCACTGTATCTTTGCCCGCGCCAAAAGTTCCTGTAATGCCGATAATCATAATTATTCTTTCCCAGTACTGCCAAAACCGCCTTGGCCCCGGGCAGTTTCGCTTAATTGTTCTACCTCCACAATTTGAGCCGTAACAATCGGCTGGATTAACAGCTGGCCGATTTTATCGCCCTTATGAACTTCAAAGGGCAGGTCGCCGATGTTCAGCATAATTAACTGATATTCGCCGCGATAAGTATATTCAATCACTCCGCCGATCAGAGTAATGCCGTGCTTTTGAGCCAAGCCGCTTTTATCCCAGATTAGAGACACGTAACCCTCGGGCAACTCCAAGGCAAAACCAAGAGCAAAGGAATGTCGCTCCCCTGGTTGTAAGAGGTAATCTTCCAAAGAAAACAAATCAAGGCCGGCATCGCCCGGATGGGCATACTCGGGAATTTTTAAATTATCCCTGAGTCTTTTGAATTTTATTACCATGTTAATCTTTGGCCCATTTTGACTCATACTGATGATATTTCACGCCAGCTAAATCAAACATTTTCCTCGAAGCCACCCAGATCTCCTCATCGTGGTACTTATCACTCTCGTAAATTATTTCTGTGATGCCGTTTTGGATGATGGTTTTAGCACACTCATTGCAGGGGAATAAGGTAGTATAGATTTTGCAATCCTTAGTACGGGTATTTGAATTATTTATGGCATTCTCTTCAGCATGAACTACATAAGCGTACTTAGTATCTAAAAAACCGCCTTCC
The DNA here is from genome assembly GCA_043800725.1 of bacterium. Classification (GTDB taxonomy): domain Bacteria; phylum Patescibacteriota; class Patescibacteriia; order HK-STAS-PATE-3; family HK-STAS-PATE-3; genus JAZDMR01. The sequence goes on along the minus strand of JAZDMR010000011.1, from coordinate 168,120 downwards.
CTCTCCCAGGGCAAATCATCATCATGTATGCCTCTTGGCCAGCCATTATAACCCAACCCCACGATAATGTTATTTTTATCGACAATAACAGCCCCGGCTTGTGTGCTGGGATCTTTCGATCGTTGCGAGATAACCCGAGCTATCCGCATGAAACACTCGTCCCATGAAATATAGTCTTCCCGTTTTGGCATATTTTCCCCGTTGGAATTTAAAAACTAACTTTTATGCCCGGGCCCATGGTGGATGACAGTGTGATATTCTGAATATAAGTGCCCTTGGCTTCCGTTGGCTTGGCTTTTTTAATAGCGTCAGTAAAAACCATGTAGTTTTCTTTCAAGGCGCTATCTTCAAACGAAACGCGGCCAATCAGCTGATGCAAATTGCCAGTAGCATCAGTACGAAAACTTGACTTGCCTTTTTTCAGAGCGGCGACTGTTTCGGCCACTTTGGCAGTGACCGTTTCATTGCGCGGATTGGGCATCAAGCCTTTTTGTCCCAGCATTCGGGCAATCGGGCCTAGGGATTTCATCATGGTCGGATGAGCCACGGCCACGTCAAAATTGGCTTTGCCTGTTTTTTTCAGCTCTTTAATCAGCTCGTCTGAACCAACCACGTCAGCTCCGGCTTTCTTGATAGCTTCCACCTGATCCTGCTGCACAAATGCGGCCACGGTTAATATTTTGCCTGTGCCATGGGGCAGCTGAAGAGTGCCGCGAACAATCTGCTCGGCTTTCTTCGGATCAACGCCCAGGCGCATATGCACTTCCACGCCGGCATCGAACTTGGTTTTGCTTTGCTCTTTGACCAGCTTAATTGCTTCATCCAAAGGATAAGCTTTGCCTGATTCAATCGCACCTTTGGCCTCGATATACTTTTTTGATCGTTTCTTCATTACGAGTTTTCTTGATTATTAGTTTGTTGTTCTGATCCCTCTGCCTTTTTTTTACGCACACCCACCCAGTGGTAGATAAACAAAGGCAAACCAACTAAAATGAATGGAGTGGTGCTGGCTACCTCGTTTTGAATCTTTGAGACCTTGGTATCATCGGTATCGACTACGCCTTCTTTATTATCAACCAGCCACTGCTCAGCCATCTGCACTTCTTCTTCGGTAAAATCACAGGCTTCAGCGCAATTGACAATTGATTGAACGCCCATTTGGTCAAAGCTAATCTCTGTGCTGCGGTAGTCAGCCTGAGTATAAGTATCCGGATACAATGTCGCCCTTAGTCCGGTGTTGATTAAAAACCCGCCTGACACAAGTAGCATTAGCAGGCCAACCAGTACAAAGGTCCACATATATATGGCTCGAGTCACCAATGGCTTGCCGTCCTTCCGGCTCTTGTATTCTTTTTGTACGATGCGCCAATGAATAATGAAGGTAATTAGGGCAACGATTAAAAAAGATAAGGCTGTTACTGTGGCGGTTGCCCGTCTGTTCTTAATATCAGTATTTTCCCGCCAATTTGAATAATTGCTTTTCCAATAACCCACTTGCTCCAGGTCCTGATCAGTAAACTCACAGCCTTCCGCGCAAGTAAAAGTGGTTGACTGGGTTTTTGCCTCCACTGGTTCCGAACTTTCTGACAAATACAAGCCGGGCGGTTGGCTATCATAAGATTCAGAGGCTTCCGCTTTGATTAAAATCCATGATTTCACGCCCACGTTTAACAGGGTAGCAACGGAAAAAACAACAGTCAGCAAAGTGACAAAAGACATCAAGTATAAATAAATATGTTTGACTATGTCGGTTTTGGAAGTAGCGGTTTTATTGTCCTGGGCAGCGCCGATAAATAACGCAATCGCTAGTATTACAGTTAAAACTCCCCCTATTGGTAATAATAGAATCATAATTGCTTCGCTAGGCATAAATTTATCCTTCTATGGTTAAGCCCATTTGCCGGGCTGTCCCCTCAATTATTTTCATCGCCCCCTCAATGTTGTTGGCATTTAAGTCAGTCATCTTTTTTTCGGCAATCTCCTTAACCTGCGCTCTGGTCACCTTGCCAACTTTTATTCGCAAGGGGTCGCCAGAGCCTTTTTCCAAGCCAGCCGCTTTTTTTAAAAGCACAGCCGCCGGCGGGGTTTTCATGATAAAAGTGTATGACCGATCTTCAAATATCGTAATTTCAACCGGGGTTAATTCGCCGTTGCGGTCTTTTGAAGCATCATTGAATTTCTTTACAAACTCGCCGATATTAACGCCGTGCTGGCCCAGTGCCGGACCGACTGGCGGCGCTGGAGTGGCCTGTCCCCCGGGTATTTGTAATTTAACAACTGTTTTAATCTTCTTGGCCATGTTTTTATAATTTTTTAATCTGTAGAAAGTCTAACTCAATGGGCGTTTCACGTCCAAACATGGAAACCAGCACCTTAATCTTGCCGCGAGCTTCATCAACCTCGGAAACTTTGCCTTCGAATTCTTTAAACGGACCGTCAATAATTCTGACTGGCGAATTAACTGAAACATCGATCTTGTACTTAGGCTCTTCTACACCCATGCGCCGCTGAAGCTCTTTCACTTCATTTTCAGAGATAGGAGTCGGAGTAGTGCCGGTACCGACAAAGCCGGTAACATTAGGAGTATTACGCACCACATACCATGAGTCGTCAGTCACAATCATCTCTACCAGCACATAGCCGGGGAAAATCTTTTCAGTAACGACTTTTCTTTTGCCGTTCTTGATTTTAATCTTATTTTCAGTCGGAATTAAAACACTAAAGATTTTATCTTCCATGTCCATTGATTCAATACGCTGCCGTAAATTTCGAGCAACGTTTTCTTCATAACCGGAGTAAGTGTGCAAGACGTACCAGCGACGCCCCATTTGTAGAATTTGCTTGGCCATAATCTTTTATAAGGCGAATTCCAAAATGTAGTTCAAAATGTAGTCAACCACGCCCAGGAAAGCGGCTACCCCTAAACTAATAGCTATCACCATGACAGTGTGGCGCGTGGTTTCGCTTCTGGTTGGCCAGACGACTTTTTTCAGTTCATCGCGCGATTCGCGTATGTAATTTACTAGACTAAATGCCATATATCATTAACATAAACGGTTTTAAAAAGCCCCGGTTGGGGCAGACAAAGGCATATTACAACATATTATTTAAGCCGTCAAGGCAAAAAACAGCTTTCCCTCTACCTAGCCAAAAATCCATGTCCTGTGCCTGTTCTTGCGCTGTTGCGCAGTTATAGCGTCTAAGGACCACTTGCCGCGACTCTAAATTTATAATATTTCTGCTACAAATATAGTTTTATGGCTACTCATTTGTAGGTTGCTCTCCACAAAGCCTTAAGTCTGTGTTCCCTAACTACAATTCTTAACCAAGATATTTACGGCCTTAACCGCAATAATTTGCCAATTTTATTGGTCATAATATGCAGAACAATACCTAAAACCAATAAAGCTGCAATCTGACTTAAGCCGGGCCAGAATAACCAGCTGGTCAACATCAGTCCGCCGATTAAATAGTCAACTTGATCAAAAGGAAACCAGGGCCGGCCCGGGGCAATGCCCACTCGGCGCTTGAAAAAACTTTTTATCAAATCACCCGTCAGCGCCCCTGAGCCCGCTAAAAAGCCGTACCAAACAGTCATAGCAGGATAATTAAACAAGCTAATCTGCCTAATCCAGGCGGATGAATCATATAACCATTGTTGAGCCAGGAATATAGCCGCGCCGCCGATTATGCCGGCGATAATGCCTCGATAAGTCTTACGCACCCCAAATAAAGGCTGTCCGTTATAAGACCGATAACCGTCAATTGGATATGAATACTTGGACGCCAGCTTGGCGGCAAACACCGGCATCATATTGGCAATGCCCATGGGCGCTAGCAGCCAGAGCGTTTGCCATAAAAGCAGTTCTAAATCCATATTGCTAAATATACCAGATACAACAAAACAAAAAAACGCAGCCACATAATCAGATTCTTTTTTGTAAACCAGCTCAGGACAGACAAGCCTATATTAATAATTACCAGATAAGCCCAAAAACCACCCAAGGGCACCAGAATTGCCAATTCGGATATCCGGTCAGATATTGTATCGACAAACCAGCCGGTGACAGTTACGCGATGGTATTTTCTGGCAATTGTGCCGTCCAGCCAATCTAGCCAAAGAATAATTAACAAATAGCCGATACCCATCCATTCATTGGCTGCCCAGACAACAATAAAGAAAATACTTAAAACAGGCGCCAGAGCTGAAACGATATTCGGATTAACATTAGGAATCCAAAAAGTCAGGCTTTTTGACTGAAACGGATTTCTATACAATCTAGCCCAGGGAAGTCTTTCCGGAACCCTTAATCTAACCATGATGTATCTAAGATTAATTAGATATCAAGATTTTTAACCGTCTTGGCGCGTGTGTGGATGAAGCGCTTGCGCGGAGCTACTTCCACGCCCATCAGGACGTCAAATACTTCGGCGGCTTTTTCCGCGTCATCCATGGTCACTTGGCGCATTACCCGATGCTCCGGATCCATGGTTGTTTTCCAAAGCTGATCCGGATTCATTTCACCCAAACCTTTGTATCGCTGAACAGCTATTCCTCCCGAGGCGGCTTCTTCAGCATCCTCTTCTCCGGATTCTGTTTCATCGCCGGCCTTCTTAGTCTTGGTTTTTTTCTTGGACTGCGCAACAGCAGCCTGCATTTCTTTCAAGGCTTTTTCATATTCGGCGTCATTATAGACATAGCGCACGTCCTTGCCCTTGCGCAGCTGATACAGGGGCGGCTGGGCAATATAAAGATGTCCGCTGGTGATTAGATCTGAAAAATGCTTAAAAAATAGGGTCAGCAGCAGAGTGCGAATATGAGAACCATCCACATCAGCATCGGTCATGATGATCACCCGGTGATAACGCAAGCCCTCCAAATTAAACAGCTCGCCGATATTGGTACCCATGGCGATAACCAGCGACTTGATTTCATTATTGGCCAGCATCTTATCCAAACGGGCTTTTTCCACGTTTAATATTTTTCCGCGTAAAGGCAAGATGGCCTGGAACTCGCGATTTCGCCCTTGCTTGGCAGAGCCTCCGGCTGAGTCGCCCTCGACCAGATACAGCTCGCATTCTTGTGGATCGCGCGAAGAACAGTCAGCCAGCTTGCCGGGCAAGGTTAAGCCCTCCAGAGCGCCCTTGCGCAGGACCGTATCGCGAGCCGCCCGAGCAGCCACTCTGGCCTGAGCTGATAATACGCACTTGCCCACAATCGCCTCTGCTTCCCGAGGATTTTCTTCCAGATAATTTGTAAAAGCGTCGGTAAATACCTGGTCAACAACTATCTTAACTTCAGTATTGCCAAGTTTGGCCTTGGTCTGGCCCTCGAATTGCGGATCTTTCACCTTTACAGAAATAATTGTGGTTAAACCCTCGCGCACGTCTTCTCCGGTCAGGGTGTCGTCTTTTTCTTTTAAAATCTCATGTTTGCGCGCGTAGTTGTTCAAGGTCCTGGTTAAAGCAGTGCGGAAACCGATCATGTGCATGCCGCCTTCAACCGTGTGAATATTGTTGGCAAAGGATAAAACCGTTTCTGTGAAATCTTCAGTATATTGAAGGCCAATTTCGACCTGGACCTTATTCAGTTCTCTGGATACATAAAAGACCTTGTCATGCTTGCGGTTTTTGTTATGGTTCAGCTGTTTGACATAAGAAGCCACTCCGCCCTCGAAATAAAAAGCATAGGTGGAGGACGGCTTAATTCTTCGATCTTCTATTGAAATCAGCACGCCCTTGGTTAAATAGGCTTGCTGGCGCATATGGTCGAGCACTAAATTCAGGTCATAATCAAGCACGGTAAAGATTTCCGGATCAGGCAGAAAAGTAATGGTGGTACCGGTTTCTTTGGTTTTGCCGATTGTTTTGACTTTTTTTACTGTCTTGCCGCGTTTGAAATCCATAGCCCAGATTTTGCCATCGCGTCTAACTTCAGCGTGGGCGTATTCAGATAGGGCGTTTACAACGGACAAGCCAACGCCGTGCAAACCGCCTGACACTTTATAGCCGCCCTCGCCGAACTTGCCGCCCGCGTGCAGGATGGTCATGACAGTTTCTAGGGCTGACTTTTTGGTTTGGGCGTGTTTTTCTACCGGTATGCCGCGGCCATTGTCGATCACTTCCACTTTTCTGTCCGGGTGGATGATAATATCGATACTGGTACAGTAGCCAGCCATGGCTTCATCAATAGAGTTGTCCACCACTTCCCAAATCAGATGATGCAAGCCTTCGGTGGCGGTATTGCCAATATACATGCCTGGCCGCTTGCGAACCGGCGCTAACCCTTCTAGGACCGTGATTTGTTTGGCCGTGTACTGATCACCCTCGCCTTTTTTGGCAAGCAGCGATTTGGTTTTCTTGACTGCTTTTTTCATAGCTGGCATATTTTTTCCTTGTTATCTTCTTACTTTTACTTGAAGTTTATCTAGATGGTTAATAATTTTTTGTAAGGCTTGATCAACTTCTTGGGCTTTCAGCGTACGGTCTTTAGCTTGGAAGACTAGATGTACGGCAATGCTTAGGCGGCCGTCCTTGGTAAACACATCAAACAGCTCCACATTCCGAATCAAAGACGATTGCAATAATATTTCTTCCTTAAGATGATTATAATTCATACTCTCAGGTACCCACAAAGCAACGTCTCTTTTAACGACCGGCTGATTGGGAGTTCCGGAATACAATTTCTTAGAGGAAAACTCAGCCAGCTTGGTCAAAGAAATCTCCCAGCTTTCGACAGTATAATTATTCTTACCCATCAAAGTTGATTGAGAAACATTCCAGAAGCCGACAGTTTTTTCCTTGATTCTGATTTCATTATTGTGCCAGTGCGGTTCAGGTAAATTTAATTCTAACAGCAAATGGCTGATATGCCCTTTAATAGTCGAGCCGAGCCAGTTTTTTTTCTTGCTTAAAAGCCAAACTGTGCCGCCGCAGTAAATTTGTTCGTTCGGCAACACGCCCTTGCCGTCTTTAAAAAAGACCGAACCAACTTCAAATGCCAAAAAGGCCGAGATTGGGCTGCGCTCCAAGTTTGCTTTGGCAGCGATTTCCAGATTTATCAGCAGCGAACGCCGTAAAATATTATGCTTTGGGTCCAGAGGATTTTGGATTACCAAGGGCTTTGGTAAATTCAAACTTGAATAAACCGGGCTATTTTTACCAGCCGGATACTCATATGAATATAAGGAGACTTCATCATAGTCCAGACGCGCCATAGCGTCTTTGGTTTGACTGACGATTTTTTCCAAATCCGTAATCGGAGCTGGCCGGAACTCGCCTGATAACCGGGTCGGCTTCAAGTTGTGATAGCCATAAACTCGGGTCACTTCTTCTTGCAGATCCTGCTCAATCTGTAAATCAGCCCGCCAGGATGGGGGCCGGACTTTTAACGCCTTAGCCGAGCCAGTGACTTGGCAGCCCAAATTGATTAATATTTTTTTTACAAAGGTTGCGGCAAACTTATTATTCAAAGTTTTTGAAAGCTTTTCCAGACTTAAAGAAATAGTCGGCGTTTTAGGGCTTGCTGATTTAACCACTGTTTTCTTGCCAGCTAATTTCCCTTTACCGTGTTTAACCAACAATTCTGTAGCTCTATCTAATGCCGTCTCGGTCATGTCACGGTCAACTCCGCGCTCAAATCGCATTGACGCTTCTGACAATAAATGCAGGGAGCGGGCTGTTTTTCTAACCACCTTGGGATCAAATACGGCCGATTCCAAAATCACCTCTCGAGTTTTATCGCTAACCTCGCTGTCTGCCCCGCCCATTACTCCGGCTAAAGCAATCGGACCCTTGGCATCCGCAATCACCAGCATGTCAGCCGTTAATTCTCGCACTTGATTATCCAGAGTTTTCAAGCGTTCGCCCTTATTAGCCCTGCGGACAATAATTGATTGGTCGGCAACTTTGCCGGCATCAAAAGCATGCAAAGGCTGGCCCAGCTCCAGCATGACATAATTGGACACATCCACGATTAAATTTACCGGCCGCATGCCGGAAGCCAGCAAGCGCGTTTGCATCCAAGCCGGCGATAATTCTGTTTTTAAGCCTGTCACCAGCCGAGCCGAATACTTAGGACAGGCTTTTTTGTCTTTAATAGTAACTTTTACTTTGGTCGCGCCTGTATCTTTAATAACATATTTAGGACTGATAAACTTTTTTCCAAGTAAAACTGAAATATCCCGAGCCAGGCCCACGGCTGATTGGGCATCCGCTCTGTTGGGCGTAATTTCAATTTCCAAACCAACATCGGAAAGATTTAAAGCCTCGGATAAAGGCTGACCAATCTTAGCTCCAGGGTCCAATACCACAATCCCCTCGTGGCCGGCGCCCAAGCCCAGCTCGTCTTCAGCGCAAAGCATGCCATTGGATTCAACGCCTCTGATGCTGGCTTTTTTCAAAGTCAGGCCCGTGGCTAATCTGCTGCCCACTTGAGCCAAGGGCGCTTTCTGGCCCACTTTAATATTTGGAGCGCCGCATACCACTTGTTGAGTATTGGTTGGGCTGGTTTTAACGGTTGCCAGGCGCAGTTTATCAGCATTGGGATGCGGGTTAATTTCCACAATCTCGGCTACAACCACATTGGTAAAACCCTGATCCAGTCGATTAACAGACTCCAAGGGCAAACCGGCTTGTGATAATAACTCGCCCGCCTGAGTTTCAGTCAGTTTTTTGCCAATTAATTCATTTAGCCAGTCAAGCGATATTTTCATATCTTAAAACTGTTTGGTAAAACGTACGTCGCCGCTTAAAATTAAACGGATGTCAGGCACTTGGTAAAGCAGCATCAGTAAGCGGTCAATGCCAAAGCCAAAAGCAAACCCGGAAAACTTGTTGGGATCGATCTTCATGTTCTTCAAAACATTGGGATGGACCATGCCCTGGCCACCCATTTCCAGCCAGCCGGTCCTACCGCAAACCGAGCAGCCCTGGCCCTGGCAAATGGTGCAGCGCATGATAATTTCTCCGCCCGGTTCGACAAACGGAAAATAGCTGGGCCGGTGCCGAGTAACAATCTCCCGCTCAAACAAGGCCGACAAGAAATCATTGACCGTGCCGAATAAATCAGTCAGCCGAACGCTCTCGGCAATAACCAGCCCCTCGCACTGGGTTAGGGTCGACTCATGAGAAGCGTCAGTGGCCTCGTGCCGAAACACCCGGCCCGGAGCAATTAACCGAACAGGAGGCTTTCTGGTTTCCATGGCTCGTATTTGAACAGGCGAAGTGTGCGTCCGGAGCACCATCTGCTCCTTATCCTGAACACCCTGAACATAAAAAGTGTCCCACAAATCGCGGGCCGGATGGTCGGCCGGAATATTCAGCAAGTCAAAATTGTATTTCGTCAGCTCAACCTCCGGACCGGACAATGACTCATAGCCCATGGAACGGAATATTTCCACAATTCTCCTGGTGATTTTTGTCAGCGGATGAAGCTGGCCCACCAAAGGCTTGAGGCCGGGCAGGCTGTTTTCAAAATCGGAAGCTTTTTTCTGCTTGCTTGTTGAAGATTGTGAATTGCTTAATTTTTCCAAACTCTTTTTAACCGAGTTCGCTAGCCGGCCCAAGCTGGGCCTTTGCGCTAAAGGTTGATCTTTAATCTGATTCATGAGTTTGGCCAGCTGCCCTTTGCGTCCCAAAAATCTAATCCGCCAGTCTTCCAGGGCCTCCGGGCTGTTAATCGACTGAAAAGCCAGCTTGGCTTGATTTTCTAATTGTCTGAACTGTTCTTCCATTGTTTATTATTAGTAGAGTTTCTGTTCTCGAGCTAAAAAGAAAAATTCGATGAAGGCTAAAAGTAACAAATAAGCCAGTAAATTCCACCAGCGCAGGAACCCGGAAGCGAGCAGCAGCAATCCGCCAATAAAAAGCAGGCCAAACAATACGCCTTGCCGAAAGGCCGTTCCCACTTGTTTGTAAATCAGCGGATCTTTCACAGTCCTTAAGCGAACTACAAAGCCGATCAGGGAAAATGTGCCGATTAAAGCAAACAGGAGCGTAATAAAAAATGCGATATGCCCAATGGCTCCAGAAACTTCCGGATTAATTGTGAAAAGAATCAGGGCCCAGACCGCCCAGCTGAGCAGTGTGGTAATACCCATTAAAATGAAATATCGTCGTACAGTCACTTTTTAAAAATGGACAATCAAATTTACTGTTTTAATAGGCTGAGTTTACCAAAAAATCGCCTTTTTTGCAAGGCTAAATAGGGGGCTTTTAGGGTTAGTTTAAGGGCCTTTTCAAGCCCGAAATGCGCAGATGGTATAAACTCGTAAACCAGAGCAAATTGGAGGACTTGGGAAAGGCTGTGAAGTCTCCTTAGCGTACCTTAGTAATCTCTTCCGGGGGCGTTTTCAAACAAATACTTTAAGGAAGCGGGGAAGATGGATGTCTTCCCCTTATAGAGTATTTTTGTACAGTTTAACTATTTTCTATCACCCGTTTTTTCAATTGCCAATCAAACCTTTCAGCACCTCCGGTTTAGCAAGCAATTCCAGTTTCTTCTCATCTAGAAGACCATTAAACAGCTCGCCTAACAAGCTAGTCAATGGCTGGCCATTTTGGTCAGAACCACGAATCAGAAGACCTATTACTTCTTCCTCAGTCATGGCTTTCGCAGAGCCAGGTTTTTGTTTCCCCATAATCTCCTCCCCTGTTTTTTTGGTCACCGATCGGTAAAAAATACTTCCTTAAAATATTCGCTTGTTAATTAGCGCAGTAACGTAGATTAGAACTGTAGATTATTCTTGTTAATCACTGTATAAGAGCAATATTTCGTTTACGTTTGCGTATATACGCTGTTATTGGGTGCAATAAAAAACTAAATTTTATTATTGTGTCTCTTTTTCTTCCAACCCAACAAGAATAATATTCCAGTTAGAATGGCCATCCCAGAAATTTGTATAGCCCAGGATACCTTGTACCACTCAAACGGACTGCTCGTCAGTAAGACGATGTAAATCAGCCCAGCTAGAATAAATCCCACCCCACCGACAATTTCACGTTTCCAAGATATAAGCAGTACTGCCAGTAAAGCGAGAGCAGGTACGAGATGGAGTAAAAATGCTCCAATTGTTTGCCAGATATTTTCTCCCGTACCGAACACGTCCAGCGACATTAAAGCTAAGAAACAGATAAAAATGATTGATAAAACCCTTGGCGTCCAATATAGGCTTTTGTTGATATTATTTTTCATATAATTTATTGAACTTTTTAATTATTTTACCTAACGTTTCGGCATATGCGCTGTTGTCCGTTGTATATTCTTATCATTAAAAGGAAGTTTCCCGTTTAGCTTCTATTATACCATCTGTAAAACAATATTTTCTGTTTTGTGTTTTGGTTAGAGAAAAATTAAAGGGGTGAATACCTAAAGCTTAAAAATCTACTTCACATAATCTGTGAGCTCCATAAATATAATAAACTTCTTTTACGCATTTATTCGGAATGTAATTTATTCTGTTGAGTATCCGGTCCGCCAAATTCAACCGACCGGCTGGCCCACTGGCAAACTGAAATAAAATATTGATCCTTTACTTTCCGTGCTTTCCAGCCAGACCCGGCCTTTGTGTCCGTCAATAATCTCTTTTACAATGAATAACCCCAACCCACTCCCGTCTGTGTACATGGCCGTGGCATTGGAAGCGCGGGTGAATTTATGAAAAAGCTTTTTCGCCTCGTCCTTGGGGATGCCGATGCCATTATCCGATACGCTGACCACGAGATCGTCTTTTATTTGTTTTATTTCAACCTTAACCAGTCCTTTCGCTTTTCTCCTGGTCCTGGCTTCCTTTACCATCTTGGTCGAAGGCGTGTATCTCAAGGCGTTACTGATAAAATTGGAAACGGCCTGCTCCAGCATCGAGGCGTCCCCAACCACTTGAGGTAAAGAAACTTTGGGCAGCTTCCACAGCAGATCGATCTTCCGCTGTTCCGCTTCCAGTTTAAAATCCTTTACCGCCTGATCAACCACGTTTTCTAAGTTGATTTTAGGAGTTTTAGAGTCAATCGTGAATTTTTGACTGTCCAGTTCAGAGGCGGCTAGAATATCATTAATAATCAGATCAAGTTTGGCTCCTTTCTGCGCGGCGTTGCTGATGAATTGAGCTTGTTTGTGCTTAGGCAGACGCTGAATATCACCATCCTGAATCATGGAAATAGTCCCTCGGATGACGGAGACCGGGGTCCGGAGCTGATGCGACGCGATGTCCAAAAATTCCGATTGGGCTTTGAGGAGCTTTTCCAGCTGGATGTTTTTTTGGGTGATGTCGCGGGTTTGTTTGGAGACTTCCTGTTTTAGATTTTCAGATAATTCCTTGAAGGCGCCTTTAGCTTCCTTTTCCAAAAAACTTGATTCGATTATGCTTTCGGTGCTTCTATCAAAATAGTAGCCGTAGACAATAATAAGCACAAAAAGTGACACGATCAGCGGTTTTGATATAGTTTTATCGATTAAATACGAGGTGATTAACAGAAACACTACTAGTATCAGGCTTATCGCGAGATAGCGGGAGAACAAGCATTTATTAAAAGCCAATTCGCAATACCGGCAATGCTTGGAGGGGGGTCGATCGATGTTTTTCGCTAGCCAACAGTTTTTGTTAATATAGTCGGGACAACCAATTATCTTACTATTACATACCTGGTTGTTACCCATTTGTTTTACCTTTTACCATTTTCCTATATAGCACATACATAAGAGCAGCCAAACAAATATTCGAAAAGCTGGCCAACAATGTTAGAAAAGAAACCGTCAAATCCAACCCCCAAGCTAACGAGGTAAATTTATCGAAAAACAGCAACGCGAATGAGACAAGAAAACAGATTGCGGTAAATCCATATACAAATCGTAACTCCTCCGGATCTTTTCCGACCGTGGAGACATTTTGCTTAAACACCTTACTTGAACTCAAGCGGTACAGTTGATACAAAAAGTTTAGTTTCATTGAAAACATGCCAAATAAAAACAATAGTCCGGTTGCCAGCACCAACCAGATGTTATGAATTAAAAACGCAACCAGTGCTAATGCACCGCACGTAGCCCGAAATAAATTTAAAGCTCGATTATCATAAATTGCGCATTGTTGCATAGTTGTATTTTACTGTTAAAATAAGTTACTACGATATATTACGATCATGATTCAACACATTTTTTTACTGCTGTGCAAGCCTTTTGCACGTCATCAATATTATTATAAATATAAAAACTAAGACGACAACTAGCTGGGGGATCCAGTTGATAATAATGATGCGCTAAGGTCGCACAATGACAGCCAGCCCGAGATTCCACGCCTAATGCGCTCAATTCTTTTGCCAAAGTAAATGGATCTTTGTTGTCACAAGTGAAGGAAACCAGCGATGTTCTGTTTGCTGGATTACTAGGACCGTACATCTTTATTGACGGGATCTCATCCAACATCTCCATTGCTCTTGTTATCAGCATGACTTCATGCGCCTCTATTCTGTCCATCGCTTCTTTGATATCCGATGGTTCCATCGCTTTATCCGTCATAAAGTAGTTTCGCTTTCCGGGATTGAGAGAAAAATCCATCAATAATCTAATGGCTTGCGCGGATACTATGGTACCTAAAATATTCGGGGTACCAGCTGTAAATTTCCAGGGCAATGAATTATATTCAACGTTTTCGGGACTGACCATGCCTTCAGCAATCATGTCCCCGCCGTACAGATACGGCCTCATTGTCGTAAGTAGCCTTTCCTTTGCATATAAAGCGCCGATGCCGAAGGGAGCCAGCATCTTGTGGAACGACCAGGCCATAAAATCTACATCCAAATCTTTAACGTTGGTATGATAATTGGGCACGACTTGGGCGCCGTCAATCAACAGATAGGATTTTTTATCTCCATTCGGCTGGACATAACCGCTGGCGTTAGCGATGGCCCGTATTTTGGTAATTGGATTTTTTGTTCCCAAAAAATTCGATGCTCCGACGCAACTCACTATTTTCGTTTTACTATCCACTAGAGATTTTAAATGGTTTAAATCAAGCTCCCCTGTTTCCTTGTCGAATTTCGCAATCCGGCATTCCACGTTGATTCCGAATTTCGGCAATAACTCCTTTGACAATCCATACCAGGGGACATAGTTTGAATTGTGTTCCATAAATGTCGTCACGATGTTATCGCCGTCCCTGAATTCGGTCAGTAGGGAATACATCACTGAATTGATCGCTTCGGTGGTGTTGCGGTATAACACGATATTTTTTCTGGAAGACGCGCCGATGAACCGTGCTATTGTGTCATAAGAAGATTCAAATTCATTGGTGGTTACTATCGAAGATCGTGACTGACCTCGATGAACATTGTCATATTGTATGATCAGTTTCTTTAATAACTCCAACAGTTGCGTCGGAACTTGCGAGCTTGCCGCGTTATTGGAAACCACCCTACCCGCTTTGATTGCGGAGAAAAACTTCCGTATTTTTTTTGTCTCTATTGTCACGTCAGTGTTGTAATTTTTATAAAAATGACTGCCCTGAAAATGGCTCTTTACGCAATAATTGTATCAGTTTTTATAAGAGCTTGCCAGTTGTTTTCGTGGCCCCGCTCTTCAGCGGTATAAACTTCGCGGAGAAAACACCATATATTCCCCTCTAATATAAAGAAAAATTTTGTTTTGCATCCTTATCCTAAGAAGCTAATCGGGAGATGAACTAATAAGATAAAATGTATATCGTACAACGTTTGCTTTTCATGCGCCTGTACTTGTACCTGTCCCGTCGAATGACGGGATAGCGTGTAGACGATGTATTGCTCTTTGTTTCTAACGAAACAAAATAGGCTTGGGGAAAGGGAAAGGATTACATCTCCTTTCCCAAAGTCTGTTGTGTTTTTATGCCACTTGATCACAGACTAACGGTAGCCCTTGAGTGTTGTTCCGGGAGACCCCAGTTATCGACTATCCCCAGGGCAATCGTCCCAACATAACACATGAGGATACCAATGAGCATGGGGACCCAGTTCTCATAGAAAAAGCCGACCATTGCCGACACACCACCGATCGTTGCCAGCCAACAACCGATTCTCTCAAGACGTCTCTTGTAATTCATCGAACCTCCTTTTGCGTGTGAACATCCCCCAAGACCATTTTGCTGTTAAAGATCAAATACGGAATCTTAGAACCATGACTGTCTCAAGTCAAGTAGAGAAATATTTCCGCTAACATTTGCGTATCATGCGCCTTTACTTGTTATAGCATATAGACGATGTATTGCTCTTGGCTAAATATTTAACAAAATCCTTTTAGGAGGAGGGATGGCTAGAGGAAACGCCATCCCAGTTGTTTACGAATTAGTCCGCGGAGGCTTTCTCCTTAAGCGTTGCCACTCAAGGAGTGCGAAGAGAAGTACTGCCAATAATCCTCCGCAGACAAAGACTAGCCATGTTGGGGGCATTTGTGTTGCCTCCTTTCTGGTTTGTATCCTCCTAAAAAGATTCTGTCTAATGAGCAATATTTCGTTTAACGTTTGTGTGTCCTGCGCTGCCCGCCGAAGCCTTAGCGTAGGCTAGGTGGCGTATAGTCGCTGTTAGGCTATATATAAAAACTAATCTTTAGTAATAAAGATAAACCCTTCATTTATGGTATGCTGTATTATTATTCCAAGCCCAAACCCCGCGATAAAAAGCGCTTTATTCAAATCGTACCAAAACTTTGGAATAAACAAAAACGCTACTAGACCAAAAAGGCTATGGTGATAATGATAGCCATTTCGATGTGCCAGATGGATTATTTTCCGGGTTGAAGTCTCCCAAATGAAGCCAACGACAAAGCCAGATAAAATTCCTAAAACTAAACAAATTGCCCTTTGAGCTGACCCTTCATTCATAGTTTTTTGAATTTTTCCACATAGCGTTCACGTATCATGCGCCTGTCCCAACATGAATTCGGGATTTGGATTAACCCAATCGTTAAAATAAAATACTTTTAGAAGGAGGGAATGGGGGGTCCCCTCATTCCCTGGCGAAGGAAGTATTGAAAGAGCCATCTCCTCGCTACGGTCACTATAGTTTATCTTGTACACCATGGAAGCCTTGCCGTCAGAATGGAGCTTTTGAACGATCGTGGGTTTGGTCTAAAGATAAGATCCTTTGGTTCCCGACTTCTTCCCGGTATCACAAGCATTCCATTTGGAAGCACTTTGGGGAATCGAATGGCCTGTTCCCGCTTGTCGTCACTCATCTGAGAGTCCTCCTTATGATTTCTTGGTACGTGGGGAGTTTCTTTCTAAAAGTACTTTATATAAAAGAGCAATAACACTCCCAGTATTACATGATTAATCCACAAATTTCAACTGACAGCTTTTCTAACCCCTAAACGGGCAGATGGTATTAAACTCGAAAGCCAGAGCAAGAATGTCATCTGCTACTTTTTTAAAAAAGGTAGGGTTTCGAGAATCTTTACTTTCATTTCCTCCGGATAATATTTTATATCTTTGAATTTTCTTAAATCATGCCATTCAAGAAAATATTGGTTTGATTCTGACACTCTATCTATTTCAGGGCTGCCCAATTTCAAATGGCCAGAATATTTTGTGACAAGAAAACAGTGGTAATCCCTATTGTCATAATCGTTATGTAATTTCCATAACTCTTTGTCTATCACTACCTCTAATCCTGTTTCTTCTTTTGCTTCTCGTATAGCTGCGTCTGTTACGCTTTCGCCATCCTTAACGCCACCACCAGGTAATACAAAATATTCAATGCCTTTCTTTATTCTATGCACTAGTAAAATTTTATCCTTATCTTTTATTATCACACTAGCCCTTGCGTTAACCATTGTTTTTAATGATGGATAACATATCGAAATATCTAGATATGTATTAATTAGTTAACCGGCCCTAAACGGACAAATAGTCTTAAACTCGCAGCCAGCGCAGATTTGGGGGCTGGGGGTGGCTGTGAAGTCACCTTGGCGCACCTTATCGATCTCTTCCAAGGCCCAGTTTTTAGCCTTTTCTACGTCCTTCTCAGTCGGCTCAAATGAGATCTTTTTATTCTCATCAATGTACCAGAAGCTGAGTAATTTAACCGGAAGATTTAGTAAATCAGGATCTTGAACAGCTAAAGTATAAAGTAACAACTGATACTTAGCTTCTTTGCTGGGCTTTTCTTTAGCTTTGCCGGTTTTGTAATCAATTATTTCAACTCCATCCCCAAGTGGATCGATCCTGTCTATCTTACCTACTAACTGATAATCATTCAGATTCATGGTAAAAGACTGCTCTAAAGCACGGGGAACAGGAAACTTTGATTCATGCGAGTTATAAAAGACCTTCAAGTTTTCCCAGCCTTTTTTCTTTTGCTGTTCCATTTGCTGCTGGTTGTCATACCACTCACCTAGCCAATTGCGCTCGTATATTTGTTTTAACTCATCAAGACTTACCGGCACATGTTCATCTGCTTTTTTTGGAATGCCGAACAGGTTGCCCTGACGCTCCCCGCTTCTTTCCTGCACCATGCGGAAAAAATCATACAACGTGGCGTGGATAGACTGGCCAAAGGAAAAGCTCTTATTGCCAGGCTCAGGCACGGATAAAACATAGCGATAGCGATATTTCCAAGGACATAAGTTGTAAGCACTCAGGGCTGAATAGTTATAGCTGCGTTCTTGTTCAATACGCTTAATGATCACCTCAGGCTCGGACTGGAGTTTGGTACGCGATTGTAGGTTTAATAAACTTGGTTGTTTTATTTTCTCCTTTGCCACCTGCTCTTTACTGGTAATGCCTAGTTCTATCAAAAAGGTCGAGGGCCGCTTGGTAGTCTTGCCACCGTAATTTAAAGCTCTGGTCAGCCAAACTGCTTGCTTGGCTCTGGTTAGCGCTACATAAAATAAACGACGTTCCTCTTCTAAATGAATCTGACCTTCGGGCAACCGCTCGCGCACCAGATCATCGGGAATTGTAATCGCTTCACTTCGCTCGCTTGAGGGAAAACGCCTCTCTACTAGATTGACCACGAACACATAGCGGAACTCCAAACCCTTGGCCGCGTGCACGGTCATCAATTTAATCGTGTCTGGCCCGTCATCAACACTCGCGCTTAGCTGGCCTTCTTCGCCTGACTCAATTGATGAGTCCATAAAATCAACGAATTGCTTTACACTGGGTTCTGTATTGCCTCTTTCAAAATCAGTCACCTCTCGATAAAACTGCGATAAGTAATGCAGCTGAGCTTGCTTAGGTGCATCATCATCTTGGCTTAAATACTGAAGATAACCAGACTCTTCCAAGAATGAATAAACCACGCGACTAACTTGGAGACGCTCTTTCAGGGCCATGGTGGTATGGGTATGGATCAAGCTAAGGAGCTTGTCCGCTTCTTGATGGCCTTTCGAGCTGAGCTGGGTTATTAGAGCATGGCCTTGCAAAGCATGGTAAACAGATGAGCTGTTCTTTTTAGCGTGCTGATTCAGGGTAATAATGTCAGCCGGATCGAACTCGAATATCGGCATAGTCAGCACTCTTTGGATAGCCACATTCTCATGATAGTCATCCAGCAGGCGAAGGTATGCCAGGATATCGATAACTACTGCCTGGCGATAAAGACCACGCGCGGCCACGTATTGATAAGGAATACCCGAGCGCTCAGCTGCGTTCAAGAATGACTCCAGGTGATTATTGGCCCGGCCTAAGATGGCAA
The DNA here is from genome assembly GCA_043800725.1 of bacterium. Classification (GTDB taxonomy): domain Bacteria; phylum Patescibacteriota; class Patescibacteriia; order HK-STAS-PATE-3; family HK-STAS-PATE-3; genus JAZDMR01. The sequence continues at coordinate 149,460 of JAZDMR010000011.1, read as the reverse complement.
TGTCGCTCCAGCTCAGCTCCTTATCGTTGTTTTTAAGTTCGAGTATTTGCTCGATCACTGCTTGAACTTCTTCGGTCTCCGTATCTGCTACGATCTCTTTAATCTGCCCATCGCCTGTCTGATCAGCTACCAGACGCTTGGAAATACTGCTTAATTTAACCTGATCGTCTTTGAGCTGAGCTTCCAAACGATTAGGATTATTGCCCTGGATAAATGAATAAGCTGCATCCAAAATGCTTTGGCGCGAGCGGTAATTCTGGGTTAGCACAATATCAGTGCTATTTGGGAAGTCGCGCTTGAACTCTAAGATGTTGGCTACCGAAGCACCACGAAATTTATAGATCGATTGGTCGTCATCCCCTACTACGGTTAGATTATTGTTGGGAGCAGCTAATATTTTTACCAGCTCATATTGCGCCCAGTTGGTATCCTGAAACTCATCTACCAAGACATAACGAAACTGTTCGCGATAGTGCTTAAGTAAAGCAGCTCGTTTTTTGAACAAATTTAACGTTTCAACGATCAAGTCACCAAAATCTAAAAAGCCTCGCTCGCGCAACAGTCTATTATAAACATGATACGAGCCGGCCAATTCTTGAAGCCTTTCTAAATCCTGACCCGCTGCTTCACTGTCTTCCTTGTTAGTAAAATCTGATTTGTCTAAGTCTAATCGCTTATTCTCCACGTATTCCAAATACTGGTCCGGGCTGATCAGTTCGTCTTTAAGGCGCGAAAAGTGCTTGACCAAGGATTGCAAAAACTTGGTAGGCTTGCCAAACGGCTGATAATAATCTAACGGAAACTTATCCAAGTGCTGCCGGATAAACAGCCACTGCTGGCGCTCTGACAGTATTTGAAAATCACCGGGCAAACCTAAGTCAATGGCATTTTCCCGCAACACCCGCTCGCCAAAGGAATGAAAAGTCGACACCCACAAATCCACATAGCCGGTGGGCAAACGGCGATCCACCCGCTCCACCATTTCATTGGCTGACTTATCAGTGAAAGTTAAACAGAGCACCTGCTCAGGCCGCAAGTCCTTCTTGGTTATCAACCAGGCTAACCGTTCCACGATCACGCTGGTCTTGCCCGTCCCCGCTCCGGCAATGATCATTAAGGGACCCAGATCATGCTCGATCGCTTTGGTTTGCTCGGGATTTAATTTATATTCTTCTGACATGCTTACACACTATAACAAACAAAGGACCCTGGGCAAGCATCCCGCACCGTCAGCCCCCCCCTGCAGCCATTGCGAGCTTGCGAAGGATCTCCATCACTCGTATTGTTGAACTTCAGTGAAGCATCTCCACTTGCCCTGAATGCCGGGGGAGACCCTTCCCCTCGATGACTCGTGTCAGGGATTCGTATTTTTTAAATCTCGATAGTACATAAGGACGCAACAATCTCATTACAGAAAGCGAAGATGGCCATCTTCGCTTTGCAAATTCTTACTGACTTCAGTCAGGTTGTCAATTGATTAACCAACGCCACTTAAGTGGCTGTGAATGGCCTGAATACCAAACCAGCCCCGACGTACGTCAGGGCTGGTGTCAATTCTTTAATTGTCTAAATCAATTTAACGGAGTGGCAGTTCGGTTTTACGATTTTCGTACAGAACTACTAAACCGATCATCATAAACATTATAGCAGCAAAAGCAATTGCTAGATCCTTTAAGCCACTTCCGGTATTTGCCAGAGCGGCACCCAATACTTGAGGAATCTTGACCAAGACCTTGGCCTCGGCCTGCAGCGAATCATGGTTATCAGATGTGGCAGTGACTACATTAATGTAATCGCCGGCCTTCACATCCTTGCCCACCAACACTTCGTAGGTCAGCGTATGAGATGTGTTCATATCCATGTCGCCCAAGGTCCAGACGCGCTCTTTCAATCCGGTATCAGCGTAGATTAAGCCTTCTGGCAAGACGTCGACCAAGCGGACATTTTCAGCCATAGCCGTTCCGGTATTACTTATCACAATGGTGTAAACCAAGGTATCGCCGGGATTGGTCCATTCCTTGTTAACCGCTTTGGTTAATGTAAGAATCGGCTCGCCTTCTACGCCCAGCACCTCGGGAATTTTAACCTGGATCTCGGCGTCATCCTCTACTGACTTGGTGTTGTCAGACGAAGCTTTGGCAATATTGTCATATACGCCGGACAAAACATTTGAACCGACAATCACGTTATAAGTGATGGTCTTGCTTTGATCAGGCTCCAAGTTGCCGATTGGGAATTGGCCGGTTTGCAGGCCGGTTTCGGCAAAGACCAAACCGGTAGGCAATATGTCATCCACTACCACGTTGATGGCTGTGGTATTGCCAATGTTTTTCACAACTACAATGTAAGTTACGGTATTACCTGGATTTACCAGAGTAGTCACTGCGACTGTCTTTTCAATCTGTAGTAACGGCACTGGAGCGAAGTTAATGAAGGTAGCAGTTTCGTTCTGACCTGCGCTAACCACAACTTCAAATTCAGTAGCTGTTAGTGCGGTGTACTCATTAGCATCAAAGATTTCCTTAACTGTGTAAGTACCAGGGCCTAGATTGGTCCAGGTGTATTGACCATTAACATCAGTTAATTGGTCAGTACCGATCTGTACACCATTCTGCCAGAGTTGAACAGTCCAGCCTGGTTTAACTGTTTGATCACCAGTTGTGTTGATGTCACCATCAGCGTCAATAAGTTTGTTAACAGTGATGTCAATATTCTTGAAATTTAAGAACTCAACAACCTTGTCCTGATCACCTGATTGTACAGTAACAGTAACTGGGTTTTGGGTGGTATGGGTCCAACCAGCTACATCTTCTTCACTTACTTCATAGTCACCACCCGTGGCAACAGTCCAAGAAACCATTCCATTAACATCGGTTTCCTGCATCTGACCACCATCTAAATACATTTTCCAGTCTTCAATAGGTAGATCTTCAGGATCTTTAACACCATCGCCATCAACATCGTTGAACTTGTAGGCTTTGATGGTTACGTCTTGGAAGTTACCAAAGTTATAATCACCAGTATTTAATCCAGAGATCATGGTGATCGGTCCGAATACTACTGGTAATGAGGTTTGTGTCCAGCCAGGCTGAACTTCTTCACTAATCCAATAATCACCAGCTTCTAAACCGGTAAACTCATAATAACCACTTGAGTCAGTAGTAGTTGTGTCAATTACTGAATTGCACTGGACGTCATCACAAAGATTGATGGTCCAATTTTCTAATCCAAATTCACCAGGATCCCAATAGCCATCTCCATTAGTGTCTTCCCATTTATAACCATGAATTTCTCCCAGCTTGAAGTTACCAAAGTTATTACCATTGGAAATTAAACCTGAAGTCATTTGGATCGGTCCAATATTCTCAGGTACAGACGTCTGAACCCAACCAGTCTTCGTGTCTTCGCTTAACCAGTATGCGCCAGGACCTAAGTTGATGAATGAATAGGCACCATTAATATCAGTTGTTGTGCTATCTAGAATTGAACCCATCTGACCATTATTATCTTCATGTAAGTAGATAGTCCAATTTTCTAGTCCAAATTCACCAGGACCCCAAATGCCATCTCCATTAGTGTCATTCCATTTGTAACCGTGAATCTCACCTAGTTCAAAGTTACCAAAGTTTAGGTTTCTCTCAATTTCACCAGAAGTCAGATCAAGCGGTCCATGGACTACTGGTAATGAAGTCTGAGTCCAGCCAGCCTGTCCCACTTCACTAACCCAGTTAATGCCAGCTGGTAAATTCATAAACCAGTACTCACCACCGGCAATTGTTACCATGGTGTCAATAATTGCACCGGGCTGGCCATTATTATCCTCATGTAGATTAATAGTCCAACCGCTTAGGCCTGGTTCATTATTATCCCATACACCATCGCCATTCAAGTCATTCCATTTGTAGCCATGGATTTCAATCGGTTTAAAGTTACCAAAATCATTACCAGTACTAATCAATCCTGAGGTCATGTTAACCGGACCTGGGTTATAAGTCTGAACCCAACCACCAGGCAAAATTTCAGTCATAGTGTAAGTACCAGCTGGTAAATCAGTAAACCAGTAATCGCCACTGGCATTAGTTAACATCTCAGCATAGAACTGACCATCCTTCCAAAGCTTGATCATGATGCCGCTGACTGGAGTATCATCACCAGATGGACCATTAGCAGTTTTGTCATCATATTTAGTACCGTGAATCTCACCTAGCTGGAAATTACCAAAGTCATTGTCTTGGCTAACCAATCCAGAGGTCATAACGATAAGACCTGGTGAGTAAGTCATGTACCAGCCTGGGGGCAATACTTCATCAAAAGTATAATTACCCGGACCAAGGTCAACAAATGAGAAGTTACCACTACCATCAGTTACATCAGTATCATATAGTTGACCGTTTTTATACAAGTTAATTGTAATGCCCGGTATCGTCGTATCGTCGCCGGATGGGCCATTGGCCGTAATGTCTTCGAACTTGGTGCCATGAATCTCGCCTAACTCAAAGTTACCAAAGTCATTACGGGTATAATTTTCATTAAGAGTGATCACCAGCGGACCATAGGTGACTGGCAAGGAAGTTTGGATCCAGCCAGCTTGCAATACTTCATTTACCCAGTAAGCACCAGGTAGTAAATCAGCAAACTCGTAGTAACCATTTGCATCAGTCACGTCTGTATCTATGATTATACCAGGTTGACCAGCTCGATCATTCCACAGATTGATAGTCCAGCCAGATAAGGCAGATTCACTAATATCCCAGTTACCATTACCATTGGTATCATTCCATTTATAGCCAGAGATCTTACCAGGGCAAAATTCTGGTACTGAGAAACTGGCTGCTAGCAAGCTCAAACTTTCGCCATCATTGCCTTCCGATTCAATTTGGAAAGCTAGGTAAGTCGCATTAGCTGGAATAACAATATCAGTACTCGGTGTATCAAATTCAGGTCCATCAGAAGCGGTCAGCATATTTGAGATTTGCTCTATAGCGCCAGGCTGGTCAACCAAATAACCAGGGATGGCTCCGGTACCAGTTTGAATCCAAAGATTATCGCCTCGATTTGGATGAATATGGTCACCACCGCCAACACTCAGAATTAAGTGTGCTGTTCGATCCACTTGGGCAGGACTAAAAGTAATTCCATACACTTCCGTATCAGGTCCAACCGGATTATAGGGTGTGCCACGATAGGCAAAGTCCAGTCCACCGAACAGGGTAACACCTGCGGGATCAAGGGCAGCATCTTGGTAAATCACATGTAAACCAGCTCCGTCATTGAGATCCAGGTCTAGACCGGCAATTGTGTAGTTTTTGACTCCTGGTGAAACCAGGCTGGTTACATCAGCATAATAACCAATCGGATCCCAGCCTTCGCGGGATTCCACGCCAACTACTGGATGTCCATCAAAGGTAATGTTGGGATCACCAGGGCCATTACTATTATCACGCCCACTCCAGAAGAGATAGGCAGCAGTTACCGGGCCTGGAATATTAAAATTATTAATCGTGCCAGTATCAGTGTCCAGCATGCCCACACCAGCAGCCACCACGGCATTACCAGACTCATCAGAGCAGGTACCATAGATATTAAATAGTTCATGTAGGCCGGCTGGTAAGCGTCGGTTACCAAACTCAACTGTAACAGTGTCATCTGCAACAACCGTAGCTTGCTGAACCAGACCGCCGGTGGTGTTTTCCCAACCATCCTGCATTGTTTCAGTGATGGTGTAGTCGCCTGTCAAGAGATTATTGACCATAATTTGCCCATTGCCATCAGTATCTTCTTCAGCTACTACCTGACCTGTCGCATCCTTCACCACAAAATGCCAGCCGGACAGATAATCATCATAAGTGTTAAGAATACCGTTGGCCTGATTATCAAAGTATTTTATAATTTCCAAATCGCCGACTTCTACGGCATTATGGATTTCACATTGGGCTAACTCACCAGCTACCACCTCTACGTCATCACAAGTTGTAGAAACTAATTCATAACCAGGGAACGGTAATTCAGTCACCGTGTAAAAACCAGCGTCCAAGTCATTGAAGACATGGGTTCCGTTGGTAGTATTTACTTGACCTTCTGTGTTTGGATCTGGATTAATTTCAAAAGTAAACGCATCCGGGCTGGCCGATCCACTATCAACAACTTTGGTCAACATTAAAGCTCCCGGTTCGGGTGGTAGAACCGCACTAGCAGATAGAGAACGGTCTTGGTTACCGCCAGAGCCATCCAGGTCTTTATTGCGCATGTGATAAGGGGAACCATTGATACCGCCAGCTGATTTTGGCTCACCACCTAGTTCATAGCCCCAATCAAGCCGGCTAGCAATATGCCCACCCCAAGAAATAACAGCTGTAGGGTCGGTCACCGTAAAAATAATACTTACTTGAGCTTCTGAATTATCTTGAGTCAAATCACCTTCGTCTACATATGTAATAGAGCTGATAGCACCATTCCAGATCTTAATCTGTTGGTTACCTTCAGCAACCTCTAAGTTGGCAAAGCTTGCGCTACCAATCAGGTCTGTAGGTGAAGGAATATCGCCAGCTGTACCAGGAACACAAGGAGTAACACCATCACAAGGATCGACCACTTCAGCAATTCGGTCATTGTTAGTTAAATAGTCGAGCGCATGCTTGCCAGAGTGCTTTACATCAAAGCCAATAATTAACTCATGTGGCGCACCAACTGAAATATCAGTCAAAGTCATCCGATAAGGCACAGAATCACCCTCAACATAATGGGCATGCTGTTCATTCAAATTACCGTTAACCCAGTCACAAGGACTGATGGGAGGATCACCTACACCGCCATTTTTACACTGGTCCAGGTCGGCAGCAGGATTAGCTGCCTTAAGACCTGTAACAACCTGGTCAACTACTTCAGTAGGCTTTTCCACTGGCTCGGTCAATTCAGCTGCTTGAGCAGCATTGGCAGTTAAGACAAAGCCAAAACCGCTCATCTGAAAGACCATGGCGGGTAATATTAATATACTTAAAAGCTTAAATATTCTTTGTCTGGTTTTTTGATTAAGCACTTGATCTGATTGTGTTAGATAATTCATATTCCCTTTAGTTAATTGCGATAAATTATTGTTTAATAAAAAGCCAACAGAAAGCTACAAGATAAAATTCGATAGTTTATAACTTTTTGTTGACTTTTTCCTATCCTCCGTAGGTTTTCGAAAAGGTGCTGTTTTTACGAGAAAGAAAGAACGATTATTTGTGTGAGATGTGAGATGAAAGAACTACAACGAAATAGATTTTAACCTGACAGTATATAGTATGTCAATCGATTTGTCAACCCTCGTTAGAGGTTAGCCTCTAACGGGATTAAACCCCTAACTATAAAACCTCAGGTAATCCAGAGTTATTAGCTAAGGTTAGGCCAAACATTAACAGCAAATTTTCGCCAAAGGCATGGTGCTGATACATCAAAGTAAAACCGCAGATTAAGGGGTAATAACTACTGTTGCGCAACATAGCTTGCTTAACTATAAAGTCGAAAACGTAGAACCCCATTCCTAATTTGACAGATATTCGCCAACAATGCCTAAATACAGCCATAAACCGCGAGGTATACCGCCTCTTTAGGATAATTGGTCTTTGACAAGCTAAGGAGGGCCGCATGCCAAGTAAAAAATATATTCTGGGTTATTTGATGGGTTCATTGTGGATAATTTGGATTGCCTGTTGGAATTCGGTTATTTTTCCACCTTCCCGAGGCCCCGCCAGTTGATTATTTTGCGTTAATAATAATTGGTTTTGGGGGCTGGGTCAGTTTAAATTCAATTATCCTGGCTAAGAACGGTATTAATCATGGCTGGTATCATCCCCAGTGGATTCAGGTATTATATCAACTGATGCTTCCCGGAGCAGTCGTATGTGTTTTAGTAACTATAACGCTGTATTTCCAAAGCTTTATTAAAGAGGTTGGTTCGATCCAGTTTTTCCAGATATATCGAATTGCCATAGCATCTGCTGTGTTTTTCATTTTCAGGTACTGTATGATTTTTCAGGTTCATCCCCACACTCGCATTCTGGTGCCCAGCGGATCTTTGCTCACTCCTGGCCGCTGGTATATTGTCTGGCCAATACCTTCTCTCAGCTATGCGGTTTTTCAAGATCGCCTGACTATGCCAACCGATGAAATCAGCATTCAATGTAATGATGGAATAGAACGGCAAATCACGATTATACCCTGGATCAAAGTACACATTGATGATCTGCCTGATGATGGGACGCTACATGTGTCTATAACTGAATTCATAAAAGATGTTATGTGGCGCATCACGCGCACAATTCAAGAACAAGCCAGGAATAAGTCTTTAGCTGAGTTGATGGAGAGACGCTGTCAGGCAGTACGCTTTGAGGTGGAAGGCATTCCGGTCACCTGGCCCGGCGACGCTAAAATGACTTTTGTTACCGAGCATTGCAGTTGCTTTGAGGATGACTGCAAAATATGCCACCCGGAAAAAGCCACATCATGGCACGCTTAATTTAAAAAACCCCATCTCGTTATAGTTATAGCGCGGTGGGGTTTTATTCTTTTTAATATTTGCCAGTCATTAAGCGCATTTAATATAACGGCTGACAGCCCATATTTGCCTACTTGAAAAGAACGCCCGAGACAAGCCTATTTAGCAATAATCAGCAAATTAAACCTATTTACTTTACAAATGAATATGTTACTATGTTGGTGCAATTCAATTCGGTAGTCTCGCCATCTGGCGTAGAGTGAAAGGTCAGCCGAAAAGATGAGCAAATTGATAAGTAAATATATAGTTTTACATGGCAAAAAAACTCTACGTCGGAAACTTGCCCTACAGCGTCAACGACGATGCTTTGCGCGAACTCTTCTCCCCAGCCGGGACAGTTGAGGACGCCAAGGTGATCATCGACCGGATGTCCGGACGCTCACGCGGCTTTGGTTTCGTCGACATGGCCACAGATGAAGAAGCCAAAGCAGCTATCGAAATGTTCAACGGCAAAGAGCAAGAAGATCGCGCTCTGGTCGTGAACGAAGCTCGACCTATGGAAAAGCGCCCACCGCGCGGAAACCAAGGTTACAGCGATCGAAACTAAAGCAATTCTCTGAAACCTAAAAAGCCCCGACCTGTTCAACCGAATAGCATCGGGGCTTTTGATACCATTGAAACGATTTCTTGGTGATGTTTTTGCCAAGTCAATTAAAACAATAAGCTAAAGCTTACCTACCCCAGCTGAAGCCGGGTCTTTGGGGCTCTCCAAGACGGCACTTAAGTGCCGGTGAATAGGACTTTCCCGCGACAGCTGTTTTTAAAAATATAGAAGCGGGACCCCGCTTCGCGGTGGTAGTCCGTGGGTATGATATTGACGTCTTAGTACTATTCTTTACCTAGGCAATCGTTTCTTTCATCCTCAGTAGTCCAACCGGCGCGCTTCTTTTCTGCTCGTCTAACTTGTTGGAAATATATTGGATAAATAGAAATGAGTATCTATGCGTTGACTAAATTCTTGCTAAGTGTTAAGGTCTGCCAAGAATTATAAGGCAGTCTGAGCAGCTCATTTGTCCCAAACCTTTGAAAGGTAGGTGTCACAATGTCTGGAATCGCCCAAAACTTGGTTGGTCTCAAGCTCGACGGTTATACCGTCGTGGTAATGACTGAAGTCTGCAAAACTGACGAAGATGGACGAAAAACCAAAACCCTGGGGTTTTTCAAGGACTCACAAGTCGCTACTGCTTGGGCCCAGGGCCAAACCGACAAGTCCTATAACGAGACCCAGGAGGTGCTCATTATTACAAATGGCGATCGCTACTTCATCTTCAGTGGTCAGGAGATCACTGTACACGACGATGAGGACGCCGCGCTTGAGGTGCGAACAGCCGCATTGGCCAAGCTCAGCGACGCAGAGCGTGCTGTTCTCGGTCTGTGAGTAGTTTCACTCTGTACCGTACGCCTGTGCTACTCGGCTTCAAGCCGAGTAGCCTTTTTATTAAAAAACTTATTTCTCTTTTTCTCATATCCGCTGTTGTATGCCGTGGCTAACTATAGTTTATGTGATCGTTTCTTTCATTCGAAACAGTCCAACCAAAGCGCTTCTTTCCTGCTCATCCAGCTTGTTGGAAATTTATTTGATGTTCTGGATCATTTCTGATACAAACATATTCTGGGGCATAAACACGACGGCGAGCCTGTTCAATTTACACTGCCATCGGGCGGGAGAAATTTTCGATTTGAGCCGGATTGTCAGTATCAGAATATTTTATAATCCATAATTCAATATTTTGTTTTGGAAAATGCTTATTAAGCAGCTGCTTAGCGGCTTGCAAATCCTGCCGGTGGGTGTGAAATTCTGCATCTTGGCCGGTAAAAGCCGATCTGCCGCCGTAAGCCCCGCAATCTGTGTGAGCGACCAAGATAATCTTCCGGGGACCGTGCAACCGGACGCTTATTTCAATTTCTTTGATAATAAATTCACGATCTGATTTGCTCCCTCGCACCAATAAACGAACTCCTCCGACCAAAGTAATATAGTCATACCGGCCCTTGCCAGCCGCGTTATCAGAAAATTCCCGGATTCGGCTTTGAATACGATAGTCAATGCAAGTGATGATCGTTGCCGAGCACTTTAACAGTCCGGACATAGGCTTATTCTTGAATCGGGCTAGGGGTATGGGCATCTTTGGGCCGATGATACCGCTGCTTCCTCCGCCGGATAGCGCTTAGCCGGGCCAAGTGCCGCTCAAGGCTTGAGGCGGCATCAGTGAATTTCACGGTATCTGTTTTATCCTTCATTGCTTGTTCCGCTTTCTTTCGGGCCGCCTCAGCCCGCGCTTCATCGATTTCGTCCGCTCGTTCGGCAGTATCTGCCAGGACTGTCACCTTGCTCCCGTGAACTTCAATAAACCCGCCGGAAACCGCCAGAATTTCCTCAACCCCATCAGGGTTAATAATCCGAAGCACGCCCGGCACAAGCAGTGAGACAATCGGGATATGATTTGGGAGGATAGTAATTTCACCACTGCTGGTCGGTAGTGACACCTGAGCAACTGCTTGATTAAAAACCGTACGCTCCGGGGTGGTGATGTCAAATTGAAATGTTTTGGCCATATTGGGAATCGGCTTAGCTGACTTCTTTAATCCCGCCTTTCATATAAAAGGCTTGCTCCGGCTTATCGTCATGATTCCCTTCAAGAATTTCCTTGAAACCGCGGATGGTTTCCTTGAGAGAGACGTATTTTCCGGGAGTATTTGTAAATGTCTCCGCTACAAAAAACGGCTGTGACAGGAAACGCTGGATTTTTCTGGCTCGGCTGACAGTGCGCTTATCTTCTTCAGACAGCTCTTCCATGCCCAAAATGGCGATAATATCCTGAAGGTCTTTATATCGCTGGAGCACCTTTTGCACGTTCCGGGCAACATCATAATGCTCCTGACCAACAATATTCGGATCAAGAATTGTTGAAGTTGAGTCAAGCGGATCAACTGCCGGATAAATTGCCAGCTCAGACAGGGACCGGGAAAGCACTACTGTTGAATCCAAATGAGCAAAAGTGGTGGCTGGAGCCGGATCAGTCAAGTCGTCAGCCGGCACATAAATCGCCTGAACTGAGGTAATCGAACCTTGCTTGGTCGAGGCAATTCGTTCTTGCAATTCTCCCATTTCAGTCGCCAGGGTAGGTTGGTATCCCACGGCTGAAGGAATACGTCCCAACAGGGCGGATACTTCCGAGCCAGCTTGAGTAAATCGAAAAATATTATCAATAAATAGGAGAATATCCTTGCCCTCAGTATCACGGAAGTGTTCAGCCAATGTCAGACCAGTTAAGCCAACTCTCGCCCGAGCCCCGGGCGGCTCATTCATTTGCCCAAAAACCAGCGATGTCTTTTCCAACACTCCGGATTCAGCCATTTCCAGATAAAGACCATTTCCTTCACGCGTTCGCTCGCCTACCCCGGCAAATACCGAGTATCCCCCGTGTTCCTGGGCAATATTCCGAATCAACTCCATAATCACTACTGTTTTTCCAACCCCAGCGCCCCCAAATAAACCAACTTTTCCGCCTTTGACAATCGGAGCAATCAGATCAATAACTTTTATACCTGTTTCAAAAAGCTCTGTTTTGATCGACTGATCAGTAAACTTCGGCGCCGGCCGGTGAATTGGTGCTTGTGTCGTGCCGGTCACTGGCGGTTTGCCATCAATCGGATCGCCCAACACGTTAAACATCCGACCCAGCGTTTTTTTTCCGACCGGAACAGTGATCGGAGAACCGGTATTTTTAACCGGAGTACCGCGCTGGAGCCCATCCGTGCTACCCAAGGCAATTGTTCTTACGGTATTGCTGCCCAAATGTTGCTGAACTTCAAGAACCAGCCGCTGACCATCACCAATCACCTCCAGGGCATGGTAAATTTCCGGAAGATCATCTGAAAAACGAACATCAACTACCGGGCCGATAATTTGTGAAATAGAACCATGTGGAATAGATTTTTCTGTCATATTTATCCTCGAATTAGTAACAAATTATTCAATAGTAAGGGCCAGACGTGAAGCAGAAATTTCTGCCAGATCTTTGGTAATGCCGGCTTGCCGCACTTTATTAAAGATAAGAGTTAATTCGGTAATCAGATCCTCAGCCGCATCACTGGCATTCCGCATGGCCAGCATCCTGGCCGCATGCTCTGAGGCTGAGGCTTCCAGCTGGGCTTGATAAAGCTGCATTTCAACAAGTCGGATAAGCATAGCGGTCAGCACTTCATCAGCTGACGGCTCAAAAAGATATTCTGCCACTTCTCCCGCCTTGGCCAGATCAATAGATTCCCTCGCCGGACCGGTTTCAGCAATCACTTGCTGCAAATTGGCTCGAGTGATTGGCAGAATTGTCCGAAGACGGGGTTTTTGGGCAAGAGCTGACAAATAATCAGTCCCAACCATGGTCACCATATCGTATTTTCCTCGGATATATTCATCAATAGCAATTCGGGCGATGGGAAGAATATCAGCAAATGATGGCTGCCGACTTGGGGCGGGGAAAGTCGCGATCACCGGAAAGCCGAACCGGATAAGCAATTCCTGCCCTTTTTTCCCCACCGTGATGAACTCGAGAGTAGCTTCGGGGTGTTGTTTTACCAGTTCCAGAGTTTTTTTTATCACTTGGGTGTTTAAGCCGCCTGCTAATCCGCGATCAGAAGTAAAAACGATTATCAGCGCTTTGTGCATTTCACGTTTAGTCAGCAGAGCATGCAGATTGGGATCTGTCACCTCAGAAAGATTAGTCAGAACTTCCCAGGCGCGGAGAGCATAATCACGCGAAGCCAGGGCGGCATCGACTGACCGACGCATTTTTGAAGCAGCCATCATTTCCATTGCCTTAGTGACTTTCTTGGTATTGGTAATGCCTCGAATGCGGCGTTTAAGTTCGCGTGTTTCCTGAGCCATGAGATTATTGCTTGATGGTTTGTAAGAAATTCTCGATCGTGGACCGAAGTTCTGATTCAATGTCTTCGGTTAATTCTTGCTTGGTCCTGAGTTTCTCCAATAGCTTTCCGGCCCGATTGTCAAGATAAGCATGAAACTTTTTCTCAATTTCCTGTATTTGTTCAACCGGCAGACTGTCAAAATACCCCTGGATCGCACAGAAAATTACGGCCACCTGGTGTTCCACCGGCTGGGTTTGGTACTGGCCTTGCTTTAAAACCTCGGTAAGTCGGCGGCCACGTTCAAGCTGTTTCTTGGTTGTTTCATCAAGATCAGATCCGAATTGAGCAAAGGCGGCCAGCTCTCGAAACTGGGCCAGTTCTATCCGGAGCTTTCCAGCCACCTGCTTCATGGCTTTGACTTGAGCGGCAGAACCAACCCGAGAAACTGACAAGCCCACGTTTAAAGCCGGACGAATTCCTTGGTAAAAAAGATCGCTTTCCAGATAAATCTGTCCGTCAGTAATTGAAATAACATTGGTTGGAATATAAGCAGAAATATCACCGGCCTGGGTCTCAATAATCGGTAAGGCCGTTAAACTGCCTCCGCCCTGCTCCTGGTTAAGTTTGGCCGCCCGTTCCAGCAAACGTGAGTGGAGGTAAAAAATATCTCCCGGATAAGCCTCTCGTCCGGGCGGACGGCGAAGCAATAGAGATACTTGACGGTACGCCCAAGCATGCTTTGATAAGTCATCGTAAATGACCAGCGCATCTTTTCCCGTATCCCGGAAATATTCACCCATGGCGCAACCGGCAAAAGGAGCAATAAAAGCCAATGGGGCGGGATCAGAGGCGGTAGCTACTACGACAATCGTATGAGCCATGGCTCCGCGGGCTTCCAGCTCGGAAACCATCTTGGCGACTTTTGACGCTTTCTGGCCAATCGCCACATAAACACAGATCATATCCTGGCCAATTTGATTAAGAATCGTGTCCACTACAATAGCGGTCTTGCCGGTTTGTCGGTCTCCAATAATTAGTTCGCGCTGTCCGCGGCCTATTGGAATCATGGAATCAATGGCCTTGATGCCGGTCTGAACCGGGGTGTTTACTGGTCCTCGAGTGATCACTCCCGGGGCAACTTTTTCCACTACTGAAGTGGTTTTTGTCTTGATCGGACTTTTTCCATCAAGAGGCTGTCCCAGAGGATTAACCACCCGACCGATAAGCTCTTTGCCCACGGGCACTTCAAGGACTCGTCCGGTCGCTTTGACTGTGTCGCCTTCCTTCAGGGCAGTATAATCACCCAGGATCATTACTCCGACCGTGTCTTCTTCAAGATTTAAAGCCACTCCATAAATATCGCCGGGAAAAGTGACTACTTCGTAGGATTTTACCTGGGAAAGTCCTGAGACTTTGGCAATTCCATCCCCGACTTCAATAATCGTGCCAATATGGGCAGTTTCCGGCTGGGGAGTAAAGCCTTGTAATTCTTTTTTTAGGAGTTCAAGTACCTGATCAGTTGTCTTCATACCATTTAGCTTTTTAAAATGTTAATTATTTATTGAATGGGCCAGGGTGTGACGAAGTTGCTCAAGCATAGTACTCAGACTGGCATCAATCCGGGTGTCTTTAACTGTGACTACTGCGCCGCCTAAAAGTTCGGGGCGCAACTCATGATACAGCTCGACTGATTTGCCCAGAGCGCTCTCCAGTTCACGGGTCAGAACGTCTAAATCAATGGCTCGAGCGGTAGCCAGCGATACGGCAATCCGCCCGGATTTTTCTCGTTGTAATCTCTCATAAGCTGCGATTATCAACGGAAGCTGACGAATAGCGCGGCGTTTGATCAAAATTTTATGGAATCGCTTAAGAATATTCATCAGATCTTCCTCCTTGGCCTGAGCCGTAGTGGCTATTAGAGCCGCTGCATAATGGGTGGGCGAATATTTCATTGCTTTAACTTGGGCAGTGTTTTACGAATAAATTCCAAATCTTTTTCCGCTGTCATCTTCTGTCCAATAATTTTCTCAGTTGAAGCCACGACCAGATCAGCCAGTTCGGACTTTGCTTCATCAATAGCTTGAGCTTTCAGTGTTCGGGCTTCTTCCTGGGTCTGTTCCAGCAGGACTTGAGCGTCAGTTTTTGCGCTCTTTAGCATTTCCGATTTTAATTGTTCTGCTTGACCGCGGGCTTGAGTGACGATCGTGTCAGCCTGTTTTTGAGCTTCCGCTTGGCGGGCATTGTAGGCTTCCTCACTTACTACCTGCTGATGTTCAATATTTTTGGCATCAACCAATGACTGCTCGATCCGCTTGGCCCGATTGTCCAAGACCCTAATGATCGGTCGATAAGCAAACCGGTATAGCAAAAAAATAAGAATGCCAAAATTAATAATTTGAGCGATCAAAAGTCGAAAATCAATGCCTAATTTTTCGAGAATTTCCATAGGAGATTTTGCTACTTATAGTACGATTGGATTATTAACTCATCAATTCACTCCCCGGTACTCCAAGTCTTGCCTTGGCCTAGGAATACCGGATGCGTCAACAGACGAATCAGTGTTTAAACAAACTTAATGATCAGGGCCACCACTAGCGAGTAAATCGCAATTGCTTCAGCAAAAGCCATAGCAATCAGGAGGGGAACCTGAATCTTTGAAGCAGACTCAGGATTCCGGCCGATTGATTCCATTGCTTTGGCAGCCAGTTTACCAATCGCGAAGGCCGGAACCATGCCTCCTAGCGTGATAGTCAGACCGGCCGCGATTAGCTTAATTGATTCTTCTTCCATGCTTTATTCCTTTCTTTTGGTCCTTACGTTCGACAGATGGGATAGGGGGGTTTAACGTCGACGGTTCAGACCATGGTTAATTAATGTGGTTCTAAACTAGCAATTTTAATAAACACCAGAGTTAAAATGGCAAAAACAAAGGCTTGGATAAATCCCACGAATATTTCGAGGAAGTAAAATGGTATGGGAGCGATCAGGGGCACCAAGCTGGCCACGATCACCAAAAGCACTTCTCCGGCAAAAACATTCCCGAATAATCGAAAGGAAAAGGACAGCACTTTCGAAATATCTGAAATAAACTCCACTATGCCGACAAATCCCATAATCGGATTACGGAAATTTACAAACCGCTTGGAGTATTTAACAAAACCGATGGCCAAGATGCCGAAAAACTGCATTGACAGCACGGAAATGATTGCCAAAGCCAGAGTAACGTTTAAGTCACTGTTTGATGAACGGAAGAACGGAACCAGCACTTCCTCTCCATGGTGCATTTCGTATATTCCAATCGGACCAAAACCGGGCAGGAGCCCCATCCAATTCGCCGTAATAATAAATAAAAGAATGGTTGTAATCAGGGGAAAGTACTGCTTGGACTTGGCTCGATCACCAGTCACTGAATCCATCAGGTTTAATAAAACTTCAAAAATCGCTTCTACGGCATTTTGCAGGCCGCGCGGGACTTCTCGTATCTTCCGGCGTAGTATCAGGGAGATACCAATCAATACACCCATGGCGATCCAAGAGCTAATCAGGGTGTTGGTTATGGGAAAACTGCCGATGTGAAAAATTGGTTCAGCAGCAAGGGAAATAGTCATACATCTTTCTTCGCTGGCGGTTGGTCGGTACTGTCCGAATTCCGCGGTGAGGTGTTTTTATTATTTAAACTATTAAAAATGTGCAGGGCTTTCACCATCAAAAAGCTGGTAGAGATAACCACCGACAAGATAATGCCAGTCAGGAAAAGCCAGGGATCAGTATTAAGCTTTTTATCAAGGTATCGACCAAGCAATCCAAAGATAACAAGAGGAACAGTTATAGTATACCCGAATTGCCAGGCATACCCGAAAGCTTGCCACATCGCGCTTTTCTGTTGTTCATGATTATCCATAATCATTACCCAAATAAATCATCATTCACTGCTACTTACTTGTTTCTTGAAAAGTTCGGTAATTTTAGCCAAAAAATAGTTATCCACAAAATTACATGCTGTACAGTACCTAGATTTGCCTTCCCTGTCAACGGTCGACTTTTTTATTTTAGAGCATATTTTCAAGCTATACCAGGCTCAGGCAATCTTAATTCATCACTATTCTACACGATTAGCTTCTGCTACAATGGGTGAGCTAATGATTAATTACTAAACCAATGCCCGAAAGCGAAAAACCAAGACCGTTAACCCCGGAAGAAAGAGACAGAATGGAGGGAATAGATGAAAATTTTCACGAAGCGGTCAAGCGTGGTCTTACTGAATCTTGGAAAGTTTCACTAGAAAAAATTGAAGCATCTGCTCGAGAAAAACTTGATAAACCCCTTAGTGAAGAAGAAAAATATTGGCTGAAAAATGATGCAAAAATATTACTCTCCCGTTTCAAAGACTTAGTTGATAAAGAAGATGATGCAATAAGCAGACTGAAATTCTCTTTACCATTTGAGGGACAAATTCCTAAGGAATCTTACATACAAGCTCTTGATGCCTTATTTAAATCAATAGATGAACGCAGGAATGCTATTACTCAAACTATGGACAAAATCGGACAATTACCCCAAAAAGCTCACTCCACCCGCATTGAACTCATGGAAGAGCTTATTGAACAAGAAGAAACTCTTATAAACGAAGTTGAAAATTTCCTTAAGCAAGATTTTTCATAATATTTACCTCAAACCTTTAAAATAGTAAAAATTCGAATATGGATACAATCATACTGATCGCACTTGGAATCCTACTTATTACCATGTTAGCTGGCCTGATTTTGTTTACACGCAGATTGAATAATTTTGAAACCAAGGACAAGAATGATACTTCCTTTGTCATGCTGAATCAGAATATTCAGTCTCTCCAGAGTCGCCTGGATTCTCAAATTGGAGAAAGTACCAAGATAATTCAGAACGTAACAGAAAAACTGACCAAGCTGGATGAAACCAATAAGCAAGTGCTTAATTTCTCCGGCCAGCTTCAAAACTTGCAGGATTTGCTGAAAAACCCCAAGCAGCGCGGGGCGGTTGGTGAATATTACTTAGAAACAGTTTTAAAAAATGTCCTACCCCCTGGCAGTTACGAGCTACAATACCGATTCAAGGACGGTGAGATAGTCGACGCGATTGTTCGAGTAAAAGAAAAAATAATCCCGATTGACGCAAAATTCTCACTTGATAATTATAACCGGCTTGTTGAAACAACCGATCCACAAGAGAAAGAGCGATTAGAAAAAGCTTTTGTTAACGACTTAAAACTCAGAATCCAAGAAACTGCCAAATATATCCGGCCCGGAGAGGGTACGCTTGAATTCGCTTTTATGTTTATCCCGTCCGAAGCAATCTATTACGATCTGCTGACGAACAAAGTCGGTGCTGTAAAAGAAAATACTGAAAATCTTATCCAGCGGGCCGGGGGCAAGTATCGAGTGATCATTGTTTCCCCGACTTCCTTTCTAGCCTACTTGCAAACAGTGCTTCAGGGCTTACGTGCTTTGCAGATCGAAGAATCCGCCATCGAAATTAAAAAGAACGTTGAGGCACTTGGTCGACATCTTCGAATTTATCATGAGCACCATACCAAAGTCGGCAACCATCTCCAAACAACCCAAAATGCTTATCAGGCAGCTGACGGTGAATTTAAAAAGATCAATAAGGATATAATTAGGATTGCTAAGACTGACAACACGTCCAAGTTAGATAAGCCAGACAGTAATTAGTGTTCGAGCACGGTCGAGAACCTAATTACAGCTTACAAAGAACATCAGGCTTCTCCACTTAGGTCGAAGGCTAATTTTGGATATAGCAAAACACCCCACCTCGTATTAAACGAAATGGGGTTATTCGAATCTTTTGAGATTATTGTTACAATGGCGGACCTTCGACCTTCTTGTAGACCAGGAAGTAGATCGGTCCATAGACCCGGGTATCCCAGAATTCCCGGTAGAAACTTGTTGAGTAGCGCGCTCGATGAAGCTGGTAGAAATGCTGACCAAGCTGGTCAACATATGCCCCAGCATAGACTGGATAATGATCAGTAACTGCCTGACCAAACGAAAAATAGGTCCAGGCATCAAAAACCTTCTGGTCAGCCAATTCGACCTGTCCGCCAGTGATCCAGACACCCAACTCACCCAGCTTCTCGATCTCCTCCCAGATCAGGCCCATATAAGCCGGCCGAGTAAGCTGGACAACCATCGGCTGAACCGTCAGGCAGTCATCCACCTTGAAAGTAATGTCCGTCTGCACATACACCAGTAAAGACTCAGCCTGAACCAAGCTGGGCACTGTTCCCATTAGAATAGCGAGTACCAAAAACCAACCAGTCGTTTTCATTTGGATATCCCTCCTTTTTTACCTAGGTTTTCAACGATCTAGGCCCACTCTATCAATCGATGTCTAGGCTGTCAATTATGTAAACGCCCTACCTCCCTCAGTTCCCTTCCTTTATTAGGATGGGTTAGGGGTGGTAGGGCGTGATTGAAGTATTTTACTTCAGGTTGGCAATTATTTTACCTCCACATACACCTGAAACATATGCGGGTTAACTGCTGGGTCCCAATACTCTATAAAGCAACGATGGTATTGGGAATGGTATAACTCCCAGGTTTCAAGTTCATCGCCCTCCCGAAAGCCTATAAAAGCAATAATCGGATACTGATTGGTAATGTTGTCCCCCATCGGCCAGCGCCAGACAGACCAGAATTTCCAGGTAGCGGGAAAATATCCCAGCCGCTCCATTTCTTCCAGAATTAGCCCGGTATAGGCTGGTCGCGTTAGCTGTAATATTACCGATCTAAGTGTCAGGTAGCCATCAAAAACACCGAAGTCAGGGCCGACCTCAAACGGCACCAAAAGTGGTGGCTCTGCCTGCACCAGGCTTGGAACAACGACCAACAACATAGCAATTATCAGAAACCAACCAGTGATTTTCATCTGGATATCCCTCCTTAATTTCCCTAGGTTTTCGATGATCGATGATCTAAGCCCACCCTATCAATCGAAAACCCCTCTGTCAATTAAATTACTTGTCTGACTCCATGGCGCGCTTTAAATCATCGAGAACACGACGCAGGTCAGTGAACATGCGCATGTATTCATTATTATTATTTATGTTGTGATTTTTGTTTTGTGATTTGGATGATGAAGAATTTTTAGTAAGGTGCAATGTAAGACTTAGGTTCCTCCTTTCAAAATATTAAGGTACAAAATATCCGGTTTATCACCGGAAGAATATAGTATAGCGCATTTTTTATAAAAAGTAAAGACAAAAAGTATTACGAGTTCATACTAATAAAAATATCCCCCGGGCCCTTAGATTGCCCGGGGGTTGACCACTACGGTCTGTGTAATTGATAAGCTACAGACCGCAATGCCTCTGTTCTTCCTCTATGCGACCGGAGGCGTCATTACACAGAGACCTGACTGTTCGCGACATCGCTGGAAATCCGTCAGGATCAACCTCCAGCAAAAACAAGTTAGCAGGTGTATAAAAAAGTGTCAATACAAACAACGCGCACCTTTCCAGTCACTGCGAGCTCCGCGAAGCAGTCTCGTTTTATCAATACAACGAGATTGCTCCCGCGTCATCTCGCAACAATTTTAGAGGCGGGATACCGCTCCGCGGTGACACGCCCTTTGGGCTCGCAATGACAGTCTGGGAATGACTGTGCGGTGTTATTTCAACCCAAATAACTGAATCGCATTCTCCCTAGTCGCTTCAACCACTTCTTCATAGGAAATGCCTTTCACTTCTGCAATTTTCCTGGCTACGAATTCTACATACAAAGGCTCATTACGCTGGCCTCGATGCGGCACTGGTGCTAAATAAGGCGAGTCAGTTTCAATCAATATCTTGTCTAATGGCGTCTCCTTGACCACATCAAGTAACTCAGGTTCAACGTTTTTGAAAGTGATAATGCCGGTAAAGCCCACATACGAGCCAAAGTCGAGAAAGCCGCCAACTTGCTCACGATTGCCAATAAAGCAATGAATTACCGATTTTACCTTTAAGCCGCGCGCCATGATAACTTCCAATTGCTCTTGATAAGCTTCCCGGCAATGCATGATCACGGGCTTGTTAACTGCTTCCGCCACTTCCAAATGCTGTTTAAAAACTTTAATCTGTTTGGCAAAGATAGCTTCTTCTTCTCCTTCACTAACTGCGTAAATACGAAACTTATCCAAACCAGTCTCGCCAATACCCACCACCTCCGGCTGCTTGGCCAGTTTTAAATACTCAAGATCATCAAACTCTTCGTCTACTATATGGATTGGGTGCAGGGCTACGGCCGCATAAACATCATTGAACTCTTTGGCAATCTCCACAGCCCGCTGGCTGGTAGCCAATTGCGAACTGGGTATGACTATTTTCATGCCCTGCTCCAAACTCCGAGAAATTACTTCTCGGTAGTCGTCATTATATTTTTTGTAATTTAAGTGGCAGTGCGAATCAACTAGTCCAGGCATCGCTTAGGGGTTATTTAATAAAAATAGAAGTCAAACCCTCCAGCGCTTTGGGAAACAGCGGCACCAGCCAGCCGGTCAATCCTGCAAAATAGCCCACCACGTCAGACTCGGCCAGCCGTTCGATCCAAGCGTCGCTTAAGGGCAGGCGGCTGATAAATTGCAGTACGATTCCGATTAACAAAGTTCCTTCAATAAACCCCAAAATACCTCCGCCCATTCTGTTCAAAAGCTTCATGCCCGGAACAATGGCAAAGATATTAAACGCTTTGTTAATCAATAAAACCGCAATACCAAACAGTTGGGTGGCAATCATATAAACCAAAATAAATCCCACCACGTCAGCGATCACCCCGTTGCCGCCAATGAATGGCTCAATAAATCCCGACATCGGCTGATACCATAAGCCTGAAAAAAAGGCTCCCACAAAAACGCCGATCAGCGAGCCAAAAGTCTTGATTAGCCCGGCCCAGAAGCCGAACCAAGTAAAACCAAACAATACCAGGATAAGTATGAAATCAAATAAAGTCATGCGTATAAAGGGTTAATGATTGAAAAATCAAAGCCTTGGAATACTGTCTTGCTTGTATCGTAACATAAACCTGAGGGTCCATAAACCACTAGTGGGTAATCGCGGACACCCCTAACCTGCCCACAGTTTAAAATATAACAGACTGGCGGTCTTTGCTATTTTATTCCTGTTTGGCTTGCTCGATCACTGCGTCGGCTTCTTGGTCCAGCTCATCTAAGCTTTTATCAAATTCAGCCACAGTATGGTCAATTTTGGCTTGGGTTTCTTGTACCAGGCGCTTTTCTTCCTTGGCCATTTCTTCTTCATAAGCGCCGGTCTTTTCTTTGATTGATTCCATTTCCGACTGAAATATATTAGCGGTCTTTTGGATAGTGTTCAAGACTTCTTTTTGCACTTCAGCGTTCCAGCCTTTGGTTTCCAAGAGCTTGGTTAAACGGTTTTTTTCTGCCTCAGGTAGATCAGACTTTTGTAATAATTCGATAGCTTGTTTATTATCCATATTTTTAAATTAACCACCAAACTCTGCTGCAAAAGCATTTATTTTTCCAATCCTATCTTTTAATTCTGGTAATTTAGCTTGTAAAGATAAATACTCTTGATGTCGCGTGTCATTTTCTCTGGTGGATCGGACAGCCTTCATACAGCTTTGAAATTCCAAAATACTCGCGCGTATTTCTCTTACAGCACCATCTTTTAAGTCCATTCCTTTTCTCCAAAGCCCTATTGCACTATCAAATATTTTTTGTTTTCCAGTGTCCGGTTTTTCTTTGCCATAACCTTTAACTTCCTTAGTTGCTTCCTTCGTGTTCATGGCTGATGCTAATTTTTTTTCTATGCCTTTACCTAGACCTCCGAATCTATTTGCTAATCCTTCTTTAAACGATCCCCATTTCTTTTCCATACCCTTTATTCGATCTGTCCCAGCTTCCATAATACTTTTTTCAGCAGGACTTTCAGGTACTTGCTCTAATTCGAACTTACTTCTTTCCCTGACTCCAGCATCGGCTTCCATTTCCGCAGATTTAGGTACTACAACACCCTCCCCTGTTTCTTTTTCCGGGGCTTTCCACTCTGATGCATTGGGGTCCAGCCTCATTTCTTTTGGAGATGATCCGCGCTCAATCATACATATGTTTAAAAACTAATAAATGAAATAAGGTGTTTGCGCAGAAATAGCGCAAACACAAAATTATTCTAGTGTCATAATAGCACATTTGCCTATGAGCGTCAATTATTCTGACTCGATTCTAGGGAATAGAATTTCACCTTTTGTTATTTTATCCTGCTTAAATTGGTCTTGAATCTTCTGCCCAGTTTCTGGCATAAACAGCTGAATATATTGAGCCAATTTCAATATGCTAGCTGCCTGCTGGGACAAGATTTCTTTAAGCTCTTGTGGTTTGTCTTCCTTGGCCATTTGCCAGGGCTGGGCTTTTTCAATTACTTCATCTAGAGACGATAAAGCTTTTTGAATGGTTTTTATAGCGCCCTGCAAATGAAGCTGCTCAATCTCCTGCTCTATTAATTCACAATGCTGATTAAATTCCTGGCTAGGTTTAATTGATTTATTAATCTGGCCATCCAAATACTGCTCAATCATTTTGCTGACTCTGGCAACCAGATTGCCAACGCCGTTTGCCAGACTGGCCTGATACTGCTCATCAAAAGACGATTCTTTAATATCGCCGTCCTGACCAAATGGAAACTGAGAAAGTAATAAATAGCGAGTGGCATCAGCGCCGAATTTATTAATCAACTTGTTAGGATCAATTGCATTTTTTAATGTTTTGGACATTTTTTGGCCATTAACTGTGAAAAAGCCATGGGCAAATATTTTTCTGGGCAGCTTTTCCCCGGCAGCCAATAACATGGCCGGCCAATAAATGCAATGGAATTTAATAATGTCCTTGGCCATCAAATGAATATCCGCTGGCCACCAGGCGTTGAACTCTTTGTCGTCTCTACCATAGCCGATTGCTGAAATATAATTTTGCAAAGCCTCAACCCAGACATATATTTTCAGACTGCTATCAACAGGAAAATCCAAGCCCCAATTTACCCGCTCGCGAGTAATGGAAAAATCTTTCAGCCCTTGCTTTAATAAACCCTGCACTTCTTTATTAATATTAACCGGCTCAATAACTAATTCTCCCGAGGCAATCAGCTCTTCCACCTGGCGTAAATATTTTTCCAAGCGAAAAAACCAATTCTTTTCTTTAACCAATTCGGGCGGCTTTAAATGAACCGGGCATTGGCCGTCTGCTAAATCCTTTTCCCGATAAAAATCTTCGCAGTCCCGGCAATATAATCCTTCGTAAACGCCCTGATAAACAGCCCCGGCTTGATTTAGCTTGTTCATAAAAATCTGGACTGAATCGTTGTGTTCCGGTTCAGTAGTGCGAATAAATTTATTATAATCAATACTTAATCTTTTAAAAGTTTCTTGGAATTTACTAGCGTATTTATCTACAAATTCTGTAATTTCTAAACCTTCGGCTTTTGCGCCAGCTGCCACTTTATCGCCGTGCTCGTCAGTGCCAGTTAAAAAAAATACTTTATCCTTGCCCAATTTATTGCGCCAGTAGCGCGCCAATACGTCCGCAGCAATAGTGGTATACGCATGGCCAATATGCGGCTGGTCATTTACATAGTAAATTGGGGTTGTCACGTAGAATTTCTTGATCATAAATATGTTAACAATAGTCAGTCATTGCGAATCCCCGATGTTACGTCGGGACTTCTCGTAATGATTATCATTTTTTTATTAAAACAACAAATTCACCTTTCAATGTTTCTGGCGACTTGGTCAGCTCGGCCAAAACCGCTTCTGGGGTGCCTCTGACAATCTGCTCAAACTTCTTGGTCAATTCTCTGCCTAATACTAATTGAGAATTTGGACAGCATTTAATCAATTGGCCCAATGTTTTAATAATGCGATGGGGCGATTCAAAAAAACCGGTTAATTCTTCTGATTGAGAGATTTGATTAAATATTTTTTCTCGGCCTTTCTTGTGAGGCAAAAACCCCAGGAAGATAAATCGATCAGTGGGCATCCCGGCCACTGACAATAAAGACGTCAAGGCGCTGGGGCCGGGAATGGGTACTACCGTTAGGCTATTCCCGACTGCCTGGGCAACTACCTGATTACCAGGATCAGAAATGCCCGGGGTGCCGGCATCGGAAACCAATGCCGCGCTGGCTCCTTCTTTCAAACGAGCGATAATACTGTCCACCCGCGCTAACTTGCTGTGCTGATGGTATGACACCAGGGGCTTATTAATGTGATAGCGCTCCAGCAGCTTCTTGGTTACCCTGGTATCTTCGCAAATAATAAAATCAACCTCGGTGAGCAACCGATGCGCGCGATAGGATAGATCTTCCAAATTACCTATCGGGGTGCCGATTATGTATAGCTGTCCTGGTGTCACGTTTCTAACCTATTGGCGGCGGCTTTTTTCTCTTTGATAAAATCTTCCAAAATGGCATTACCGATTATAGTAACTGGAATGGCCAGGATAACTCCGGTAATGCCCGCCACCTTGGCGCCGATGAGCATAACCACAATCACCACTACAGGATTCAGGCCGGTTACTTTTTGCATCACCTTGGGCACAATCAGGTTGTTTTCCAGCTGCTGAACAATGATGTAAAGGATAATTACCAAAAGAGCCTTCAGAGGCGATTGGCTAAAGGCAACCAGCACAGCCGGAATTGCGCCAATGAATGGACCGGCAATAGGAATAAATTCAGTTAAGCCAGCAAATAAGGATAAGACAATGGCGAAATTAACCCCCAATATTGACAGCCCGATAAAAGTCATTACGCCGATAATCAAACTTAATATCAATTGGCCGCGCAGCCACAAACCCAGCCGATGCTGAATCCTGTTAATCAGCTCCATTATGTAGCCCTGCAGCCGCATGGGCGAAATCGACTGAATAAACTTTTTAATGCCATGCTCTTCCAGGGTCATATAAAAGGTCAGCACCAGTACGCCAAACAAAGTAAAGATGCCTCCAAATACGCTAACCACCCCTGAAAAAATGCTGCTGGTAATTTTTACCAATGATTGATTAAGCGCATTAAGCATCTCCTGAATCCCGGAAAGCAACGACGTATCATTGGGATTATCAGGTATATTAAAGCCTTCTGTCACTCGGTTATACAGAGTCGGAAACTTATCCGCCAGCTGGCTAACTTGGTTGGAAATTAACGGCACAAATAATATAATGGTCAGACTGATCACTCCGATCAGAACCGCATAGATTATTATAATGCCCAACACCCGAGGGATGCTGCGGCGCTGGAGTCCGTCTACCCATGGGTCTAAAGCGGAAGCAAACACCAGAGAAACAAACACGATAGCAATCACATCGCGCACCAGATAGACTACAAACAAGCCTAGTAAAACAAGCAGAATTCTGATAATCCCGCTCATGGTTACTCGTAAATAAACGTATTTTGGTTCGGTTTCTGGCATAGGCTTTTCCTAATGAATATTATACCACAAAAGACAACAGGGGTAGCCGATATTGGACGATCCGCATCGTTTCCGTCATCTGCTGCATCGTTTTTTTATTCAGTATTCGAGTCCTAATATACATCAGGACAGGCTCCATCGAGAACCAAAATAATAAATCTAATCAGGCTTCTTAAGTCCCTCGAAGACTGATTTTGGATTACCTGCCAAAAAAAGTAAGCAATCAACTCTTCTTATTAATCAACTTACCAAACTGCTTGGTGCTTTTAAACGGGCCAATCACGGCCAGATTAAGCCTTGATCGCTTAAACAGTTTTTTAGCTAATAAATTAACTTGTTCTTTGGTTACGGCTTGAATTTTTATTAGCTTATCGTTGGGGGTTTCTATTTTATTGGTCAGCAGCCATTGCTTGGCAAACCAAGCGCCAATGCTTTCCGAGTCTTCCAGCTCCAAGATTAGCTTGCCTTTGATAAATTCTTTGGCTCGGGCTAATTCAACGCTGGTAACGCCCTTGTCAGCCACCTTTTCAAGCTCGAACAGTATTGCTGAAATGGATTCTTCAGCCCGCGCGCGCGCTACTCCGGCCTGGATAAACAGATTGCCAGTATCCTGGTAAACCGTAGGCGTGCAGCGAATGGCATAAGCCAAGCCTCGGCGTTCGCGGATCTGGATGAATAATCGAGAACTCATGTTGCCTCCCAAGATGGTGCTCAAAATCACAAAAGCGGACAGCTGATTGCTAAAGTAAGAAACGGCCGGAAAGCCCAGGCCGATTTGAGCTTGCTCAGTGTCTTTGTATTCCAGGCCGATCTTTGGCTTGCTGCCCTGGTAGCTGAATTTTTTAAAGCGGCTGGGGGTTCGCTTGGCGGAAGTTTGGCTGAAATACGATTTGATCTGTTTTTTGATCTTGGTTTCGTCAAATCTGCCGGATACCGCTACCAGCATGTTTGAGGGAATATAGTGCGTTTTCACAAAATCCAGGATATTCTGCCGGCTGATATTTTTAATATTGATGCGTGGCCCGGCAATTAACCTGCCCAAAGTGCTGCCTGAATAAAGTGTTTGCTCGAAAATGTCTTCCAGATACATCAGAGGATTATCCTCGTACATGTTAATTTCCTCAATGATCACCCCTCGTTCACGATCAATTTCCTTGGGGTCGAACTTGGAATTATTAAGCATGTCCGAAACCACATCCAGGGCCAGATCCAAATGCTCGCTGTTTATTTTCACGTAATAGCCGGTATGATCCTTGGACGTGAAAGCATTGTACTCCGCGCCTACGCCATCCAGCAGCTTGGAAATCGCTAAACTATTCGGACGTTTTTTTGTTCCTTTGAACATCAGATGCTCAACAAAATGGGAAATGCCATTAATGCGCTTGGATTCATAGCGCGAACCAACCTTGGTCAAAACCAAAACGGTCACGGCTTTTGTATCGTGCAGGGGCACGGTTAACACCCTTAAGCCAGTCGGCAGGGTAACTATGGAATAAGGCTGAGCTGGATTTTTTTTAAGCATGGAATTTTTCCTGTAATATTGTGGTTAAATCATTTATGGCAACTCTATCCTGCTTCATGGTGTCCCGGTCGCGAATAGTCACTTGCTTATCTTCCAATGAATCAAAGTCGACGGTTATGCAGTATGGCGTGCCAATCTCATCCTGCCTCCGATAACGGCGGCCGACTGAAGAAACTTCATCATAAGCACACATAAACTCAGAGCTTAAATTTTCAAAAATATCATTAGCCATCTTGGTAATTTTTTCCTTTTTTGATAATGGCAGAATGGCAACTTTTATCGGCGCTAGCGATTTGTGCAGCCTCAGCACAACCTCTTCTTCCTTATTGCTTTCAGTGGTTGTTGTCCGGCCCCCTTTCACCGCATCATAGGCATCAAGCAAAAAGGCTAGTGCCGCTCGCTCTACTCCAAATGAAGGCTCTATTACATAAGGAGTAATTTTTCCCTGATCATCCGCATACTCCAAGCCGTGAGCTTTTAAGTCATAATCGGTACGGTTAGCAATTCCCATTAGTTCGCCCCAACCTTTATCAAACGGCCACTTGTACTCAAGGTCAACAGTTGCTTTGGCATAATGGGCCAGCTCCTCTTTCTTTTGCTGATATTGGCGTAAATTCGCTTTTTTTATACCAAAATCCTCAAACCATTTGACTGATTCTTTAACCCAATAATCAAACCATTTTTCATCTTCTTCCGGTTTGACGAAAAACTCCAGTTCCATTTGCTCAAACTCGCGCGTTCTAAAAATAAAATTACCCGGAGTTATCTCATTGCGAAACGCTTTGCCGATCTGCGCTATACCAAAAGGCAATTTCAAGCGCATGGTCTGCTGGACTGTTTCAAAATTAACAAAAATATTTTGCGCTGTTTCTGGGCGAAGAAAAGCTTCCGAGGATGAATCTTCTACCGGCCCAACAAACGTTTTGAACATCGTGTTAAAATCTTTTTCTTCCGAAAATTTATTACTGGAACAATTCGGGCAGCTTCCTCCGGATCCGTCGGCGGCTGAGATGTCCTCTTTTTTAAATCTATGATGACATTCTTTGCATTCCAAAAGCTTGTCGGCAAACCCTATTATGTGCCCGCTCTTTTCCCAAACCTTTGGATTAGTCACGATCGCACTATCTAACCCAACAACATCGCGATGTTCCTGAACAAACTTTTTCCACCACTCTTTTTTAATATTGTTCTTTAATTCCACGCCTAAGGGGCCCCAATCCCAAAAGCCCTGCAATCCGCCGTACATCTCAGCGGTCGGAAATACAAAACCGCGCCTCTTGGCCAGTGATACAATTTTCTCCATTTTATCGCTTTGGTCTGTCATAAACATATTCAGTATAGCCCAAGCTTCCACGCTTGGGCAACTTTGGTGCTTTTTTAAAAGAAAAGCCCCGCACTGATGTTTTAGTGCGGGGGGTTAGGCTGTTACGACTTGACGTCCCTGCCAATTTCTCTTAGGCCCGCAGGACGATGGTCGACGGCGTCTCGTGTATGATCCTGAACGCAATGATCGTGATTGGCGCTTGCCCCTTGGAGACCCCAGTTTCAGTCATAGCTTCCGTAGTTTCGGCGGCATAATTCCAGGAAGAAGAAGTCAAAGCGTCATTAGCGTCGATCGGCAATTTGAGGACATAGACCTCGTACATTACCGTCGCCGCCTCATTATCAATGTTGGCGCCTTGGTTTTGTTGGTTTTCCGGGAGATAGCCCTCGTTATCAGCGTCCGCCACGTACTGAGCCACGACCAGCGCTTCGAAGATGCTGGTATTGTAGCTCGTAGCCTCGTTCTGCGTAGCGATTTCGTCTCTGGTTATTGAGACTTTCTGGATCGCGTCCATCGTCATTTCGATTGGGATGGCCATGCCCTCGTTCACGCAAATCATCGCGACGGCGACTATCAACGGAACCAGGAGCCACCAGGATACTTTTTTCATATCGATTCCTCCATGGAGAAACGAAGGTTACACACATTTGAAAAGAACACTGTCACAGAAGGCATTCCAAATATTCTTGCCTTCAATAATTACTATACAAATAAGTATTCAAGTGGTCAAGTGGTCAAATTAATATCTAACTATAGCTGAAAGCCCGCCCCACCACCAACCCCTCCAATTATTAGGAGGGGAGTTTTAGGGAGAGTATATTAGATGCGGCTCGAACCTATTTTGAAAAGAATTCCTGATTTCTGGGGCGGGACGGAATTCCCCCCAGACCACCCTTCCGCCCCGCCCGTCGGAGCCTGTTCTGAATTTTATTCTAGGATTTCTCTTTTTCGCTGGGATGTTTCGTGCGCCAAGTACGACGCGCGCCGCGTTAGTCAGATGTAGGTATCGGTTTCCAGCGTTCACCGCCGACCCCAGAATAACAGTCTTAACAAAGTACCCGAAAATAGGTTACGTCCGGTGGCGTGGACATTCCGACTCCGGTTGAACCTGCAGAGTCGAAATACCAACCATCTGTTTCAGTAAATCTCTGCTTGCCGCATTTGTTGAAGCATTGTTGTCCAAATTCCTGTTTCGCCATGTTGTCCGCCATTAATTGTTATCATTATACCACAACCATTCGGCATTCCGCACTTCCTGTTCGAGTCTGTACGTATTGCCATGCTGTAATAAACCTAAATACGATTGCACCGTTTCCGGCGTGCCGTGTTCTTTGATTCGCGCCATCATTCGCCACCGTGCCGTGGTTCGCAATACCCGATGGTTTAAGAAATGCACCCAGCCGAGAAAATCCACGCCGGAGGCAAGGGTCTTGATAAACACCTTGTCGGGATGAAGTTGGAGCTGTAATGTTGCCACCAAATAATCATCAACCATAGGAAGCATTGCCGCAAGCACTGTTCGATCATCCGAGAGAAATGCAAAATCGTCAGCATACCGAATGTAGTGTTTCCACCTCATCTTTTGTTTCACAAATTGGTCAAATTCGTTCATGTAGACATTCACGAACAACTGTGACGTGAGATTACCCAGCGACAAGCCGACACCCGGTTTCGTGTCAAAACTGTCGATTA
Source organism: bacterium (assembly GCA_043800725.1). Taxonomy (GTDB): domain Bacteria; phylum Patescibacteriota; class Patescibacteriia; order HK-STAS-PATE-3; family HK-STAS-PATE-3; genus JAZDMR01. The sequence goes on along the minus strand of JAZDMR010000011.1, from coordinate 118,054 downwards.
CATTTTCCAGCAACCACAGGATATTTTGGTCAGGTAGATACCTTGCAAGAACTTGTAACAGAATACCATGATTGATATTTGCAAAGAATTTCCGAATATCGCATTTCAATACCCAGCACGTGCGCGTATTATTGCGGCTGACTTGGTAGCCAAATGTTTGAAACCTTTCTATCGCATTCAATGTGCCCTTATCCACCCGGCAGGAAAACGAGTCAGCAATAAACGTGCGGTCAAAGAATGGATACAAAATGCGATAGATGACGTGGTGCAATAACCGATCACGCACGCTGGCTTTGTGGATTTGTCGCGGCTTCGGGTCGTTGATGGCGAACGCTTTGTACCCGCCGTGCCGATAGGTAAAGTTGGCTAAATCCTCATGAAGCTGTACAATGTTATCCAGGAGGTGGCGGACAAATGCCTGGACATCCGGTTTGTCGCGCTTACCTAACCGGAACTCCTCCCACGCCGCCAGCAAATTTTCTAACCCAATAATTTCCTGATACGTATGACGCAGTTGAATATTCATAGTACGCAGAAAGCAATTAAGTCGCCCCCCCCCCAACGCTTTCGGCAATTTGCCTGTGCTACAAAAAGCTTCAGACGCATATAAGGTCTGGCATGGGTTATTGCCGCACATTCCAAGATTGACGCGATACACACTTGGAGCAAAGATTGATGCGTTATTCATTGAAACGGTTGAGTTGATCTTGCATGCCGGATACTCATCACGAGAAATGAAATTAGCAATTGTGTTACGTGCGTGCACGAAACTCGATGCGCTCAAATATTTTCTGCAAATTACGTGGGAATTGAAGGCGCTCGATACAAAACACTATGCGCGAATTTCCGAACCATTAGCTGAAGTCGGGAAGATGCTCGGCGGCTGGAAAAAACAATTGCAAACGGAAGCTCCCCTGCCCTGACAAGGGAGAGGAGCCGAAGAAACTTGCAGACGGCCACGAAGTGGCAGTTCTGATTCCAGCGTTTGTCGGTCCAGTTCCAGTTGAGGTTCACGCCGTTCTCGTTGCCATTGACGTAGGCGCGATTGAGGTTGCCATTGCGCTTCACGGCAGGGCCGTCACATTGTACAGCATACCGTCTGTTCCACCGCCCATTGAATACTCTCTGGGCTGTATTTCATTCGGGAGCCTTATACTCCGCCTGATATGCCGCACCAAGTAAATCTCCGTTTCCGAAGAATCGTGAGGGACGCGCTACCCATAACCGTAGTCATGGATATTCCGGTCGTCTCGACGTACTAGAGTTCAATCGCTCGCAACCGTGGCCGCGAGCAGTGTCATTTACTTTCCGTAAAGAGTATATCAGATTTTTTTGAAATGAAGAAGACCCGCCTCGCATTTCCAGCCGAAGCCAGAAATTTGAAGCGGGTCGATATGCAAGGGCCCAAGGGAACAGAAGTTCCCAGGATCCCAGAGAACAAGTTCTACTTGCAGACGGCCACGAAGTGGCAGTACCGACTCCAGCGTTTGCCGGTCCAGCTCCAGACGAGGTTCACGCCGTTCTCGTAGCCATCGACGTAGGCGCGAAGGAGGTTGCCATTGCGCTTCACGGCAGGGCCGATGAGACCGATGACTGGATGCGCCCGAAGCTCCTCGGCAGTGAAGCTACGAATGATCGTCTCGGACTCGGCACGGTCGGGCTGGCGGCAGTTCATCTCCGCCATCTTGGCCAGCACCTCGTCGTCGAGCGGATCGTGGTCGAACTCCAGGAGGCGGTATTTGATTGGCTTCGAGCCCTTCCCGCCGACCGGGTAGTCCTTGGGCTTCACGTCGCTCATGTTGGCGTAGCGGCTCCTTTCGATGGTCCGCCACTGCGGATCGTCATAGTTGACGGTGGCCGTGAAAGTGCTGCCGATGAGATCGACGCGCTTCTGCAGAACGGCGAACCAGTCGGAGCCAAGCGCGGGATCGCCGAACGCCTCCTGTACCGCGTCCGAGGAAAGCTCGGAAGCGCGCCTCGTGAGCTGGGCGCGGAAGATCTCGCACGCCCGGTTTATCTGACCTTCGGTCATCGTGGATGTGGTCATGGGGGTTCCCATGTCGTCATCCTCCTCTTGATTGGAGATTGTTTGTCCGAGAATGTCGCCTCGGGCTTGCGAGCGTTGGCGTGAGTAGCCGCAACTTCAAAAGCATAAAGAGTTACACCCTTAAAGCTACGGCTTTCATTCGCAAGCTTGTCCCGGGCTTGTTCCGGGATCAATTGTCAAAGATAGGCAATAATACACCTAAATGGCTAACTTGTCAATAACCTTTGCGCCGTAATTGCCCTATTATTAGCCGAAATAGGTGATTGATTTATCGTAAATCCGAGCAAATCCGGCCAATTCGATGACATCAACCCGCCGTTCGCCAAGTTCGCATTTAGATACATACGTTTGTGGCTTTTTCAGTTTTTTTGCGGCTTCCATCTGCGTCAAACCCACTTGTATTCTTGCGGCTTTCAGCTTTTGGGTAAAACGGATGTATTGACGTTTGTGTTGCGTCTTGTTCATGGTGGTGATTCCTTTGCCTTTATGATATAGTCTAAAGTAGTTTAACCCAAATTAGGGTATTCTCTTTCAGGGAGCAATGAGCGCGTGCACGGGAGGGTGGGGCAATCGCTCCCTTATCAGGCGGCGCATCTCGCAGTAGCGGGATACGAAACATCCCAGCGAAAAAGAGAAATCCCAGAATAAAATTCAGAACAGGCTCCGACGGGCGGGGCGGAAAGGGGGTCTGGGGGGAATTCCGTCCCGCCCCAGAAATCAGGAATTCTTTTCAAAATAGGTTCGAGCCGCATCTAATATACTCTGCCATCCGAAAGGATGGCAGGGGCGGGCGCAATCTAACCTAATTTATAGTTGAATCAAACCAACGATATTAATAAATAATATCCACCTTGCCGCAGGTGAAGATGGCCATCTTCACCTATAGAACATTTATGTTAGTAGAAAACGAGCCAGTCAAAAAAAGTATTGCTCGTCAATTTCCAGCAATAATATTAAATTATTCCTTATTTCTCTTCTTGTCAGCCTTTGATACGAGACAAATAAATCCACCCAGGCATAATATGAGAATGCCTAAGCCGATTGGTGATCCCCAGCCAAAGATTGTACTTAAATGTTCCATAGCTGAACTATATTACAACCTCTCCGCCTGTTCAACTCTAATATGCCCGCCCTGCTCAAGCACAGCCACGTCTCTGCGGCCAAGTTTGCCTTGGAGTAAGTAATTAGCCAGGGCATTATCAACACGTTCTTGAATAACCCGACGTAAGGGCCGGGCTCCGTATATCGGATCAAAGCCTAATTGAGCCAATTCTTTAACGGCTTCGGGCTCGGCCGTAAAAGTAACACCGCGATCTTTTAGTTGATGAGTAATCCGGCCCAGCATCAGCTTGGCAATCTCAACAATCTCTGCCATGGTAAGGGGCCTAAACACGGTGATGCGATCAAACCGGTTTATTAACTCGGGCTTGAAATGCTGATTCAAAACCGACGAAATCAATTCTTGCTTAATGCTCTCCAGCTTAACGCCTTCGTTCATGCGCTTCTGAATCACTTCCGTGCCGGCGTTGGAAGTGGCGATGATAATTGAATTGGTGAAATCAACGGTCCGGCCCGTTCCGTCAGTCAATCGGCCATCGTCCATCACTTGCAAGAACACGTTTAATATATCCGGATGAGCCTTTTCAAGTTCGTCTAACAAGACCAGAGCAAATGGCTGTTTGCGGATTGCCTCTGTTAAATAGCCGCCCTGGGAATTGCCTGAGCCTGGCGGCGCGCCAATCAAACGATAAATACTGTTAGGGTCCTGGTACTCGGACATGTCCAAGCGAATCATGGTTTCTTCCGAGCCAAAATAAGCCTCGGCCACGGTTTTGGCCAGCTCGGTTTTACCGACTCCGGTGGGGCCTAGGAATAAGAAGTTAGCAATTGGCCGTTTAGTGTCGCGCATCTCAATGCGAGCCCGGCGTAAAGCCGAGGCTACCGCTTTGACCGCGTCCTCTTGCCCGATCATGCGCTGATGCATGATTGATTCTAAATTTAATAATCTCTCGCTTTCTGATTCGTCAACCTTGGTAACTTTTACGTTGGTTTTTTCTGAAACAACCTTTGCCACATCCTCGCCGTTTACAAAAGCATCCTTGCCGCGGCGCTTGCGAGTATCCACGGCCACTTCTTCCAAAAGCGTAATGGCTTTTTCCGGCAGATAGCGATCGTGAATATAGCGCTGGGACATGGTAACGGTTTTTTCCAAAGCATCATAAGTAAAAAATACTCCTTGCTTGTATTCAATCGCGCCTACTTTTGATTCCAGTATTAATATTGCCCCGTCAGTATCTACTTCCTCGCAATTAACCTTGGTAAAAACATCTGATAAAGAAGAACGATTCTCTATATACTGGCGATATTCAATTACATTGGTGGTCGCGATAGTTTGAAAAGCTCGGCCGCGCAGAGCAGTGGCCAGCACATCCGACAGGTCAAAGCTGTCTCCTCCAGCCGAAGACACGCCGACTAAATTTTGAACATTATCAATAAATAAAATAATATTCCCTGACTTGATAATTTCATTGATAATGGTATTCAATCGGCCCTCTAGCTGGCCGGTTGATTTTGCCCCGCCGACCAAAGCCGAGACTGACAAAGAAACCAATCGTTTATCTTGCAGAGCTTCAGGAACGTCTTCTGAAGTCATGAGTCTAGCCAATCCATGAATAATAGCGGTTTTACCGACTCCTGGGCTGCCTACAATCATCGGACTGCCGCCTCGCTCCAGTATCCGATAAACCTCATTCATTTCTCTTTCGCGGCCAACGGTAATCGGCAAAACGCCTCGTCGGGCCAGCTCAGTTAAGTCATGCCCAAATTGATTTAAGGTCCTAGTTTCCTGGGCAGTCATTGCTCTGTTCATGCCTTTTTTCGGCTTCCAGGAGGCGCGGCCCTTAAACCGCTTGTATTGCTCCCGAAGCTCTTGGGAAATGTGTATCCAAGCCACGACATGGCGCAATTTTTTTTCATCCACTTCCAGATCATAAAGCAGCTCTTGGGCTTTTGCTTCGGTGGTGGCCAGAGCAATAAGCAATTCCGGGATATTTACTTGCTTCTGCTTTGCCTGATAAGCTTCTCGATAGGCAGTGAAAAAAAGCTCTTTGGTGTTTCGTGCAAGACGTGGCTCTTCTATCCAGTCTTGGGGCAAGCCGCTGAACTGCCGTAATATTTTTTCTTTCAAAACTTGATGCTCCAACCCTAATCGGGCGAAAGCGATAATGGCCGTTTTGCTGGACATCATGGCAGCCAGCAAATGAGATGGCCAGATCTCACGATGGTTTAGCTTATTGGCTATGTTAAAAGCGCTTTGTAAAAGTTTTTCCAGTTCAGGACTTAGAAGCTGAGCCACGTTTTCCTGAACACCCTCATCAGCTGTCCATTCTTCATAACTTTTATCCGAAATCGTTATCATTTCCTGATCAGTCTGTCGGGTGATAGTTTTTCTTGGCCTATTCTCCCGGTCAATTCGATAATATATGTAACTATCAGTAATGATTGAGATCCAAAAAATTAACACACCGTAGTTTTTCGTATCCCAAAAATCAAGTAGCAATCCTCCATCAATAATAATCTGATACAGATTCCAAAAGCCAAAGCCAAACCCGACCACGCCAAAGGCAACCAAAACCCCATTTATTATCTGGCGGAAAGTTCTGGCAAATTTTTCTCCGGCAATCTGGCGGCTGCCGACGCGCTTGTCCCAAAACATTGCTCTAGAGCCAAATGGTTCGTAATTGCCAATACCAGAGCAGTACTGGCAGATTTGCGGTTTGCCGTACTGGTCAATTACATAACCGTCTCCGCCACAATGCTGGCAAGCGGCTTGTTGATTATTCATATTAGTTGAACTGTCGGACAATGGCATAAGCAACGATAGGTGGAAGCAGCGCCCATAAAATTACGAAAACGCTAAAAACTGCCACCCAGATAATCAGGGCAACAGTTCGATAGAATAAAACTATAATGCGCAGAAAAAAACTGATAGCCTTGCCGCTCTTGGTGTAATCGCCATACATGGGAGTGAACATGTTTTTCAGCCAGATTTTAAGCGACAGCTGTTCAGCATGCTTTAAAACCCCCCTTAGCCAAAATTGGGCGACTTTTTTCAACCCACTGGAATACCACCAGACCGGAAACATAGCCACATCAAAAAGCAGTTCCTTTAATAAAAAGGTTACAGAGTAATGTGACTGTGTCTTGCTAGGCATGGAATTTTTTCGTTTTCATTTTTTTATTAATGATTGTATTATAGCACTTTTTTCCCAGTTTGGCAATATGGACAATACATCAGAAATATAATGAGATACAAGCGACCAAAGGGCCAAGACAGGCCAATTAAATAAACAAAAAAATAAACGAGGTCATGATATGAAGTTTATTCGTTCTTTGATAGATCGCTGGATTTTCGGCCGGATAAATGAATTTCAAAAACACCTTGATCAAACAATCTCCGCTGCCAAATCATCTGATCAGCAAAACGGGCCGTGCAATTCCTGGACATCATTATTCACCAGATATCGCTATCGCCTATCTCAAACAATCGTTAAAGATTCCCCGCTGCCTAGCCAAAACGTCCATGTCGCTCTTCCTCCCCAATCCAAAATTGAATTGCCTCAAGACAGAAGATTGGTGCTCCGAGCGCTTGCGGTAGGCAGATTCTACAATCCTGACCAAAAAATTCTTGGCCAGTATAAAAAGGGCGATCGGATTACTTTGATGGTCGTACTGGATAATCTGATTGAAATTAATCTTGAAATCATCTGGCTGTGCTTGGGTAAAAATCGCTACTTGCCAACCCGGGATTTTGATGCCATCAGGATTGTAAAAGTGCTGCCCCGACACAACGATACTATTGAGTGGGGCCAAGAGCTCTGCGTAATAGAAATTGTCCAGCCGGAAATTGACAATAAAACCTAACCAACGCCCGTTTCTTTTCCATAGAGCCGGGCGTTTACTTTTGTATTAATACAATTTTCTGTTTTGATTTACCGCCCCGTGTGATTGTGATGCTTGATTGGGCTGTTTTAAAATGTTTGGCCAGTAATTTGATTAACGCTTTATTGGCTTTCCCCTGGTCTGCCAAAGCAGTTAATCGTACTTGAATATTGCCCTCGTCACCAACAATCACCTTATTCTCCGAAGAGCCTGGAATAACTTTCACTGATATTTTTATACTCTTCATCACAACTTGCCTTGCTTAATAGCCTGGCGGATCTCGTCCATTAATCTCAAATAAAATCTGAGATTATGAATGGTGGCCAAGCGCTGGGCCAAGGGATCCTGGGTAGCGAATAAGTGGCGCAGGTAAGCTCGAGTGTAAGATAAACAGGTTGAGCAATCGCACCTTTGATCAATCGGCCTGAGATCGTTTTTATAACGCGATTTGGAAATATTTAAACTCTCCCAAAACTTGCCGTTCAAATTTCCGCTTTTCCAAATATATAATAATTCATGTCGGGCATTGCGAGTGGGCAAAACGCAGTCAAACATATCAATGCCTTGACTTACAGCCTGGACAATCTGATCCGGCGGCCCCACGCCCATTAAGTAGCGCGGTTTATTTATTGGTAATTCCGGCACAACCCAATTTAATGCCTGGTAAATCATTTTGGCCTGCATCTGGGTTGACTCGCCCATGGCCAAGCCGCCTACTGCATAACCGTCAAAAGGCAGCTTGATTAATTCACGGGCATGGTTAATTCGCAAATCTTTGTGTGTTCCGCCCTGGATAATACTGAAAACCAGCTGGCCAGGTAACGACTTGGCTTTTAAGCAGCGCTTGGCCCAGGCCGTTGATCGAGTAACCGCACTTTGAATAACCTGGCGACTGCTGTTATACGACGGCACTTCATCCAAGACCATGGCAATGTCAGAACCCAAAATTGCCTGAATAGACATGGCCCGTTCTGGCGTAAGTAGTCTCATGGTGCCGTCTTGATTGTCTCGGAATTTAACGCCCTGATCAGTAATTTTTCTAAACTTGGACAGACTAAAAACCTGATAGCCGCCTGAATCAGTTAAGATCGGTCCGGCCCAATTCATAAACTTATGCAAACCTCCGGCTCGGTTAATTAAATTTAAACCCGGCTTGATCCAGAGATGATAAGTGTTGGACAGAATTATCGAGGCTTTAAGCGCGGTAAGCGCATCAATCTCCAGAGAACGTACTGAGCCGCGCGTGGCAATGGGCATAAAAGCCGGCGTGGCAACCAGGCCGTGCTTGGTTTTTAACCGGCCCATCCGGGCCTGGCTCTTTTTTGATCCTTGAACAAGCTGAAACTTGCTATTCTGTGGCATGTTAATCCTCTGCTTCCAGCTCAGCCAGTTCAACCTTGCCTTGCCCTTGGGCATATTGATCAGCATCAAGATTGGTGGTCAAAACATCTTGAGTAACCGAGATTTCCGACTCGGTGAACGCATCGGTGCCCGTAGCCGTGGTTGCGTCAGTTAACACTAAGATGCTGCCGACATCGCTCGTTCCTGGAGTGATGGATAATTCAAAGGTAGCCAGCAAGCTGGGTAAATCACGGCCTGTTCCGGAAGGAATCTTGGAAATATCCCAAATTACTTTTCTGGTCTCAGCTTGAAACTGGATATTGCCCACCGAAGCATCTAAGTATCGTCCGGTGAAAAATACCTCCGGCGGAATCGTGGCTACTACGCTGACATCCTCCGTATTGTTAAGAGTATTATCCAAATACCAGTAAAGCCGATATTTGGTTGTCTGGTCTACGACAGGCGGCAAAGGACCCTCGCCCAGCTTGGTAAAATCATCAGTATAATAGCGGGCCTCGGTAGTTAACTGAAGCTGCGTGCTGACTTTCAGGGTGATCTGTTCTGTCTCCGCTGTAATTAAATTTTCGCCTAAATCATCTGACTTGGCTTCCAATCTTCCGCTGCTGATAATTTCCAAATTTGTTAAATCTGAATCGATTGCCAGGCCGGTAACTACTCGGACTGAAAAACTGACCGAGCCTTCGGCGCCGGGTGTAAGTTCTGCCAAATCATCAACTTGATCCTTGGTCCAGGTCAGGGTTCCGTCCTCGACTTGAGCATCGCGGGTGTTTACTAAACTGTCCCAGTCAATTACTTGGCCTTCTAATTTAGCGCTTATCACCATGTCGCGAAGCACTTCATCGGTCTGATTGGAATAACTGACAACATAATTCAAAGTGCTGCCCAGGCTGGTAGTTTGGTCTTTTTCCGATCCGTTGATGGTCAGGTCAACTGAAGTCTCCGGCTGGACAATTTGGACAATAAGCCTTTTCTCGGTTTGCAGCTGAAAAGTTCCTTCGGTGGAAATCAATCCTGCCCTGACAATCAGCTCATTTAATTCCCCGGCCGTACCGCTAAACACCCCGGTAAAAGTTATCGTACCTGTTTCGCCGGGCTCTAATTCATGAATTGTCCAGCTGCGAATCCCTTCGGTTTCCGGCTCAGTTCGTCTAATGACAAATGCTTCAGGGATTTCCAAGCTAATGCGGGCCTGGCGAATAGCCTCGCTAGAAGCATTTTCATAATCAATAGTATAGGTAATTTCATTATCCGGAATTGCCCGCTGAGACCCGTCAAATACCAAGCCTAAAGTCGTATCGGTAATTGTTATTGTTTTGCTGGCCTCTGTTAAAAATTCAGAGTTAAAAGTTGCCGGCACATAGCTTAAGGTAACGTCAAAATTGCTTTGACTGCCCACATCGCCAACTATCCTACCGCGAATTTCTAATTGTTTGCCCACGCCCGGCTTGATATCGCCCAGCTCAAAGGCATTCAGGCCTTCATTGGACGGCTTGATATCGGCGGATAAGTAAGTAAAGCCGTCAGGATAGCGGACAGCCAGCTGAGCTTCGCGTAAAGTGACCGCCTCGCCATTTTCATAAAATATCGTTAGGGTGGTTTCGCCGCCGGAAGCCACCTGCTCAGATACTTCCAAATTTAAGCGCACCAAAGAGCCGGTGAACTTCTCCGCCGAGGTAAAATAAAAATACCCGGCCACGCTGGCCAAGGCAATCAACGATAAAGATAAAAAGAAGATAATCCGGCCCCAATGCCTGGGTTTTTTTCTGACCATCTTGGTCATATCTGTTTTTCTGCCATTTTCAGTGGAAGACTGCTCCAAAACAGCTTGAAAAGCCTTGATTCGTTCTTTCTCCTCCTGGCTGATTCCCTTGATTGATTCAGTCCGATCAATCTTCTTTGGTTTGTAAATCTTTTTTACCATAACTGGCAGTATTATAGCAGATTATTGATTTATAAACCTGTTGATGCTGCGCCAAAAGGAATCGGTAGGCAAATGCTTCTGAGTATGTATTAGCAACGTTTGATCAATTATTTGAGCAATGGTTCTGTCTGTAGTCTTGTTCGCCGGAGTAGCGTCTGTCTTATTATTAAGCAAGCTGTTTAAAGCCTCAACCGTATTGGCTGTCAAGGCAATCCCCTTACTGCCCGCCGTCTGGCACTGCTCGCAAACTGCCCCGCCAGCTTCTGAAACATAAGTATATTTAATAGATTCGCTTTTCCCACAGCGCACGCACTTAGAAAGCTGCGGCTTGAATCCTAAGTGATCAAACAGCTGCCATAAATACCGCCTGACAATTATTGTAAACTGGTCACTGGGAATTTCATTAAGCTGAGCTAAGCTGAATTGCAGCTGATTATAAATAGCCGGATCAGGACTTTCTTTCTGAGCCAGCTGACTAGTCACTTGAGCCAAGAAGCTGGCTGCCGCTAATGCTTCTAAATCATTATGCAGTCTGGGCCAGGCCTCACGAGTAACCGATCCTATAACTCGATCAAATCTACCGCGCGCGATATTAAGATTAGTCTCTGTTAAAGGCTCCAGCGACCCGGCCAACTTACTAGCCAATCGCAAAGTGCCTTTGGCGATCAAATCCAACCGGCCAAAGTTCTTGGTAAATACCACAACCCGCCGATCATACTCTTTCATGGACCGGCGTTCTAGGATGATAGCTTGTGTTTCAGTGGTCAGGGACAAATACTTGTATCTTTATTTCAGACATTCAGATTATTGAGGAGATGTAGAAATTGAAATATTTAGTCGCGTACCTAATGCTTCTGCCACCTTTTGTAAAAAAGACACTGTGGGATTTGACGTACCGCTCTCCAGACGGGAAATCGCTGCCTGTTTAGTACCAATCTTTTTTGCCAGCTCTGCCTGCGTTAGCCCTTGTTCAAGACGCTTTTTAATAACCAGTTGCACCAATTCAAACTCAGGTCCTAATTCATCATAGGCTTTTTTGATTCCCTTATCTTTGAGTAATTGGCTTTTTAGAGTTTTATAGGATTTCATAGGTTTTATCTCGTTTATATAACCTTATAGTAATTATTATAAATATAACGTATATGTTATATTATGTCAAGAGATATTATATTATGTCAGTTTTGTAGTTTTTTAATAGCTAATTTAATTTCACGCTTTGGGGTTTTCTGAGATTTCTTAATAAACCCATGTAGTAAGACAATTTCTCTTTTTTGAAAGGTATAGAGAATACGAACTTCCTGTTGGCCGCGAATACGAAGCTCAAAAATCCCCCCTTTTACCTTTTTACTGTGTGGCATTCCAAGTCGATTACCAAATATTTCAAGTAAATCAACAGTTCGAAAAATTTTCGCAATGGTTGGTTTTTCAAGGGTTGAGATAAACTTTTCTATATCACTGCTTATTTGGATTTTCATATTCTTGATTTCAGCTGTGGGATATAGGGCATATCTATTGTGAAACAAAAGTCATTGAAGTTATGTAATCCCATCTACTCATTCCGTAGGAATTAATTGTCAAGTACTTATTTGTAATTGTAAACTAAATTGTCATATAGTATTCATCAATTGTCTTATCGATTGTCAACCACTTCCCTACTTTAAAAAGGTACCCAAATACTCCCATAGTAATTTTAGCTCGTGTTTCAGCTGTCTGGGGCATTGGATTTTGAATATAGCACTATTATGAAAATACCCAAATATTGACATATATTTCGGTTTGGAATAGGCTCGAACTGAGTGTGACAGACTTTACTGGCTGTTGACATCTCGGTAGTCAGTGCGGGTTCGAATCCCGCACAAGTCGTTTCGGATGAATTCTCAGTCACAATGATGGGCATTTGCCCGAATCCTCACTCACGGGGGAGGACACCGAGCCTCCCCCACTTTTTTGTAAGCAAAATAAGCTTGGGGGATGGGGAAGAAAATGTCTTCCCCGAGGTTGAACTATGACTCTTGTGTTTCTGGGTCGATATGGATGATTCCCTGGCACCCTTTGTTGCCCAGGGTAACCACGCCCCAGACGCAGACATCCGGAGCACTAATTTCCGGCTTTTCAGGATCTATGACTGCTAAAGCCGCTTTGGTATCTAGCCGGCCACCAAACCTCAGCATCAACGGTTTGGTCGGCTCGGCTTCACTCGGCCCTTCGCATTTCTGCAGTTCAAGAACGTCAATCTTGATCTTATGAGTAAGCGCATCTTTGAGGTCTGGGGGTTCAGGCGGCCGTTTCGACAATCGCATTGTAGCGCCTGTCAGAAAAATCCGCCGACTGCTTACCGTAAGTGAAGCAAAGGTAGTCACAATACTGGGTGAATCACCAGTATTATCAACTACTGGCGACTTCAGTGCCTTAGCCCATTCTTCAAACGCTGTACTTCCTCCTATTACATTGTACGTATAGCGCGGCATTCCTTCCCTCCTTGTTCAGGTGAAAAACTGTACGTCAAATAGTCTGGGCCGTATTTATGTACATCCCCCAAGCTTATTTTGCTGTGAATGTGCCTTTGTTTATTTTAAGGTTTTATTTACCAAATGCCAACAGATGCTTTTTTATTTCAGCTTAAAAGATCTCTAGTACTTTCTTTTTAACTTCCACTGGAAATAATTTTACGTCCTTTAGTTTACTCAAATCATGCCATTCAAGTAAGTATTTGTTTACCTCTGATACTTTATCTATTTCAGGACCGCCAAGTTTTAATTTACCAGAATATTTTGTGACAAGGAAAATGTAATGATCTCTACTATCCATATCATTGTGGAATTGCCAAAGTTCTTTGTCTATCGACACATCCAACCCCGTTTCTTCCTTTGCTTCACGGATAGCTGCATCTATTATACTTTCGCCTGATTCAACGCTGCCGCCTGGCAACACAAAATATTCAGCACCATTCTTTATTCTATGCATCAGTAAAATTTTTTCCTGGTCTTTTATCAGCACATTCGCTCGTATTTTAACCATAGATTTTAGAATTTTACAGATAACGTTTGCGTATCGTGCGCCGTCCCGACGTGAAGTCGGGATAGTGTATATACGCTGTTGTTAGATGTAATTAAAAGCTTTTGTCCTGCCTTCGTCAGGATAACTATTTGGGACTATTTTTTTGTGCAACTATTAAATAACGACTTGATTTTATATTAAATGGTTTATTTTCAAAGGAATCATAGGACTTTTTAAGAATCAGATTTCGTTCGATAAGCAGATGATTTATTTCTGGCGGCGTATACAAACGCAACATACCATCGAATGAAGTTTTTCTTTTATGTTGCCAAATGCACCATTGTAATGTTATCTGAAACGTTTCCGGATTAAAGTTAAGCGTGCGTGTTGTTAACTTTCCGTTCGGAATCCTTTGTGTCCATTCGCCAGTAACCTGCCGTCGGAGCATACCGGGCGTATTTGAAAGATCTAACACAAGCCAACCACCAGTTTTCAGGGAAGTGGCAATGTTAGACAACACTCTTTTATTATCTTTATCATTAAAATAACCGAATGAATTGCCGAGAACGAGTACCGCATCGTACTTCTTGGCATTGTGATAAGTACGCATATCTCCTCTCACAAAAGATACACTCACTCTCGCTGTTCGCGCTCGTTGCCTTGCCGCGTGCAGTAAAGATGCCGAGGCGTCCACACCAGTCACCTGCATCCCACGTTGTGCAAGTGGAATAGCGTGTCTGCCTTGCCCACAAGCAAGATCAAGAATATGGGCACCTTTCTTCATTCGTAGCGCCCGAATAAGAAACGTCACCTCTTTCTCTCCTCGCTGTACTGAATATATATCATTAAACGCAGCGAGATACGTTTCGCTAAATGCTGTTTTCCACCAATGTTGTTTTTTCATACTTTTAAAGTTATTTTAAATCATTATAACACAAATAAAAAGGCGCAGGAGTGATGTATTATTACTCCTGCGCCGTGTTGTCTTGAGAGAACTTTTGTGCAATCATGCATGAAGTCCAGTCGGGAGACTTAAGTGATCCGCCCATTTGGTATGCGCGTGCCACACATGCACCCCCACAGATATCAAGATAATGACAGTCACGGCATTTGGGTAGCTGCCGCAAACCCATTAGTTTGAACGCCTGCATCCGTTGTGATGTCCACAAATCTAGGAGTGAGTGCTCCTTAATGTTACCGTACGAGAAGGATTCGATTGGTAACTTGTCACATGGCATCGTGCTTCCATTAGCCATGATGTAAAGGATTTGAGTGTTATCACCATCGCAGATAAAACGCTTTTCTCGTGGTTCTATTAAAGCATCATTACCTGGAACCCGGAAAGGTAAAAGTAGTCGCACACGTAAGGATCGCACAGCAAGCTCTTTCATCTTTTCATACATTCGCTCTATAAAAGAATCCTCGGGTACCGAAGAAGGGCCTATCGGCTGAACAAGCGCATTAATGTTTGCTCTCCCGATGTTAGCCACGAGCCCAATGTTAAGAACCGTAGCACCAAGCTGTTCAGCGAGCTCAACCACCCCATTGAGTGCGTTGAGATTCTCGCGAGTCAGTGTAAAACCAATGTTTACCTCTGCCTCGCGAGCGACGAGCCGTGAGATTGTTTCAATTGATCGTCTGAAGCTACCTTTGCATCCACGGAAAGCATCGTGTTTTTCCGCCACCGCATCGTCGAGGCTTACCTGAATACTTGTGAAGGCGCGTGCTATTACATCTTCGTGTTCGGGACACAGTAATACCCCATTGGTATTTAGGTTAGCATTGAAAGTGGGCACGGACGCAATGTATTCAGCAATTCTCACAAAATCGCTATGCAATGTCGGCTCACCACCTGAGACATTAAGCTCGAAAACTCCAAGTCGTCTTGCTTCCTGTAAGACTCTGATCCAGGTACCCCCATCAAGCTCACCAGTCATCGGTTTTCCACTAGAAACGTAGCAGTGTGCGCACCGGAGGTTGCAGGTATTGGTAAGTAACACATTGACACTATCAAGCGGTGGTTCGATTTCATGACACTTTGTCGCTGAGACTACGGGGATATTGCTCATGGCGATAACGTTTTCGTTTTGAAGATTCCTTAGGAACTCCTCTAAATCGTCACGCCCAAGCCCGAATCTAGCACACGCCACCTCAATTGTGTTTCCTTCAAAGAGAAAAAGTAAAACCCGTTCAGCACCGCCCTCAATGAGGATGCGTTCCCGCTCTCGCCGCGAGGTATCAATGAGATACCATTTATAATAGCGGGATTTAAAGATCGCACGTTCGGTCAACTGCACATACGTTTGAGACATGACTTCCTCCTGTAAAGAAAAATGGCGTGGCATATAGCGACCGGAGCCGTTATATGCCACGTCGGTTCATCGGTTCAGCAACATTGGTAGCCGCCGCCCGTGATGCCAGAGTTCATGCCGGTCTTCCGGACATTGACCTTGGTTGCTTTCAGCGAAACCTTAGGGGTTTGCTGCACGACCTTGGAGTTCTTCATGGGTTTTTCTCCTTTCTTGCCTATAATCTTTTATTACCGCCTGGGTTGAAAATTCATGATGAATTTTCATTTAACTTTATTGACCCAAAAGAGCAACAAAATAAATAGGACTTGTAGTTTTTTGTAAAAGATCTAATTTTTAATCGTATTACTACTCCCTCCATTTTGTCAAGCTCAACGTTTCGGCGTATCGTGCGCCGTCCCGACGTGAGGTCTGGATAGCATATATACGCTGTTGTCCGATCATACTCTTTCATGGACCGGCGCCCTAAGATGATGGCTTGTGTTTCAGCTGTTTGGGACATGTGCTGATAATAGCATTAATGCAAAATAAGCTTGGGGGATGGGGAAGATTTGTCTTCCCCGGTGTTCGCGTTCGTCCCCTCCTAATTATGTTTCGAAGTGAATGATTTGCGTGCCCTCTCCTCCAAAAGTGAATACGCCCCAAACACAGACATACGGACCCCCAATCTTTGGGGCATCTGGGGGTAGGAGCTTTGTGGCTGCTTCGGTACTGACCACCCCTCTAAATCGGAGCCCCAGTGCGATTTTAGGCGCTTCTTCACTCGGACCACTGACGCGCATAAGTTCGCCGACTTCAATCTCGATCTCGTGATGGGTGGCGTCTTCAGCATTTGGCGGATCAGTTTTCGGTACGGGAACCAAGGGATATGATCCTGGAAATATCCTTTGCCCAAGCACTGTGAGTGAAACCAATGTCTGTAAAACCATTGGCGGATGACCCTTACCAAGGACTATTGGCGACACCAATGCCTTTGTCCATTTCTCTGGATCAGTGTCTCCGCCTACTATCGGGTAGGTGAAACATTCCATTTCTTGCCTCCTTGTTCAGGTGAAAAACTATACGTCAAATAGTCTGAACTGTGAACATATAAACATCCCCCAAGCTTATTTTGCTGTGAATGTGCTTATTTCTTTATGGCCAATCTTACCACATGATCCCCTAACTTCACTATACTTCTCCCTTACGTTCAATCACCAACTCAATATCAGTCAGAGCAACTAACTTATGATATTCATTAGGACCTGATTCAAACCTGACTGGGGCTTTGACAACCTGGGTTTCATCACCAATTGTAAGCTCAATTTCACCTTTCACTAAATAGCATACTTCTGGATCTGGATGACTATGATCAGCAGAAATCGTATCTTTCTCTCGGGCAATAAACTTCGATTCTCCGCAATCATAAATTATCCCCCTATCATCATTCTTTATTACACGAATTGGATTTAATTTAATTGACATGTTATTTAATAACTACCTGTAAACGGACTATATGCTTATCAAGTTTTACCTCTTTACCCTGCTCCAGCTTATCAACCTTGGCAATATCGTCAGCAATTACAGCTGTTTTTAACTCTTTAGCATAGCGATCGAATAAGCCCTGCATTTCTTTGTCATCTGACTGGTATTGTAGATTAACATGATCAGATCGCTGAAGGCCCAGCTTTTTACGCTCGTCATTAATAGTACGAACTAATTCCCGAACCCAGCCAGCCTCTCGCAGTTCATCTGTGATAGTGGTGTCTAAGGCTATTTCATAACCTTTGTCAGCTTTGGTCTGCCATTCTTTTTCATCCGGTAACTTTTGGGCAAAGACTACTTCGTGGACATTTAGCTCATCTTGAACTAACGTTAAGTAGACTTTATTAATGGCCTTGCCCTTGACTGCCAGCTGGCCTAAGGGTTGGCGAACTTTTATGCCGGCCTCGGCTCTGATGGCATGAGACAGCTCAACAATGGCGCGTGCCTGGTCCATATTTTCGGTCACTGATTCTGCTTCCTGGCTGATCTTGGCTTCTGGCCAGTCTTCCAAGTGCACGCTGTCTAACTGGCCACCGGTTTGCTGATAAAACGAATCTGCCAGCATGGGCGTAAAGGGTGCTAGTAAAACAGTTACGCGCTGTAAAACATACTGCAAAGTGGCTTGAGCATATTCCTGATCTTCGCCTGGGTTACGGAAACGAGCGCGGCTGCGGCGAACATACCAGGTTGATAATTCTGTGATAAAGTCAGCGATCTGCCGGCTGGCACTGGTGATGTTGTATTCTTCCAAGTGCTTGGTAACGCGCTGAGTTAATAGTTCAGTTTTAATTAACACCCATAAATCGAGAATGTTGTCTGACTTCTTGGGATCTTTGTTCGTCTTGCCTTCATGTAGGTTATAAAAAGACACAATGTTGGACAGCATTAAGAAAACTTTTTTTACGACCTCGCTGGTGCCTTTTTTGTCGAATAATTTAATATCGCCCGGCTGGTTCATGCTAAAGAATTGAAAGCGTAAAGCATCCGCGCCATACTCGTTAATAACTTCCCAAGGGTTGACCACATTGCCAATATGCTTACTCATCTTTTTACCTTTGGTATCCAGGATATGCGCCAGGCAAATCACGTTTTTATAAGGCGGTTCTTTATGGCCCAGAATTGTGGAAACTGCTAAAAGCGTGTAAAACCAGCCTCGGGTCTGATCAATGGCCTCGGCAATATAATCAGCCGGAAAGCTAACTCCCTTATCTATGCGCTCCTTGTTCTCAAATGGATAATGCCACTGCGCAAAAGGCATGGAGCCGGAATCAAACCAAGTGTCTGCTACCTCGGGTATGCGCTTCATCAGGCCGCCGCACTGGTCGCAGGTAATCGTGTAGTCATCAATGAACGGTTTGTGCGGATCAAAGTCTTTAGGCAGCTTCTTGCCAGTTTGCTTGGCTAATTCCTCAAACGAACCTATGCAGGTCTTCTGGTCGCATTTGTCGCATTCCCAAACAGGAATGGGCGTGCCCCAGTAGCGTTCGCGGGATATGGCCCAATCTTTGACCTCGCTTAGCCATTCGCCAAACCGACCATCCTTGATATAGTCAGGCACCCAGTTGATCTGCTCATTATTCTTGATCAACTGCTCGCGCAAAGCCGACATCTTCAAGAACCACGAATTTTTGGCATAGTACAATAGCGGAGTATGACAGCGCCAGCAAAAAGGATAGTCATGCTCGTTCATTTGTTCCTTATATATGAGACCTTTTTCTTTAAGAAATTCAACAATACCAGCTTCAGTCTTTTTACTTTTCACGAACTGGCCGGCCAAGCCTGGTACGTCATCCGTGAACTTGCCAGCTTCGTCGACTGTGTGATGCTTGGGCAGGCCAACCTTGGTGCCCAAGTTATAGTCATCCTCGCCGTACATGACCGCTGTGTGAACCACGCCGGTTCCTTCGTCTGTGGTTACAAAGTCAGCCTTATAAATTTGATAAACAGCGTCGTTATCTTTAAATTCTTCAATTTCAAATAAAGGTTTGTATTTTTTACCTACTAGATGGTCACTACTAATTATTTGTATAGGATCCCCACCTCTACTTTTAAAACCCGAAAGTTTTTCTTCATCTTTTAACACTTGATTCGCAAGATCCATTGCTATAATATATTGTTCACCTTTATTATTTTTCGGCGTTTTGACATATTTGATGTGACTTCCCACTGCCAAGGCAAGATTGCCTGGCAAAGTCCAAGGTGTTGTTGTCCATGACAATACGAACGTATTTGGTTCGTCAACTAACTCAAATTTCACATAAACAGAATTCTCATTAACTTTTTCATAACCCTGGGCAACTTCATGGGAGGACAAGGCTGTTTCACAGCGCGGGCAATGAGGCACTACTTTGTGTCCCTGGATCAGTAATTTTTTATCCCAGGCTTGCTTGAAAATCCACCAGAGCGATTCTATGTAATCATTTTCATAAGTAATGTAAGGATTATCCATGTCCAGCCAAAACCCGATTCGTTCTGTTAATTTTTCCCAGTCTTCTTTGTACTGCCAAACGCTTTTTTTGCTGGCCTCATTAAACTTGGCCACGCCGTACTTTTCAATGTCTTGCTTGCCGGACACGCCGATCTGCTTTTCCACGGCTAACTCAACCGGCAAACCTTGAGTGTCCCAGCCGGCTTTGCGCTCCACAAAATAGCCCTGCATGGTTTTGAAGCGCGGAATAACATCTTTAAAGGCCCGGGCCAAGACATGGTGAATGCCAGGCTGACCATTAGCGGTCGGCGGCCCTTCAAAAAACACAAAACGCTTACCTTTCTTGGTCTTTTCCAGGGTTTTTTGGAATATTTTATCCTGCTTCCAGCGCTTAAGAACTTGCTCTTCTAGTTGGGGTAAATTCGACACAGTAGACAATAATATGAATAAGATTACAAACTACAACTTACCACGGGATAGCTGATTGTTCCAGTAATAGCATCCGCGCCGTTACACGTATTCCTGAGCAACGCGAAGGATCTCCATTTTGCACAAATGCCAATTGGAGATCCTGAATCAAGTTCAGGATGACGGTGCGGATTGGTATTTGAAACCACAATTAGGTTTCTCCACTTCGGTTGAAAACTAATTGCTGTTTATATCTTATATCGAGTAACTCTTTATGCGCTGGCCAGCCTTTTCATACAGCGCTATGGTTCTCAGGGCCACTTTTTCCCAGGTAAACTTCTTGGCTTGGATGGGGCCTTTTTCTCTCAGCTTTTTTCTTAGCTCGTCATTAAACAAAATCTGCTGCAGGCCCTCGGCAATGGCATAAGTATCTTCCGGATTAATCTGATAAGCGGCGTTGCCGGCAATTTCCGGTAAAGAGGACAAGTTGCTGGTCAACACCGGAGTGCCCAGGGCCATGGCTTCGAGTACAGGTAAGCCAAAGCCTTCATAGGAAGATGGGAAGACAAAAGCCGCGGCTTGCTTTATCAGATCTAGTTTTTCATTTTTGGTTACATAGCCGATGTCTCTAATGCTTTTACCAAGCTTCAGTTCTGCAATTGTTTTGAAAATATCTTCCGCTTGCCAGCCTTTTCTTCCGGCCAGGATAATCGGTATGTCGGACAAGCGATCATCTTTGGCCTTCAAGTCTGCGTAGGCTTGAATTAAACGAATCAAATTCTTGCGCGGCTCCAGCGTACCTACGAAGCATAAGTACTTGTCCGGTAAATTATATTTTTTCTTAACGTCAATAACTTCTTCGTTCTCGTTCGGAATAATATCCACTCCTTCATAAATAACTTCCAGCTTGTCATTCGGAACATTGAAAAGTTCCCGTAAATCTTCAGCCGTGCTTTCTGATACGGCGATTATCGAACGCGCCCGCCGCAGCGTCTTGGGCACCAGCAAGCGCGTGGAAAAAACCTGGGACGGAAACCAGCTGGGATTCTGATAAATAGCCAGATCGTGGACCGTGACTACTGACGGCCTGTTATAGCCTAAGGGGATGGTGTTGGCCGGTGCATGATATAAATCCAAATTCTCTTTATTTATCGCGCCGGAAATAAGGATATGCGAATAAGTAAACGGCAAAAAGCGGCGATACTGGGAAAATGGAAAATAACGAGGGTAAGAATTTTCCCGGTGATATAGGCTGGTATCTTTCATGGCCGAGTCGAAAAAAAGTACGTAGTCGTTTTTCTGGTCAACCTTAAGCAGATTATTAACCAAATAATAAGTGTAGTGTCCCACTCCCGCTCCCTCTCCTGACGAAGGATTCAAAATTGTCCGACAGTCAATTCCAATCCGCATAAGTTAAATACTGGTTACTGATTATTAATTACGAATTAAGAACTATCTCGACTGGTTTTGTTTTTTTACTAATTAGTAATCGTAATTAGTAATTATTTTCACATTTTTTCAGGAGCCGAAACTCCCATTAGCTTTAAGGATTGTTCCAAGACCAGTCTGGTAGCTTCTAGCAGTTCATAGGCTGCCAAATGAACCTTGTTCTGATTAATTACTCTCACTTTGGTGTAAAAATTATGAAACGCCGTGGCCAGCTCAATTGAATAGCCGGGTAATTCATGCACTTGGAAACTACTTGAAACCTCGCATACAATCTCCGGAAATTCCAACAATTTTTTTATAAGATCGTCAGCGCTGCGCTCTTCCAGGGGCAGTTTGGCCTCAACTTTCTTTTTCTTAACCAGTGGTTGAGCGTTTCTTATCACACTGCAAATCCTGGCATGGGCATACTGGACATAGTAAACAGGATTTTTATCTGATTTTTCTTTGGCCAGATCCAGATCAAACTCCATATGAGTATTCATACCCACCATTAAAAAGAAAAAACGAGCTACGTCTAAGCTGACATCGCTAACCACCTCTTCCAAGGTAACAAAATTGCCGCCGCGCTTGGACATTCTCACTTCTCTTCCCTCTTTTATCAATTTAACCAGCTGGAATATTTTAATCTCCAGTCTGCCCTCCCAGACCAGCGCTTTCATGGTTGCCTGCATCCGATCTACATAACCGTGATGGTCTGCGCCTAATAAGATTATCGCCCTGGGAAACCGGCGGACTGAAAATTTATCATAAAGATAAGCAATATCTGACAAGAAATAAGTTTGTTCGCCGCCTTTCTTGCGCAAGACTCGATCTTTATCATCTCCAAACTGGCTGGTCTTCATCCAGAGCGCCTCGTCCTTTTCATAGATTAATTTTTTATCTTGTAAAAGCTTGATAACGCGATCTACCATCTTTTTTTCATGGACTTCGGATTCTAGAAAAAACCTATCAAATTTAATTTTTAAACCCTGGCGGATAAAGGTTTTAATTTCGCCCAGCATAACCCGGAGAGCTTGTTTTTTTATCCGCAACTTGGCTCGATCAATATTATTCAGGCTCACTCCGTCTAATTTCAGTTTCTTGGCCAGCTCAATAATATATTCCCCCTGGTAGCAGTATTCAGGATACTCCATGGGTATGCTTTGGGACTGGAAATATCTCCTGATAATTGATTCAGCCAATATTTCCACCTGCTTGCCAATATCATTAACATAATATTCTCTGTGAACGCGATAGCCTGAAAACGAAAAAACATTACCCAGGATATCGCCGAAAAAACCTCCTCGGCCATTGCCCAGATGCAGGGGCCCGGTGGGATTGGCTGAGATAAACTCAAGGTGCAAGCGCTCATTCCTGCCCAAGTCATTGCTGCCAAACTTATTTCCTTCAGCCAAGATCTTTTTTGGCTGCTTGGCTAGCCAGCTGCGCTTAAGGGTAAAATTTATAAAGCCGGGCTGGGCCACCAGCGCTTCTTCCAAGCTTGCCAAATTAAAGCCCTTATTAACTAAGGTCTGGGCAATCGCCATGGGCGACTCTTTTAATATCGGAGCCAGCTGCATGGCTAAATTCGAAGCATAATCACCATGCCTTTTTTCCGTCGGCCTAGTCACCTGAACTTCCGGCAACCGATCTTTTAAATCCGGCCAGAGCGCTAGGGCGTTTCGGTTGAGCTGTCTGCTAAGTTGTTCACTGATTGTCTGCATAAGCTAAGTTAGTATAGCTAACTATAATGATGAATAAAAGGGAGTATGCTGATGAATGCTTATTTGTAAAATTAAATTTATTAAACATTTCGACATTTCGAGAAATCTCAAATTGTTTTAATCTGAACTTTTAATAACGTGCTTGATAAATTTCGATTTTTTTAACTGTTTATCAACTAGAAAGTAGGTATACTTACCATTTCTTTCCGGATTTACATATCCCTCTTTGACTAATTTACTAATATGAAACGAAGCGGTCGATATACAGACTTTGAGGTAAATAGCAATTTCACTAAGATTTCGTGGTTTATTATTAAGATATTTAATAATCGACAAACGACGATCGCTGCCTAAGGCTTTAAGATTATTGACTAGTTTCTTCATAACAAATAAGGTGGCTTGAGATCGCCACCACAAAACAATATTAACAAAATGATTTAAGTTCTGTCAAAGGGAACATTTCGACATTTCGAGAAATCTCGAACTGTTTTTTAAAAAGTGAAAAGCGGCCTCTGTATATACAAAAGCCGCTTTGGTTGACTCCTAGTGTGACCAACGGCTGCCAAGAAGCTTTTTTAAGGTTACTTCCTGAACCAGAATAGCAGATTGCTCGCTGCGTCTAGCTTGTGCTAAGCCGTTCCATTCAAGTACCGCAGCTTCCTCATCAGGATGACTAAGCACCTGTATTAATTCATGTCCATACTTTTTAGGTATCCGACCCTCTGAAACAGCACATTCTATCGCCTGAACAGTGAAAAAAACTATTTTTTCACCGCATTCGGGATTATCCCGAAATAGAAGGTCTGAACGTTTGGCTCTCTCTTTATCTTCAGACATTTTATTTCTCGCTTTTTTGAAAAAGTCTCCAGCCGCCGGAAAATAATTCCAGCGGCTGGCAGTTGACAACCTAGCTTGATTGGCTAGGCTGGTTGTGGGGAGTGGGAAGGCCCTGGTGTCCAAATTCCACGGGTCTCCTGCTCTCTTTGGGTTGATGCGTGCAAAACCGGCATGATTAAAGTGCTGCGGCTGCCGTGAATCTTTTCAGAATTCATACAGCCCATACACTCAAAGCCTACTGCCTTTCCTCCAAAGGCATACAGGCCAAGTTTAGTTTTAAAGACTCCTGTCTGCGGATGGCCTTCTGCGTCCGGGTAGGTAAACGTATATTTATAAGGCGGCGTATATTCCTGAAAAACCATGCGTCCGTCAGACATGCCCAACAAATCTTCCAGCCAGCGCGATTTACTGGAAGTCTTGCCTATGATAATGCCGCGAGACGAAGAACCACTGCCGACCTTGGCAACCCAATCCTTGTGTCGGAGTGATTCCAGGTCAACATCCTGATCGCTGAAATAGACGCGACCACCATGGTACAATCCGCTCTTTGGCATGGAATTAAACAGAACTTCAGCCAGCTCACCACCCAATTTCTGGATAATGATCGAACGGTATGGCTCTTTCTGCGCTATTACGAACCAGAACTTACTGCCTAGCCAACGATGATACAAAGGGCTGACTATGCAGGCGCTGTCCGGATAAGCTTGCAGGAGAGCCGGAGCAATGGTCGGATCCAGGTCTGGTTTAACAGTCCGGAGAACCAGGTCCAGCCGGCCCTGATCCCTGCCTTGTGCGTCAATCATGCTCAGTTGCTTCTTGCTAGAATCATAGCAAAGATCCTGAGGATCAATTACTCGAACTGAGGCAAAGCGTGAATCAGTACGAAGCAATTGAGCCAATATCAGAAAATCAGGCACTGAACCCATGTGTTCAGGAATCACAATGCCTACCTCTGGTCTGGCTTTTCTATCTTTGCGTAACTCTCGCCATTGTTTATAGCAGTCCATCATAACGTCAGCAATTGCCTGAGAAAAGTTGGGCGGAGCAATATCGCTTAAACCCATTTCAACAAACAAATTGCCCAGGCCCTGCATATGCGATGCCCCAATCGGACGACTGGAGTTGACATCAATCACCACCAGCGAACCGTCCTCTCTTTCCATGCAGTCATACCGAACAAACGGCAATAAGGGGCGGTATCCCGGATTATGATTGGCCATCTGGCGCTCAGTCCCCTGTCCAATCAAGTTATACGGATCGCTACCAGGACAAGTATCCGGCTGAGTATACCAGCGAAAAGCCAGCTGAAAAAATGCTTCCCAGGCTCGGCATAAGACTTGCATTTTGCTCCAGAGCTTCGGGCTGATGTGTAATGGCTCCAGACTAGTTGGAATAATCTCCTCTACCATCGGGCCGTAGCGGGTTTCAATCGTACGACTGGGCGGATCATAATCCAATCCTAATTGGCGTTTTTTCAGACTTTCCAAATGCTCAGGGCGAAATCGATAGTTCAAGTTCCGCCCCAACATCTCGGCATACAACCGTTTCAGTGTAACCATGTCTTAACCTCCTTTTGGTCAGTGGTTTTGCTATTTAATTGTTAAGGTTCTGTCTGTTATTCGTCTGTTACTGCGGAATTCCAATCGAGTACATTTTATCTCCTGTTCTGATCAATCCAGGCCGCGCTATTAAAAACATTAGACCGGTCAATTGATTTTTAATTTCAGTTTCTTCCAAGGTAGTCGTACTGGTAATCTTGCCGATTACCTGGCCTGACTCGACCTGGTCCATTGCTTTAGCCAAAGGTGTAAAAAGGCCTGATTCATTTGCCCGAAAATCCTGTCGAACAATCACGGGAATATCTTTTTTCTGATTTCCTGTTTGATTGAACAAAACCTGTTTCAAGCTCTCTACAATTCGAGTGCGTAATTCTGGTTCAAGCTGATCAGCCCTGGGCATTTCAACAGTAAAGCTGGGAACATCGATTGTCCGACAGTAGCCATCAACTGTTAAAGTAGACGGCAAACCGTCAGGAGTCGTTTCTTTCTCTTTCCAAATCACATCAGGCTGTAGAGCTTGCAAGTATTCGGCGCTTTTCTTTTTTACTAAGTCCGACCCTTGGTCCACAAATATCCCTGTAAATGCGCAGTCTTGAGAAAAGCAGTGTAAGTCAATCACTAAATCAGCATTGGCAAACACTTGCGCTAAAGCCGCGCCATTCCGGGCCGAAAAATTGCCCTGATCCGAGCCGGGAAACTGCCGATTAGGGTTGCCCGCATCAATTGGCGACCAGCGGCTTTTAAAAGCTTGGGTTACGGGACTGCCCGAAGGTACCAAAATTAGCTCGCCTTTAAAATTATCCGGGATTTGCTTGATCAAATCAGACATGATTTGCAGTCCGGATTCTTCTCCGCCATGCAATCCAGTTACCACCACATTCTTTGGCTTGTCTTGGCCGAATTTAATAATGGGGATTGATATGGGAATTGCTCCCAATGATCCGATATAAATACTTTCGTAGTTGGGTAAATTCATATAATTGTTTATTAAATAAAAAAACACTGGCCCTCGCGAGGACCAGCCTGATGACGTATTTTGGTTAGGAAATATTATTAAGCAAACGTCAACAGCGACTGACCTGCGAGGTCAGATTTTTCGTGCCAGAACCGATAATTTCGCTGTTGTGATTTATTCATGTATAAACAGTTTATCAAAATGAGTTTCTTTGTCAACCCCATTTGCTCGTGATTTATTTTTTTTAGACAGCGCGTAACATACGAGCAATGAGATCAAGTTTTTTTCATTCTTGAGATAATTAATTTATACCCTCCCTTGCCGGTTTTTAACGATTTAGATATCCGCGCAATTGTTGTCGAGCTCAAGCCCGTTTTTTTAGTGATTAAGCTATATGGCAATCCCTGATCAAGCATTTGAGCGGCTCTCCAGCGATTGTTAAACTCAATAATTTCCGGCTCTGTAAGCAAATCACGAAAAAACCGTACTGCCTCATCTTGATTTTTCAGCTTGAGAACGGCCTGGTAAAGTTCCTTGGTTTTTTTATTAACTGAATCAGACATTTTTTTAAATAAATTGAATGTTTGATGCGGTCAAGTGATAATTCCCCTTGACCGCATCATAAGCAAGCACACCTATGTTGCCATTGCCGCCTCATTCTTGGGTGACAATGACACTGACATTGAAACTGGCACTGGGACACGCCAAATCCAAGTCCATTCATATTCAGCCAGCTTTTGTTCAACCAAGCGATGCTCATCAGCGCTAAATCCAGCTTCATCAGTACCACACCCCTCTCCCTGGAAAATCAACCAAACATCATGGCCCTTTCTAATATGCCACTTCAGCAGATTTACTCCGATACTGCCGATTCTATTCCGATGATGACCAGCTTCATCAATTGAATGAATTCTCATGTTCTTCTACCTCCCATTGCAGTAAGTACTTGCTCCTCATAGACTAGGAGCATATCCCCACCCAAATCGAGTTATTTAGGCAGGCATGTCTCCTAGTCTCGCTATTTTCGCTATAAATGTGCTTTAGTTAGCTAAAGTGCTTTATCGAACTAAAGTATAGCACTGCCAAATATACTGTCAATCCCGTTGACTTATATGGCTATTTATTTATCATGTGAACTCCATACGACTCATGAGTAACGGGATCAAGTCAAATATGAAAACAACCCTCTCAAAAATCGAAAGGGTTGTCTTAAGCCGCCGGCTCGTCATCATCAGGATCATAGTAGATCACTGTCTCCGGACGATTACGAAGCCTAATACTTGGTCGTTCAACCGGTTCAATCGGTTCAAACTGATTCCAGCTAATCACCGTGACTACCAGTTTGGGCAACCAATAGAAGATCCACATAACCGGATGATATCGACGGGCAAAAGATTGGTATTTCTCCCTGCCCCGAATTGACGGCCGATGAGGCAATATTAAAGTCAATATCAAGGGAAAGCCGATTACTATAACAAGAAAACTTCGAATCGCTTGCCATCTGGCCAGATACTGCCAATAATCGGCTTCCCAGTCATTGGCAAATGTCATCATAGTTATGGCCAAAAATCCATCCAAACCAATAGTATGAGCAAACAGAAAATAGCTAACTTTCTGAATCCATCTCAAGCGTCGACTTTGAGTCTGAACTTCTTGGATGCTAAGAATCTTCTTGGGGCTTCCCACTAATCCCTCCTTTTTCTTTCCAAGGTACAACTGAACCTCCAATTACCAACTCAACCTTACAATAAATAATAAAAAATACCAGCCCTTTCCTAACTATTTGATAATGCCTATACTAACCGCGATATGCCTAGACTAGCTACTAACAAACAAGCTGGCTTCGAATTCGACCTAAAGGATCGATTGGAGGCTGGCATTCAATTAACTGGACCAGAAGTCAAGTCTGTTAAGCGTGGTGAAGTTAATATGAAAGGCAGCTATGTCTCGATCCGCACAAATGACATTTGGCTGGTCAATTGTTATATTTCGCCTTATAAACCAGCTGCTGCTATTCAAACCAATTACAGTCCAACCAGGGAAAGAAAACTGCTGATCCATAAAAAAGAAGCGGGTCAATTAGCCGGCTTGCCCAAATCCAGAGGCTTGACAATTGTACCAATTTCGTTCTATACTAAGGGCGCTTTTATTAAGGTTGAACTTGCTGTTGCCAGAGGAAAAAAGCAATCTGACAAGCGAGCCAGTATAAAAAAGCGCGAAGTTGACAGGAATATTAAACGCGCGCTTAAACAAGATTATCGTTAAAACACTATTGCAGATTCGCTGATTTTGGCCAAGTTTCTTGGACAAGACCGGGGGATGTTCAATAATCGATCGTTCGTTACAATCGATGACGGCAAGTCGGTTACCCAGGTAAACCGTAAAAGGCCCTGGAAAACGGCAAGTGTCAATACATTCGCCAGCAAGGTCAAAAGTGCTTTAGCGCAAGCTTTCGCACCGATGAATCTTGCTCCTGTTGTTGCTTAATAACCAACAACCATCTAGGGTGGTTAATTCCTGAATTGCCACCTTGGGTGCCAATGCGCTCAGGATAAGTTTATTCGGCGTCTCACGAATAAACTGAAGTTTTGCCGAGGCTAGACAGTGCGGGATTTTCGTTCGTTAATTACTCATATTGTCGAAACTTTTTAAGCGAACTAAGCTTGTAGTAAGTCATCGTTTGGTACGATGAGACGCGGGTGCGATACCCGCCATCTCCACCACGGCCCATCACGGCCTCCGGGTTTCGAGAATACCTAACGGTTATTCTCTGCACCCTGCGACCGTGTGTGCCTCTTCCGTCTCACGCTTAACCCTGTCGGGCCCAAGCGTTCGACGGGCCTTATAACTAACTTTTCCCTAAAATACAGAAGCGGCTCAGACTTAATCACTTTATTCGCGATCCGGAAGTTCGCGTCATTGACGAGAACAACAATCAATTGGGGGTTATCAAGACCACCGAAGCTCTTAGGCTTGCTCAGGAACATGATCTGGATCTGGTCGAAGTTGCACCCAATGCCAAGCCCCCGGTTTGCCGAATACTTGACTACGGCGCTTACCAGTACCAACAGGAAAAATCCGAACGTAAATCCAAGGCTAAACAGAAAAAATCTGAAATCAAAGGTATTCGCCTATCATTCAAGATGGGCCAGCATGATATCGAGGTTCGCTCTAAACAATCGCGTAAATTCGTGGATCAGGGCCATAAAGTACGTTTGGAAATCCTACTTAAGGGCCGCGAACGGGCTCACCGAAATCTGGCTGTCGAAAAGTTAAAAACATTTGTAATAAATATGGGTGATGATATAATCACTGACCAGGAATTGTCTCACCAAGGCGGAAAGATCTTCCTGATAATAAGAAAGAAATAACCATGCCAAAACTGAAAACTCATAAGGCAACCAAAAAAAGATTCACCTTTACCAAGAAAAATAAAATACTCCGGCGTCAAACCGGCCAAGATCATTTCAATTCCCGCGAATCAGGGACCACAACCATGGGCAAACGTCGAGATGTCCAAGTTTCCAAGCCGGATACCAAAAATATTAAAAAATTACTACCCTATTCATAAACTGCTATGCGTGTAAAAAGAGGCACAACTCATCTAAAACGACGCCATAATCTGCTTAAACGGGCCAAGGGCTATCTCTGGGGCCGTAAAAGCAAGCCTAAACTAGCCAAGGTGGCTGTGTTAAAAGCCGGTGCCAATGCTTATCGCGACCGTCGCAATAAAAAACGCGACTTTCGCGGCTTGTGGAATATTCGGATTAATGCCGGAGCCCGATTAAACGATACTACATACAGCCAGCTGATTAATAATTTAAAAAACTCCAAAATCGAGCTGGACCGTAAAATATTGTCTGACTTGGCTCAAACCGAGCCGGAAGTGTTCGCTGAAGTGGTCAAGCAGGCTAAATAATCTATTTAAAACAAACTACCCCAATCAGCTGGGGTTTTTTGTTTGGGTTAATTTAATCAGCACTCTTCGTCCAATATCTAAACCAATCACAATTCCGACTAGATCTATCAAAACATCATTTAGAGCCCCGACCCTATCATCCACAAATCCTTGATGCCATTCGTCGCTTACAGCATAAAGCAAACTAATAATTCCAACCACGATAAAAATCTTCCAGTTATGCTTGCTAAACTGCAAATAAACAGCACGAAAAAATAAAAAACTTAATATGCCAAACTCAGTTACATGAGCCAGCTTGCGTAAAATTATATCCCAGGTGTCCGGGAAACTGCTTTTTAATCCCGAAATAGACGATAAAATAAAAATAAACCCCATCCAGATTATCACCGGCAGCCAGTTGTTCAGTATTTTTTTCATGATCCGTTAATTACCAATGCTTCGCGCATAATACCCCTTGCGGGCCCGACGAGATTCGAACTCGCGATCTCCTCCGTGACAGGGAGGCGTGTTAACCGGGCTACACCACAGGCCCGCAAGGAATACTATTAAACTATTTTAGAACGATCTCCGGAGTTTATACCGTTCGCAGGACGGGATGACAGGGAGGCGTGTTAACCCCGGGCTACATCCTTGTCTCCGGACGCGTATGCGATCCGAGAACAGGCCCGCAGAGGACACAATCTTATTTTTTTCAAACCTGCAAATACGCCAAGGAGTATAACAATGCTTGTATATTCTGTCTAGCTATAAAAAAAGAGAGAGAGTTGTTTATTACTCTCTCTGTTAAGGTCCTTTTTGTATCCTCCTCATTTGCTACTCTTTTTTTCGTGATTTTTTTTAGAGCGGATCTCGACAACCAGCTCCTGCCAACTGCACAGTGCTACGGCAGCAGCCAGCAAAACCCCTGCCAGCTCAACAAATCCCCATGAAATATTCCGAAAACCTCCCTCCGTGAAATGAGCTATCACACCCCACAGGCCCATGACTATCACGAAGAGCGAGGCCAGTCGTAAAAACCAGTTGCCTGGAACTATAAAAGCTGGGCTTTCCAGTTTTTTAAACAGCTTTTTCATGCCAATCCCTCCTATTGGTGAATAGCCTTTTCCTTCGAAAGTAAATAGAGTGAACACCTGGTCCGCCGGCAGGCAGGGGTTGATACCAGCTGTAACAGTTAAACACTAGAGGAGAGACAATAGTGCTTGGTAGATACAGTCGGATTCCTGCCTGCTGGTGGACAGGCGTTAAATATTTTTATTCATCAGGTTAACATTATAAATGTCGATGTGCTGTCCCCTCACCTGAGAGACCTAATAATTAGGAGTCTCGGGTGAAGGGAGAAGCTTAGTCCTTAAGCTTCTCCCTGAAATGTGCGAACTAGTTGTGACTGATACCGGACTCGGTCGAACCGCGACGATGACCGGTACTACCCTTTTTCGATTGAGGTGTGCGTGTAGGCTCGTGCCTCTCTGTGAATCGAGTATTGGTGCCACGTCTGACATCACAGGATCGCACCTCTGGTTTTTTCATCCCTGGTGCGAAAATAGTTCTAGTCATTCCTGTTCCCTCCATAGGTTGACTCTACCCCTATTATGCTTATGCACAGGTGCAAATCAACGATCGGCTGATTTTTCCCCTGGTCAAATCCATTCGAACCAGGCTTGAAATCAGCGAGAGTAGTTTAGCGCAAGCTTAGGGAACTCTCAAGCCCTATCTATCTTTGCAACTCTCCTTAACGCACTACCTTGCCACTTTTTTAAGTGAACTGTCAATGGTAATTCGCTCAGGAGAGGCCCTGAACTCGAGTTGAGCTCAGGGCAGGTGGAGAATGCTACGACGATGTTCCTGCAAGCGAACTACTCCTTTTAATATGAAATGGGCGTCCACAATACCAATCCCACATCATTGGAAATCCGGACCAAAGATGAGTTCCCATAATAAGGAGCCAGAGAACATCTAGGTTGAGACTGTGACTACAGGCGGCCTTCAGACTTAACTCCGCACCGAATATTAGCACTCCAACAAGACGGAATTTGAGCCACTTCGTCCTGACTAGGACCAAAAAAGTCAGGTAGGCAATAATTCCGATGACCGATACGTAGACTCCGTATTGGTCACCAGATTCGAAGTAAAAAAGCATCTTAATTCCAGCCATGGTGGCAATTACCCAAGAAAAGAATACTAGTCCCATCATTACCTCCTCATCTGCGGGTTGGTACTCACTGTTTGAATTCGTAGGTGCAACTTCCCCTGAACCCGCTATCTAATAACGACCTCAGGGGAAGGTCCGTTACTCGTTTGAATTAATAACGAGTAACGGACAAATCATAATATCCGCGAAAACAAGATCATCCACGTATTCCAGCGATCTGGAGCACTTTCCGCTGCGCAGAAACCGGCATCCGGGACAGAATCCTACTCCCTAAAAACAGTGCTTGGAAACTGACTGTATCCGGTATCCAGCGAAATAGACGTAAATTGAACCAGACTGACAAGAAGCTGGTCCAAAGCAACGCGGTCGATCCAAATAGGGTCAAGCTCACGATCTGCTTTCCGTCGGAGATGAGTCCCAGGCTGTGCGAACAACACATGAATGCACTGAACGCCAAAACTGGTATGAACCATAGTTTCAACCAGAAGCTGTTATGGACCCGAATCAGCCGACCAAGTAATGCACCCAAGCAACAGATCAGAATAGCAGGGATAACGATCCCACCAAGAACCTTCAGCACCATCACCATCATTGCTAGGATAAAAAGTGCGGCTTCCATATCCTTTCCTCCTCTCTCGTTTCTTTTTAAAAGCACACCGACTTTTTGCGATTCATAACTTAAAGAACATACTTCCCCTGAATTAATTAGTCTTCGAAGGAATCCTCGGACTCAGATCCGTGGAGACTTGAGAAGCTAATTAGCTCGGGGGAAGGGAGGAGACAATATGAGCCTTAAGCTCGAGTCTCCTCCCGGGGTGCGTATTTTTTAAAACACAGTATTTTTATTATGGGCCCCTGTGCGTCCATGGTTACGCCAACCATGCGCTTTTTTTCTTGCGGGCCTAGTTCAGCTGCCTCACATTGAACCTCCGTTCCACATCCTATCCTTCTCTCGTTTCCCAAAAAATACTACGGTCTGGCATACTCAAACGACCCTACAACACAGGGCCATTGCTCGGAGCCAACGCAAACCTCGTACCGGCGCTGAGCATTGAACCATCTAATTAAAATGGTAATTTTTTGGCTGTCTCGCCCTGGTTGCTCATCACCTCGGATTGATGTGTGTTGCTCTCCAGGGCTACGACTTCGAACATCTCGTCGGTGTCGTTTATAATGGTCACAGTCGTGACCATTCCTTCGCGACAGGAATCAATCGGAAGCCACAACGCGCCTGCTTCGACAATATCCGACACATTCCGCTGGATGTGAATGCCAGCGTTGGCATTTGTTGAGCCGACAATCAAGAAAAGTACCACTGCCACACAAACCAGATTTAGCTTGCTCATGAAACCTCCTCCTCATTCTCACGACTTATCCCAAAACCTTTTTTGAGGATTCGGAACGTAGCGGGCCACTGGCTCCATCGAGGAAACGAACCCCAAAATACGTAGACAAAAACCCCAAAAAAAGCTATCACACTTTCGACCAATCCAAGGGTCACCAGTGCTATTAGCCACGGGATGTGTCTCTCCGTGAGTGGGGCGGGCTGCTCTTTCGATTTCATAATCCACCCCCTTTATCAATAGTGATTGGTTGCGATTGAGGCCCGTATTGGTCCATCGCATTGGTCACCAACTTGCACAGGGAAAACTTACCCCATACAGGAAAGATCCTATCCGAAGAACAAGTCCAGACCAAAACTGCTATGACTACAGCAATTAAGTCTGCAATAATGGCAGGAAAAATAGACATCCCGCCAAAACACATGGCCCCAGCTTGGATGAACTCTTTTTTCCACTGTATGAGTTTATTCCTCATATAATCATCCTCCAAAGTCATGACGTCTCCTTCTCTTGAGCGGTTTTTTTACACCTGGTTTAAAAGGGCATTCCTTCTTCTGAATCCCGAAATTAGAATTCGGAACTCGGGAAAAGGTCCGTTACTCGATAGTTATAATACTAAACGAGTAACGGACAAGCCCTGAATCAATCTCGCATTTTAAAACGAGAAAGTTCAGGGCTTATAACCAACTATCCCTACGATAGCGGCCCTTCCAGCACCCTTCAATCGCGTCCAGGTGCTGGGAAATCGAGGGCAAGGACGGCGAGGAGTCTCCGCCTCCGCAAAACTCAGTATTGCTACGGTGGATCCGCCGAAATATTTCTGAGAAATATGGAGGCGGAGAACCCCTGCAGTCACTAGGACTTAACGCTTACCTCGTTAAAGGCCGGAAATCCCTTCCGTTTAAGCATCCCTGCCCCGAACTGTTGAATGAACTTCCCCCAAACACTCGTTCTTATTCAAAGGGGTACTTAGGGGAAGATCCTATAGTCACGCGACTATAAGGATCTTTAAATAAAGAGCGATGGTGCTGACTTGTTTAGGTTTTTTATTTACCAAGGGTCTGACGAGAAGCCCTTTGGAAGTAAGTCAATCACCCCAAACATCTCCAACATAATGAGAGCGCAGAGCAGACAGGCAATAATAATTATTACCGTTCCCTTAAGACTCACAGTGGGTCTGCCCTTATTAGGAACAACTCCTACCATTACCATGGCGAATGCTGCTATCATCAAAAAAACCCCACTCATATCAAAGGGAAACATCATACCACCTCCTCATTTGGCTTCATCGACAGCCAGTCGCCGTAAAGTTTAAAGGTGCGCACTTCCCCTGAGCACCCCTTCTTGATTAAAGGGAAACTCGGGGGAAGTGGGGAACGTGAATACTGATTTAAATATTTCACGCTCCCCGAGTTACTATGCTATTTCCTCCGCACCACCGCTAACTTCAGCGATGTGCCAATTTGCCGCGTACACGGCCTCCTCAGAATCGGATAGGGTAACTTCTACCCTATTGCCCTCCCTTTTCCAAAGAGCAACTCCATCCTCAGAAGGTCGGAGTTCCCTGATGACCTCCCACTGTCCAGCATCGCCGAACAATGGCCAGGCCACCCCATTATGAATCATGGCGACCTTGTTATGGTCAGGGTTGCCGTCAGGGGATGCGGCACCCATAATTTCGAAGGTTGCCCAGGCTTTCGAGTGAGGAACGATCAGGTGTACTTCTCCACACTCATCCCAAGCAATGCCACAGGCGTTTTTGATAATTGCCGTGGCGAGAACTTTCGCGCGACTCCGCCAATGTTTCTTTGGCTCAGCCGCACTAAAGTAAAAATGGACCCCACCAACCACATGGCGGCATTCATTTTGCCATTTTACAACAACTATTCCTTCCGTGTCCTTTTGTGCGAAGACACGGTCTCCAGTAGTCGGACAATACACAAATGTAGACATTTTCTCCTCCTTACTTTTTTTGGAATCTCAAACTTTTTGAGATAATAATGCCTAAGCGGCCTTTCATAAGGAGGTGGAGGAAAATGCAAAGAACAGTACTTGATCCTCCCCTGAGCACCCCTTCTTGATTAAAGGGAAACTCGGGGGAAGCCACGAACTATAGAGGTTCATGGCAAGTGAGAAGTGTTACCGAAGTAACTTATGGCGCCTCATTCGCCATTGATGTACAACTATCTCAATACTAACCGTGCTATTCGCCGCCAGGGCAAGAATGCAGTTACCACAGCGAATATCGCCAACCAAGGCCAG
Organism: bacterium; assembly: GCA_043800725.1. Lineage (GTDB taxonomy): Bacteria > Patescibacteriota > Patescibacteriia > HK-STAS-PATE-3 > HK-STAS-PATE-3 > JAZDMR01. Next base: position 81,941 of record JAZDMR010000011.1, on the reverse strand, counting down.
TAAAAGGATAGGTACACCGGATAACAATCATCCGGCAGATCCGGAAAGATGAAAAGAAACATTATAAGTGCCCCAATCCATAAGGCTGCGATGACTTTTACCAACCAAATACCAACATTTTTCCAAGACATAAGCCCCTCCTCAATGTTAAATTTGTTTTTATATCCACTAACAAGCAAATTGATAGCCCCGATTCTTTAATCAGGGCCCTCCTAAAATCGTTCTCCGACTCTATACTTATTCGACAAGAATCAAGAGAGTTTACAATGATTTAATGAGAACGACTTAAGGAGATAATTGTCAAAGTTCCGTAATTCTCAGCACTAATCTGGAGGTGAGATGGTGAGCAAATTTTGAACCGAAGTTCACTTGCTCCGCTGGCTTCTTATGAAAATTTCAAGTTTGCACCCGAAATAATCATATCCACCAACTTAACTCTCCTTAGTCCCCCGAAGCCTTGGCGTAGGGGGACCCCCTCCATATTAGTACAGAGGAATCTTTCGCGTAACCCGATATTTTATTTCGGTCGAGGTATAACGAGCTTCCTTCCTAAGAGCAACAATGCTGTCGCGCTTGGGAAGGAGGCCCAAGTTTGATCTATGATCTTGCTTGAGCCTTTCATGTGAGGATTGGGGGTGGGTTGTTTTGAAGAACGGTTCAGATTTGAGGTATCAATTATTTCCACAACGTCCGGCAAAAGTCTGACGCCGTGGGATACCTCAAGTCTGAGCCTTTCTTGTTTCAGCACTGATATGGAGGTGAGATGGTGAGCAAGTTTTGAACCGAAGTTCACTTGCTCCATTGGCTTCTTATGAAAACTCTGAGTTCGCAACCCTGGACAATCATATCCGCCAGCTTGATTCCCCCCTCCATGTCAGTACCGTCCCTGAATTAAATTCAGGACTGGCTTGTTTCCCTAAAAGTCGGATCGAGTGATGAGTGGCCCATTAAAAATTAATTGCTGTGGCCATCGATAATCTCAATCCGATTTTTAAGGAAACAACCTCCTTCGCTTAAGCTTCGTAGATTTATTTTCCATTACATATTTTTACGGAAAATAAAAAGGTAGTGAGTTATTGTCTGCTCTATATGTTTGAGGTATTCACGAGAATTCATGAAAACAGAGAGCAGGCAGTAAAACACTACCTTAAATAAAAATTAGCCAACTACATTTACCACACCTGGCTTTGGTTTCCGTGGTAAATGCTCTCTCCTCAATGGTTTGTAAGGTTCGCACTTTATTAGCGTAACAGCACATAATAACATAGTATTTAAAGGCTGTCAAGACCAATAATCGCTTTTCTTAGCCATTTTGGCTAACATTCGCATTCTCCTCCCCTCCTTTCAAAGGAGGGGCCGGGGGTGGTAGGGGCTGTTCAACACCTCCCCAGCCCTTCCTCGTCCACCTCAATACAAATGTCTCCGTCAATAGCGGTTGAGAGAATTAGTGCCTTATCCAATCTACCCAGTAACTCTTGGTGAGGGTGACCAAACTTATTATCTTGCCCTGCTGAAATCAAGCCAATATCCGGATTAACTGCCTTGACAAACTCTGGGCTTGTCGAGCTTTTGGAGCCATGATGCCCTACTTTTAATACATTTACTTGAATATTTTGTCCTGAATTAATCAGCCATTTTTCTTCGCCAATATCAGCGTCTCCCGTAAAAAGAAACGAGTTGCTTCCAACGTCTAGTCTGGCCACTATTGACGTGGCATTTTGGTCGTCAACCTCTTTGTCAAGATAATTTCCTTCCGGCGCCAGGATTGTTAAAACACCTCCGGGAATCTCGAATTTCTGTCCGGGGTTATTATAAAAAACTTGACTTCCTTGTTCTTTGATCACCTTGAGAAATTCGATATAAGAAGGCAAGGAATGAGCCACTCCTGTAATAACCACATTTTTCAAGCGATAACGACTACCAAGCTGAGCAAAACCATTTACATGGTCGGCGTCCGGATGAGTCAATATTGCCAGCTCTATTTCACGATCAAAAAAAGGTAAATACTCCCCGACTTTCTCGACTACTTTATTGTCCGGCCCGCTGTCAATCAGTACTTCAAAATTGTTCGGCGCCTTGATTAAAATTGCATCTCCTTGACCCACGTCCAGTGTTGTCACCTGCACCTTGTCAATTGTTCTAAACGTACTGGAAAACCAAAACCCGGCTCCCAATAAAACAACAGCCATGAACATTTTAATCAACTTCATAATGGTTTGGAAATTAATCTTGATCGCTTGTTTAACCAAACAACAAAAAAGAAAATCGGTACATACAAAACCATTGACCAGTATCCGACACCATTACCAAAATTGATTAACGCCCAATCCGGCACGCTGAAAAACTGCACCACCATTATAATCAGCCTTAATACCAGCCAAGCAGGCAAGGCAAACACTATTCCAACCGAGGCCCCGAATAAGCTGCCAACCACCCCTAACACGCCCAAAGCCATAGCAATGGGAATAAATGGCAGGACCAATAAATTCACGGGCAAGCTGACCAGGGAAATCCTGCCAAAGGTGCTTAAGATAATCGGTAAAGTAAAAACAGTGGCCGCCGTCGTGGCCGATAGAGTTTGCCTAAGCTCAAGCTTTTCCGGCACAAAGCTAAACAAACTTTCTGCATGCCCGGATAAAGAAATCAATCCTAAGGTAGCGGCAAATGACAATTGGAATCCCACATCATCCAACAAAATCCTGGGGCTGGCTATAACCATTAAAACACCGCTTAAAATCAAGGCGTTTAAGCCTCGACTGGGCCTACCAATATGTAAACCCAAAGACGCGATCATGCCCATGATGCCGGCTCTGACAATCGAAGCTTGTCCGCCGACAAACATCACAAACAAAGATACGGCAACAAGCACCAGCCAAAAAGCCCGTTTCCTGCCAATCACTTGAATAGCTACCAGCATAATAATATTGGTGATGATGGTGATGTTAAAACCAGACAAGGCGATCAAGTGCGTCGTGCCGGTACGATTAAAAGACTCCATCAGCCATTCTGGAAGCCCGCGCCTGGCACCTATTAATAAGCCTGACGTGAACGACGATTCAGGCTCAGGTAACACTTTGTTCAACTGATCATTCACCCACTGCCTGCCCTGAAAAAGCATCCCCGCCCAGGACCAGCTGCCTGACTTCTCAAGGGTCAGATAATAGCTGGAGCAACTCGCGGTTATGCCATTCAAAGCCAAATACTTATCATAAGCAAAACCCTCGATATCTCCTGGGTGCCTGATAAAGCAATTAAAAGATATTACATCGCCCAAGTCATAGACAGGGTATAAACTTGATTTAACTAAAACCCTAGCTTCAATAATATTTTTTGTATTTTGTGATTTGTTATTTGTTATTTGAATTGTGTATTTGATATGGTCGCGCCGAATGTCAGGTGGCTGGACAACGCGTCCCACAAACTCGCCTTTGCCTTCTGGAATTATTTGTAACGGCGGATCAATAGCTACTCGAAGCAAGCCCACGCCAAAACCAGCTAGTGCTAGACCCACAACCAGCACTCTTTTTTCTGCCAAGAGAATGACAATACCAGCTCCAATCACCAATAAACAATGCCAGTATTCTAAACCAAGCCAGCGCTGTCCGGCCACGCCCAATAATACTGATACCAATACTATTAAAAAAACCTTGGATTTCGGCACGATTTTCTGGCGCCACCAAGATTTGTTATTAATACATTAGCAAAACTCTTCAAAAAAGAAAAGAGGGCTCGACATAAAAAGTCAGGGCCCTCTAAATACTTGCGGTTATGAACATGCCTGGTTGCTACTGGAGGACGAATTGCCTTTCCCCAACCCACATCTTCGTTTCGGTGGGGATCGTCCTTACTTCCGTGGACGCTATTGCGTCCCCTCCCTCAATTTTGACGGCTTGCGTTCCCAGGTTCTTCACCTGGCAACCCTGGTCACCAGGTGTGAGAAAAAGTCCAGCTTCTTTGGGGGGATCTGAAACGAAAACCCGACTGCCTCGTTCCATACGGAACAATCTGCTCATTGCTGTCTCCTCCGTCACTTTCTCCTAATCTCAAACTACCGCAAGTAAATAATAAAATACTTCAAAAAGCGATAATTGTCAATACTTCTGACTTAAATCTGCTATACTTAGCTTATGTCCAAGTATCTGCCAAATATTGATCTGACCATTAAAAACGTTACTGATTATTTTAACGTACGAGTAATTAAGCACTTACCCTGGAATAAAATACGCCTGATTAATGCCACCGAAATAATCAGTTTTTCAAATGTAAATTACATTTTCAAACTTAGACTAACAACGTCCCAGGGACAAAAATTAATCTTTTTAAAACAAGCCCAAAAATATAATAAGCGCAGCGTGGCCAGGGGTAAGCCAATTTATATGACTCCTGTGAGGATGACTACCGAAGTACAGGTTACGAAAATATTTTCTTCCTTGTTACCAAGGAATGTTATTGCCAAAGTCTTGTACTTTGATAGGGCCAATTTTGTTAGCGTGCTTAGTGATGTTGGTTCAAGTAAATTATTGGCCAGTGAATTTACTGAGAATCGAGTTCATCCCGAGATTGCTACTATGCTAGCTAAATACTTGGCCACCATGCATGGCCGAACCTGGAAATCAAAAAATAAAGTTAAGCTTAATCCTGGATTCACAATAGTATTAAAAGATTTTGTCAACAGTCATCTTGCTGGCGGCATGAAAAAGCACGCTTCGCCAAAGTCAGTTAGCTTATTTATTAAAACAAGCCAAAAACACTCTACCAGTATAATTTGGGGTGATGCTGTTTTTCGTAATATTTTTGTTCATCCCAAGGGCCGGGTCAGTTTAATAGACTTTGACATGGCCCGGATGGGCGACCCGGCCTATGACTTGGGCTTCCTTCTTTCTCATTGGATCTGGATGTCTTTGCATAATTCAAAAAAACTGCAACTAGATAGTCATAAGTTTCTTGAGCAGTTTACTGATAAATATCAGTCAACTATGTCAAAGTATATTTCAGATAGCGAACTAACTGCTTTGTGGCTACGGGCTTATAAATGGATGGGAATTTACTTGATTTCTAGAGTAGACAACCCGGCTGGTTCATACTTTAAAAAGTGGCCCGCCTGGGAAAAGCGGATTAGGCAAACTGGTATAGACCTATTTACAAACAATTAATGGTTGACTCGTTTTTAATTCCAGATAGACTAGGCTTCCATGCCTAGTCTGGATTACGGTTAACATCACCAGGCATGTCCCCGCATAGAGCGGGATCCCGCTACTGATGTCTCTTTTGTTGGAAGCGGGAGGAGCCTGCTGATCTAGTTTAATATCGCGAAGACGGGGATCCCTATTTTTAAATCAAAATGACATGTCGAAATACCTGTCCAGTACCGTATTCCTGAGCGTAGCGAAGGATCTCCAACTGGCAAGGTGCTAAACAGAGACTCTTCGCGTTGCTCAGAGATACGAGCACGGTGCGATGTTAGATAAAATAGTTATAAAAACCCCCGAGTCTGCATATAGCAAACCCGGGGGAATGAACGTTTGTGAGCGAATTATTTTTCGCCCTGAAGGAACTTGACTGCAGCGTCGACACCAGCCTCGTTGGCTTCGAAACACTGAAGCCAGGATGGTTGGGTCATGCAGAGAAACTGCAGTAACCCGCTAACCTCGGCCGGCATCCAACCGATCAGCGCGATCGGAATGGGCTGACCCTTGCCTTTGAGGTTGCGGACCAAGAAATGCAGAAGCTGGTACTTAGTGCCTTCGCTACCTGCGAAAAACACCGCGCCGCAGCTCATGCTACGCATGATGCTCATGCGAATGCCATGGGCGTTGAAGCGGACGATTCCCGCATCATCACCCAGGCCGAAGCTGTTGGCAGCTTCCAGGCCAGCCGCAACGCAACTGACCATAGGCGCGCGACCAGGCTCAGAACTGACGATCGGCTCGCCCTTGAAAGCGTGCCGGACCGTAGGGATACCAGACTGCTCGATCAGTTTGACTAAGCCGCCCGCATCACCCACGATCGCACCGAACCCTGCGCGATGAAGCTTCTGGCCCAGTAAAACGGCCAGACTTCCAACAGCCTCGGACGGATCACGATCACCTTGGATGGCAATATTGCGATCCTGGTACTTTCCCCTGATACTCATCAGATACTCTCCTTATGATTGAAGTCCCTTGTTTTCAATTTGCGAGTTGTTCTCGGTGCTAGGCGTGTAAACACACTTTCACCAAATAACGCATAATTATACATCAAATCGTATATTTTGTCAACCTTTTAAATATCTACCTGGATACGTGAGTGAATTTTGCTATGAATTTTCCTCACCTGAAATATTCGATTCCCCCTTTAATTATGGGGTTAAAACCTTAAAGCCTGTTCCATTCGACTAGGTATGCCCTATTATGTTCCAGCCCCTTATATATGCTAATATTCACTATATTAACTGAAAAATTGCCTATGAACCTCCGAGTTGCCAAGGCTATGCTGAATTACAAATATTACGATTTTGGTGTGAAAATCCAGGTCGGTCGTCTTATTCCTGTTTATGCAAACCCCAAACTCTGTCTGTCGGATCCAAAAATACTAAAAGTGGTTGCCCAAGAATACGCTAAAGTTATCAAAAAGATCAGACCCAAGATAAAAGTGATTGCCGGCGGCGAATCAGGAGGCATTAGTTTGGCAGCCGTTACTGCTTTGGAATTAAATCTGCCTTGGGTGTATATTCGCAAAAAAGCCAAGGGATACTCTACAAATGTTTTAGTAGAAGGAGATTATCAAAAAGGTGACCGCGCTGTTTTGGTTGACGATGTAATTGCTACTGGTAGCTCAAAAGAATTATTTATCATGAATGCCAAGAATAAACTAGTTATCAAAGACATCATCGTAATTCTGGGTGACAACAATGGAGACTATCCTGCCTGGATAAAAAAACGTAAAATCAGAGTTTATGAAATGTTCATGAAAAAAGATCGAGATAAATATCTGCACCAAGTGGGCTTTTTTAATGACAATACTTATAAGCTTGAACAGGCTTATGGTGCAGACCGCGATCATTGGCAAGATAATCCTGACAACTGGAAACTTTATCAAAAGGTTAAAAAACACTACCAAAAAACCGGTAAGCTATGAAACCAATCCACCACCAGCCCAGCCCAGAATTTGTCCGAGCCATTTGCCGGCCCGAGTGCTTAATCATGGGGCCGGTCGAAGCTAACTCTGTAAAAATGAAAGTACCAGCTCATCTTTCTTTGCGTCGGTTGTTTTCCTTCCCTGATTCGCTACGAGTAATTGCCAATGAAATGGGCCAGGTAGTTCGGGAAATAAATCCTGATGCAGTAGCCGGCATCGAGACATCTGGCATCCCTTGGGCCACTTTCATTTCGCAGCAGCTGAACAAGCCTCTGGTGGTTACTCGCAAAGAAAAAAAGACTGGTGCGCGCTTTAGCGTCGAGGGCCATACTCAGCCGGGCTGGACCTATGTGATTATTGATGATGGTATGTCTGCTGGCAATAGCAAGCGAAAGGCTATTGATTTTCTTGAAGAAGTGCGGGGCAAGGTCAATGCAATTGTCGTCATAACAGACGCTAAGGAAGTGCAGCAATCCAATATTGATAGAGGAAGAAAATCAATTGAGGATTCAAATATTCCAATCCATTATTTTTTAACCTGGCTTGGCTGGTTCAAGGCTATGCAAGAGGCCGGCCATATTTCCAAAGAATTGTGCGACATAGTGAAAGATAATATCACTCATCTGCGGGAATGGGATGAGGATCCTAGCAAATGGGATAAATTCCACCAGCTAATAAAAAAACAAAATGGCAAGTTCATCTAATATTAAATACTCTGATAAACATTTCACTCAGGCTGATTTACCAGTCAATGACCTTGACCAGATCTATATGGTCAGCTCTCTATGGTATGACAGTCCTATGCGTGAATCAATAGGCACATTTGATCTGGTGGTACGTGACATGCCAAAAAACAGAAACTTCATGGTTTTTACTGGATTAGAGGAAATGCTCTTGGGAATTAATGAGTGGCGCTATTCGGATTCAATCATTCGCATATTGCTAAAAGAACAACTAATCAGTCCTAGTTTTGGTAAATATTTAAAAAGCTTCCGCTTCAAGGGTGATGTTTGGGCCATGCCAGAGGGAACGCTTTTCTTCCCAGGTGAAACAGTTGTCAGGATAACCGCTCCGTTAATTGATGCAAATTTGTTTTCAGCCTTTTTGATGACCTCGCTAAGCTCTAACACAACCTACGCAACTAAATTTATCCGCTCTGTCTTAGCTGGTGGTAAAGTCAGCGTTGTCGGACCTGCACCGCAAAGGGCCCCGGGTTTTGAAACAGGCTTCAAGGCTATGCGATCTGGCGTAATCACCGGCAGTGATAATCATCCCACTCCAATCGGTAGAGATAAAACAAAGGCAGGCTGGATCTATCCAGCTACTATTGCCTATCATGCCTTTATCGCCTCTTATCCATCCGAACGCGAAGCCATGGAAACAGCTGGTAAGTTTGCCAAGTTTGCTTTATCACTTATGATCGACACCTACGACCTGAAGCAAGGTTTAATAAATGCCATCCCGGTTTGTCAAGAACGAAATAAACGAGGACTAAGAACCAAGGTTGTGATTGATAGCGGTGACTTAGCTAAACAGTGTCGTTATGTGCGTAAAGAGCTGGATAAAGCTGGTTTAAAAAATGTCACAATCACTCTATCCAGCAACCTGGACGAATATAAGATAGATAAATTAGTAAAAGCCAAAGTTCCAGCTGATACGTTTATAGTTAATACGGAAGCGGTCACTTCTGCGGATGATCCAAAACTTGAGGCTGTTTACAAGCTGGTCCAAGTGGACACTCAATCAGGAGTGCAATACACGGCCAAGTTATCCAGCGGCAAAAAAAGCTGGCCCGGAAAAAAGCAAGTCTTTCGCATTATTAAAAAGGGCAAATACCTAAAAGATATTATCGGCCTGGAAACCGAAAATTTCAAAAACCCCTTGCTCCAGCGCTACATGAAGCAGGGTAAAATAATCAAGAAACTGCCTTCAGTACAATCAATACGTAAACTAGTCTTTGAGCAAATTAAAAAACTACCGCCCAAATATTTACGAATAGATAAAACCTTTCCTTACAAGGTTGAATACAGCGCCAGATTAAAAAGCTTGGATAGACAAGTACAAAAGCATATTCGGGCTCAGTATTTAAAACAGTAATATTTGCTATATAAAATAGGAACGCCTCTGAAATTAATCAGAGGCGTTTTTTTAAGCGAACTGAGGAACGACAACGGAAGTCTTTCGATACTTACCTTCCTCGGCTACACACAGAACAGTAGCCAGGTCTTGCTCAAATGTTGCGTCTACCTGAACCACATCTCCTGGTATTGGCAGAGCGCCACAGAAAAGTATGACTCGAGGTTCTCCCTCGACTGCCAAGGCCTGTTTGAGGCGAAGCTCGGTTTGCGTCTCATTGTATCCAGGTAGAGCCGGGGATAGGACCGGAATCCTATTCATCGCGAACATGCTGGCAATCTGGCAGTGCTTAGCACTGAGTGGATATACCATGATGGATAAACGTCCAGTCCGCACCAAGTTTGAGACCAGCTGACAACAAGCATTTAGATATAGCCTCATTCTTTCAAAATCATCTGGTTGAAGTGCTTGGTCATCGGTCATTAATGGCGTCCGCAAAAATATCAGCGAATGCCCATCTGGCGGGATTTTTCTCCATAAATCCTGAATTTCCGTCATGTTTTTTATGTGCATCTATCCTCCTGGGTTATCACCAAAATCAACAGATTCGTCCCAACTTTAGACAACCTGGTTTGCTTTGTCAATTACCCCCCCGCACTGTCATCCTCAGGCTTGATTCGGGATCTTCCCGCGTCATCAGTTTTCAATATTTTGAAGCGGGACCCCGCCTTGCGGTGGCCAATTGGCAAACATGTTAAATGGAGACTCTTCGCGTTGCTCAGAGATACGGGTACAGTGCGGTGCCTATTTCTTCTTCAAATACGCTTCAATAAACGGCTCAATATTGCCATCCAAAACATCCTGCGGATTATCATTTTCAAACTTGGTTCGATGGTCCTTGACCATTTTATAAGGATGGAGCACATAGGACCGGATCTGACTGCCCCACTCGGCTGAATGAAACTCTCCGCGCAACTCTTTTTTCTTGGCTTCTTGCTCAATCAAACGCCGTACCTGGAGCTTATGCTTAAGTATTTTAAAGGCCGTTTCCATGTTCTGCTTTTGCGAACGCTCATTTTGACAGGAAACGGTAATCTTGGTGGGCAAATGAACAATCCGTATGGCTGAATAGGTGGTATTGACGCTTTGCCCGCCATGGCCGGAAGCAGTGGACGTTTCTATTTTCAAATCTTTTTCATCCAGCTTGATTTCCGGCAATTCGCCAAAGTCGGGGATTACTTCCACTAGGGCGAAAGAAGTATGGCGCATTTTTTCCGCGTCAAAGGGCGAGATGCGCACCAAGCGATGCACTCCCGCTTCGGCTTTTAAGTAGCCGTAAGCGTATCGCCCAACAACTTCGATAGTCACGCTTTTAATACCGGCTTCCCCGCCTCGCGATTCATCCAAAATCTTGGCGGTCCAGCCTTTGGATTCAAAGTATCGCAAATACATGCGCTTAAGCATTTCAGCCCAATCTTGGGCATCAGTGCCTCCCGCCCCGGCATGTATTGCCAAGGTGGCGCTGTTCTCGTCATAGGGCTTGCTCAGCATCAGGGTGAATTCCAGCTTAGCAAACCTTTTTTCCAAATCATCCGTCTGGTCTTCCAGTTCATTGTCATCTTCAGACTCCAGCGCCAATTCCAATAAAGCGGTGACTTCATCGGAAATCGTGTCCCAATCAGCTAATTCGTTTTTCAGCTCGGTAAATTCTTGGCTTTTTTGTTTAGCCGATTCCTGATCAAACCAAAAATCCTCTCTGTTCATATCAGTCTCCAGGCCGGCTAGCTTGTTGCGCTTTACCTCCAGGTCAAAGAAACCCCCGGCTGGAGGCCACTCGCTTCCTTAATTCCTCAAGTCGACTTTCAATATCTGTCATAACACAACGACAGTAACACAATTAATTATCCAAGGCAATTTAAATAACTTCGCACCGTAATCTACATGCAGTCATTGCGAGCCCCGACTTACATCGGGGTGTAGCAATCCAGTTACCGAATAGTAACGAGACTGCTTCGCGAAGCTCGCAGTGACTGCAACGGTGCGGGCCAATAAACTACCCTTCCCGTTCCCCCAAAGTCAGCTCTACTGTTTTTTCCTCACCGTCATGTAAAACCTTCAGGCTAACCACGTCGTTTGGCCGATACTCAGATAAAATACTAGTAATACTGTTGTCCTCGGAAATTTGCACTCCATCAATTTCTAATAAAATATCGTTTTCTTCCAGACCAGCTTTATCAGCCGGACTACCAGGGATTACGGCTAGCTCACTAACTGAATCTCCGCGGACTAAAATGGCGCCATGATCTACCGACAAATCATTAGCTTCCTGCACTTCATCCGTAATTATGGTATAACGAATTCCCATAAACGGCCGTATAATTTTGCCAGTTTCCTGAACGCTCTCAATATCATTCTTAGCCGCGTTGATCGGCAGGGCAAAGCCGATTAATTGGCCCTGGGTGGATACGGCTGTGTTAACTCCGATTACTTCACCTGAAATATTAAGTAAAGGTCCGCCTGAATTTCCTGAATTAATAGCCGCGTCTGTTTGAATGGTATTTTCGATTAGTTCGCTTTGGCCCATACCATCGCCTGCTTCAATCGTCCGTGATAATCCTGAAACGACTCCTTTGGTAACTGTGTTTTGATAACGGCCCAAGGCGTTGCCAATGGCGATAACAGTCTGTCCCACTTGAATATTGTCTGAATCGCCTAACTTAACAACTGGCAAGCCGGTTTTATCTACTTTAATGAGAGCCAAATCCAGACTGGGATCCTTGGCCAGCACTTGGGCTTCAACGCTGGTCCCGTCATTAAGCACTACTGAATAATCAATATTATCCTGATCAACCACGTGCTTGTTGGTCAGAATCAAGCCATCGCTGGAAACAATAAAACCGCTTCCTCCGCTAACCTGCCGTTCGCCCCCCTGAGGAACTGAAAATCCGAAAAAATCGCCAAAGAAATCATTTTGCTGGGAAATCTTACTTAAATCCTGGGTGCCTATTATGCTGACTACCGAAGGGCCTACCAAATCAACCACGTCTACCGTAGCCGACTCTTCTGCCAATTGAACTGTTTGTTCGCTTACCGCTTTTGATGAATTGCTGGATTTTACCAATGAGCCGGGTAAATAGCTGTCTAGATCGCCATTGGCTGCAAAAACGCCAAACACCGCCCCGGATATCGCACCAATTAAAAGACTAATAATAATAACCACTGAAATGAACCCTGTCGAAATCGAACCGGGATGGATAGTGGTTTTTTCTGGATTAGGCATTGATTTATTTTCCTCCATACATTTAAAAAGGATATTTTAAAAAACACTTAATGTCAAGACAACTGATAATCGCCTGATAGCCATAATAATACTACAACCCGGCCAGCGCTTTTCTTACATTTTCTGCCAATATTATTGACAAGATTATTCATCTGAGTTAAATCTAGCCTAGAAGTAATAATAGTTTGCACTTTTTTAACCCAAGGAGGCTGTATGGCAGAATATGTGTATAGTCGGATCGGGACAGTGACAAGTTCAAACGGTCGCGAAGTCACAGTTAAACTCGACTCGAATGTACAAGTTTGTCTTGGAGATATAATTCGAGTTGGTAAGAGAACTGATGTAACTGTATCCTCGAGCCCTTTCAGGCCTACTGACAGCTCAAATTGGTTTATCCGAGCATCGTGCCTAAACAATTTTCCTCAGGGCACGGTGGTAAAATCGAAAAAAGAAATAGCTCAACCATAACGATCCTTCATAGATCGATAAACTCAAGGGACACTCTTGCTAGGCGTCCCTTTTTTCTCCTGCGAGGGATGTTTTGGGCAAGTATAACTTAACGCAGGCGAAGATGGTCATCTTCGCCTTTGTGGTTGGGCGCACAATAACTCTTTATGAACCGACTAAATCAGCCAGGCTGACTAGTTCGTACCCCTCTGTTCTTAAGTCAGTGATAATGTCGGGCAATGCGCTGGGCAATGGATCACTGCCGATATGCATCAAAACAATCGCTCCGTCCTGGGCGCGTTCCATGACCCGGTCATATACTTCGCTACTGGCCACGCCCGAACTCCAATCTAACGCGTCGACTGTCCAGGTGACTGAACAATACCCGGCTGAAATAACCACATCAGCGATCGCTTCAGTTACCGAGCCGTAGGGTGGGCGGAAGAAAGGTTTGGTGGTCAAGCCCGTTAATTTACTGATTTCTTCATCGGCCAGCTCAAGCTCCTGCAACATCTCATCTTCTGTCAAATCTTCAAAGTCAGGATGAGAATCGCTTTGGTTATAAACCCGAAAACCGGCTTGATTGATCTTGGTCACCACCTCAGGATTATTTCTGGCAAATACCCCGGTAAAGAAAAAGCTGCCTGGCACGCCTGAATCGCTTAAAATTTTAAGTATTTCATCAACATTGGCGCCGGAGCCGCGTCCGCCAAAAGTCAAAGCAATTTTTGGCTCGCTGCCATAAAGCGAAATAATACCGTCGCACTGACTGGCCACATCAAACGATTCTACTGTGGCAATACTGGCTTTAGTATCTGTTTCCTGATCGCTGCTGTTAGTATTACTATTTTCATCCGTTACCTGTTCAGCCTCTGTTGATTCATTGGTTAGCTCGCCCTCTGTCTGCTTTCCGCCACCGCCCAAACAAGCGCGGATCAATAAAATTATCACAAATAAAACAATTATATAAACCAGCCAACGGACGAGTTTGGAATTGGTAACCGAGCCTTTGTCTTGATAGCGATAGTATCGCTGGTATTCAGGCATTACTAATTGCTAACGGTGATTTCTTTACGCTTCCTCATTTTACCAAATACTGGGACGGATTCATAGAGACCAAAAAGCACTGTAGTATAAGCAATATTGCCCACCAGGCTGTTGCGGAAAAAGGGCAGAGCCATGGTATAGGATTCCAGCAAGCCGGCAAAATTGGCCGGATACATTGTCCCAAAGGCCCAGACCGCCCAATTAGTAACCAGGTAAAATACCACTGAGCCTGCTAAGCTTCCCAGAAGAATATTCTTGGCTGACTTATGCTTGGCCACCCACCAGCCGATCAAGCCAACCAAGGCAAAGCACAGCCAAACTATCGGAGCCAAATTATGCCAGCCTGCACCATTCGCGCCCCAGGGAATCAGGTTACGAAAAAAAGCAAAGCTCATTAGCAGGTCGCTTATCATCATAATGGCCATGGGGATAATCATTGACCAACGCCGGCTAAGGTAGACACCGGCAAATAAAGCAACCGCAGCTATCGGGGTCATGTTAGCCGGATGTGGAACTAGCCGCAATAAAACGCCAAACACTACAAAAACAACAGCAATAATTGTTTTATTCTTTTTAAGCATCAGCTTGGCGCATAGCGCAGCTCAATCAACTCGCCACCCTCCAAAATATAATTATCAATGCTGACATTGGCGTCTTCTCCATTGACAGAGTAAAGCCAGTAGTAGCCTTCATTGCCGTTTTCAAAATCAGCCACATTGGTAATAAGCTTACCAAAATCATACTGTTTAGTCTGAAAAGTTAAGCCCTCTCTTTCCTGTATCACGCGATCCAAAAAGCTATAGATGGTATCATCATCTTCCAAAGCATAATCATTATCAATAAATGGCCTTTCTTCTAAAGCAACTACCAGGTGGGCAGCCGGCCCCTCAATCGCCGCGGCGCCTAATACCGCCGGTCTTTTTATTAGCAGGTCGTTATTAATATTATCGCCGACCGAGTTCGACATGCGAACAAAGCTGCCGGTAATAATTGCGGCAACCACCATTACGGCGGCTAGCCAGCCATGAAGTCGGGTGAATTTTTTGTCAGACATATGATTAGTCATTACTTAAATAATAAACATCCCCCCAATCAACATGGAGGAAATCGGCCCTTAATCATACGGCCAACCTCTCCACGAAGGATTTATCTTTGTCCCGACTTTACGTCGGGACTGGGGGCCGGCTGTACGGCGGCGGGACCGCAGGAGAATTGCACTCCTTTCCCATTTAATAAATTGTCAGGTTTGCATCTTAACTCAAGTCAGCTGTATTCGTCAAATCCAAGTATTCACACTAAAAAAGCTTCTATTTTTTGCTTCAATGATTCAAGATGTGGCATCCAGTCTGACGCCCACTTGCCCCTAGGGCCGTATTCACGCCAATTTTCTTTATCAACCAAGACTGGCTCATCACTGCCTTCTACCCGTACGCTTGTTCCAATGCCGCGAGTAATTGTCGTGGCAACGGCATTAAATTCGCTCCCAAGATCAACTAAGGTCAAATGTTTTACTTTTTCCGGGTCCAGATCCTTTTCCATATACGCAGTATCACTATTTGGGACTTGTCTGTTTAACAGCGCTTCAGCTAATTGCTGCTCTTGGATAGTTAATGACGCCCAAAAGTTGGCATATTGTTCAGGTCCTTTTTCGTTATTTGTTTCTTGTGAGAGTCTTGCCTCAGGTGGGGTAGATATTTCGCCTGGCATATGAAAATCCTTTTTAAATTAATAATCAATTCCCTTTTTAATGCCCTTTACTTTTTTAATCCAAGGCTGCCAAAGCCCGAGCTACTGAGTCCATCAAAGGTAGTTTTACAGCTTCGGCCTTGGTCAGCCATTTGAATCCATCATGCACCTCGCTTAAAACTACCTTGTCTGATTTGCTGCTGCACGCCACATAAACCACCACAATGTGTCTGGTAAAACCCTCAATAGTAGGCCGAAAATCATCCACCCAAACGGGCCGCCCTACTTCAATATCCAATCCTACTTCTTCTTTAACCTCCCGCTGCAGTGCATCATAGGGCTTTTCACCCAAAGACACCCGGCCGCCCGGTACATCCCATTTTCCAGGATTGGTTCCATCGGTATAATCCTTGGATTCTCGGACCAGCAGGATCTTGTTGCCGTATGTGATAATTGCGCGAATTGAAATAAATTGCTCTTGGGGCATAAAAATGACCTTTAAAAATCAATCCCTTTCTTAGCCATTATACCATTATCAAACGGATGTTTAATCTTTTTCATGTTCGTGATCAGGTCGGCTTTTTTCATAATCATGGGATAGACAGTATGGCCGGTTAATACCAGGGTGATCTTGGGCCGCTTTTTGGTTATTAATCGGACGATATCAGTTTGTGTAATCAGCCTTTCTTCAATTGCAGATATTGCTTCATCCAAAATCACAACATCATAATATTTTCCACGAATGGCTTCTTGGGCTTTCTTAAGCGCCTGACGAGCAGCTTGTTTATGAACAGTAAAAGGCTTCTGGTCGTTTAAAATCCTGACAAAGCCTTGGCCCATTACCCAAACATGAACGCCCAGCTTCTTGAGCATAGCTCGTTCGCCCGAGGGCCACTTGGCTTCTTTGATAAACTGTAAAAACAGAACTCGCTGGCCCCAGCCTCGGGCTCGAACAGCCAAACCAACCGCGGCCGTGGTCTTACCTTTGCCTTGGCCAACATATACAATTGTTAATCCTTTTAGACTTTTTTTCAAAATCGTTGAGATTAAATAGCGTTGCGAAACAACCAAGCTCCCCTCCTTATGAAATGAGAGGCTGGGAGTGGTTTAAGAACAGCCGCTGGTATTGCCGCACTCCAAACACTTGTAGCATGAACCGCCACGAACCATGATAGCCCCGCAAAAATCGCAAGGCGGAGCGTCTGTCTGATTCTGGATAGTGGCTAGTTCCAGCTGAATACCCTGAATATCAGTGCCTTCTTCGGTTAGCGGTCTGGCCGTCTTGGTAGTTGCTTCAGCTGTTTTGGCATCCTGATTAGCTGACAACGATAAGCCATTGCTTTGATCAACCAAAGTTCTATTGTGCACTTCAGCCGCCTCATTGGGGTCTAGGAATTTTATTGCCAGCCATCGAAAAATATAATCCGTAATCGATTTGACTATTGGTATGTCTGGGTTTCGGGTAAAGCCGGCTGGTTCATATCTTTGATGCGTGAACTTCTTTACTAATATTTTCAAGGGCACTCCGTATTGCAGATTCAGGGAGATAGAGGTGGCAAATGAATCCATAATGCCCGATAAGGTGCTGCCTTCTTTGCTCATAGTGATAAACAATTCACCGGGCTGTCCTTCGGGATACAAGCCGACAGTGATATAGCCCTCGTGTCCGGCTATTTCAAATTTATGAGTGATTGATTGACGCTCATCAGGCAGGCGATGCCGGTAGGGTTTCGGTTCAGCAGTTCCTTTTTTATCACTTATTTTTTTACTATCGTCAGATACGGCGGTATTTAGGGGCTGGGTTCTCTTCGACCCATCGCGGTATATAGCCAAAGCTTTCAAGCCCAACTTCCAGCCCTGAATATAGGCATCCATAATATCCTCGACTGTCGATTCAGTAGGCATGTTTACGGTCTTGGAAATTGCTCCGGATAAAAATGGCTGGACTGCGCCCATCATTTTGATGTGTCCCATATGATGAATGGTGCGTTTGCCGTTTTTTGCCGTGAAAGCGCAATCAAAAACCGCTAAATCCTCATCCTTCAAATGAGGCGCTCCCTCAATGGTGTCGTTGGAATCAATAAAAGTCTTGATTTCCTCGATCTGAGTATCAGTGTAGCCTAACCGATTAAGAGCCAAAGGCACGGTCATATTAACCATTTTCATGTAGCCGCCGCCGACCAACTTCTTATACTTAACCAAGGCAATGTCTGGCTCAACGCCGGTCGTATCACAATCCATCATGAAAGCAATCGTGCCAGTAGGGGCTAATAATGATGTTTGAGCATTGCGTAAGCCATGTTTGGCGCTTAACTCAACTGCTTCATCCCAAACATCTCTAGCCGATTCCCACATTCCGCTAGGAATCAGCTTCTGATTGATCCCTTTAACCGCATCCCGATGCTTCTGTATAACTCTTAGGGTTGGTTCTTTATTTTCCGCATAGCCTGGAAATGGACCGGTCTGCTCAGAAATCAGGGCTGACTGAGAATAGGCTTGGCCAGTCAATAAAGCCGTAATTACTGCGGCGTAAGCACGACCTTCATTGCTGTCATAAGGCAAACCCAAAGACATGAGTAATGCTCCCAAATTAGCATAACCAATACCCAGAGCACGAAAGATGTGGCTGCTCTGAGCAATTTCCTTGGTAGGATAGCTGGCATTATCAACTATTATTTCCATAGCTGTAATCAGCACCTTGGTTGACTGTCGGAACTTCTCATAATCAAATTCGCCATCCTTGGTCCGGTACTTGAGCAAATTAATGGAAGCTAAATTGCAGGCAGTATTATTTAGAAACATATACTCTGAACACGGATTGGAAGCATGAATGCGGTCGGTATTAATGCAAGTATGCCAGTCATTAATAATGCTATCAAATTGAAGTCCTGGATCTCCGCACTTGTGAGTGGCTTCTGCCATCATACGCAGCAGTTCTGGGGCCTTATAAGTATCAACCACTTCACCACCCTGAACAGATCGAGTCTGCCAGTGAGCATCGTTTTCAACTGCCTTCATGAATTCATCGGTAACTCGGACACTGTGGTTAGCATTTTGGTAGAATATTGAACCATAAGCCTCTCCATCAATCGCTCCGTCATAACCCGCATCAATCAATGCCCAGGCTTTTTCCTCTTCTTTTGATTTTGATAATATAAAATCAGTTATATCCGGATGTTCAATATTAAGTATGGTCATCTTGGCAGCCCGGCGCGTTTTACCGCCTGATTTAATTACTCCGGCAAACGCATCATAGCCTTTCATAAAAGAAACCGGACCGGAAGCAGTTCCGCCGCCAGATAGCCTTTCCCGAGAGGAGCGAATCGGCGATAAATTGGAACCTGCGCCTGATCCGAATTTAAAAATCATGCCTTCGGTCTTAGACAGATTCAGAATCGAATCCATTGAATCTTCAACCGATAAAATAAAGCAGGCTGAACATTGAGGATGAATGTAATCATCTTCAGCCAGCTCTACAATGCCTTTGTTTTTATTCCAATACCAGCGTCCGGCGCCAGAACCGCGATCATAACGGTGTACGCCGCAGTTAAACCAGACCGGACTATTGAATGTCAAATATTGATGGGTAATCAGCCAAGTCAGTTCGTCATAAAATATCTTGGCATCTGACTCGCTTATAAAATAATTATCTTCTTTGCCCCAGTCGGTTATCGTCTGGGTAACTCGGTCAATCAGGGAGCGGACCGATTGCTCTCTTTGGCCTTTTTCCGAATCGCCATAAAAATACTTGGACGCCACAATATTGGTAGCGTTCTGCGACCAAAAATTAGGCACTTCGATGTCTTTCTGCTCAAAAACCACCTTGCCATTGGCATCAGTGATTACTGCGGTTCTTTTTTCCCACTGAATCTCGTCAAAAGGATGGACATTGCCGCGCGAAAAAAACCTTTGCCAGGATAAGCCTTTATTCTCTCCATTACGTTTGGGCGATTGCTCCAATAACTTTTCCAACAAAGCGTCATTGGTGCTCTGGTTTGATTTTGAGGGGAGAGATTTTGGCTGAATTTCTGGCTCGGACGACCGCATGTTTATAGTCCTTTCGATGATTGTTTTAATTATTATTTCTTCTTCCGGATTTTTTGGTGCCGGTCTTTATTAGTTTTCGGGGTTTTAACCAGTACTTTCAGCTCTTTTTGGAAAGTTTCAGCATCCTTGAATGACCGATAAACAGACGCAAAACGAATGTAAGCAACAGGATCAACCCGCTTTAAATGACGCATAATGATCTCACCAATTTCGCTAGTTTTTACTTCCTGACTGCTTTTTTTGCCGCCCTTTTTCTGAATATCCCTCTCTATTCTGTTAATTAGCCTGGTTAGCTCCTCGGTTGTGATTGGGCGCTTCTCAAATGCCTTTTTTAGGCCGCTTTCCAGCTTAGATCTGATATAGGACTCCCTGCGACCATCTCTTTTTAGCACAGTCAGGTTGAGTAATTCTACCTCTTCGTAGGTAGAGAAGCGAAAAGTGCATTTATGGCACTCTCTGCGCCTTCTTATGGCAAATCCATCTGTTGCTAAGCGCGAATCAATTACCTTACTGTCTTTATAATGGCAAACCGGACACTTCATTTTTAGTCAATTAAGACATATCACCTGCGCTGCCTTTTCGGAGGCAGGGTAGTTTAGAATATATTTAGTAAAATTGCTTTATTTTTGGGTTCGAAAACAGGCAATGGCCTGTTTCACTTACTTCCGGCCTAGCCTGTTCACCCCTTAACCCCCATATCTAGTGTGTTCACCTATAAGCTTACCACAATATATGGGACTGTCAAGATAGCTAAAGGCATATCCACCGTAAAATCAAGTGTTTTTCTGCTAAAGAGTCGTTTTATTTTAGATATTTAACTTTCGCTCCTGTTTACTTCCTGTAATCCAACAGCTAGAGCATTTTCTTACGGATGAAGGCCGGGATTTCAAGCTCCTCTTCTTCTTTAGTCTTATCGTCAACAGTTGGTGGAGGTGTAAAATTGGATTCAATCTTCTTTTTTGGCTTATCTGGAGATTCATCCATTGAGCGAGTTGCCGCTGATCTAAAAGATGACATTGGCTCATCTTCATTTTTAGCCATTGGTGAGGTATGAGCAATCTTTTTCATGACTGGCCGGTTGCTGCCCTTTCCAAAACCAGTAGCAATTACCGTAATTTTAACCTCATCTCCTAAGGATTCATCAATAACTGAACCAAAAATAACCTTTGCGTTTGGATCTGCTGAGCTGGTGATGATTTTTGCCGCTTCATTAACCTCAAACATAGACAATTTATCGCCGCCAGTCACGGTAAATAATATTCCCTGTGCGCCATCAATAGACAATTCTAGCAAAGGCGAATCAATAGCTGCTTTGGCTGACTCAACAGCCCGATTTTCTCCGGTAGCCCTGCCAATACCCATTAGGGCCGTACCCGCGTTTTCCATAATTGCTTTAACATCAGCAAAGTCTACGTTAATTAAACCGGGCACAGTGATCAACTCGGCAATGCCCTGAACGCCCTGACGTAGCACATCATCAACAATAGCAAATGATTCTAAAAGCGAAGTTTTTTTATCAATTATCTGAAGCAGTCGATCATTAGGAATTGTAATAATCGTATCAACTCGTTCAGATAATTCACCATGGCCGGCCTCAGCAATAGACAGTCTTTGCGCTCCTTCAAAACTGAAAGGCTTGGTCACCACGGCTACTGTTAAAGCGCCCACGTCCTTGGCAATCTCAGCAATCACTGGGGCGGCCCCGGTGCCTGTGCCGCCGCCTAATCCGCAAGTTATAAAAACCATGTCAGAACCTTTGAGCAGATCGTGGATTTCGTCTTGGTTTTCTTCTGCTGCTTTCCGGCCAACGTCTGGATCCATGCCCGCGCCCAAGCCTCGGGTAGTAGTCTTGCCAATATGAATCTTGGTAGTGGCTGAATTATGATGCAAATCTTGGGCGTCGGTATTCACCGCCACGAATTCAATCCCGCGAATATGGGAATCAATCATTCGATTGACCGCGGCTCCGCCAGAACCACCTACGCCTACCACCTTAATTTTAGCAAACGTCTCTATGGCTGGTTTAACTTCTGTTGGTTGATTTTTTGACATGTTTCTTAAAGTAGATAATCCTTCACGCTTACTTAGTGTAACGGTCCGAGACCGTCTTTGTCAACGTGAATGATCAAGAACTAAGATATTAGGGAATAAATGATTTAAACCATTCTTTCAGCTTGCCCGAAACGTCTCGAACTGAGCCTAAACGCTTTAAAGATAAGCCTGAAGATTGATTATCCAGGCCAGCACCCCAGGCTAACAAGCCTACCGCGGAGGTAAAAGTCGGCTCCTGAATTTTATCGATGGCGCTAATAATATTTAATGGTATTCCAATGCTGGCTGGTAATCGAAATTCATTTTTCGCCACTTCGATAATACCTTGAAGCTTAGCTCCTCCGCCGGTAAGAACAACTCCGGCAGGCAATCTTCCGGACCGGTCAACTTGTTGAAATTCTTTATCAATCATAGAGAACATCTCTTCCGTGCGAGCTTCAATTATTTCAGCCACGTGCTTGCGCGATACTGCGGTGTTCTCTCCGCCTTCAAACTCAGATAAATCAATCTCTTCTCTTTTATTTATCTCTGCGGGCAAGGCTGAGCCGTATTCAAGTTTAATCTTTTCGGCTATATCAATCGAGGTTCTTAGGCCGATTGCTATATCGCTGGTTACGTGATTGGCGCCGATAGGCAATATCTTGGTATGCAATACATCGCCTTCCTCAAAAACTACAATCGAGGTTGTGCTGGCGCCGATATTAACCAACGCTACGCCCAGCTCTCTTTGGCGCTTGGTAACAGTCGCTTCAGCACAAGCTAAAATGCCCAGAACTAAATCATCAATCTGAATTCCGGTACGATAAATGCTCTTGGTCAGATTCTTTATTTGGGAAGACAATCCCTGAATGATTTGAACATCTACCTCCAAACGCATACCGGTCATCCCCACCGGATCTTTGATGCCTTCCTGATTATCAACCGTGAAAATTCTGGGAATTACGTGTAAGGTCTCAAAATTCGGCGGCGTTGCTACGGCTTGAGCTGCTTCAATCACTCTCTCAATATCGTCTTCCTTGATTTCGCCATCCGCTTTGGCCACCGCTATTACTCCGTGGCTATCCTGAGATGTAATATGAGTACCGGTCATGCCGACAAAAGCAGATTCAATCGGCAGGCCTGACATTCTCTCAGCCCGCTCAAGCGCGGTAGAAATTGAAGATACCGCATCTTCAATACTCGTTACGGATCCCTTGCTTATTCCCTCAGACGGGCTTTCAGCTGCTCCCAAAACCTGGAGCGAATTATCATTTGGGTTTTTTTGTCCGACTACGACCCGGATCATATCTGATCCAATGTCTAAGCCTGAAATTATTTCATCTTTTGCCATACGACAATCTCGGTTGAATTATTTAAAAATATTTAAAATATAGAAGTGAGGTAATAAGATAATCAGTCCGATAATCACCGATACGATCGAAGCAATCAGTACCGTAGCTGCCATTAAATCTTTTATCACCCTGACGTATGAATGAATCCGCGGCTCTAGGATATCAGCTAGTTTTTCAAAAATACTATTGATCAGCTCCAGAATCAGCACCAAGGTGGTAATCATTATTAGGGCGACTATCTCCCAGGTGGCTAGGGGGAGAATGACTATCAGCGCCAGGATAATTATTGCGGCAATTAACTGGACTCTGAAGTTTTGTTCGTTTTTAAAAGCAGTCGATAGGCCTCGCCAAGCAAACCGGAAACTTTTAGCTAATATGCGGATGTTGAAAAAACCCATACTCTTTAAAAAAATTTTCGCTGAAAATCCCTTTTAATTCTGTCCTCCCATTGTCTCATTATTCTCCGCTCTCTTACCTTGTGATGATCGTGTCCTAATAAATGCAGATAGCCATGAATCAATACATCTCTCAGTTCAGCTTTAATCGTCTTATTGTGCAGCTTCGCCTGACGGGTAATCTGATCAAGAGCCAGAACCAATTCTCCATATGGACCTTTGAGTGAATTTGGTGCATTCTTACGATAATTAATTTTTGATTCTGCTCTCTGATAGGTAAACGAGAGAATGTCTGTTACTCGATCTGCCTTGCGATAGCGCCGGTTTATTTTTTTGATCTGTTGATCGCCGACAAAACTGACTGTTATCTCATAAACCTGTTTCCGGCTACTGGTTATTCTGGCTGCTGTCTGAAGAGCACGAGTTACCAATGTTTTGGGAAGGTGCGATGATGTGGTATTGGCCAGGGTAAGGCGCATGCCCTTGAATGCTAAACTACTGATTACTATTGGTTTGATTGGTGTTGGTATTGGTCAAACTGGTCAGCCGAAAATTCTGATACATCATTTCAAACGTTGTTCTGAAATTTACCGCGCTGATTTGGCCAACTGCATAATGGATAATGTATAATTTATCATTTTTCGAAAAATATACATATTCATCCTCGGGACTGACTACCCCCTCTAGGCCATTGACGACAATATTTTCCAGGGCGGCTGCTTCTACTCCCGGATTCAGGCTGAGATAATAGCTTCTGGCGGAAAGGCGGGTGGGATTATCTTCCACTATCAGCTGGATAAACTCGCCAGTGGGATTGCTTGGGGTAAACAACACAATCCGGCCGTCAGTAGTCGCTGCTTGGGCTAGCCAGCGGGAAGGATAAAGCACGGAGTATGAAAAATTCGAATTATCATATGACCTTACCAGACCCGAAGTATCCAGCCGGCCAATGCCATTTGGATTATAGCCCATGTATACCTCGCCGATTATCTGACCATTGGTATTGACGCTTTTTCCATCAATAAAGCTGTCACCGTCAGAATCCGGCTGAAACTCATTAGTGCCGTATAAAGTCTCTTCCAGATCAGTTAAACCGTCTCCGTCAGAGTCGGTGGCCATGGGCAGGGGGTCTGTTCGCGTGGTGCTCGTGTTTGTGTTGGTAGAAGTATTAGTATTGGAATTAATATTAAGGTTTAAATTGGTTCCGGTATTGGTATTACCAGTGATATTAAGATTGGTGGGAATATTAGTATTGCTGCCGGTGTTGGTGTTTTGATTAAGATTACCATTGCTTGAATTACTATTAGAATTCAGATTAGTATTCAAATTCGCGTTGGTATTGATATCCAGATTTACGTTTAGTTGGAAATTTGTGATATTATCTTCATTATTTACATTTGTATCGTCTGTCTGGAGTAAAAAATATACCGCTGCAGCTGATCCGCCGCCTATGAGCAAGGTAATAATAATCACGATTAAAAGGATTGAACTGCGTTTCTTGCCAGACTGGTCGTGTTTGGCTTCCTGGCTCAAAAATTTCTCAGGCATAGTGTGAATATCTTCGAATTTGACCGGCACAGGAATGGATTCTGGGCTGGATTGCTGGGATGAGGATTTTTGATCCTGTTTATTTTTAGATTTTTGTCCAAACATACTTATTAAGAGTAGAAATTAACTATCTGAGATTGCTTGACTTAGATCAACTAAGGGTCCTGGTCCTTTGGGGTTAAGCCTTTTTTTTACTTCCTCTCCATCTGTCAAACCATCTGAATCAGTGTCCGGATTTAAGGGGTCTGTCTGATAGATGTTCAATTCCTCACTGTCGAACAAGAGATCATCGTCGCTATCAACTTTGGTAATATCCGTGCCTAGGGCCTGTTCTTCTTCGTCTGTCAGTCCGTCACCGTCCTGATCATTGGTTTCTCCTGCTACTTGATCAGAGATTTTTAGCGATAAATTCGGACTTATGGCTGTCTGATTCGTCTGATTTACATTATTGTCCGCATTATCGCCAAATGGCCAATATCTAATTACTACTAGCACCACGACAACCGCTGCAACGCTCATAAGGATTATACGAATTCTAGACAACTTTGACAACGTTGAAGGATTTGGGGTTGAACTATAATTTTGTTCAGGTAAGGGATCGGCCATATTTGTATTCTCCTTTAGGGTCTTTGGTAATTAAAGCAATTACATACTGAGTTGCCTTGACCCACGTCAAAACTGCAAGGGTCGCCTATTCCGCCCATTATCCAACTACCAATTCCGCCATACTCCATATGAGAAAAGACTGAGTAAGAATCAGCTTCCTCGCAAGAAACTCCCGAGCAATCAGAGTCTGAAATGCAAATTTCGCCTCCTCCCTGACAATGCCGGATGGCTTTGTAAGCATAAATAAATGAGTCAGGTACGCACATAAAGGTTTTGGTCGGCTCTGACCAGCAGGTGTCCGTATCATAAAGGGGGTTGGGACAAAAATCTGTATTAAGGGTATTGAGCGGATCAACATCCAAAGTCTTGCCCAGGGCATTACCTAAGGCACTTTGCCAGGAAGGCCACTTGGAAGTGCTCATAGATATCAGGTAGGTGCCGGCTTCCATCGAAGGATAATGATCATTAGTATTGCCGTAGGCTTCCAGGGACATACTTACGTCTTGCAAATCCGCTAGCCGTTTGGTATCTCTGGTAATCTCCTCTTTTTCCACCGGATTACGGTTGGTATTTACCTTTAATCGGCCAAGCATCTGCTGGAAAATATTTAAAGTGCCCGAAGAAGCTCCGTCATTGTAAGAAAATATATACATATGAGGTATCAAGGTGTTGGCTCCGTCGTCAAAATTCGTAGCAGCCATATAGACTGTTCGTCCGCTGCGTACTGCCTGATACCCATCGACAATCAAGCCCGAAGGCGTGGTTGACTCATATGGAAACTGCTTAATAAACCACTGCTCAGGAGATGAGCCCTCGGTATTGTTATAGATCCTCAAACCAATGGCATCAACCTGGTCAGGGTCGTTTTCTTTGAATAAGTACTGCTTGAGAACATCTCCAGTCTTGCCTTTGACAACCTGTAAATTATAATCGGGCAATAAATTGCTGCCATCGCGGCAATAGCCAATATGAAAATTATAATCTGCGCAACCCTCGCCGGGCAGATCGCAATTCAAAGATGCATCATCAAAACTCCAAGGATTATCACACTTGAGATAGTCAATCAGGGCTGTGCCTGACTTGCTGCCCGTGGACAAACCGCTTTCAAATATCGAAGCTGTGGCTGTGACAGTTGACTGGCCGTTTTCGTTTTGGGTGGTTGCGGTTGCTTCAGAGGTATCGCCATTATCCTGAATACCGCCCAAAGTAGCCACCAGATCATTTGAAGAGCTCCAGCTCCAATCCCACTCATAAACACCCGGGATTTCACCGATCGGACCGGAATCGCTCTCGGGGGTGGCTGTGAAGATTTGGGTCTGTCCTACCATATCTGGGGTCCAGAGACTTGGGGTAACATCTATCCGATCAATAGCACAGACAGAATCACTATCGACCGTGGTGAAGAACCAGAGGTAATCAAGCATGCGCACGCCTTGACTACTCTCAAGTCCGGTCAATAATACTCGATACTTAGTATTGCGCAGCAGCAGCCCGGGAGAAAATCTTAACCTCTGGCCTGATCTCTCGGTAAAAGTCAGACTCACTGAATCATCTACGCAAGCACCTGCCTGGCATACGCCAGAGTAGCATTCGTTGTTATTGCCGCAAACCTCCCCATCTCCCAGAGTTGCATCAGCCAAGGTCATTACAACGGTATTTTCATTCATGGTACTGGTGTCCATATTCTTGTCAAAATTGACACCAACCAAAGTATTTAGACACACATCTGCGGCATCATTTATCGGAATAGTGTCAACTACATTTGGCGAGGACTCACAGCAGCCGTTATTAGTGCAGCCAAAACCCACATTGCAATCAGCGTCATTTATACATACCAAGCAAGAGGGTACCGTCACTTCGAAGGGATAAGCATTACTGTCAATTGCGTCCTTATGGGCCACAGTATCAATTAAACCGAAGGGAACGCCCAAGGGAACATATACGTCAATCAGGCTATCAGCCCAGTTTTCAATTGCGCTGATAATCCCGTCAAAAGTAACTGAGTCGTTTGTTCCTTGAGTATCTTCAAAATACTGTCCAATTACGTCCACATTTTCTCCTTCACGGCCCTCATCAGGCACTATGGCGCAAATGCCCGGAGTTTCATCATCATTTACGTCAAAATCATCCAATATTAATTCGCCTGGAAATACATCATTAGTGCTCTCAATCTCACCGTCAATCCCCCGGACTATTGAAATCGGTCCGTCTACGGCATCGTCGCTGCCGTCTCCCGGCGTCAAACGATTGGGCAATTCATTAGCCACAATGGCATAGTTGCTCCAAAGGCGACTGGGATTGGGACAAATCGAATCATCAGCCCAGTTACCCTGCTTGTCGGTCGAGTAAATTACTTGGCTACCACCTTCACAGGTCCCTCCTGGACAATCCTGCCACCGGCTATCGCATAATGCACCGTGATTGCTACCACCATTACAAACACCTCTCTTGTAACTGCCGAAATAGCAGCCCTTAATAGTCAGCCAAGTGCCGATATCGCCTCCGGCCGGCGTATACTCGGTAATTACCGGGGTGCAGCGATGGGCTTCATTATTACAGGTACTGCCAGCGCATAGGCCGTCTTGGGTGCAGTCGGTTGTTTCATCGCAGTACAGATAATCAATAGTTAACTGGCCGGTATCAAAGTTGCCATTGGAATCGGTCGGTTCGGCTCTGACATCGGCCCAGTTCGGTGGGGGCGGATTCAATGTTTCCTGAAGAGCTGTCACGACGGCATTATTATCATCTGTATCCGAATCATCACTAAAGTTCGCATCCGCCGGAGTAATGGTCCACTCCCAGGGCCGGCCGTCTATTTGCTGCCCGCCCGGATCGCATGAATCCGGGGAACCATAAGCAGCCGAATGAAATGTAGCAGTCTGGCCTTCATTAGCGAGAAAACGAGTGGCCGGAGTGACTTGAACGCTGTCAATCTGGCAAAGCGTTGGATCATCTTTAACTTTAAACTTCCATTGATAGGCCGGAAAAGTAAGATACGTGGTATTGGTATTACCCAGTATCTGGCCCTCTGTCCCCTTAATGCCGCCATCTCCACCAATTAAAATGGCCGCGTACCAGCGATCAGGATCAAGTATTCCATTGGGGCGGAATTCCAAACGGTCAGTGTCAGAATCATAGCTGATATCGTTATCAACAACCACATTCTCCGGATCAAATACCGTGCAGGTCTGGTCTGAGCATCTTTTCATAACAAGGGTGTTGTTGGGTAAAATAGTAGTCGGATTAACGTCAATGTTGTCCGGCGCAAATTTGTTATGCAATACCAAATTCGGACAAGCCTCTGTACAGGTGGGCCAGGGATTGGTCACGAACAATTCACCCGGCGGATACTCAAGAACCGTAAACGGAACCGGATTTGAGTCATTGCCGTCTTTATCTGTCAGGTAAACACCTCCGGTAAGAGCGTTTGTTGGTACTGTGGTTTTTACTTTGTTTGGATTTGAAATATCATCCCAACTCACTATTGACGCCTCTTGGTTGTTGAAATAAGTAACAGCGCTGCCAACACCTTGCTCTTTAAACCGGATACCCATGACAGTGGGCTCGGTAACATCAGGATAGCCTTCATCCGGCGATATGCCGAATAAACACGGGCCTTGGGCCGGATTTGGATCAGTTATTCGAAAAGATACATTAGTATTGGATTCCTGATTACCATAGCTGTCTTCATCATAGTCTGTTGTCACCCGTGTATGAGCTTCATCATATAAAGCAAATGAGTCCGGAATAGTGGTGACAATAAAATTATCTGCTTGTGGGTCGTTTAAGGTCGGCGCGGAAACCGGGTTGGGCGGATTAACCGTGAAATCAGTATCGAATTCCGGGTCCAAGTGAACAGCGGCGTTGTCATTGGTGCCTAAAAAACAGCTGCCGCGAACAGTCACGCACTGGCCAGGTGAACCGGTTGCTGGAAAAATACTCGTAACAAAAGGTTTACAAACGCAAGTTTCCGGAGTAGCGGTGGCAAATGACCAGCCACCAGTCAACAGATCACCGTCCTGATTTATTTGTTTGTTGGTCAATATGGTGACATTGAAATCGAAGCTCGATGCCAGATCATCGGTGGGGTTAAACCGATACACTTTGAAATGCGAATTTATTGGATCACCAGGATCTATAACTTCAAATAATCCGCCAACTCCCGGCGCTTCATAAGGCGGGCCAGGAAATTCACTCGGTGGCGGCATAACTGCTTGCATATCAAGGCCCGGAGTAGCTGGATTATCAATCTGGATTTCTACTTGGTTGTTCCACATTGAGGTTGTAAAGACCACCGTGACATTGGTATCCGGGCAAACCTGATCGCCGGTCGGATCCCAGCCCGCAATACCGGCCACCGTATCATTGGTTTCAAATTCCCAAACTTCGGGCGGCCATAACAGGTTGCCGCATAGGTCTTCAACATTCTGAACGGTGATTCGATACCGAGTAAACGATTCCAAAATATTTCCGCCATCCATTGAAATATCAACCCGATTACCAGAACCGCTGCTGACTATCAAAGTAGTAGGATCAATCATCGGACCGGCAACGCCGCCAGGTCCGTCAAGCGGCTCAATCTTAAACACTGTCGGAATCGGGTTGTTATTGCCGTCCGCCATGGTCGTCTCATCAATCCCCTCATTAAACCAAATACTGATGATCGGATCGCGATTCACATCAGTGTCCGGATAGCCAACCTCTGTGCTGATCACTGGATAAGCATGCTCAACAAACGGCGCAATCTCATCTAGCTGATCATTGGTAGTGAAAATCCACTCATAATGATCTCCTACGAGAGTACAGCCACCATCTGCCTGACAGCCGGTTAATCCCAAGCCTCCGGTATCTTTCAGATCTATGGGGATATGGGCTTTATAGTCTGTAAATTCTTCATACAGCTCGTCTTCGTGCTCAAAGGTGATAACCTTGTCTGTTCTCGACCAAGTGCCGTTAACAATAGCATTGTCATCATCAGCTCGAGCTACTTTTAACGAACCGTCAGCTACGACCGCATCAAAGGTTACAACGTCAACAAGGTGGTTAAACTCCGGCTTGACCTTGCTGCAGCGATTAACTTCCTGGTTATTGCCAAGACCGGCCTCATGAGATGTTTCAATATCAATCACTCGGAAGCTATTGGCTGGCAGCTGACACTGAGGACTAATTAAATCAGGAACGCAATTTAAACTAGCATTACAGACCAGACACCAGCCGCAGCTCTCTCCTTCAATAGTACATTCGGGCCCAGGTTCGCCGGTAACGTCAATAAAGGTATTGATGACGTAGGTAACGATGGCCCAGGAAATCAGCACGATGATCAGTCCGATCACGGCGCTGATGATAATCTGCTTGGCTTTATCAATCTTATCCTTATTGCCGTGCGAAGTCATCCAGATTATGCCGCCGTAAATGATAAAAGACACGGCGACCAGAGCCATGATGCCCAGCGCCCATTTGATGACATTGATAACCACCCCCTTAAGATCAGCGGTGCCTAGGCCCACCTGACCGCCAATATCCTCGATTGAAAAGGAGGTTTGAGCTTCTACCGGAGCAGGAGACCCAAAATACGCCAAAGCCAGTGTCAGAACACTGGTTAATAAAATTCCCGTAATAATTCCTAGATAAAATCGTTTCACAAGCATGGAAGAAACGGCTCGCTGGATTTATTTATATCCGCTGAGTTGTTTTTTTACCTCGGCGCTTATGGCCGAACCATCAGCTCGACCTTGCACTTTGAGCATCACCCGGGACATAACCTTTCCCAGGTCGCTTAATTCCGTAGCGCCTGACTGTTTAATAACCTGACTAATAATCTCATTAAGCTGGCCGGCTGAAAGCTCTTCGGGAAGATACTTTTTCAGAAAATTGATTTCTATTTGTTCGATTTCCGCCAGCTCTAAACGATTGCCTTTTTGAAACATAACCAGAGCGTCTTTACGGCGCTTAACTTCACGATTAAGCACTTTGATAACATCTTCATCGTCCAGCACAGTCTTTTTCAGCGCAATCTCTTCATTCTTCATGGCTGATTTAAGTGAACGCAATACGATAACCTCAGCCTTTTGGCCAGCTTTAAAGGCTGCTTTGTAGTTATCTTCAATTGTCTGCTGGAGCCCCATATTTAATTACTAATTCGTAGACGGTAATTTACTGCCTGTTGGTCGTCCTCTATGATGCCGTGCATCGATTTCAGGCAATTTTCCCATTTTCCTTAATAATTCGTTGCGATCCTTGATTGACCGACGACGAATAGCACTCTCTTTTATTGCTCTCTTGCTTTTTGGTGGTTCGTAGTATCTGCTTTTTTTCGCTCTAATGAGTACTCCACTCTGTTGTACTTTTTTGGTAAATCGTCTGAGCATTCCCTCAAGAGACTCACCATCTTTTTTCTTGACTTCTACCATATTCAGAGTGTCTCACCTCCTTGCTAAATCCAGACCCGTGGGGGGCGGATTTTTCATTTGAAAATGTATTAATAAATTATATTTATCGGTTTTCAATATACCACTTTCATCCCTGTTCTGTCAAACAATATTAAACTGCCCCAGTAACCTGGCGGCCGCCTAAAATATGAAAGTGAAGGTGGGGCACGACCTGGCCGCCATCTTGGCCGACGTTTTGGATGATTTTATACCCAGTCTCAGAAATCCCCTTCTTCTTTGCGACTTCTCGCGCCACACCCAATAAATGACCCAGCAGCACTTCAGACTCTGAGGTGGTTGAGGGCAAGCTTTCTATGTGCTGTTTGGGTATTACTAAAAAATGAACTGGTGCTTTGGGATTTGCATCTAAAAAAGCCAATGATTGGTCATCTTCATATACCTTGGTTGAGGGCAATGAGCCATCAATAATTTTACAAAAAATACATTCAGCCTGAGACATCTTCTTCTTTATCCGGTTGCTCGGCAGGCTTGTTAATTCCGCTTGGTTTACCTCTGGT
The DNA here is from genome assembly GCA_043800725.1 of bacterium. GTDB lineage: Bacteria > Patescibacteriota > Patescibacteriia > HK-STAS-PATE-3 > HK-STAS-PATE-3 > JAZDMR01. The sequence continues at coordinate 49,364 of JAZDMR010000011.1, read as the reverse complement.
TAGCCTCTTGAGAATTTCTGGAACTGCCCTTTTAAAATCAACCACCTCTTGAATTCCATTTTCCATATCGCGAACCAAGATTGTGCCGTCCATCATTTCTTTCTGGCCGATAATCAAAGCAAACTTCGCACCTAAACGATCAGCCACTTCCAGCTGGGCTTTTATGCCGTCCTTACTTAAACTCTCAGCTACTCCGATTCCTTGGGCTTGCAATTCATCAAAAAGCTTTAAACATAGCTTTCTGGCCGGATCACCCAATTGCCCTAAAAATACATCGGGCGCGGGTAATCCTGGCAAATCGGCTTCTTGTTCTTTTAATTTAGCAACCAGCCTTTCCACTCCGCAGGCAAAGCCAACTCCTGGAGTAGGGCGGCCGCATAGCTCCTCAATCAGATCGTCATAGCGTCCGCCGCCGCCCAAAGCCTGACAAGACTGTCCATCTGATTCCTGGTCGGGAAATATTTCAAAGGTAGTCCGAGTATAATAATCAAGCCCCCGAACAATCTTGGGGTTTAAGGTATAGGCAATTTCCTGCTCATCCAGATACTCGAGCACAGAAACAAAATGCTGGCGGCTTTCTTCATTTAAATAATCCACTGTTTGGGGGGCGTCCACTGATAATTCCTTGCAATCCGGCTGCTTGCAGTCAAGCAAGCGCAGAGGATTTTTTTGCAAACGCCTTTTACAGTCATCGCACAGCGAATTCTTGCGGCTTTTATAGTAATCAGTTAGCGCTTTCTCATAAACTCCCCGGCTTTCTTTATCTCCGATGCTGTTGATATGTACATTGATTGGAATACCTAAGCGAGTATATAGATGATTAGCAATAGTAATTAATTGAGCGTCGATGACTGGATGGACGGCGCCCAAAACCTCAAAGCCAAACTGATAGTGCTGGCGATAGCGTCCGGCCTGGGGCCGATCATAGCGAAACATCGGCCCGAAATAATAAAGCTTTACAGGCTGGGGTAAGCTTAAAAGTCCGTGCTCAATGTATGCTCGGACTACCGGGGCAGACATTTCCGGTCTTAATACAATATTCTGTCCGCTCCGATCAACAAATTCATACATTTCCTTTTCAACTACATCAGTGTCTTTCCCAATGGTTCTGATGAATAATCTAGTATCTTCCAGAATGGGAGTATCAATCCTTTCATACCGATACTGATTAGAAATTTCTCGGACAACGTCGCGCACCTTGTTCCAATATGGCTGATCTGAGGGCAGAATATCCTTCATGCCCCTGAGTAGATTAGGGCCTTTGATTGTCGGCCTCGGTTCAAGTTCTGCTTCTTGGGCTTGCGTTTTTTTCATGGCGTTTTAAGGGGTTACGGATGTTAATTCTGGTCTACTATAATGCTGAACTTTATGAAATGGCCAGGCTCGTATCCAAATACGGCCAATAATTTCTTCTTCTTTAATTGCTCCGAAACTGCGCGAATCCAAGCTAGAGGCGCGATTATCCCCCATTACATAAAATTCGCCTTCGCCAAGCTGAATGCCCTCGCTCCCGGATGTGTAAATCCCTTCAGGAAGATATTTTTCTTCAGATAAGACAAAGCCGCTGGGAAAATCATTATTAGTGATGGTAATTTCGCCATGGTTGATTTCTATCTTTTCGGAAGGCAGGCCGATTATTCTTTTGATATAAAACTCCGATGGTCTGCGCGGGTTGCGAAAAACAATCACTTCTCCGCGTCTCGGCTCTGTTAATCGATAAGTCAACTCATCTATTATTAAATACTCATTATCATGAAAATTCGGCTCCATCGAGGCGCCTTTGACGTAGAATGGCTGCATTAAAAAGTAGCGCACTGGTACGATGATGGCCAGGGCGATAACAATTACTTTCACCACCTCGATAATGAATGATCCTGCCGATGAAGCAAAAGATGGTAAGATCGACTCGTCCTTGCGAGTCTGGCGGGTCATTTTTTTCGCACCTACGGGACCATCTTTTTCGGTCTTGGGATTTGATACGTTTTTTTCTTTTTCCATATAGTTTTTTTATCTGGTGGACGATGGAGGAGTCGAACCTCCGACCTCACGAATGTGAATCGTGCGCTCTAACCAACTGAGCTAATCGTCCCCTCTTAAGGTATTAAAAAGCACTAATATAAAACAAAATCGGTACAAGCATAGCAGGTTTTGCGACCCAAAGCAAGACTAAATAGCCCCTTTAATAGCTACTAGGGTGATAAAATCTTCACGATATTTTATAAACTTTCCCTAAATCCTCCTGACATCTCCTTGATTAGCGTCAACAATAACCCGATCACCATCTTTCAATACTTTGGTGGCTATCTTGGTGCCGATCACGCAGGGAATTTTTAACTCTCGGCTGATAATGGCGGCGTGGCAAGTCACTCCGCCTATATCTGTGATAATAGCCGCAGCTTTTTTAATAGCCGGCACCAGATCTGGATTGGTCATTTGTGAGACCAGAATGTCCCCCATTTTCATCTTGCTTAAATCTTTCACAGTATTAATAACTCGTATAACCCCCTCGGTTTTTCCAAAATATGCGGCTTGGCCATGAAAATAATTCACTTCAGTCAGGTCTTCTTTTTTTAACAAATACTTTTTCATCGTTCTATATCTTTGATCTGTATAAATCTTGCCCGGGAATCGGCGATCAATAATTACAAATAAACAACCCCTCATTCGTTTTTTTATATCAGATGGCCTGGCCTGAGAATTTATCAGCATGTTCTTTAGTTCATGCAAAAGGCACTCTCGAACTTCGTGAATGTTCAGATTCACCCGCCGCCCAATTTCAATTAAAAGTTTTTCAGTTTCATAATACGATTGAACCAGGCTCATTTTCCGATAGTCTTTGGTAAAAATTATGCCCCGTGTAATGGAAAAAAGCTGCTGATGCTTATAATCAACTTTTAATTCGTTATTGAAATATTCTTGGATTTTCCGGTCTTGCTTTTTTTTATTTATAACCGCAGCATATTTTTCCTCAGGACTTACTGAATCAAGCGCCAACTCTTTTAACCGTTTCCAAAAATATTGGTCAGGAAAGGGCGGACCCTCAAAATTGAAGCCTAAGTATTTGTATTTCGAGATATGCTGTCCAACGGAACGAATGATACTGCTTGATAGCTTTTCCCGTTCGAACTTTTGAGATCGCCTACCAGCCCGAATGCGACTGGCGATTTTTAAGAGGGCTATTTCTTCATGCTGTACTTTGGATAATCTTTTGGGGACTGTTATTTGAGTAAACACTTCTTTGGCAGTGCTTTTATAAGCAGTCTTTTTTATTTGTCTATTCAGGTATTCAATTAAATAGGTTGTCAGGTGGGGTTTGTATAAATCAAGATACACGTGGATAATCGCCTGGTTATAAAGTTCGCTATGCCGCCTGATATATTCTTCGTATAGCCGGTAAAGCTGGGTGTTTGTTTTCTTTTTTAGGTTAACGCAAAATATTTTCTTAGCAGTAAAATTCACCAGTCTGTCTGAATAACCAAGAATGTTTTTTTCCAGCGATAAGCCCCAGGCCGGCCGGATAATAATTTTTTTCAAAACATACCTACCTAAAGCGGTCCATTCCTTATGATCAACAAAAATGTACCCAAGATCTTTATGATGCAGGCAGGCAATATTTTTTTGAGGTTTGCCTAGGATTTTACCGGTATTCTTTATAATATCTGACCAGCCCGGATATATAACCGGATACAGGCTAATCGGGCGGTTCTCTTCCAAGATGCCCCACTTGATCTTTTGAATATTTTTTATGGAGTATAAATCTTTCATCTTCATATCCGTTATTTAGAATATCATAAATTTAGTGTTAAGCCTGAATAGCCCCGATTCCTTCACTTTTCCAAATAATGTTTTTTTCATAAGATTCGTTGAAATAACGCTACACTACTGGCATGAGACAACAATACTCAGAAACAGTGCTTGAGGAAATTATCAATCAATATAGCGGTTTGGGCAAACTTTTAGAAGTAAAACTGTTTGTTTCGGGTTACGAGAATACTAATTATTATATAAAAACTGACACTGGCGAATACGTTATTAAAATATTTGAAGGCAAGGGTCTGAATATTGACATTATTCTCTTTGAAGTTGCTGTTATGAATATCTGCTACCAGGCCGGATGTAAAACTTCGCATGTACATAAAACAAAAACAAACAAGCTAACTTGTCTTTTTAAAAATAAAATCACAATCACCATGGATTATATTCCTGGCAAGAACGCTTACAAACAAAAAGTTAGCAATACAATTGCGTATGAAATTGGCCAGCAAGCAGGAAAAATAGATTAAGCACTCATGATATGCAAAGATGGTTTAAAAACACGACAAAACTACGAATTCGATGAAAAAACGTTCTTACAACTTGAAAATAAAGTACGTTTCCTCCCTGAATATATTGACCGCAAAATGATCAACCAAGTTTTTGATGACTTCCGTCAAATCAAACCATTATTTGATACATTAGCAGCAGGATTAATTCACAATGATATCGCACTTCATAATATTATTATTAGTAATAATAAACTGAGTGGTATTATTGACTTTAGCGATATCGCCTTTAGTCCTTATATCCAAAATATTGCTGTATCAATGAGCCAGCTAATTTTCACATATAATTGGAAACCCCACCAAGCGAAACTTTTTATCGACGGCTATCGTAATTTTCACCAGATTTCTCCGGAAGAATTGGATTTACTTTATGACCTAACCAGGGTTCGTTATGTATTATTTATTATTGAGATGAACTACTGGAATAAGTCACATGGCATCGACAAGCATCGCACAGATGATATTAAAGATTATAATTCTTTCCTACAAAAATTCACAACATTTGGAAAGAATGAGTTTAATACTTTACTTAAATAGCTGTGTAGGGAAAACCAAACCAAAAACCGCTAGGGGGGGTGAGCTAGGCGGTTCTTGGGGGGATTAATGGTTAGCTGGTAGTTTATGTTTTATCGAAGCCGCCCGGTGGACCGTGACCAAAGCCTTTGCCGCCAAACTCATCTTTTAGCTTACTCATCTTTTCGTGAAGCTCAACATGAGTGACGCCTGCCTCATCCGGGAGTTCTGGCCATGACTGATCCTCTAAAGCTTTTTCTAATTCTTCTGTGCTCATGCCTAAGATCTCCGCTTTGTTCTCGAGCATAGCCTGATGTCGCTCTTCATGCTGAGCAAACATCTCGCCAATTTTTTCGTCAGTCAAACCTTCCGCTTTAAGCATAGCGCGTTTTTTTTCTTGCATTTGAGCTTGAAACTCGTCCTGAGTTACTCCATTGTCCTCCAGTATCTTAGGTAAGTCTTTGGTCTCAAGTTCTTGCTTAAGCGTCTCCGCATCAGTACCCAAAATCTCAGCTGTGGTTTGGAGCTTTTGCTCTCCGCCGTGACCAAAGCCCAATAGCCCGGCGGCTGAGGTGGCATTTGCGACTAGGAGTGTTGCGCCAAAAATACCTACCAGAGCGATGAATAAGAAAAGCGGTTTGTTTTTCATAATTGATATCACCTCCTATCAATTTAAAATTCCAATTACCAATTATTAATATTCAGTGGGCGTTATTTGTATCTTGGAATTTGATTATTGGTCATTGAAGTTTGGTTATTAATTCCAACTATCTGTACTACATATCCGACACATAAAAAATTTCACTCCTGTCCAAAGCCTCGCTCCGTTTGACAATCTTTAATTACTAAGGTAACCTGGTATGCTCCAAAAAAAATGCTCCTTCCCTAAAAACACCCCAAAAAAAATCCCGTTGCCGCCACTCCTATGCAGCGGGTTTTCATTATTTATAAACTTGGATTGCTTTCCCAGACTATGATATTGTGAGTAACATATGAATCAGTATCTAAACATTAAAAGCATTGCCTTGCTCAGTTTAGCCGGCTTGTTGCTGGCCTGGCCGGCTCAGGCTTATTTAGACCCGGGGAGCGGCAGTTTTATCACCCAGGTTGTCGTGGCGACCATTTTGGGCAGCCTGGTGGCCCTCAAGGTCTTTTTTCACCGGATTAAAAATTTCTTCAGTAGGCTTTTTTCTCGAATAAAACGGTAAACTAGTGCAGCGCTCCAACGAAAACAACCAACCTCACCCCGGTTCTTATCGAGATCCTAATGGTTTTATGTTTCAAAGGGATGGACAATTCTTCAGACAAATAAACCGAGCAGGCCAAGAAGATTTTCAGGCATTTCAAGAAAATCCCTTGTCAAGGTTATTGATAGAACAAGAATTGATGCTGCCCTACCAAGTAGTTAATGGTCCGCCAGCCGACTCAGATCTGGCCTATTGCGTAATCAAACCTCAACAGATTAAATTTATCTCTTATCCTTATGAATGGTCCTGGGGCATGCTTCGTGATGCGGCCCTGACAACTTTAAAAATTCAACTGCTAGCTCTTGACCATGATTTTTCGCTCAAGGATGCCAGCGCTTTTAATATCCAATTTCAATCAGGCAGACCTGTTTTAATTGACCATTTGTCATTTACCAAATATCGATCCGGGCGGCCCTGGATCGCCTATCGCCAGTTCTGCGAGCAATTCCTGGCGCCCTTGGCGCTCATGAGTTATCGCGGTACCCGGCTAGGGCAACTGCTGCGCCTCTACCCTGACGGATTACCCCTCGATTTAGCGACCAAACTGCTGCCCGCTAAGGCCAGGCTGTCTTTGGGCCTGAACCTGCACCTTTACCTTCACGCTCGAAATCAAAAAACCCACGCTGATAAAGGAGCTTCAACCACGAATAAACAACTTACCAAAGATAGGCTGATTGCTTTAATTGCCAACCTAAAAACAGTTGTTGAGAAATTAAAGCTGGACTCAGATAAATCGTTTTGGAGCGACTATTATCAGATGACTAATTATTCTGATTTGGCGTTTCAAGCCAAACAGGAAATTGTCCGCGACTATTTGAAAAAAACCAAAGGACAAACCGTCCTGGACCTGGGCTCCAACACCGGCGTCTTTAGTGAGTTAGCGGCTGACTTGGGAATGGAAACCATCGCCCTGGACAACGACTCCGACTCGGTCGAACGATTATATCGACGGGTACGGGATAACAATCGGACAAATCTACTGCCCTTAGTTATCAATCTAACCAATCCCAGCCCTGGATTGGGCTGGGCAAACACTGAGCGTGAATCGTTTATTGACCGCGCCCGATCAGATGTTGTCTTGGCTCTAGCCTTAATTCATCATCTTTGCATTGGAAAAAACATCTCCCTGGAAATGTTCTCACAGTTGCTCAGCCAGCTTGGCCACTGGGCAATCGTCGAATTTGTCCCTAAGTCTGATTCTCAGGTCCAAAGGCTGCTCCGAGCCCGAGAGGATATTTTTAAAGACTATCATCTAGCTTCTTTTGAAAAAGCAATTGCTAGCCGCTGGTTGATCCAAAAACAGAGTCAAGTGGCCGATAGCGAACGTTTTATCTATCTCCTTAAAAAGAAGCATGACTAAGCCTTATCTGCATGTCATACTGTTAAGTAGCTACCCGGCTATTTTTTTGTGGGCCAATAACCAAGGCGAGGCATCACTAATGACCGCTCTTTGGCCAATGCTGGCGCTTGTTGGCATAGGATTGCTGCTTTGGTTGTTTTTGGGCATAATCATTCGAAAATGGAAAGCAGCAGCCTTGTTTGTTTCTTTATTCATGTTATTATCGTTCAGCTTTGGGCATATTATTCCGACCAATTCAGAGCCAGCCGCCAAAACGATAGGCTGGGTTGTTTGGGTGCTTGCGATCTTGTTCTTACTTTTTTACCTTGCCTCTTCCCATCGACAATTCACACAGACTACAAAAATTTTTAATTATATTGCAGTAATCCTAATCAGCATTAATATTATCAATTTAGTGTTTGGTTCCTGGCAGTTGCGCTCTCTAGAAAGTGATTTGCTAGGCAACTTGCCGGATTGGAGCGCCACGCAAGTAAATAATCCGGATATTTATTTTATTGTTTTTGATCGCTATGCCAGTCCTGCCAATCTGACTCGTTTTTATAATTTCGATAATCAATCATTTGTTGATGATCTAAAGAACCGGGGCTTTTCTGTTTCTTCAAATGCTCATTCAAATTATCCGACTACGCTCTATTCTCTCAGCTCAACATTAAATATGAGTTATTTAACAAATCTGACAGACAAATACGGGATCAATGCGACTAATAAAAGACCGCTTTATCATCTTTTGGAAAACCATGCAGTCGGCCGTTACCTCCAAGGACAAAACTACCAGTATGTGCATATTGGTTCATGGTGGGGAGGCACTAAGCAAAACAACAACGCTGATTTTAATTACAGCCTACTTACGCCTTCGGACTTTACCATGCTGCTCTTTAGAATCTCACTTTTTTCCGCCATTGGCGAACAACTCAACTTTAATGAAGGCGGGTTTCTTTTACTAATGACTAATCCGGCCCACTACCAGCATGCCCAATATCAGTTTGAACAACTACTGGAGATCCCCAAAAAACCAGAACCAACATTTACTCTAGCCCACTTTCTGTTACCCCATCCTCCATATGTTTTTTCTCCTACGGGCGAATTTCTACCCCAAGAGATTACGGACACTCGGAGTAATAGTGAAAATTATATTAATCAGCTTCTCTATACCAACCAGCAAATTATCAGCCTGGTTGACCAGGTAATCAGCAACTCCAGTTCACCCCCAATTATCATTTTACAATCTGATGAAGGGCCTTATCCTGAGAATTTTCTGAATCAAAATTACCAAGAAAAAACTAAAATCAAATGGCCCGAGGCAACCGATGAAGAGATCCAAATAAAAACTGGCATCTTGAGCGCTTTATATCTTCCTCCTGAACTGGCGGATCAAATGACAGCGCCCAGCACGCCGATTAATACTTTTCGCACTCTTTTTTCAATTCTGTTTAACGCCGACTTGCCCCCTATCTCTGAATCAATCTATATCTTTGCTGATAGCGACCACCCCTTCCAATTCCAAGACGCGACCAGCCGCATAACCACGGAATAGGCCTTATAAATAATTACTCATTACGGATCGCATCCACTGGATCGATATTCGCCGCATGATTCGAAGGAATCAAGGCAGTAATTACAGCAATAACAATCAGAACACCACTATAAATACCAAAGGTGGACCAGTCGACAGTGCGGAACAAAACAACGTCAACAGTATTAACCACGTTAAACGACTCTTGGACTGTTTTTTCAAGAAAGCCGTCAAACCAATTGTAAATCGGCGAAGCCAGCAGAGGCATAATCAATAACCCCAATACTCCGCCAACTAGGTAACCAATTACCGTATAAAGCAATCCCTGGACTGAGAATAAAGCCTTAATGCCCCCTTTGGTCATGCCCAAGGCCCGATAAATACCAATCTCCTTTTTCGACTCAGACACAAACTTGGTCATGGTAAAGATAATAATAATAACGCTTAAGAAAATGAAAGCAATGATCGTAATATTGGACACCCATTGCAAAGTCGATTGCAGCTCATCAAACACGTCCAGGTCGCTTAAGTCTTGATAAGTGTAGCCGGCCGCATTCAGGTCATCAATCACCTGTGACCGATTGAAGATCGAATCGACTTTGATATATACTGTGTCGCTGGTCTGAGCCGCCAAATTATACGCATCAGCTGACGTATATAACCCAATCACGTCGCCCGTGCTGACAGAATTGTCTTCATCGCTTACCCGTTCAGTCTCAATAATCAGTCCGGGAATTTCATAGCTGGTTTGACTGTCAGACTCCTGTCCAAAATCAATCCGGGCTCCTGGCGCGACCGCTCCGGCCGCTCCCCGTATCCGACCAACAAAGGATTCATCCTGAGTAGTCAGCTCTGTACCGTCGAACAGCAAACCGGTAAAAGTATTGTTTAATTCATCGCTGGGAATCTCCGTTTCGGTCCTGGCAGCCAGTTGATGTTCGGTCAAATCGGACATTGCCGTGGCAACAAATTCAGTCGGCAGATAAGTATTGAGTACCCCCTGATCTTCAATTACGCCCACTACTTGAAAATCATAGATTAAGGGCTCTGAAATCGCCTGGTAATTCCAATACGACTCTATGGCTTCGCGACGACTGCTGGCGCTGGCCTCAATTTCCTCGTCTGAATATTTAATAAACTTCATTCCCCCGATATTCGGCTCAATCGTATAGGTTGGCAAGTCTGCCAAGCCGCCAAAACTAAGAGTGATCTCTTTGCCGATCAGCTGATCTTTTTGATAATCAATAATTTCCGACTGAATCGGTCCGCTGGACATCCGCCCCCTTACCTGACGGTCGCCTCCGCGCTGAAAATCTCCGGGATCGAAGTCTATGGTAATTTCGGTTTGTCCATCCCAATTTTCCGTCAGCCGAGTAAAAGTCTGGGAATTGAGAATTATCGGCACGGGCTGGCCTGGGATATAAGCAAAATTCTGATCGGTATACAAATTGGCGAATTCAGAGTCTAACCCGATCACAAAAGGAACGTTGATACCCGTCCCAGCAAACAAACCGCCGGCAGTTATTTGGTTGACCGGCAGCTCAACAGCTAAAGCCGCCTGCGAAACATTGGCTATCTCGGAAATATTCGCAATATCTGCCTCGGAATAATTTTGCTGCTCCATATTAAAAGCGCCAAAGCCCTGGCCTCGACCAATTTGAGTAAAGGGGTTATTAGAAAGTTTAATCAAAGTATTCTGCTCATCTACCGTCCCGAAAACGCTTTCATCAACCGCGGTCCGGATATTTTTTATTTGGCTCGAAACCAGCAGGCTTAGCATAACCAGAGCGGCGATCGGGATTATTAACCAGGACGCTTTGGCTTTGCGTTTATTCAGCTTTTTAATATTTAACGAAAATACTTGGCCGAATTTCATATTAGTTCGCCCGGCCCTTGGTTAATTCAAAAGTCTTTGGAAAATACTTTGTTACATTACGATCATGAGTAATCACCACTACGCTGACACCTGTTTCAGAAATTTCTTTTAACAATGAAAAAATCCTGCCGGCGTTTTCCTGGTCCAGATTACCGGTTGGCTCATCAGCCAAAATAACCTTGGGATCGTTAACCAAGGCACGAGCAATCGCCACTCTTTGCTGTTCACCGCCAGATAACTTATTAGGCGTATGATCTCTGCGCTCTGCCAAACCTACTTGAATAACCAATTCCTTGGCCCGTTCCTTAGCTTCCTTAGTTGACACGCCTTTAATCAGCAAAGGTAAAGCGATATTTTCCTCAGCCGATAGAAAATCTTGCAAATAAAAAAACTGAAACACAAAACCAATTGTGGAATTGCGAAAGCCTGATAGCTCCGTATCATTCAACTCCTTGGGATTTTTACCATTAATTAAAATCTTACCTGAGGAAGGAGTGTCCAATCCGCCTAAAATATGCAACAAAGTTGATTTACCTGAACCAGATGGTCCGATCACGCTCAAGCTCTCGCCTTGGGGGAGTTTAAATGACACTTTGTTTAAAGCGACCACTTGTTTGCCCTGATCTTCAAATACTCGGCTGATTTCTTTCGTTTCTATGATATTCATGTGTTTATACTAACACTACAATAATATGTGCCGTTTTATTTCATTTATTGAAATTACTCGGCCTTAAATTATAGCTGTTGATATTAATCGCCCGGATGCGTATTCCCCGCGGCGGTTGTCCATGGATAATATCTTCAGCCAGATACTTTCCGTCTTCCAAATCGCCGATTACCCGAACGAATTCATTTAGCTGAACTTGAATCGGAGGCCGAAAAACCGTTTGGTCATCATAGAGCACGATCACCGTTTGTCCATTGGGCTGAACAATGGTAATCTGCTCATCATCCAATTCACTAACCTTGCCAAGCACCCATTGGTCACCGGAAAAATCTTGCTCGATCAGCGGCCGGAAAATCTCCAGCTCCCTGGCTTGGTCAGGCAAGCCAGTTGCGTCTAGTACAAAACCAGTCACCAACCCTGCTCCCACAAAACCAATCATTATTCCTTTCCAGGCTTTTTTATAACTGAATTCATATTTATGAAGCAGCCAAATACCTAAACCCAATCCCACCACGGCAACGATTAAAGGCAGCCAAGGCATGTTCTGGATAAAAGGCCCAAGACTCCCCAAATCCGGCCGTAAATAAACATGCGGCGCATGAACCCTTAGCCGGAAAAAGATAATTCCAATGAAAAACATAGTAATTAGAAACACGCCAGCCAAGCCAGCGCCTAAAGCCAAAGAGCCCAGCACAAAATAAGTTTTTGAGCGCATGTGAATTTTTTGCTCGGTTATCTCTTGGCTGATCTTGTCAGCTAGGGTTGGCTTGGGTTTGTCGTTCATAAATAGCTCTTAATAATTTTTTACCCCGATTGATTCTGGTGCCGACCGTGCCGATAGGCAGGCGCAGAATATCGCTGATTTCTTCATAGGCCCGCTCTTCTAAATAATAAAGCACCAGGGGCTCGCGATATTTAATTGATAGCTGATTTAAATTTTTCTTAAGCATGTCCGCCATCTCCTGCTTTTCCACCTGGCTGTGAATGTCTTCACCATTATCACGAATATTTTTTATCTCAGGCACATCTTCCATGGATGTTTCCTGTTTGTGTTTTTTCAGCTCGTTAACGGCTTCGTTGTGAACAATCCGGTAAATCCAGGAGGAAAACTTTTTCTTGGTATTGAAGCCCTTCAAATTTATGTAAGCCTTGATAAACGCGTTTTGTAAAACATCTTCAGCCCGGTCAGAATCGCGCAAGAAAGTCATCGCATAACGGCGAAGTTTTGTTTCATACCGCTCCACGATCAGGCGGTAGAGCTCTTGGTTCGAATCGCGAATCACGACTACCAGCTCCTCATCGCGAAAACTTGAGTAATCAGTCATACTCTTATTATATTACACCAAACTAAGCATATTTCTTTCAGAATTGACAATCCGGCTTTGAAAGACTAAGGTAAGCGCGAAATTTGTTCTTGATAAAATTGGCCATAAACCTAAGGGGGTCACATGCCATTACAACCCGTAACTCATAATGGAGACAAGCCAGCTTCACCCAAGATGCCAAATGGAGGAATAGGCGGAGGCGGAACTGGTAAACGAACTGGTTACTGGATTGAGGAACACCGTACCTGGCTGCCATTCGGTTCAAAAGAAGTCATTGTCATCCCGAAACCACAGCCACAGCTACCAAATTTTTTTGATCTGCCTATACAAAGACTCGGTCATGCGTGCAATCGTTGCAATGCTTACTTTCCTTTGATACTTGAGAGAACTTTCCGGGAAGGTAAGCGGGTTATTAAAAAGTGCGATAAGTGCGGTCATGTTATGCGGCCACGTGTCTTCTAAGCGCCTTATGGTTATCTACTGTACATCACCCTGACCGCTTCTTCTTGCAAGGAGCGGTCTTTTCTTGACGCAACCAAACCAATAGAATAACATTCAATCGACATGAGGTGGCCAGGGAGGCCGCCTTTTTGTGACACAGCGTCTGATCTACCAAAACGAATACCCGTATTTTATTACGGCAGTGACTACGTATCGTCAGCGGGTGTTTGAAAATGTGGAGATGGCAGGACGGTTGAATAAGATAATATTCAACGCTTGCGATCTTAAGAAATTCGATTTGCTGGCTTTTTGCATTCTTCCGGATCATTTACACCTGCTGGTAAAACCCCAGCGCAGCCTGGAAAGACTGCGCTGTGACAATGAATGGTGTTCCCCGCCCCCACAATCTTCCCCATCCCCACAGCGCACTTTTTCTAAGGTGCGCTGTATGCCGCGCTGTGATGACCGCTACATATCCGGTTTAATGCAATCCATCAAAGGCACCTTTTCCCGTTCCATTCACCAAGGCCGGATCTGGCAACCCAGATATAACTTCCGCATTGTTGATACACCAGAACGTTATTACAACACCCTTCGCTACATCCAATTTAATTATCGCAAACACGGCCTACCGGAAAAATATGGCCAGCCGCCGTATGTGTATATGAATTGGCAGCTATTAAAATAAAAAGCCGCACATTCTCCAGTCAGGAAAACATACGGCTGTGTTGCTCTAGGTTCATGCTAACAAGCTACTTGACTTTTCGTCTCTGTTTAATTTCAGCAAGGAGAGCAAAGGGAGCGCTCCAAATAAACCAACGAATCCCAGCCCCCAAAATCAAGCCAATTGCACCAAAACCCAGATTAACAAAGAACAGAACAGTCCCATCGACATATCCATGTGGCGCATTTATCACCATATGCATAATGAACGCAAAACATAAAGCTGGCTTCTTTTGTGAATGTATCAATAGCGGTGAAAGCATAGAGACTACCCAGATCAACAGTATCCGTTTGAATAACTTCCCTTGGTTTTAGGCCTTTTCTAACAAAGCCTCTTTTGCTGTATTTCTTCCATTTACCTCGTAATTGGTACTTTTCTCCTAAGATACGGTAGATGGTTGCTGTGCCAATAGCAGTATCGTAATCACGCTTGAGAATGAAACGGATCTTTTCACCACAACATCTCTTGTACTCGTCACGAATGGCATAAATACGAGCCTTAATCACAGGATCTGTTTTTCGAGGCTGACGTCTGCCTTTCTTGGCGTTCCGATAGTCTTGTATGAACTTATTAATACCTTTTAATTTAATCCCATAGATCCACCGATAGACAGTCGCCCGATGAATGCCCAATTGATCTGGAACCCTTTCCAGGGATACTCCATTCTGATACAGGCTCCAACAAATCTTAATTTTGGTGATAGAATCATTTATATGCGACATATGGCTTAGATTAGTAATTAGGTTTACTAATATTCTAACCTATGTCGCATTTGTAATGAGAATATAACGCCCATATGTAGAAGGCGATTCTAACTACCATGGAACAAGGGTTAAGATAGAAGTGAACACTTAACCTTAACGACATTTTCGATATTAGCTAGAATCGCCGTCTTGTTTTTATTTCAGGGTTTGCAAAAACCGCTTCTGACACCCAATCATGGTCGAGGGCAGCTTTTTGATCGGGAACCACTTCATCTCGTCTGTTTCTATAATCTTTTTGGCGGGCTGGCACAGGCAAAACACGGACAAGGGCCGGCCGATCGGGTGTTCATTTGCTTTCCATTTATAAGTACTCAATACTTTCTTGAACTTAACACTCTGGCCGATCTCGCGCCGGGAAATTCTGTCGACATGCTGTTCCAGCGACTCATCGCGGATACTGAAGCCGCCCGGGATGTGCCATTGGCCCTTGAAATATTTGCCAGTGTAAAGAGTCAACAGCACCTCTTTGCCGCCTTTCCGCATAATAACGATCTCAGCCGCCCACCAGGACATGGCCCGATGCATCAGCTCAAAGGCCCGCTCCGGCAGCCAATAATTTTGCTGGCGCAGCTTGGCCACCAGATCAGAAAACTGGCTAATGTCTTTGGGGGTAAGATAAATATTTTTCATATGCTAGCGAGGGCGGCTGGGGATATAAAACCTGGCCCACATTCGTATCATATCAATAAATGATTTGAGAACCGCGCCGGGCCCACTGCCGAAGCGATTCTGTTTGCCGCCTGGATAGTTCTGGATCGGGATCGGTTTGATAGTATAGCCTATTTTGCCGGCTAAGATCATCCGTTCAGCATCAGCAAATCTGCTTTTTGACCTGGGCCGGGCAGACTTTAGTGCCTTCTGGGGAAATAACTTGATACTGCCCGCATCATAAGTGGCTACTCCGAAAATCGCTTTGGAAAAATCATTATAAATCTGGGAAACAATGGCCCGATAAAAAGAATAGTGCCTGGTCTGCCTCTTGCCCACAATAATATCCGCCTGATCTCTGGTTTTTATAATCTTGGCTAAATCATCAGTCTCCCATTCGCCGTTAAAACTGAAATTCAAAACATAGTCCTGAGATGCCCAATCATAAAGCTCAGTCAAAGTGCTGGCAATGCCTTTGCTTCTCTCATGATGAATAACAGACATCTCCGTGTGTTTCCGGGCCAACCGATCCAGTATTTCCCCGCTACCGTCTTGGCTGGCATCATTTATAACCAGAAATTCAAAACGCTCGGTTAAAGGCTTTACAGCCTGGAAACACTTTTCTGCTTCCCGCTCAATTGTTGACGCCTCATTACGACAAGGCACTATTATTGAAACATTAACTTTTTCCATCAATTGTATTGTAGCACTAATCGGCCCGCCGCTCCGCTCTAGGGGATCCTAAACCAGGCCCTAGCAACCAATCGATTATGCGGCAATCCCTTGCTTATCATGGATAATTTCAGAATAAATCACTCTTGATAAATACTAAGTTTTTACTTATTTTTTGATAATATTCTGCTTTTCTCTTTGATATTTAGTGATTTTTTGGTAATTTTAAAAACATCCTAAGCATGGTTAATATTCATAATATCGACCAATAATTACGCCGTATTGTCATATATTTCCTTTTTTGCGCCATTAATAATATCCATCGCTTGAACTAATCATCGTTGACGAGGAAGTATTATCATCGTACGATAGCTTAAGACGCAATATTATCCATGACTAAAACGATTTCCAAGGCAAAAAAAATACCGCCTAAAAAAACCCAAGGTAAAACAGCTCCTTCTGCCCCAGTAAAGGAGTCTCACTTTTTTGATAAGAGCTTTTTTATCGGTTTAACGGTCCTAGTCGGCCTCTCAGTAAGCTTTGCCACTTTTTCCCGGGTGATAGACCCTAATAATAACCAGCCAGCCATTGGTGAAGAATCATTAAGCCTGTTCCAACATTTAAGCGAGCTGGTTGCCAATCGTGATCAACCGCTATTGGGCGAGTCTAGCGACCGCATCAACATATTACTATTAGGCATCGGAGGCGAGGGTCACGACGGCGCTTATTTAGCTGATACAATTATTCTAGTAAGCATCAAACCGTCCACTGGTCAGCTGGCTATGCTGTCTATTCCTCGTGACTTATACGTACCCATCCCGGGCTACAACTATCGCAAAATCAACAATGCGAATGCCTTCGGTTTAATTGACGACTACCCAGGCGGAGGAGAATCGCTCACTGCTGAAGTTGTCAGTGAGATTCTTGATATGCCGATTTCATATTACGCCAGGATTGATTTTTCCGGTTTTGAAAAAACTGTTGACGACCTGGGAGGCATTACCATTGATGTAGAAAAATCATTTGTCGACAGCCTCTATCCCACTGAAAATTACGGCTACCAAACTATCGGCTTTCAGGCTGGTGTCCAAGAAATGGACGGCGACCAAGCTCTAAAATATGTCCGCTCCCGAAAAAGCACTTCTGACTTCGACCGCTCAAAAAGACAGCAGCAAGTGCTCTTGGGCATCAGGGAAAAGGCCATGAGCTTTGGCACGCTGCTAAATCCTGTAAAAATTTCTGATGTGCTGGATGACTTAGGCGCTCACACCAGAACCAACTTAGAGCTTTGGGAAATTCTTCGGTTGGCTTCTTTGATAGAAGATTTTAACACCAAAACAATAAACAATGTGGTTTTGGATAGCGGTATTGAAAGCCCCTTTATGGCCGACTCAACCCCTGATGGAGCCTACATCCTGCGACCTAAAGCTGGCTGGGATGATTGGTCTGAAGTTCAGGAAATCGCTAATAATATTTTTAAAGTCAACCAAAGTAAAACTGAGACAGCCAGCATTATTGTCCAAAATGGAACCAATCGAGTCGGTCTGGCCAGTCAAACTTCGCAATTGCTAGAACACCTTGGTTTTGAAGTGATTAGATATGAGAATGCTTCCGCGCGGGACCACCAGACAACACTGATCTATGATTTCACAAACGGCACTAGGCCGGAAATGCTTAATATTCTCAAAAGAGCTTATCCAGACGCTCAAATACCTGCCACGGTTCCGCTTTATCTTGCCCCAGATTCGCTGCCTAGCTCTGACTTTACTGTCCAATCACTGGGCTTGGACGTAGATTCTATAAGCGGTTCTATGCCGGACTTTTTATTGATCCTGGGCAATGAAAGCCAGCTCAGCCTTCTCCAAAATCAGATTTCTTCAGGTTAAAGTAAAATAATGACCAAGATCCCCCAAGTAGCCATTGTCGGGAGAACCAACGTGGGAAAATCACGCTTGTTTAATCGTCTGACTGAATCGCAAAAAGCCATTGTTACGAATATTGCCGGCACTACCCGTGACAGTAACCAAGCTTATATTGAATGGCGCGACAAATCATTTGGCCTGATCGACACTGGCGGCTGGACTGTAAATAAATCCGACGTTATGGAAAGGGCTGTCCGAGATCGAACGGAAAAAACCGTTAAACAGGCTGACCTGGTACTTTTACTGGTTGATGGCCGTCAGGAATTAACCCAGGAAGATCAAGAATTCGTCCGCTGGCTTCGCAAGAATAAAATCCCGGCTATCTTGGTTGCTAATAAAATTGAAAATATTAATGCCCAGCGGCAAGTGCCTCCAGAAGTTGGGCGTTTGGGATTTGGCGAACCGAATTATGTCTCTGCTATGAATGGCCGAAGCAGCGGCGATCTGCTGGACGTGATTGTTGGGCAATTGGCTAAAAAATCATCAAAGAAATTTGAACCGCCGACCGGACTAAAAATCGCTTTTGTGGGGAAGCCAAACGTGGGCAAATCGTCCCTGATAAATGGTATTCTTAATGACCAAAGAGTTTTGGTCAGCCCGGAACCTTTCACTACCCGGGATGCCCTGGAAATTCCTTTTAAATGGAAAGATAAAGACTACATCTTGATCGACACCGCCGGCCTTCGGCGCAGAACCAAAATCCTCCGCAGCTCGCTGGAATATGAAGGCAGCCGCATGTCACAGCTAGCTATTAGTCTGGCCCAGGTTGTTATTTTGGTATTGGACCTGAGTGAAAATCTTTCTGCTCAAGACCGAGAAATTGTTAATCAAATACTGGAAGCAAATAAGTGTGTCATTATCGCCGCTAATAAATGGGATCTGATCCCGAATAAAGACGCTCAGAGCTTGAGACAATACCAGCTGGCCCTGATCAGTACTTTCAATTTTTTAAACTGGGCACCGATCGTCTTTACTTCTGCTACCAATAAAACCAGAGTACACGACCTACTGACTCAAGCCAGCTTTGCTTGGATTAATTACCAACGGCAGATCGAGCAAACAGACTTAAATCGCTTGCTAAAAGACATTATCCAGCGCCATCCTCCGACTCGCGGGAAAGGTACCAAATACCCCCGAATCAGAAAGTTGGAGCAAATCGGCACTGCCCCGCCAAGGTTTCTGATAACCATCGGACCCAAAGAAGACTTAAATATATCCTATTTGTCTTTTGTTGAAAAAATGCTACGCGAGCGCTATGATTTCGTGGGTTGCGCCATCAGAACATCAATCCGAAAAGTAAAAATTAACTAATGAAACTTATCGTCGGCCTGGGCAATCCCGGGAAACAATATGATGACACGCGCCACAACGTCGGCTTTTGGGCGGTTGATCAGCTGGTAGAATATTTATCCCTGGCGCCTTTTTCTTTCAATAAAAAATTCGAAGCAGAGATCACCCGCAATGACGACCCGGCCCATCACTGGTTTTTCATGAAACCTCAAACATTTATGAATAGATCCGGCGAGGCAGTCGGTGAGATGGTCCGTTTCTATCGATTGGCTTTAAAAGACCTCCTGATCATCCATGACGATCTGGATCTACCGCCGGGCGAATTAAGACCAGCTCAAGACCGAGGTACGGCCGGGCATAATGGCGTTGAGTCAATTGTCGCCAAGCTTGGCACTCAGGACTTTTATCGCTTGCGCATCGGTATCGGCTCCAACCGAGAACTGGGCATCCCGGCCGAAGATTATGTTCTGCAAAAATTTACTGAGGAGCAACAAAAGCAGATAGAGCAAACTGTTCAACCGATTGTCGATTTCCTGCTTAAGTGGACGCAGTAAAAATAATTAACAAAATCTAATAATCAAATAACAAGCAAGCCACAATATTCAAGCTCCGATAGATCAAACAGTTGGGGGACTTGGTAATTAGTTATTGAATATTGTTTGTATTTTGATATTGTTTCTTGTTATTTATTTAACATATCAAAATATCTAGCTATATTGAGATAAAAGAAAAAGCGCCGTGCTTCAACTGGTCCGAGGAATCAACCAAGGAAAAGTTTAAGCAACGGCACTCGGGATCCACCTTGAGGAGGATGGAAACTTGTACGGGAAATGGGACTCTCGGCTTGAGGCTGATCCGCCAACTATTCCTACTTTCGGTGGCGGAGAACCCCCAACCTACTGATTAAAAGTCAGCCGCTCTAGCCACTGAGCTATTCCCGCGAATACTTTGAAAGATCTGGTCGGGGGGCATCGAGTTCGGCAAGTGGCGTCAGGGCAGATTGCCCCAACGGTATACCTGTCGTAACTTTAGCCCCCGACAAACTGGAGCTGACGACGAGACTCGAACTCGTGACCCTCGGCTTTCCCTTCCAGTACTTGCCGATGCTCTACCATCTGAGCTACGTCAGCCCTCTAAAACTGTAGCGCCACTCCATGTAGAAACTTCGGAGAAGATAGATCGGGGGGCCCTCGAGCTCGGCAAGTGTCGTCAGGACAGACTGCCTTGACGTTGTACCAGTCGCAACTCCACCCCCCGAAACCGATCTGTAATGATAAACTGTGCGCCAGGTGGGGCTCGATCCCACAACCTGCCGATTAAGAATCGGCCGCTCTACCAAACATTGAGCTACCGGCGCATAAATTTACAAAGAACTTGGGAAGGGTGAACGGATTTTCCCGCACCCCATTATTTAAACAACGATTGCGGGATCCCGCGGCAATGCGAGAGAACCACCGACTTCAAGATCCACAGTCTTGCACTCTACCGAACTGAGCTACACCCCTCACCAGACGATTGCGCTACTATAATCAAACGAACTTGGCATGGTAACAAAACCACGCTGACTGAATTTATCTGATTATTGCTAGAGAGTCAAGACACAAAATCTCACACCCACTACGCTACTGATAAGCGTAAGATTTAAGCTGAAAACAGTTTAGACCTTAACTTTAAGCTACTATAACTGCTAAGGAGGGGTCGCAGTTAGTTCGCAACTTATCAATAGCGTGCTAAGCATGAGATTTTTAAAGTAACTGGCAACGATAACACATGTTTTCTGCTATGTCAAGCCCTTTTTAGGCAGATATTGCCAAAATCGCCTATCTGCGCTATACTTGTATATGAACGCATGAGATGCGAATGACTTTGTTTGTTTGAGTATCAATTATCTATCTTAAGTGAACCGTACCAAAACACCTGGTTCGGCTATTGCCGAACTTATCAAAAAGGAAAGCCAAACCGAGCTTTCCGGACTTACTAATAGCTCTGCTAAAGCTTGGTTGATGTCTCAGGCTTTGCCGTTAATGGCCAAAGACTGGGTGGTTTTATGGTTGGTCCGAAACATCCGCGAAGGAGAAGAGCTTTTTCATCAGCTTAAATTCTGGGGGGAGATATTAAAGAAGCCAGTACCGATAACTGATCTTGAGCCTTCCAATGTTCAGGCTTTATCCAACTTAGCCAAGGGCCGGTCGGGAGTTACTATTCTGTCTTTGCCAATTATGCATTATCCTTTTCCTTCGCCTACCGTTTTGCAGCAAGCTACTTTGAAACTTAATGCTGGTCAAGAATACGATTTAATCCGATTAGCAGAGCATCTCATAAAAATAGGCTACGCACAGGAAACTCAAGCTGACAGCCCAGGCACCTATTCTCGGCGAGGGGGTATTGTGGATATATATTCACCTCAGCTTAATAAGCCATTACGGCTGGAATTTGTTGGTTCTAAGATTGATTCAATCAAACCAGTTACTATTACTACCCGACGTACGGGAACTGCTCAAAATACTATTACAATCCTGCCTATCAAGCTTAATAATACCGCTATGAGCGCTTCAGTTTTTGATTATCTGCCTTCAGAAAAAACAATTGTTATCAGTTCTGATCCTGAGAGCTTTCAGGAGCTTGATCAAGACTGGCCTAAATATTCTCAGCAGCTCAGTCACTTCAAACAAATCACTTTTTATACCTTTGGCACTCAGAAATCGCTGGCTTATGATTTCCAATCTCAAAAACTTTATCATAATCACCTGAACCAATTTACTGATGATATTAAAAAACTGCAAAAGACCGGTTTTGAAATCCAAATCATTACTGAACATAAGCACTCTCTAGCCAAGCTGTTTCAAAGTAAAAAGCTTGATCTGCTCACCTTTTTAAAACCCGCGCCCGGACAGATAATTTACGGTTGGCGCAACGATCAGGAAAAAATAAGTGTGTTTGCGGACACGGACATCTTCGGCGAAAAAGTTGAGGCTAAGCCGGAAAAACAAGGTCCGCGAGTCAGTGCTTCGGTTTTTATTGCTGAACTCAGGATGGGCGACTTCGTTGTTCACTTAGATCACGGCATTGGACAGTTTACTGGCATGACCTCAAATAAAATCGATGACATCACCAAAGAATACTTTGTGATTGAATATGCTGAGAGCGATAAGCTTTTTGTGCCGGTCGAATCTGCGGAAAAAATTACTAAATATTTTGGCCTGGCCCAGCCGAAGCTCCATCGCTTGTCCGGCAGCAATTGGTATCAGATAACCCACAAAATACGCGAAGAAGCCTCAAAAATCGCCCAGGAGCTGCTTCAGCTTTATGCTCAGCGCGATACGTCAAAAGCGGCGGCATTTAGCCAGACTTTCCCGGAAGAGCGTGAGTTAGCTGACTCATTTGCTTATGAGCTAACTACTGACCAGTCTCACGTGATCGATGAGGTAATGGAAGATCTGTCCAAGAGCAAGCCTATGGATCGCTTGGTTTGCGGAGACGTAGGTTTTGGTAAAACTGAAGTGGCTATCCGGGCGGCCCTAAAAGCGGTGCTGAACGGCAAACAAGTCGCTTTGCTCTCGCCCACTACTATTTTAACTCAGCAGCACTATGATACTTTTCAGCAAAGACTTAAAGGTATTAATGTAAAAATAGAAATACTTTCGCGTTTTCGCTCCGATAAAGAACAGGGTGAGGTGGTCCGCAAACTGCGCACTCGCGATGTTGATATTATTATCGGCACGCATCGCTTGCTTTCACCGGATATCATCTTTCGCGACTTAGGCCTGATTATTATCGACGAGGAGCAGAGATTCGGCGTGCGACATAAGGAACAACTTAAGCGCTTGCGCACCCAGGCCCACATTTTGACCCTGACAGCCACGCCTATTCCTCGCACTCTGAATTTCGCTCTGTCTGGCTTAAGAGACATCAGCGTTATCGAAACGCCTCCCGAGGGGCGCTTACCGATTGAAACAATTATCAAGCCCTATGAAGACGCAATTGTCATTAAAGCAATTGAGCGGGAACTTAAGCGCAAGGGCCAGATCTATTATCTCTATAATAATGTGGAAACAATCGAGTTAGCCGCCCAAAGATTACAAAAGCTGGTGCCCCAAGCCAAAATCGGCATTGCTCACGGGCAAATGGCCGAGGAAACCTTGGCTCGTTCAATGTCCGATTTTGACAATAAAAAAACTAACCTCCTGGTTTGCTCGACAATTATTGAAAGCGGACTGGACCTGCCTAATGTAAATACCCTAATCGTTGATAACTCGCCTAAGTTCGGCCTGGCGCAATTATATCAGCTCAGGGGCCGGGTCGGACGCAGTAAGCGCCAGGCTTATGCCTATTTCTTATACCACGCAAACAAGCTGAATGATTCAGCCCGTAAACGCCTGCAAGCGCTTTTGGAAGCCAAAGAGCTCGGCTCTGGTTTTCAAATCGCTCTCCGGGATCTGGAAATCAGGGGCACCGGCAACTTGTTGGGCCGCGAACAGCACGGCAAGGTTGCGGCTATTGGTCTGGCCCTGTATACCAGGCTGCTGGCCCAAGCTATTGATGAATACAAAACCGGAGCAATCCCTAGACCGCTGCGAGACGTACAAATTGATCTGCCCGTTGAAATCGGTATTCCGCAAACTTTGGTGCCTAGCGAGCCGAGACGTTTAAAGATTTATCAGCAGCTGGCGGGTCTAACTACTGAACAAGATTTGACCGCTTTTATCAACAAAGAGTTCCGCGGCGTTGACTTGCCAAAAAGCCTAAGCAATTTATTTGAAGTTTTAAAAATTAAAATTTTGTCCCAGCATACCGACCTGACCCATTTAACCGCCTCAAAAATTTCTGTAGATGGCTTGCCTAAAGAAAGAATTTTATTGAAATTCGCCAGCAAGGTCTCTGTTGACACCATGAAAATCCTGAAGAAATTCGCCACCGAGTGGTCCTTTATGGGCGACCAAGCGAAGATCGATAAGAACGCCTTGGATGTTGACTGGCTAAAAACCCTGCAAAAAATAGTTGCCAAGCTTCAGCTACCCAAAGACAATTAGCCTCCAGCCAATTTCCAGTGTATACTAATTAAGAATTAGCCAGTTTAGCTATACTGTAAAAATAAATGGGTCGCTATCCTCCATTAGAAAAACGAGAACTTCCCGCACCGCCAAACTGGACCAAGGCTTTGGGTGTCGGGGTGGTGGTTATGGGCTTGGCTATCGGCACTGGCGAGCTAATAATCTGGCCGCATTTAATTACCAAATTCGGCTTGGGTCTGCTTTGGCTGGCTCTTTTAGGAATTAGTTTTCAATATTTCATCAACCAGGAAGTAGCTCGCCATGCCCTAGCTACTGGTGAAGGCTTTTTTGCTACTTCGGCACGGGTATTAAAATGGTCAACCGTTTTTTGGTTTTTTTCCGCTATTTTGCTGTATATCTGGCCGGGCTGGGCCAGCTCAATCGGCACTCTGCT
This sequence comes from bacterium, assembly GCA_043800725.1. Classification (GTDB taxonomy): domain Bacteria; phylum Patescibacteriota; class Patescibacteriia; order HK-STAS-PATE-3; family HK-STAS-PATE-3; genus JAZDMR01. Next base: position 24,635 of record JAZDMR010000011.1, on the reverse strand, counting down.
ACGCGAGCTGTTTGGTTTTGGCAGTCATTTGATGTGGTCCTGGATTACTCTGGCCCTGGTTTTGGTGCTGACTTTTAGCGGACGGGCCGCCTACGCCATGCTGGAAAAATCTTTAAAAATAACTGTCCCTGTTTTTTTTGTGATGTTGCTAACCATCAGCTTTTTCAACTTATCCGGATCTGATCTGGTAGAAACATTCAAGGGCTTGGTAAATTTCGGGCATATCCCCGAGGGCATAGACATTAATTTGCTATTAAGCGCCGTGGTGTTTGCCGGGGCTGGCGGCATGCTTAATCTGGCCGTATCGCTATGGTATCGGGATAAGCAGCTGGGTATGGCTAAGTATGTTGGCAGGATTGAAAACCCAATCACTGGCAAATCCGAAGCTGTCGAACCGACCGGCTTTACCTTTGAGCCTAATGAAAAAAATTTGCGCCGCTGGAAAGGCTGGATGAGATACGTCCGGGTCGACCAGGGCATTATTTTCTGGCTGTTAGGTTTGATTACTTTGATATTGCTCAGCGTTAACGCTTATGTGGTCTTGACGCCTCAGGGCCTGGTGCCAGAAGGTCTGGATGTGGCTGTGACCCAGGCTAAAATATTTAGTGATAATTGGGGACAGGTCGGCTATTATCTTTTCCTGATCATGGCTTTCTTGATGCTCTTCTCGGTCATGTGGACCGTGATCGATGCACTAACAAGAATCGTCAGCAATATTTTGTATACCAACTCGCGAGTCGGTCCGTTTTCCAGTAAACTATCTTGGTTAAAAAACATCTCTCTTAGCCGGCTATATTACACAATCATTGTCGCGGTAGTGATAATCGGAGCCGCATTATTGCCTTTGGAGCAACCATTAACGCTGCTGGTTATTTCCGCGGTCTTGGGCGGCTTAACCATGGCTATTTATACGCCTTTCCTGATTTATTTAAACAATACTCGCCTGCCCAAACCCTTGAGGCCAAACTGGCTGACCAATATCATTATGTCCGGCATTTCCATATTCTTCATCTACTTCGCGATTCGAGTAATTATTAATCAGTTCAGCTAAATCAATCCTTATACGCATAGCTATTCCCATCTCTTAAACCGCATAGTCCGGCCCCCGACTTGATCGGGGGTGATCCTGGGTGGTTTTTTAAGCAAAGATCCCCCGCTACAAATTAAAATAATATGAGGAAGCGGGATCCCGTACGGCGGTGAAAATCTTTGCCTGTGCGAAATTTTTTTCTTCAACAGATTGACCAACTAATAATTTATTGATAACTTGTTAAACAGGTGGCGACTTAGAAAGGCCATTTTTGTTTAATCGCATAAAACAACCCTCAAACCTAGCACCAGACGAGCGCAAGTACTGGATTGCCTGGTCCGCCATACCCGGAATAGGACCGGGAACTTTTAAGCTGCTTAATGATTATTTTCAGCTGATGGCTAAGGCTTGGCATTGCTCAATCGACCAGCTGTCGCGATTGGGATTAAATAAACCAACCTTAAAACAAATCAACCTTATCAGGCCAACATTTAATCCTGATGACTTTTTAGAACGATTAGCTCAGCTTCAAATCAAAACCTTGCTCCTGCCAGATAATGACTATCCTGAGCTGCTCAGGCAAAGCCCGGCCCCGCCGTCCGTACTCTATTTAAAAGGCCAGCTGCCTGCCGGCCCCTGTCTTTCAGTAGTTGGCACGCGCATCCCTTCCAATCTTGGCGCTACTATAACCGACCGGCTAATTAAACCCCTAGCCAGCCAGGGAATAATAATTATTTCCGGTCTGGCTCTGGGTATTGATGCCGCAGCCCATCAAGCTACTTTGGATGCTTCTGGAAGGACTATTGCCGTATTCGCTTCCGGGGTGGATCATATCTATCCCAGCACGAATCAATACTTGGCTGAATCGATTATTGAACAAGGCGGCGGCTGGCTATCTGAATACCCGCCCCAGACTCAACCCTTAAGCTACCAATTTCCACTCAGAAACAGGATTATCGCTGGACTATCAGCTGGTACCCTGGTTATCGAGGCCGGTCAAAAATCAGGCGCCTTAATAACCGCCCGCTATGCCCTAGAGGCTAACCGCGAAGTTATGGCCGTGCCAGGTTCGATTACTAATCCTCAAGCTATGGGTACTAATTATCTGATCAAGGAAGGTGCAGCTGTGATTACCGATCCTCAAGATGTTCTAAATGCTCTACAAATCACAGTTCATAAACCAAACTCATCGTTTTCACGCCAAGCATTAACAGATCGGGAGCGACAAATACTTCAACTATTTAGCAGCGATCCTATTCATGTTGACCAAGTCATCGAGAAGAGTAAAATTAATAGTAACCAAATAATCGCCATGTGTACGCATTTGGAGGTCAAAGGTTATCTTCGGAACATTGGTAATTCAAAATATATTCTCAACTAATATGACCGCTAGCCCCAAATATAAGAAGCAGCTTCTGAAGTTATTTTCCGATTTCCCTTTCCTAATGCCGGGGAAATTTTATGGTGCTCAGGATAGATTTTACTGCATGTATATTGCTTCACGTAGGATGTATTCGGATCCCAAGATTTTAAACTTGTTTGGAAAAACGCTGGGTCAGATTGCTAAACGTCTGCCTATCGATGCGGTCTGCGGAGCACCTACTGCGGGCACACCACTAGCAGTCTCTGTTTCACAACAAACTGGCCTTCCATTTCTTTGTCTACGCGATAAGAGGGGTATAAAAGGTGAACGTAATGTAATTGAAGGATCTTACCAGCCTAATTGGCGTATTGCATTAATTGATGATGCTTCGGGCCACGGCCAAACTAAAAAACAAATGATTCAAAATATTCGAAAAGAAGGTTTGGTCTGTAATAACGTAATTAATTTATTCAGCGCCGAAATGCCCTGGATCCCTATTATCAGCGAACAAAAATTACCATACATTCTTTAATAAATCACTCGGAACTAGTTGCCTATCTAATAAATAAAAAAAGGATTAGCCCCCAGCTCGGAGAGATCTTAATGCAAGGATTTTCTTTCGAAAAATCCAAATGGTGGAGAAATAAAGCTACCAAAAAAGATTGGCAAAACTTTGAAAAACTTTGTCAAGAAAGCAAATATCCCTTCTATAAGGATCACCTCAAATAATATAAAAACATTAATAAATACACCCACATTGACTTGGTCAATTAATTTGGGGACTTGACGAATATAGGCAAACCCTGGTACATAACCAGTCAGTGCTAACAAAAAGTTTAATGCCAAAACACCTAGTTATCGTAGAATCACCTACCAAAGCAAAAACAATTTCCAAATTCTTGGGAAAGGAATTTGATATCAAGTCCAGTAATGGCCATGTCCGAGATCTACCTAAAAGTAAAATTGGAGTGGATGTAGAAAAGGATTTTGAACCTCAATACGTCATTCCTGCCAAAGCAAAAAAACATGTCACTGAATTGAAAAAGGCTGCTCAGGATGCTGATATGGTCTACTTTGCCACAGACGAAGATCGGGAAGGCGAGGCAATTTCTTGGCACCTGGCCAACCTGTTAAAAATCGACCCAACCAAAGCTAAAAGAATCACTTTTCATGAAATCACCAAATCAGCCATTATCGAGGCTCTAAAAAACCCTCGTCCTATTAATACTCATTTAGTAGATGCTCAGCAGGCCAGACGGATATTAGACCGCCTGGTGGGCTATGAACTATCTCCTCTGCTCTGGAAAAAGATAGCCTATGGTTTATCAGCCGGCCGAGTACAGTCAATCGCTGTTGACCTGATTGTCGACAGAGAAATTGAACGCATGAACTTCAAGCAAGCCGGCTATTGGGGTTTACTGGCCAACCTGGATAAGGATAAATATAATTTTGAAGCAAAGTTAAATACCCTAGACGGAAAGAAAATCGCCATAGGTAAGGATTTTGAGGATGAAACCGGCCAGCTAAAGAAGGGTAAGGATGTTCTAGTTCTGGATAAAACCCAGGCTGATGCTCTGGTAAAAAAATTAACTACTGTTGACTGGACCGTAGAACAGGTAGATGAAAAACCGCAGACTGCCTACCCGTCGCCTCCATTTATTACCTCTACGCTACAACAGGAAGGCAACCGCAAACTGGGCATGTCATCCCGCCAAACCATGCGAACAGCCCAGCGTTTGTATGAGCAAGGTTTTATCACTTATATGAGGACAGATTCCCCCAACCTATCCAGTCAGGGAATCCAGGGCGCCCGCTCAGCAGTAGAATCTCTGTATGGTAAAGAATATTTACCTGATCAGCCGCGCCACTTCAAGGCCAAGTCAAAAACAGCCCAAGAGGCGCATGAAGCTATCCGGCCGACCACAGCTCAATTCACCCACCCCAAAGATGCCAAGCTGGAAGGACATGAGCTGGCACTCTACGATCTAATCTGGAAGCGCACCCTGGCCAGTCAAATGGCTGAAGCGAAAAAACTGATTGTTACCGCGCAGATTAAAGCTGATGAGGCTGGTTTTGCGGCCAGTGGCACTACAATCCTTTTCCCGGGATTCATCAAAGTGTATGTTGAGGGTCAAGACGACAATTTTAACACAAACGGAGAAGGCGTCCTGCCCAAGCTGGTCAAAGGCGACAAACTCAAACTAACTGACTTAAAAGGAACTGAACACGAAACTAAGCCGCCGGCTCGCTATACTGAAGCCAGTCTGGTCAAAATGCTGGAAAAACACAATGTCGGACGCCCCTCAACTTATTCCTCAATTATCGGCACGATTATTGATCGAAACTATGTCCGAAGAGATAGCAACGCCCTGATTCCTACTTTTACCGCCTTTGCCGTAAACCAGCTGTTGACTAAATACTTTGCCAGTCTGGTTGATCTGGAGTTCACTTCCAAAATGGAGCAATCCCTGGATGATATCGCCGAAGGCAAGCTAGCTTGGCAGCCCTACTTAAAGAATTTTTACTTTGGCGACAATAAATTTCACCAAGAAATCATTGAGCAGGAAAAAAAAATCGACCCGGATGCTTCACGCAGCATTGAGCTGCCCCACTTGAAAGAGGTGGAGGTCCGAGTCGGACGATACGGTCCATACTTGGTTAAAAAAGGCGAAAAAGAAAATGGCGATGACGCCACTCATGCTTCTATTCCGGAGGGCCTGGCGCCGGCAGATTTAGGTCCCGAGCATGTCGAAGAATTAATTGAGCTGCAAAAAAACGGCCCCAAACCAATTGGACAAGATCCGGAAACCAACCAACCAATCTTCTGTTTAACCGGCCGCTACGGCCCTTATGTCCAGCTGGGAGAAGTCACTGAAGAAAACAAAAAGCCCAGACGAGCCTCAATTCCCAAAGAAATAAACCCCACTGAAATTACCCCAGACCAGGCTTTGAAACTCTTAAGCTTGCCGCGCGTCTTGGGCAGGCATCCTGACACAAACAAAGAAGTGGTCGCCAGCGTGGGTCGATTTGGCCCTTATGTTGTCCATGATAAAGACTTCCGCTCGCTACCTAAAGAAGACGATGTTTATGCTGTTTCCCTGGATCGGGCTTTGGAAATCCTGGCTCAGGAGAAAAAAGGCCGCGGCGGATCAACTGTTTTGAAAGAACTGGGCAATCATCCAAAAGACGGTAAGTCTGTCAATATCTACAACGGCCGCTATGGCCCCTATATCAAATACGGCCGGATAAATGTTTCGCTGCCAAAGAACTCAAAATCCGAGGAAATGACTCTTGAACAGGCCCTTGAGCTGATCAAGAGTAAAAAATCAAAAAAGTAACAGACAGGTTGACGCTTGGATATTATTATCTGGTGCGCTAGTATTGGGTTACTTATGGAATTTATTAAACCCAAATGGAAAAGAGGCAAGAGCCCCCCGCGCTGGCGCACGGTTGATGAATTGATTGAGCAAATTCAAGGCTATGACCCGGAGGCTGACACGGATATTGTCCAGCTGGCTTATGAGTTTGCCGAACACGCTCACCAGGGACAAACACGCGCCAATGGCGATCCATATTTCAGCCACTCAGTGGCCACCGCGGCCCGCTTGGTTGATTTAAAGCTGGATACTACCACAATTGCGGCAGCCCTGCTCCATGACGTGGTTGAAGACACTGACTGCACTTATGATGAATTGAAAAAAGAATTCGGCAAAGAAATCGCCAACTTGGTAATTAATGTCAGCAAGCTAAGCACAATTAAATACCGAGGCATGGAGCGCTACCTGGAAAATATCAGAAGGGTGTTTATTGCCATGGCCCAAGACATCCGGGTGGTCTTGATTAAGCTGTCTGATCGAATTAATAACCTATCAACTCTATCGGCTTTAAGGACGGATAAGCAAATTAGAATAGCCAAGGAATCCCTGGAGGTATACGCGCCGATTGCCAATCGACTGGGTATTGGCGAATTCAGGGGCGAGATCGAGGATTTATCTTTCAGATATGTTTATCCTGACGAATTTCACAAAACCCAATCGATGTTTCAGGAGCATTATCCCCATGCTGATAAATTTCTAATAAAAGCCAGTAAAACAATTGAGCACGAATTACAAAAAGCCGGCATTCCTTTTGAAAGCGTCCACGGCAGAAAAAAGCACTTATACAGCTTATGGAAAAAACTCCAACTCCCAGAACATAATGGAGATATAAGTAAAATTCATGACTTGGTAGCCCTGCGTATAATTGTTTCAGATGTAACGGCTTGCTACACGGTCTTAGGCTTCATCCATAAGCTGTGGAAACCCCTAAAAGGCAGGATCAAGGATTATATTGCCCAGCCCAAGCCCAATGGCTATCAATCTATACATACCACGGTTTTCGGCCCTCATGGACGAATCATTGAAATACAAATCCGCGATAAAGAAATGCACGAATTGGCTGAGTACGGCGTGGCGGCTCATTGGCACTACAGCGAATTTATCAAAGGTGGAAAATCAAAAAAGCCTCCTCAAAAGATATTTTCATGGATGAAAGAGCTGACCAAATGGAAAAAAGAATTTGAACACGATAAAAAATATCTGGAAACTCTAAAAATCGACGTATTTAAAAATCAAATATTTGTTTTTACGCCCGATGGCGACGTGGTGGAGCTGCCCGAAGACGCCACGCCCGTAGATTTTGCCTACCGCGTCCATACCGACCTGGGCAATAAATGTACTGCGGCGAAAGTTAATGACAAAATGGCCCCATTAGACACGCCATTGAAAAGCGGCGACGTGGTGGAAATAACCAAAGACAAAAACCGTAAAGGTCCCAATCCTGACTGGCTGGAATTTGTGAAAACCAACGGAGCCAGAGAGCATATCAGAAAAGCCGGGAGAAAATAAACAATGTTAAAAATTACCAATAACCAAATTCCAATAATCAATTGCGGTTGGCTTGGCATTTGGTAATTGATTACTGGTTGTTAACCACCCAGCAAACCTTTACTCGTTAGCTTCTGTTTCCAACTTGCCTTGCAGCTGACTAATCCACTCAGTTATTTCCGTAGTCTCCGGGTAAGCTTTTTGTACTTGTTCCAATATGGCAATCGCTTCCGCGTAATTGCTGTTTGCTTCATAGGCCCTGACTAATTCCAATTGGATGGTTACAGAGCTTGGCGCAATTTGGATGGCCTGTGATAACAGTCTGATAGCCTCAACAGCATTATCATCCAATCTTTCCTGTCTGGCCAGCTCAAACAAGATATCAATCTCGTTAGGATATTCAATGGCCAAATCCTTTAGTAAACTTTTTGATAACTCGCGATTGCCCAGTATCTCTTGGGTAATAGCTTGATGGTAGCGAGCATTAACATCTCCGGGTTTCATCTCTAAGGCTTTATCAAAATTTGCCAAAGCCGACTGAATTACGCTTGTCACGTCTGCTTCAGAGTCAGCCTGCAATGTTTCCTGAGAAACAATCAGTTGGGCTTTGCCCAGCTCGACATAGTGACTCGCTTTATTCGGCTCCAATACGGTCAAATGCTCATACCAAGACAGCGGACTTGAATCAATGTCGGGAATTATTTGATTTAGCAAGCTCACCAACTGAATTCTTGACTCTATCAGGGCGGGGTTTCTAGGATCCAATGAAATTCCTTTATCAGCCGACTCAATGGCTTTGCCGGCCAGCTCAGTTAATAAATTCGCATCAGCGCCTGTATTCTGGCTGTTTAACTGCAATTGGACTAAATAATTTTCCGCTAAGTGAAAACGATAGCCGGGATTCCAGGGGTCTAATTCAATGGCCTGATTAAAATATTCATTAATTTGATCCAAAGATCCAACCTCAGTAATCGCTTGATTGGCCTTAGCCACATAAAAAGGCGCCAGCCAAACACGGCCCAGAAAATACCAGCCCCCTACCATGGTGATCAATAAAACAACAACCACAGGAGCAACGGGCAAACCTGGCTTTTTTACTGATGGCTTTTGTTGCGGCATCTGTGCGGCAAATAATCCAATAGCTACCCAGAGCCACAGTAAATACATCATTGATCCTGAAGTGAGAAACAGGCCCAGCACTGTCCAAGCTAACAGCCAGGTGACAGGAGTAAATTGGATAATTGCTTTTTTTGACTTTGTTTTCTTGTTCTTGCCGTCTAATCCGCGAAAAATTAAACCGCCCAAAAATACAATAAATAACAGGCCGGCGACCGTCCCATAAGTGCTAAAAAACTGCGGCCAATAAGTATCAGCTCGTACAAAACGAAGTTCGCTAATCGTCAACAGGTTGAACGAATCAGGACGATGCTTAATAAAATCATAATAAAACGTGGCTGGCCCGCTGCCCAAAATAGGGCGACTAGCTATGGTCTGGGCGGTAGTCGCCAAGGCTGTTGAGGTAGGCAGAGTAATTTCTGAATCAAAATCAATCCCGGTAGTACTGTCAATTTTAAAAACAAACAACAATAGGCAGACCAGAAAAGCTATCGGCAGCCAATATTCTTTTTGCCAGCTTGCGTTATTGATAATCTTGATTACGGCATACAGAATAATACCGGCTATTAACAAAATAGTTGCCAGCAAAGAATCTAATAATATAAACAGTACTAAACATACGGCTAAGAATAGGTCAATTAAAACTCTCCAGGTTGAGCTCGTTAAAGTCTGTTTTAATTGCCAGGCAACTAACCAACCGATCGCCAGCAATAAAGCAAGTACTCCCGGAGAACTGCCGGTTAACAAAAACCTTTCTGACAAGGGCTCCGCCGGATAAAAAGCCACCCCGCCAATATGAAAAATTGTCATTAAAACTGCCAGGCCAAAAGAACCCATCAATAAAATCAACAGCCATTGGCTGGCACGCTGATTAAAAGTTGTTTTAATCGCTATGGCCAGGAAAATAAATAAAGCCAAAGCAATTAACGTTTCTCCTTGGGTGCCGTTTATTCCGAATAAACTGGTGTAAGGATGGACTGAAAACAACGTGCTGAGCAGGCTTAAACCAAACAGGATGCTGAGCCATAATTCAAATCTGCCGAATTGGCACAGCCAGCGGCCGGTTTTCAACGCGGCTATCAGCCAAGTGACACCGGCCACGGTCAGCCCCAGAGCTAAAACAAAGATTTTGGGAAACTCCCAAACTTCGGAAATTCTTGTCAGATATAAAAATGGCAGCAGAAAAATTGTCGCTCCCAGGCTAGCCCAAATTATAGTTCGATAATGCGAAAGCTTTGGATTATCCCAAAGACTAGTTTGAGATTTTAGTGAAGATATTTTTGAGCTCATCATGGGAATAAAAATAAATATTAATAGTTCCTTGTTCGCCTCGGCGAGATATCTTGACCCGGGTCTGTAGAGCCTCCCTTAGGGCATCTTCTACCTCTCTCAACTCGGGATCGTTTGATCGTCGATTTGTTTTATTGGTTTTTATTTTTCTGGTTAGCTCCTCCCCGCCGCGGACGGATAAATCCTGCTTCAGAATTGTTTTCCAGATTTTTAGCTGCTGGCTGGGCTCAACCGCGCTTAATATCAGCTTGGCATGACTAAGTGATATTTTACCATCTCTTAAGCTTTTTTGAATCTCCGCTGGCAGATTTACTAAACGCAAAATATTGGCTACCGTGGCCCGATTTTTACCAACTCGTTTAGCAACTTCTTCCTGAGTTAAGCCGAATTCTCCAACCAGGGCCTGATAAGCTTCAGCCTGCTCCATGGGATTTAGGTCTTTGCGCTGGATATTTTCAATCAAAGCCATCTCCAGCTTGCTCTGCTCAGAGGCTGATCTGACAATAACCGGAACGGTTTTGAGCTTCAAAGTCTTGGCTGATCGCAAGCGGCGCTCACCAGCCACTAATTCATATCTGCCGTTTTTAACCGATGTAACAATTAAGGGCTGAATAATGCCATGAACCTTTATTGAGGCGATTAGCTCCTCAAGCGCCTGATATTCAAAAGACTGCCTGGGCTGGAAAGGATTAGCATCAATCAATTCTGTGGAAATATTAATAACGGCTTCACTGTTGTATTGATTTTCCTGATGTCTCAAGTCGCGGGAATCAGGCTCCCGAACGTTTTTCACGCTTCGGGATTTTGGGATCAGGGCGCCTAAGCCGCGCCCCAAAGAAGGTTCTTTCATAAGTTATTATTGGCTAAAATTTCCTTGGTTAATCTTTCATAGGCCCTAGCTCCTCTAGAATCAGCATCATGGGTCAACACCGGCCGGCCATATGAGGGTGCTTCCGCCAGCCTCACATTGCGAGGTATTACTGACCTGAAAATACGATTGGGAAAATGGCGATACAGCTCATGTAAAACAGCTTCTGCCAGGTTGTAGCGACTATCATACATGGTTAAAACAGCGCCCAATACCTTTAAATCGGGCTTGAGGCCTTCTTTAACCAGCTGAATTGTTTCTAATAGCTGCCCCAAGCCTTCCAAGGCCAAATATTCGCACTGTACCGGAATCAGCACTTCCTGCGCCGCAGTCAATCCATTAATGGTCAGCAAGCCTAAGCTGGGGGGGTTATCAATTAAAATATAGTCATACTGGTCAACAACTTCCTTGATAATTCTATCTAAATACATTTCTCGGTCCTCAACGTTTACCAGTTCAATATTGGCGCCGGCCAGCGAGGTAGTAGCCGGGGCTAAATGATATCGCTCGTGATCTGTTTTTTGAATAATTTGCGATAAAGGAATCTGGCCGATCAATGCCTCATAAATCCCTTGGGTCAGTTCTTGATGTTTAACGCCCAAACCACTGGTGGCATTGGCCTGGGGATCCAAATCAATTAAAAGCACCCGTTGACCATGATGCGCTAAGTAGGCACCCAGGTTGATCGCGGTTGTGGTTTTTCCGACTCCGCCTTTTTGGTTTACTATTGAAATAATTCGCACCATATCTTTAACGCTGCGCGCTGAATTATACCATAAAACTACACCCAAGAGAATGGCACTGGTTGACATTTAACCAAACTTTTACGTAACATGGGTACGCACCAACCATGCCGCCGTGGTGGAACTGGTAGACACGCGGGTCTCAAAAACCCGTGAGGGCAACCTCATGTCGGTTCGACTCCGACCGGCGGCACCACGTGCACAGTTGGGAGCAATTCCATGAGAGTTCTCCCGCATAGTGGCGGGATCCCGCAAACATATTTTTTTACAATTTTGATGCGGGAGACCCCCTCCTCGCCCACCACAAGCGCAGGATGAAAGCCATGTCCCAGCGAAAGTTGGGATCATGAGAGTTCAAGTCTCTCCCGCGACACTACGGGACCAAGTGCATTATTTCAACACCTCTATCCACCTAACCTAAAATCCATATTCTGAGCTTGCCATAGGATTGTTTGAAGGCGAAGGCTGATATTAAGTTGGCTTTTTTCTTGACTTATTTCAGATAATCCGTAATATGCACCTGCGGGGTGGAGCAGTCTGGTAGCTCGTTGGGCTCATAATCCAAAGGTCGGGGGTTCAAATCCCCCCCCCGCAACCAACGGGCCATCGAGCCCTACATCCTACATATGCCCGCGAGCGGGCCTATTTCGGATTCCAGGCTCGTGTCCCTTATCATCTCGCACTTAACCCTGCGGGCCCAAATGCTCGATGAAGGGAGTGTAATAGTTGATAATTTTAAAGATAAAAGATACACTGCTCATGTCAATTTATATGGCGGGGTAGCTCAGTTGGTTAGAGCGCAGGACTCATAAGCCTGAGGTCGTGGGTTCGATCCCCACCCCCGCTACCACGGGCCATTACGCCGTGCGGACTGGATGGGCCGCTTATCAACTCGCACTTATCTATAACGGGCTCAAGTACTCAATGAAATAAACTCTAAACTCTTACTCGCATAGCCCCAAATCTATGTTTGGGGCGAAAAGGAGGAAGTTATGAAGTGGATTGGAATAACCGGAAGCTGGAGAAAAACCAACCCAGAAGTTGAGGCTGATGTTCGTCAGGCTGTTAGAAATATATTTCAACATAGTAACGGCATTGTTACTGGTGGAGCTCTCAATGTAGATTCTTTTGTTATAGACGAGGCTCTAACCTCAGATCCAACTGCAAGACAAATCAAGGTGTTTATTCCAACCACCCTAGGAACCTACTCAACTCATTATCGAAAACGAGCACAAGAAGGAGTCATCTTAGAAACGCAGGCGGAATCCTTAATATCACTTTTGACCAAATTAAAATCCGCTAACCCCAAAGCTCTAATTGAAGATCCTGACAATGAAATTATTGATAAGACAACCTACTACCGGAGAAATCAATTGGTGGTGGATTCCTCAGATGAGCTAATCGCCTTTCAGGTTAATAATAGTGCGGGCGTACAAGACACTATTGAAAAAGCCCGGATAAAAGGAATATCCGTAAAAAAACATTTTTACACCATCGCCTAGAACGTCCAGAAAAGTAATTCTGGTACTCCTAAGCTAATTCTCCTATTTTAACCCATTATCTGACCCGCTCAGCAGCCCATCCATGGTCCAGCGCCAGCGTTTTCGTGATGCTAATAAAACTGTCAGAGCTAATAAGCCCACGTCTTTTAATAACGTTTCCCGGGGCGTGTTGCCAATCGAAAAAGTTCCAAAGCAACCGCAGTCTATCTCATTGCCTCGAGCAATATTAACACCAATAGCGATAATAAAACTAACTAGGACTAAGCCGATGCCCAAGGCGGCCAATCTACTCCATAAGCCAATCACCATGAACAAGCCGGCTAATAGTTCAAACCAAGGCAGGGCCATGGCAAATAAACTGACAAATGAATCCGGTAATATCTCATAAGTACGGATAACGGCTTCAAACTCTTCCCTGGGCTCAAGCAATTTGCCTATCGCAGCATAAATAAACAGCCCGCCAATTAAAACACGGCTGACTATTTCTAATACCACTAACAGTTTAAACCGATGGTTATTCCCCTGACTCATTGGTAAGGACTTCCTCAACGACTGTTGAATCCTGTTCAGTTGCTTCTTCACCTGTGGCAGCATCCTGCGTGATGTCAGTCTCTGAAGCGGTTGCCTGAGCTTTGGCTTTGGCTTCTTCGACAACAGTCATCCAATCATCGTAAGACCGTCCACCCACATAGCGTTCGCCATTTACAAAAAAGGTCGGGGTAGAATTTACCTTGCGACTGTTTGCTTCTGATACGTCTTTATTAACAGCGTCTGACTGTTCATTATTATCCAGACAGGAACCAAAGGCTTCAGTATCCAGCGACAAATCAGACGCGTAGGTTTTCAAAACATCAACAAACTCGCCGCTGTTTAAACCGTTCCAAACGCCCTGATCAGCAAATAACCGATCGTGAAAATCCCAAAATTTTCCTTGGGCAAAAGCGCACTGCCCCGCCTCAGCCGCCGGCCGGGCATTTTTATGACTAGATATGGGAAAATCATTGTAGATAAGCCTGACATCGCTCGGCTGGTCATCAACTATTTGGGAAACCGTATTGCTGGCTGCGGCACAGGCCGGACACTGAAAATCCGAGTATTCTTCGATAACCACGGAGGCAGCATCCAAGCCTTTGCTGGGATCGTTATCATTTAAATATGAAACGCTAGTGTCTGTACTATCACCCAGCTGAGTTATTAAATAAATGCCACCAACCACTATTATAATAATAAATAAAATTATAATAAATCGCCGGTTCTTTTTTGATTGAGTTTGGCGCTGTCGTTCGGCCTGCTTTTCTTGTTTGCGTAATTCTCGACGTTGTTTTTTGGTCAATTGCGGCTGGTCAGATCCGTTCATATTCTTGAAGATAAGTCTTGATTAAATTTAAGTCCCATGTAAGCACCTGATCATCAGTGCTGATATCCTGAACTATTAATTTTAGCTGACCAGGCTGATTTTCTTCCAAAGTTTTTTGATTATCAGCTGTAATCGAGGCTGAAAGCAGGCCGATTCTCTGTGTCACAGTAGAAGCCGGGAGAAGGCTAGTGTTAGCTTCGACCCAATCAAGGATGGGATAGCTATTGCCCCAACCATCAATAACTTGAAATATCTCAAATAGATTAAGTCCGGCAATCTCCTCAGCGCTGCTAGCAATTGTGATATAAAAAACTATCGTATCGGTATTAGGCTTAAGAAGTGCAATACGATCAGCAATTTCTCCCTGATGGTTTGATTTAAAAGACAGCTGTTCCAGGGCGGCGGCTAGCTCTGGATAAAAGTAAGTTGCTTCAACTAGGATATTCGAATTTAGGCTTCCGGTCCGCCAGCCAACATCAAAATAATCAGTAAATATATTATTTTCAACCTGGCTCTCGGCTTGCTCATTAGTAGTCTTAATAGAATTATTAGTATTTGACGATGAGGTCCAGCTTAGGACAACACCAAAGATAATCACTCCTATGCCCACTATCCATAAGACATAATGAAAAATCCGTGAGTCTTGACGAGCTTTGGGCATGTCAGAAAGTGATTTTAGAGTATTTGATCAAGCAAGGATTTAAACGTCTCATAAGGCAGAGCGCCGCTGACTAATTGCCCAGTACTTGTATCATTGCCTTCTAGGACAAATGTGGCTGGGGTGCCATTTACACCGGCAATCTCACCTTCTGATTGATCCTTGGTAACTTCGCTGCCATATTTATCATCAGCCATACAGTTGGCAAACTTTGAGGTATTCAGGCCAAAATCAGATGCAAGCTTTGAATAGAGATCAGAACCTAGAGAATTCTGATTTGCAATCAGCTCATCAGCAAATTCCCAAAACTTACCTTGTTCGGCCGCACACTCTGAAGCATTAGCAGCTGAGGTTGCTTGCGGGTGAATGGAGCTTAGAGGAAAGTGTCGATACACCCAGGATACGGCATCACTATTTTCTTCAGCAATCCTCTTAAGAGTTGGATGAATCCGGCTACAAAAAGTGCACTCAAAATCAGAGTATTCCACAAAAACCACCTTGGCATCTTCTGGTTTTGCACCTCGGTAATGATCTGAGCTGGTTGGAGAGGTAATCTTGGAAGCATCCTCAGTCGGACCAGTCGGCTGAGTCGGCACGACGTCATTAGCTTCGGCGGCGGCGCCCTTGACTGCTGAAGGATCCAAATCAGTATTTCCGTCAGAAACACCAAATACTAAAAACGATACTGCTGTTAAGGCTATTCCAATAAATAGTCCCATGACAAATGTGGTTTTGGGAGGAGCATCCAATAGCCCTTGCTTACGAGGAGCATTTACCGGCTGAGGATGGCTGCGTTGAAAGTTAGGCATAGTTATGTTTTTTTAATTATCATTTAATTAAAGGTAATAAAATACCTTTCACGTTACGATAGTATACTTAGTCAAGTTGTCGTTGTCAATGTTTTTTAAAGCTGGCTTTTAATTATCTGGACAAATATATCATAGGGGATTACGCCCTCAATTTTACGGCCATTTATAAAAAATGTCGGAGTGCCCCTTACTCCCAAATTAACGCCGTCATTATGGTCATCCAAAACCTCCTGCTGATACTTGCGACTATTCAAACATTCAGTAAATTCCGCAACTGATAAGCCGGCTCCTTCGGCCCATTCAATAATATTTTCCCGCGACAAGCTCTCCTGAGAAAGAAACATCCTATCATGCAGGGCCCAATACTGATTGCTGCCCTGTTCCCAGGCGCACATGCTTGCCTCGGCCGCATACTGGGCCAGGGGATGCCTATCCGAAACAGGATAATCCCGAAAAACAAACAAAACCTGATCCCGATATTGATTCATGATTTGGCGCACTGTGGCAAACACCTCCTCGCAGTATGGGCATTGATAGTCTCCAAATTCAACAATGACCACCTGAGCGGCCTGATTGCCAAAAAACGGATCATCCCGTGAGCTGGCAGCATCTCCATTAGCAATATTAACAGAGCTGGAATTGCCTTGACCCATGGTAAAGCCGACTGTTTGTTCATCAAAGACTTTCTGGGCAGAGCTTACCACTAGTCCGGTAAAGCCGCCGGCTAAGATGACAAAAATCACCGTGATGACTATACCCCACCAACGGGTGTACCAATGATAATGCGATTTACCATTTGATCTTTCCTCCATACTTCCCCAGTGTACCAATCTAACAATTCTCAGACAAGCTGAGCGTGGGCACGGCTTAGATTATCAAGACAATGGTCAAGGTATACATCAGAAGCAAAGAATAAATGATAGTCGGATGATGCTGGATCTTGAACCGGACGAGGATAGTTAAGGCAAGCGCCAGGGTCATGAAGATCAAGAAGGCCATGAAAAATTTCTGGGAAAAGAAAATAAAACCAAGCACAAAGTCAGCATTAAATATATTCTCAGGCTGTAAAACATCTAAGCTGAAAAAACCGATTCTAATCAAGGGCTCTACGTTGGTATTATTAGCTTGGTCAGTAGCTGCTACGGTAATCTGAGACGAAACCTGTGAGCTGTCTTGGGAATCCAATATTCCATAATAACCCAGAGCGGTGTAACTAAGTTTTGATTCCACGCCGCTGAAGTTGGCCACTACCTGGCTTGGCTCATTATCCACCTCAGCGAATATGCTGTAGCCGCTGCGAGGCTCCCAGGTCGGCAAGATAATAGAAGTATCGCTTCGAACGATTGGCGAAGTCGTATCAATGGTTAAATTAATTTTTTCCGATTGTTCGCTAGCCAGTTCATTGCTGGTATCAAAGGCCTGAGCAAACAATGAATACACCCCATCTTTCAGGGTAATATCTAGCCTGCCTTGATAAACGCCCTGATCGTCTGCTCTTTTTTCAAATACTTGCTGATCATTATTGAAAATCTTAACAAGGGCGCCCGAGCTAGTTTTACCAGCAATCATCGGGCTGGGATCATTTAGCAGTGAGTTATCTTCCGGCTTGGTAATTATCGGAACCGCTGGAGGTTCGGGCTCTGGTACTGGTACAGGAACTGGGGTTGGAGTGGGCGTAGGCGTTGGGGTGGGTGTTGGTACTGGTGCGGGCGCAGGGGTTGGGGTAGGTGTCGGTGTTGGAGTGGGTGTTGGAGCCGGAGTAGGCGCTGGTGCGGGTGCAGGTTCTGGCTGGCTCGGAGTTTCGGCGGCAGCCACTTGTGATTGCATAGGCGCGCCAAACATTTGAGCCACAATAATTGTGGTAACTCCATTAATTTCGCCCGAGGCAACAGCTATGCCAATCTCCTGATAGTTGCCATTCATGATATTTTTGCGATGAGTCGGGCTGGCCAGCCAGGCGTTTACCAGGTCTTCTGAGGTAGAAAAATCTTTGGCTAAATTTTCACCAGCATATTTGTATGAGTAACCAGCTTTTTTAAACCAATCCCAGGGTGTAACATTGCCGGGGCTGGTATGGGCAAAATAGGCATTGGCAATCATGTCATTGGCTTTAGCTTGGGCTGCCTGGGCTAACAAACCATTGCTGGATAAAGCAGGCAAGCCCTCACTGGCCCTGGCCTGATTTGTTAAAGATACCAAATTCGGCACTGTGACATTGGAAACATAAGAAGCACCCGGATAAACTGCCACGGCCGTCATTACTAAAAGCTTCAAGGCAATAACAACCGCACTATAAGCCCTTAAAGATTTGCTACGAAGAGCATGGGGACGATAGCCATTCCCCTCATTCGGAATAAAACCATGCTTGGCTTTTTCGTGAGCCTGTGCCGAATGGTAAACAAACCTATGATATATCCGACGAAATAAATTCATTTGGATTAATCGTGATACCTATTACGAAACAACAAACTATACCGCAAATTCATAAATTTGTCAACTGTCTTATGATTCTAATATTATTTATTTCAAGCCCAGTGTTTTATTAGCCTTATCAACTACATCTTGAATTTTCCAATCAGATTTAACCAAAAATTCACAGACTTCAGCTTCTGTAGCTTTTTTATTTGATGACCAATCGCTTAGGTTTGTCAGCATGATCACCTTGGCTTCCCGCCCCCAAATATTCTCTCTTAGCTTCTTCAGCATGCTAATACCGTCCATTACCGGCATTATGACATCCAGTAAAATTACTTTGGATTTATGCTTGAGCGCACTTTCCAATCCCTTCTGACCATTGGGGGCCGTATAAACCTCAAATCCTTCGGCTTCAAACTTATACTGAAGCGCTTTCAATAATGATCTTTCATCCTCAACTATCAGTATGGTTTTTTCTATATTTTTTGTTGATAATATTAATTAATTTTATAAAAATAAAAAGTCTCTGAGTCAAGAGACTGTCTCCTTTAAGGTTAAAAAAATCATATAATTACCCCCTTCACAAACTTATCTAAGTATAGCAAAAAAATCCGGTTTCGTAAAGCCATGACATGCTTAAAAACCCCTACTAAATCCACCGGGGAAATGGAGATAATAAAATATAATATCAGGGTTTACGTATTAATACTTCAATAAAAAGCAAGCAATCAGAACACGTACAAACAAACTTAAACCGATTGTTTTTGCTGTTCAGCCTGCTTGATGATTTGCTGAAGGATATTAAAAGACAACATCGCGCACATTTCTCGGCTGGGCGACAATTTGGTTTTAAGCCGGCCCAAATGCTCTTCTTTGGTGATCTGCTTAAGCTCACTTAATGTTTTGCCAATGACTGATTCGGTAAGCAGCGAGGCGGCCGCGCGGCTGATAGCGCAGCTCTCGCCAAAAAATCGAATCTCAGCCACTTTGCCCTGATCTAAGTTCATTTGCATTTCCATATGATCTCCGCAAACATGGTTTTCGGTAACGACCGAGACATCGGCACCTTCAATTTTTCCGAAGTTCTTCGGGTTCTTATAATGCTCTAAAATTTCCTCGCGATACAGGTCCATTTTTAGGTCAGCATCTCCCTGGCTTGATTAATAGCCTCAACCATTCGGTCTATCTCTTCTTTGGTGTTGTAAACATAGAAGCTGGCTCTAGCAGTGGCGGCCGCGCCAAGCTTATTGACCAGAGGCTGGGCGCAATGATGGCCCGTGCGAATGGCCACGCCCTTAGCATCGCAGACTGTGGCTAAGTCGTGAGAGTGAGCGCCTTTGATATTAAACGAGATAATTCCGCCTCGCAGTTCAGTGTTGGTTGGTCCGTATAACTCGATACCATCAATCTGCTGAAGCTTGCCTAGTGCATAATTAGTTAACTCAGCTTCATGCTGGACAATATTATCCAAGCCTATCTCTGTCAGATATTTAATAGCTGGTGCTAGTCCGATCACGCCGATAATGTCAGGCGTGCCAGCTTCAAACTTATATGGCACTTCATTCCAGGTGGATTTCTGATAAGTCACTTCGTTAATCATGTGTCCGCCGCCTAAAAACGGCTCCGCCGCCTTCCAGCGCTCTAGTTTAGCAAAAACAAAGCCTGAACCGGTCGGCCCTAGCATTTTATGACCTGTGCCCACGTAAAAGTCGCAATCAATATCCTGAACATTAACCGGCAGATGAGGCGCGGCTTGGGCGCCGTCAATCACCGTAACCGCGCCATTAGCTTTGGCTTTGGTCACAATTTCTTTAACTGGATTTACAGTGCCAAGCACATTAGACATTTGGGTGACTGATATGAGTTTAACTTCAGGGGTTAACAGGTCGTCCAACTTAGCCATGTCTAATCGGCCATCTGGGGTAATCGGTACAAAACGCAGCTCTACTCCTTTATCCTTGGCTAATAGCTGCCAGGGGATCAAATTGGCATGATGCTCCATCTCTGTCAGTAAAACCACGTCGCCTTGTTTTAAATGGGCTCTGCCCCAGGCATGAGCGATCAAGTTCAGACCCTCAGTAGCATTGCGGCAAAAAACTATTTCTTTGGCTTCTTTAGCATGCAGAAAATCAGCCACTGCTTGTCGAGAACCTTCAAAAGCTTCTGTGGCCTGCTCGCTTATTGAATATACCCCCCGATGTACGTTTGAGTAATACTCGCGCAGCAGTTTATCAATTGCTTCAATCACCACGTTCGGTTTCTGAGTAGAAGCGGCATTATCCAGATAGGCCAAGGGAAAATCATTAACCTTTTGCTCTAATATGGGAAAATCTTTTCTAATTTTTTCAACGTCGAGGTTCTGGATTTTAGTCATTGTCTATGTATTGTTAGGCATTTTAATTGAATCAATATAGGATTCTATCTGCTGCTCGATCTGAGGATGATCCTTAATAATATTACTCGGAATTGCTGATATAAGGAATCCTTTTATGAGCATACTGGCCGCTTGGCTGTTTGGCAATCCCCGGCTGGTCAGATAAAACATGTTTAGTTCATCTAGGGTGCCAGTAGTAGCCGCATGGCCGGCCTTTACGTCCTTGGCTTCAATCTCCAGGCTTGGCAAAGACTCTGACCGGGCTTGATTACTTAATACTAACACGCGCTCTTCCAGAAAAGCATTACTTTGATTGCCTTCTTTGGGAATATGCACTCGGCCCTGAAAATTTGCTCTGGCTTGATCTGTTAACAGTCCATGAATTTTTACTTGAGCTTGGCTATTTAAGCCCGAGTGTTCTGTTTCTACTTTTAAATTAATAAAATCCTGAGCCTGGCCAATAAACAATCCGTGTATTCTGGCTTGCGCCCTCTTTCCTAAGTCCGCCTTAATGCTATATTGTCCTGAACTTCCAAGAATAATAAATAAATACTCCAGACTGCTATTTGGCTCCAATGAAAATACTTTAGCTGAATCCTTAGGCTGATCAATAACTTCCCACGACTGATGAGTTTTATTTTCTTTAATCTTCATGCTAACCAATTGCTCCGGTCATTTCTAAGCTGATTAATCTATTTAACTCAACAGCATATTCCATGGGCAGCTCTTTAACAATCGGTTCAATAAAACCGTTAACCGCTATGGCAGCGGCCTCGTCCTCTGATAAGCCGCGGCTCATTAAATAAAACATCTGCTCCTCGCCCAAGCGGCTGACCGTAGCTTCATGCTCAATCGTGGCCGACTCTGCTATATCCATCTTAGGATAAGTATCCGACCTAGACTCTGGATCAATCAACAGAGCATCGCATTTAACTTTGGACCTAACGCCCTTGGCGCCTGGATTCACTTTTAATAAACCTCGATAGCTGGTCCGGCCCCTGCCCCGGCTAATCGATTTGGCGGTGATCAATGAGCTGGTGTCAGAGGCCAGGTGAATTACCTTGCCGCCCGAGTCCTGATGCTGACCTGTGCCTGCCAAAGCTAAAGATAATATTTCAGCTCGCGCGCCTCGGCCTTTTAAATACACGGAAGGGTACTTCATGGTCTTGCCGCTGCCAATATTGCCGTCTACCCATTCAACTGTAGAATTTTCATAAGCAAAAGCACGCTTAGTTACCAGATTGTAAATATTTTTTGACCAGTTCTGAATCGTGGTATAGCGGACTCGGGCGCCGGGCTTGGCAATAATTTCCACCACAGCGCCGTGCAAAGACGCTTTGGAATAGATTGGCGCGGTACAGCCCTCTATGTAATGAACCTGACTGCCTTCGTCGGCAATTATCAAGGTTCTTTCAAACTGACCCAGAGCTTGGGTATTAATGCGAAAATAAGCTTGTAAAGGCAGGGTCATTTCAGCATTCTTTGGCACGTAAACAAAGCTGCCGCCGCTCCAAACTGCGGAATTCAAAGCGGCGAATTTATTATCCCGCATTGGCACCACTGTCCCAAAATACTCTTTTATTAAATCCGGATATTCTTTTAAGCCTGAATCCATGTCCATAAAAATAACGCCCTGCTCAGCCAGCTCTTTTTTATAATTATGATACACCGCTTCAGAATCGTACTGAGCGCCCACCCCGGCTAAATATCTTTTCTCTGCCTCAGGAATGCCCAGCAAATCAAACGTTTTTCTAATATTCTCCGGCACCTGATCCCAACTCTGGCTGGGTTTTTCTGTTGGCTTGGAGTAATAAGTGAGAGCATTAAAATCCAGCTCAGACAAATCAGCTCCCCAGTCAGGCATGGGCTTTTTTTCAAACACTTCCAAGGCTTGTTCGCGATATTTCAACATCCAATCCGGTTCATTCTTGATCTTGGATATCTGACGAACAACCTCCAAGCTCAAGCCCTGGCTTGTTTTAAAAACAGACTGCTCAGGATCTTTTAAATCATGAGCAAAGTGAACATCATCTTGTTTGTTCGCCTTATTCATGACTTATTTAACTGAAGAATATCCCTGCACTTCCAGTTGATGAGCCAGCTGCCGGTCTCCTGATTTAATAATTTCTCCACGGTCTATCACGTGTACGAAGTCAGGCTTGATATACTTTAATATTCTTTGATAGTGGGTGATTAATAAAATACCTAATCTACCCTGGGCCAGCTTGTTGATTCCTTGAGCAACGTTTTTTAAAGCATCAATATCCAGTCCTGAGTCAGTCTCGTCTAAAATTGCAATCTTAGGCTTAAGCAAAGCCATTTGCAAAACTTCCAGCTGCTTCTTTTCACCGCCGGAAAATCCTTCATTAACTGACCTTTGAACCAGCTTGGGATCAATCTCTAGCTCAGTCAATGTTTTCATTAACAGTTCTTGAAACGGCATTACTCTTAATTTCCCTGGTTCTGCTTGATGAGCATTATAACTGGTGCGCAAAAAATTAGTCACACTCACGCCAGGCACTTCGCTGGGATTCTGGAATGCTAAGAACAATCCCAATCGAGCCCGCTTGTCCGGAGTTAGCTTAACAATACTTTTTTTATTAAATAAAATATCACCCTCGGTAATCTGATATTGGGGATGGCCCATGATCGCAGAAGCCAGCGTGGTTTTACCTGAGCCATTGGGCCCCATCAAAGCATGAACCTCGCCGGATTTAACTGATAAGCTAAGACCGCGCAGAATCTCCTTGTCCTGAACTGAAACTTTTAGATTTTTTATGGTTAACTCAACCAGCACGCTGGACTTATCTATTTGGGCCAAATCCTTTTACCCTTTTTATTAAATAAGCGAATAGCGTCTACCGGGCAGGACCTGGCCGCTTCAATAATCATTTCGTCTGTATCGCCTTTGGACTGATCAGGATTTACAAACTCAATCTTACCCTCATCGTTTAATTTGAAAGTCTTGTCTGCCAGGGCCACACAAGAAGCCGCACTTATGCAGGTTTCTTCGTCTAA
The DNA here is from genome assembly GCA_043800725.1 of bacterium. Classification (GTDB taxonomy): domain Bacteria; phylum Patescibacteriota; class Patescibacteriia; order HK-STAS-PATE-3; family HK-STAS-PATE-3; genus JAZDMR01. The sequence continues at coordinate 1,227 of JAZDMR010000011.1, read as the reverse complement.
TTCGATACGGTCGACATCTTGGTCAATCATGATAATTACTAATTATTAATTTCTAATTACGAATTAAATTCTTTATTCGGATTTTGTAATTTGGTCATTGTTTGCTTTTTGTTTATTGGTAATTTTAATCAAATCTACCAGATTAATTTCCTGCTGACTTTCCCGCGACAGCTGTTTTCGAAAATAGAGGCGGGACCTCCCGCTCTAGCGGGACCCCGCCCTCATAAAAGTATATATCTCTGTGGCGGTGGCCGCTTCGCGGTGGAAGTCAGGTTGTTAATTGATACGCCTACGCCACTGAAGTGGCTTTGAAGCAAGTATATGGTTCATCGCTATTGGACAGACCGGCCATTTGCCTCCAAAGAAGATGCTGACCTGGCAATTTTAGAGTTAGTTAATTTCCAGGAAACTAATTATTAATCAAATCTACCAACTTTATTTCATGCATTTTCTTATCCAGTGTTTCCTGCAGCACCTCCCAAACATTATGGGTTGTGCAGCCCTCTTGCTTAGGACAGCTTTTCCCCTCGCGCTGACAAGGCACTAATCCATGGTCTTCCAATGCCCGGAGAATCTCCTGCACCGTAATCTGATTAGGCGCCTTGGTCAAGGCATAGCCGCCTTTCATGCCCCTCAGGCTTTTTAAAAGCTTAGCCCGCTTTAAGCGAGCAATCAGCTGCTCTGCGTAGGCGTAAGGAATCTGCTCATTGGTTGCCAATTCGCGCAATGAAATACTGCCTGACCCGTGTTGCCGAGCCAAACCGATCATTAATGCTAACCCGTAGTCGCCTTTGGTGGTAAATTTCATAATCCCGACTAATATAGTAGGATATTATTTATTAAAAGTCAATTCTCAAATCCCAAGCTCCCTAGCATTTGATAACTTGAACATTGAAATTTGGTCCTTGGTTATTGTTTATTATTTATTTATTGGAATTTGATTATTTACCAAGCCTCTTGTATTTTTCTTATCTTTACCATAGGGTGAAATCGGAAATGGTTAGTACTAGAAACGGGAGGGTATTATGGAAAGTAGTCCATTAACAAGCAGAAAACCTAACATGCATATGATCGGGCCTATCTGGTTTCACCATCATGGCATCAAGATCAGGGTTGCCTCGCCAGACCCGGTTGATCCGCCACAGGAGCTGCTAAAGCTTGTTGCCAGTGCTGCTTCTCTGACTATTGAAAAGCAGCTTGATGGCACCAATTGTCCTTGGCTGCTCC
>JAZDMR010000010.1:0-21655 GCA_043800725.1 bacterium | reverse complement strand
CGGGAAACTTGCGAGGACTCTTCCCTAGTACGAGAGGACCGGGAAGAACGAACCTCTAGTGTACGAGCTGTTCCACCAGGAGCATTGTTCGGTAGCTAAGTTCGGAATGGATAAGCGCTGAAAGCATCTAAGTGCGAAGCCCCCCTCAAGATTAGGTTTCCATATGAGCCTCCTAGGAGATGACTAGGTTGATAGGCAGCAGGTGTAAGTCCAGTAATGGATTGAGCCGAGCTGTACTAATAAGGCCAGCGGCTTCATCGTAACGTCAGAGATGACAATCATCTTGAACTGACGTATTATGGTGAGAGAGATGCGTTAATAATTATTTAGAAAAACACTAGACTTAAATGGAAAAATTTAAACGACTGCGGGTAAGTTTTGGACTGGTTCTTCTCAGTATTGTTATAACGGTATTTGTTGGACTGATTCTATTTATATCACCGGCTAATCTAATTGGACCGCAATAAAATTTAAAAATTTAATTCAGCGATCTGGGTGTTTCAAGCGACGAGGTCACACCCGACTCCATTCCGAACTCGGTCGTTAAGCTCGTCAGCGCCAATGATACTCCGGGGCATACCGGTGGGAAAGTAGGCCAATGCCCAGTTCCCTGAATTGAATATAAAAAGCTTCGGTATTTGTGCCGAAGTTTTTTAATTACAAAAATATTTTAGGCCTATCCCGAGCCCTGTCGAGGGATGCCCGGTACCTTGCACTGATATTCGATAAGTCCCAAATTGGAGTTTCTGGTATTATGCGAGAAATTACCCCACTTTTAAGTTGTGTTTTCAAGCGTAAAACTAACTAATCGAAAAAAGCTCTGCCTCTACCATCCAACCCAGAAGTGTTTGGAGATGAGACAGAGCTTAAGGACCCCAGAGATCTAATGGTTGCTGCCTGGCTACTGACTAGGTCTTGGTGCTATCTTGTGACGACCGCCGAACCACCAACGCCAGCCAGACCAGGTGCCATTGTAGAAGTCGACATCCAAAATAAACTCGCTGTGCTGAGAGCAGAACAGTACATAACACCAACGTCCTTGGGAATCTTGCCATAGACAGACATTGGGGTACCCATCTGCGAAGAATGGATTGTCCTCGTTGACCTTGGCAACGCCCACAGGATCCGGCTCAAGACCGTGGCGATCATAAGCGTCAATCACTTCGTCAGTTCCGACATCATGTACAGACGGCATCTTGAAGAAAAAGATGTCTTCTTCTTGATTTCCCTCGCGCGGCATGGTCTTCAGCGCGGCCCTTGAGACATGACCATGCCTCCTGGTTGCCCCGATCACCTGCTCACTCGTCCGTCTGCGATCGACCCGCATGTGCCGGTGGATAAGTTCATCAGATAATGAATTCATGGGTTAGCCTCCTCTTGCCCCCTTGCGCAATTGTCCGAAACCCTGTCGAAGCGACCAATGTGGTTACTGCACTAAGCGTTGCGAACACAACGAAAATAAAATGAACGACAGTAAAACCTACTCTGAAAACAGCCTTTTGTCAAGGGCGCGTTCTCTTTCATGTCAAATGCGACATTGCGAACTCGGTCGTTAAGCTCGTCAGCGCCAATGATACTCCGGGGCATACCGGTGGGAAAGTAGGCCAATGCCCAGTTCCCTGAATTGAATAATAAAAAATCTCTGGTAAATGCCAGAGGTTTTTGTTTAGTTGGATATTTTAAAGAATGTAGTAAGAAAATCCCGACTCTTTTTCGAGTCGGGATTTGGTAATGTTGTAAACAAAGAACGAATCAGTTGGGCTTGATGTCTATAGCACCGAGGCCGGCTTCCGCATCCACAATAATATGATAACTCTTGCCGTCGCGGGTTACGACATGTACGCCATCCGCGGTCCGGCAGGTGACGTATTCACCGCCAGCCATGATTGAGAAGTTGTAAGATGTCAGACTGGTAATCCGGTCCGGAGCCCACACGCCTACCTGCATAAGGTACAGACCCGACGACGTATTATAGCCGCACCACTGCCGATCAGGTGAGAGGCGGACCTGTGATACGCCGTCACTGATGAGTTGGGTAAGTACGACACTGCCAGAGTCGGGAATGCATGCTTCATATATTCCAGTACCGCCGATTTTGAAAATAGCAGTACTGCCCGTTGTCCAGGCCAGCTGGCTGTACTCATCAAATCCGGCCCCGAACCAGCCGTAGATATTTCGGCGACTAGAACCATCACTATTCACCAGGTCTATCCGGCTGTATCTTCCCCAGTTGTGGTACATGAACATGATCTGCGTGCCATCCGGAGAAAATGCCGGCGAGTTGTCGTAACATCCGCTGGTAATCTGGCCGTACCAGTTATTTGAAAGGATGTTTTTATACATCCCCCCGCAATATACACCCCAGACCAGCTCGTCGCTGTCGGGCGACCAGCAGAAGTCCATGGAACGGTTGCCGCTGAAGCCGTTAATCCACGCGCCGTCCTCCCTGATGATGCTCACTTGTTCGGTGCGACCTGTATAGGCGAGCTTTGTACCGTCCGGGGACCAATGCATCTCACCGTAATAGTCGATGTAGCTGTTTATGTAGTTCAGGTAGTCTGTGGCCAGTGTATTGGTGATAATTCCGTCCATATTTGCCAGGTAGATATTGGTATCCTGGGTATAGGCAAACGGGATATTGGGTGCTGAGGCGAGCGAGAAATACAGCCTGTTTTCCTCACCAAGTGTCGTCGTAAATGTCGTATCAGCCGGAAAATGTCCTGGCAAGGTAAGGCGAATCAGGTATTGGTCAGATGCAATATCGGAAAACGTGTGAGGAGTGGTAAATCCCGATTCGGTACCGTTTATGGCAATAGCGACGTTGGAAGGAGAGCTTGTTATGGTGATTGACGTAGGTTTCATCAGAAGCGTCGCATCAACAGTACTTGTCTGGTCGGCAGTCACGGCTGTGGTTGTGTCCCAGTCGTAATAGCCTGCTTTTCGGAGGCTCAATGTGTAGGTCTCGGGTATTAACACCAGTTCAGCCGGTGTGACTACGCCAGCTGATAATCCATTAACGTATACTTCCGCTCCGATTGGCGTACTGGTGATATTGATCGTGCCAGTGATTAAGACCATATTAAAGGTGACTTCCGTGGTCTCGAATTCCCTGACTATCACTGTCTGGGTGGCCGGATGATAGCCGCCGAGTTCAGCTCGGATTTGCTGGTTGCCCGGTGGTAACGAATCAGTAGCCGGAGCTTGCCTTGGAATCGGATGGTTGCCAAAATAGATGTCCGCGCCGGTCGGTACCGAGGTCGCGTGCACCCATCCAAGCAACAAATCAAGGGTCACGGAAACCGTAACCGTATCGTCCATTAGCACAGTCACGCTGTCGCTTTTATCCCCGTAGCCGGCTTTTGTGAATTTCATAGGGTATCGGCCGGCTGGCACGTCGGTCTTGATGAACGGAGTTATATCGGTCAGCTGAGTCTGATTGAAATGGACTGTCGCACCGGGAGGGATGGAAACGAAATTAATCGCACCATATCCTCGCGAAAGACTTTTATAGTACCTTCTCGTCTCTCCGGCCCTGATAGCTATTGTATCATTGATAGTATGGTATCCGTCCAAACTTAGGACGATACCGTAGCGGCCGGCCTCAATATCCGAGAGAGTGTCTGGAGTGGTACCAGTCGCCTGCAGTGCGGCCAGGGCATAGGTTGCTCCGGATGGATACGATTCGATAATGAGAGCGCCGGTCGTGATAGTCGGTCCGGTGATATCATTGTCATCATCACAACCGATAGTGAGCAGCCCTGCGATAAGCAGTACTACCAGCCAAAGGGTAATGCGTTGCGAATGCATGGGGATCCTCCTTAGGAAACGCGGGTTATTTCCTCTGTTATTTTATTGAATTGTCAAATAGCTTTCATAGCACCTTATAATAATATAACTTTTTAATCAAGGTCGGTATTTGAACACTAAATATTTTATTCAGATCCCAAAGATCTATGGCCGTGCCCGTGGAGGAGTATTTATAATTATAAAAAAAGCCCTCTATTTATTCTTTGGAGGGCTCTGGTAGTGTTGTTAACAAAGAACGAATCAGTTGGGTTTGATATCTATTGCCCCGAGGCCGGCTTCGGCATCCACAATAATATGATAACTCTTGCCGTCGCGGGTTACGACATATACGCCATCCGCAGTCCGGCAGGCGTATGTTTTATTGATAGACACGCCTAATTGACAAGCACGCTATTTATACGATAAAGTGGTCAAACGCTCCTTACAGTAGAAATAACAAGGAACAACCTTTTCGCGAATTTTGAGACCAGAAACCTAGGAGGGATGGAATGGAAAAAGACGAAAAAGGCAAAATACGGGTTATATTTGATCTGTTGGTTCCATGGCATCGTATGGATTTTGTAGTCGACGATACAATACTTGATCCGCTGCGAAAAGTGGCTCGGGAAAAGTTGACTGATCGAAAATACCGGTTCGTACTACGTTCACCTGACGATTTGGCGAAAGTGGCCTTGCAAGCTGTGATGAAAACACTTTATGGCAATGCCGGCGATCTGTGGAAGGGGGGCTTGATTGGTCCGGATGATCTGGTGGAACCGGCCTTGAATCATTCCTGGATGCGCCCAAGTCATCCATGGTCCGAAGACCTTGAAGAAGCTAAAGTCCTAGCTAAGGAAAGGGGCGAGGCAGTCAAGGTCTGGCATTGGATAATAGCATGCCCGAATTGGGGTGAAGTACGGGCTTACCTTCGAGGCAGGCTGGAGGGCCGGGCGCTTTGGATGGTTAGCCAACTCAGTGAGTCTGAAAAAAAAGAGATACATGTTCTGGGTTGTGGCATGTCGCCAACCATTGAGTTTGCCTCTATGCATATCGATGAAGATATGCAGCTTAATCCGGGCGACATTATTCGTTATACAGTGGAGGTGACCGACGAGGTCAATGCCAAGTTGGTTGACTCCAAGGTCATCAAGGCACCAAAATCTTGAAACCAAACCGCCGCACTACCACCCCTAACCCCTCCTATGATAGGAGGGGAATAAGAGGGGAGGTGCGGCGGTTTTTACATACGTAAAACCACTTTATTTTTACTGTTTTATAGGGTATAATAGGGATAATGACAGCAATTGAAGTAACTAATTTAAAAAAGCGCTTTGGCAAGGTCAAGGCAGTTGACGGCATTAGTTTTACTGTAAATAAGGGCGAAGTGTTTGGCTTTTTGGGGCCCAATGGCGCAGGCAAGACCACGGCCATTCGCTGCATGATGGATTTTTTGCGTCCGACAGAAGGGGAGATAAAAATGCTAGGCCTGGACAGTCGGCGCAACTCGGTTGAACTCAAAGAAAAGACCGGCTATCTGGCTGGCACTGTCCGACTTTACGATAAATGGACCGGCGAAGAGCATTTTGATTTTGTACGAAAAATTGATGGTGACGGCGATATTGCCAAGGACCTGGCTTCTCGATTGGTTTTCAATCCCAAGAAAAAAACTAAGGAACTATCATCTGGCAATAAACAAAAGCTAGCTGTGATTTTAGCTTTTATGCGAAAGCCAGAGTTGTTTATTTTAGACGAGCCGACCTTGGCCTTAGATCCTCTGCTACAGAACGAGGTTTATGAAATGCTCAGAGAGGCGGTTAGCCGAGGCGCCACAGTTTTTATGTCTTCCCATAACATGGCGGAGGTGGAAAGAGTTTGCGATCGGGTAGGTATTATTAAAGCCGGTAAAATGGTGGCTACTGAACGGATTGATACTTTAAAGGAAAAACAGATTTATCGAGTGGTAGTTAGGTTTACCAAAAAACCTGATCAAAAAACTTTTACCAATGAGCAAGTCAAGGTTATAAAGGAAACGTCGGACGGCTTTGTGCTGGAAGTGACTGGCGATATAAATCTTATTATAAATAAGCTTCAGCAAAATCCGGTTCATGACATGACTATTGAGCATGCTACCTTGGACGAAATATTTAGACAGTATTACCAGCAATAAATATGTGGGTATTTATTCTCAGAGCACTTAAAGATCGCAAACGAGGGATAATCATCTACTCGATTTCCGCTGCCTTGCTTATGTGGATGATGGTGGCGATTTTTCCATCGATTGAGGAGAATGCGGCTAACTTTGATAAGTTGTTAGAAAGTTATCCGGAAGCGCTCATGAAAGCCTTTAATATTGAGACGCTTGATCTTAGTAAATTGGAAGGTTATGTGGCCGTAGAAAACTATTCGTTCATGTGGCCGATTATTATGCTGTTCTTTATTATCTCTTTAGCAGGTACGGCTCTGGCTGCGGAAGTTGAACGGGGAACTGCGGATATTTTGTTATCTCGGAAGCTTTCTCGTGCTAAGATATTTTGGGGAAGGTATACTTCTGGTTTAATTGCCTTTTTGGTTTTCAATACAATTTCGCACTATTCAGTTATTATTTTCGCGGAAATGCATAATGTTGATTATGACTTATCCAAGTGGTGGTCGATTTGGCTGTTAAGCTTCTTATTTGGTATAGCGGTTTACGGACTAGCTATGATGTTTTCGGCCTGGTTTTCTGAGCGGGGCAAGGTCTATATGCTTTCTGGCGGGGTATTAGTTGCTATGTATGCTTTGAATATTATTGCTGGTATTAAAGATAATTTAGCCGACCTTAAGTATTTGTCGTTTTTCTACTACTATAATGCTGATGTGGCTCTTCGGAAGGGTGAAATATTAAATGAAGCATTTATTGTCTTTTTGGTTGTTGCCATACTTAGTGCTGTAATCGGTATGTACGTTTATAATAAACGTGATATTCAATCAGCCTAAGACCTCCTTAAAAGTAGATAAGCTTTTTAAATTAAAATGAATAAATTTCCTAAAAAGAAAAGACCGCAACAATTTAAAAAAGGTAAGCAGCAGCCCCAGAGAAAGCCCAAGGGACAGCTTTCAAATACTCTCAGAATCATACCTTTGGGCGGACTGGAAGAAGTAGGGCGCAACTCCATGATTATTGAGATGGGCAAGGATATTATTATTATTGATTTGGGTTTGCAGTTTCCTGAGGAAGATATGCCGGGCGTGGATTATAGCATTCCCAATATTTCGTATTTGAAAGGCAAGGAAAAGAATATCCGCGGCATAATAATTACGCATGGTCATTATGATCATATCGGCGGAATTCCTCATTTAGTCCCGCGCTTAGGTAATCCGCCAATCTATGCCACCGATTTAACCTTGGCGCTGATCCAAAAAAAGCAAGAAGATATTGATCCACAACATAAACTTCGGCTGGTAAAAGTTAAAACCAACACCAGATTAAAACTGGGCAGGTTTAATATTGAATTCATGGGCTTGTCGCATAATATTCCGGCTAGCTTGGGAGTTATTATCAAAACACCCCTAGGCACGGTAATCCACACAGGTGATTTTAAAATAGATCATCATGGCGAAGCTAAGAATGAAACAGAGCTGTATAAAATTAATAATCTGAAAAAGCTGGGCGTGCTCGCACTGATGTGCGATTCAACCAACGCGCCCCATCAAGGCAAGCAGCTGTCGGAAAAAGAAATTCAGAAAAATTTGGAGCAGATGTTTATAGAAGCCCAGGGCCGGATGATCTTTGCCACTTTTGCTTCGTTGATCAGTCGACTTCAGCAGATAATCGGTTTAGCAGAAAAATACAATCGAAAGGTGCAGGTTGAGGGCTACTCCATGCGCACCAATATTGAGATTGCTCAACGCTTGGGCTATATCAAAACGCGCAAAGGCACGATTATCAAAAACAACGAAGCAAAAAAACTGCCGGATAAGCGACGATTGATTTTATCCACCGGCGCCCAAGGCGAGGAAAGGGCCGTGCTCATGCGCATCGCCAACCGCGAGCATAAGTATTTAACCATTGGTAAAAATGATTTAGTCATTTTTTCCTCATCAGTCGTACCGGGCAATGAGCGTTCAGTCCAGAGGCTAAAAGACGGCCTGTACCGGGCTGGCGCCGAGGTAATTGATTCCAATATGCTGGATATCCACGCTGGCGGACATGCCAAGAGCGAAGATTTACGCTGGTTTATCCGCCAAGTCAGACCAAAGTATTTTATTCCCATTGAAGGAAACCACTCGTTTTTGAAAATCAATGGCAAGTACGCGGTTCAAGAAGGCGTCAGAAAAGAAAATGTACTGATAGCCGATAACGGCCAAGTTATCGAATTCACCAGGCAGGGCGGACGATTGACGAATGAGCGGGTGCCGACTGATCATGTTTTTGTGGACGGCCTGGGAGTAGGCGATATTTCCAATGTGGTGATAAGAGACCGCCAGCACATGGCTAATGAGGGCATGATTTTGATAATTGCCACGGTCGAGGGACGGACAGGCAACCCCATAGGCAAGCCGGATATTATCACCCGGGGTTCGGGCTTGGAAGAAAATAGCCAAAAAATCAAAGCTGAGATCCGCCGAGTCGTTAGCAAGGCCCTAGTGGATCGCGAACCCAAGACCCAGGCCAATCAGGCCGACTTGAAAAAGAAAATCCGCAAAGCCGTGGAAAAACTGGTGTTTAAGCGCACTGAACGCCAACCCATGATAATACCTGTTATAATAGAAACATAGTAGAATTATCAAATAATTAGCAGTTAAAAAAATTATCAAATGGTCAGTGTAAAAAAACTCAGAGTATTATCAGGCATCCAGCCAACCGGCAGTTTGCATATTGGCAACTATTTGGGCGCGTTGAAGCAGTGGATTCCGCTGCAAAACGAGCACGAGTGTTTTTTTATGATTGTGGATTTGCATGCCATTACCGCGAACAACGACCATCCGGTGGAAATGCAAGGCCGGATTTACAGCGCGGCCTTGGATTATTTGGCGGCCGGCTTGGATCCCAAGAAAGCCACAATCTTTGTCCAGTCTCATTTGCCGGAACATTGCGAGTTAAACTGGCTTCTGAGTACGGTTACACCTTTTGGTGAACTACAAAGAATGACTCAGTGGAAAGATAAAGCAAACATAAATAAAGTTACCAATTTTAGTATCCTTGATATTAAAAAGAAAGCAAAGTCATTAAGAAATACTGATGACCAGTTAGAATATGTTGTACAGGGTGTATTAGACGGAGTTAATAGATTTCAAAAAGAGTTTAATGAGGTTAACACTGGTCTACTTATCTATCCCGTCCTCATGGCCTCGGATATTCTGTTGTATAAAACCAATCTTGTACCAGTTGGCGAAGACCAGCAGCAGCATGTGGAGCTGACCCGGATTATCGCCCGCAAATTCAACACCAAGTACGGTAAAATATTTATCGAACCCAAAACTCAGCTGACCCAGGCCAAGAGGATTATGTCATTGGCTGACCCGACCAAAAAGATGAGCAAGTCGCTGGGCCCCAAAAATTACATTTCTTTGAGTGATTTGCCGGAGGTAATTGAGGATAAAGTTAGCAAGGCAGTAACCGAGATGGGCGGAGGCAATAAAAACGAGATGAGCCCGGGCGTTCAAAATCTGTTATTGTTGCTTAATGAGTTTGGCCAGCCCAAGTTGGTAAAAAGATATTCAGAACAGTACAAAACCGGCAAGATCCGTTATCTGGATTTGAAAAACGATTTGGCTGAGGCGATTATCAAGGGCTTGAAACCTTTTCATGACAGGCGCGAGAAATTAGCCAAAGACAAAAAAGCGGTTTGGAAAGTGCTAAACGACGGCGCCGAAAAAGCCCGGCCGATTGCCCAGAAGACTTTAAGGGAAGTTAAGGAGAGGATGGGGCTGGTTTAATTCATCTCGCCCAGCGCGCCTTAGAAAAGCAACATTAAAATAACATGGCTGTTGGTTCCCTTACCCGCAGCGGTTGTTCAGGCTGTCTCGGGTAGGGGAACCCGAGACTATGTGTGTTGTTATTCTAATATCACCTTCTCAAACTTAACCGGCTGACCCAGCCAGCGTACTGCTAAATTGTTGGCATGCGGCGTTACATCTGTTAAAGCGAAAATTGACTGGCCCGGCTTTTTTAATTGCTTGTCCAGTTCAGGGTGTTTGGACAAGTATTTTTTTACCGACTCTGCCGTTACTTGAGCTGAGTCGATTATTTTTACGGTTTTACCGGATTTATGCTGGATTTCATTTTTAAGCAATGGGTAATGGGTGCAGCCCAGGATTAGAGTATCGATATTTTTTGCCTTTAGGGGCGACAGGTATTTGCGAACAACCATTTTGGTGACTGACTGGTCCAGCCAATTTTCTTCGACCAGCGGCACCAGCAAAGGGCAGGCCTTACCAAAAACTTCCAGCTTTGATCCGGCCTTGAGCAGTTTATTATAAATTTCACTGTTAATTGTGGCGCGGGTGCCGATCACGCCGATCCTGCCCTTGCTAACTTTTTTGGCTTCAGCCACAGTCGGGGTAATTACGTCGAATACGGGAATTTCGGGGAAGCGCTTGGTTAGCTCGGGAATGGCCGCGCTGGAAGCTGAATTGCAGGCCACTACGATCAGCTTGGCTCCCTGGTCAACCAGGTATTGCGCGTCTTGCAGGGAATATTCAATAATCGCTTCCGGGCTTTTTGAGCCGTAGGGCATGCGATTAGTATCGCCCAGGTAAATAAAAGGATGGCCAGGCAAGGCTTTTTGCATAGCCTTAACTATGGTTAATCCCCCGATACCTGAATCAAATATGCCGATCATAGGGTTTAATTAAAGTTGATGTCACCAATTATGTCAAAAACTCGATCAGCTTTAGCGAGCTTTTTCTTGGGTAGGGTATGAGCAACAGCCCAACAGATCAGTCCCGCTGATTTAGCCGATTGAATTCCCGAAACAGTATCTTCAATGGCTACACAATCTTTTGGTTCTTTATTCATCTTAGCTGCAGTTTTTAAATATATCTCAGGATGTGGTTTAGAGTGTTTGATTTCATCAGAGGTTGTAATAATTGGAAAGTATTTGCTTAACGGTAAAATTTGATTCAATGCTTCAACCTGCCAAAGTTGTGAATTTGTAGCCAGAGCAATAGAATACTGCTCAGCTGCTTGGTTAATTACTATTTCAGCCTGAGGATAGGGAGTTATCTTGGTTCCAATCATGGCTAGATATTTATCCTGCATGATTTTGTCTAAATTTGGAAGAGAAATTTCAGGATAAGATTTAGCAAATAGCCTGAAGCCTTCATGGTCAGTCCGACCCAGGAAGTACTTTTTATAAAGTTTAGACGTCAAATTAAAATCAGCATGTTTTTTTAAGATTTGTCGGAAACTTTCCTCGATACCGGTTTCTGAATCAATTAAAACTCCATCCAAGTCAAAAATTATTGCCTTGATATTGGTGGATAAATCAGTCATTAACACCAATGCCTGAATCAAATATGCCGATCATTGCTTTATCAATGCGAGAATCTCATCCCGCTTTTGTTCCATTATTTCTTGAGAACGGGCTTCTAGGGCCAGGCGTAAGAGAGGCTCGGTATTCGAGGGGCGGATATTGCACCACCAGTCAGGATATTCAACAGTTATTCCATCCAGCTCGTTTATTTTGCCGTCAGAAAATGTTTCTTTAATCAGTTTAAGCTTCCCTTGGACATCGTCAACCTTGCTATTGATTTCTCCTGAGTGGAAATAAATATCATACGGCTTGACCACCTCTGAAGCAGGCTTGTCTTGTTCAGAAAGATAAACCAGGAATTTCATGACTAAAGTTATCGGCGCCTCAAAAGTGCCGAACGGAAATTTGTAAAAATAATGGCCGGATGATTCGCCGCCGAAGACAGCCTTTTCTTTGAGCATGGTTTCTTTGATTAATGAGTGGCCTACCCGGGTGACAATGCCGTGGCCGTTGACTGCCTCGATCATGTCCTGGGTAATTTTGCCAGGCCGGATATCATAGCAGACTGTCGCGCCGGGATTTTCCTTGAGCGCGATTTGGGCCATGATGCCCCGTAGTATTCCCTGGGGAATATTATTGCCCTGTTCATCAATAAAGAAGTAACGATCACCGTCGCCGTCCGGCACAATACCAAGGTCAGCCTTATGTTTTATAACTTCTTGCCGGGTAAGTTCACGATTCTCAGCCACAATCGGATCTGGTTGGTGAGAAGGAAAGTTGCCATCCAGCTCGAAATTTAACTTGATAATTTCACAGGGCAGATCTTTAAACATCGCCTCGACATCCAAGGCGCCCATAGCATTAGCCGCATCCACGACTATTTTGAAAGGTTTGATTTTTTCCAAAGCAATGCCCTTGATTTCTTCCTGTACGGCCTCAGTCAGCACGTCGGCCTGATGGGCGACCTGGCCTTTTTTCTCCGCAGTGATAAAGGACTGCTTAATCACCATTTGCTTGATGTCTTCTATGCCGGCTTCTCCGCTGACCGGCACGCCGCGAGCACGGACCATTTTGAAGCCGTTATGGTCTTTAGGATTATGCGAAGCGGACACCATCATGCCGCCGTCATATTTATGAAAACCTACGGCAAAATAAAAAGTGGGCGTGGTAACCAAGCCGATCTCGACAACATTAACGCCACTGTCAATCAGTCCGGCAATCAGCTTGGATTTCAGCGCCGGGGTGGAAAGGCGCATGTCTTCACCCACAGCAATAGTCAGCTCCCTGCCCTGGTTTTCGTTTTGGATTAATGTAGCGTAAGCTCGGCCAATATCGTAAGCAGTCTGTTCATCCAGCTCGTCCGGATAAACCCCCCTGATATCATAGGCTTTGAAAATTGATTCCACCATAAAAATAGGTAATTAATTAAATTCCTAACATTAGCCAGTATAGCTTATTTAGATGGGTTTTTCAATAAAAAAAGAGAGGCGCACAGGAGTAGAACCAATGCGCCTCGAATGTTCAGACACTGACGGTCTTATAGCGGCGTCCGAGTTGTTGGACTGCTCCGTTCCTTTCCAACACAACCTCGTGCTCCGGGCTATCCGTAGTGAAGCTGATCAGATGATCAGGCCAACGTTCTCGAACTTCACGTGCGGAACCCACGACTTCACCACCAGGACCACCAATACAGAAGACGAGCTTAGGACCTGTACCACCATTGTTTCTCATCACACCGACCAGAGGATCATTTAGTCTTCCAGCATGCATGTGATCGATGAATAGTGGAATACAATTGCCACTTCTCGTCTTTTTTTTACTCGCAGTGCCTTCTACCCCAGAAGTTTTCATTACCTACCCCTTTCGTGCAAGTTTTTTAAACGTTCATTTTGACCCAGATCCTTCCGAGTCAGGGCAATTTCAAGTTCATGTCGCGCTCCTTTCAGTCGTCTACCCAGCCTCCCAGGTTTGGTTTATGTCCCAAAGCCACATTGCGAGCAATATGGCGAGAATAGAAAAAACTGAGGCAGGTCTCTCTCAGCATCAAATCGATTTCTCGTTTAACGAGGTTTTCGGCCTTCGGGGGGGGTAGAGCCCCAAAGACCATAGATCCAAGTTAGTAAAGAAATCGTTAACAAGAATGAAATGCAGAGGACCTGCCTCGAAGACATGTTGCCAAAGAGCAAGCATTAAGCTCTAGCAGTACGCCTTAAATTACTTGATAATGCAAAAATTGTCAAGGGTTTATGGGTTTATGGGATATTTACCTTGGTATAGCGCAACATAAACTTATGCTAGGTTGTTGAAAAAAAGAGTAAATATTGATAGGGTAATTTTGCTAAACAGGCGGGTATCGTATAGGGGCTATTACCCCGCCTTTCAGCGGGGTAGGTGTCACCCTTCTCCCGCTATAAAATATTTTGAAATAATTGCGGGATCCCGCAAATTTATTTCTTCTGAGCGGGTGTCGTATAATGGTTTATTATGCCACCCTTCCAAGGTGGAGACGAGGGTTCGATTCCCTTCACCCGCTCAGAAGACGTAAGTATTAATCTTCCTTTATCGCGCTGACCATGAATCCCAATTCATGGTTGGAGGCTTTACTTTGTGATTTGCGGAAATTGTTACAGCGGAGTAGCTGTTTTGCAACGACATATAAATCAAGGCTGCCACAGATATTTTTTCAAATCAACCATGTAAACGCCATTTACCACTTTTACTTTGACCCCTTCTTGCTCAAGCAATTTTTTCTGCGTAACTTTCGTATGGGTTTCGCAAGAAGTGCTGATTTCACCTCGGCTGTTAATTACTCGATGCCAGGGAATTGGCTGATCATCCAGTTGATGCAAGGCCCAACCCACTACTCGAGCAGCTCGGGGGGTAGTAATCAATCCGGCAATCTGACCATAGGTTGAAACCTTTCCTTTGGGTATCTGGTAAGTCAGATGATAAACAGCTTGAAAAAAATTGGTTTTCTTCTGATACATAAAACAACCATACTATACGTTGAAGAAACAGTGAAATATTGGTATTATTGAGTAACTTAACTATAAAAATTGGGGATCAGAAATATGTCAAACCAGCCAATACAACCAGACAAGCCAATGGATGATTTTTCAAATACTCCTATTCAGCCCCAGCAACCAGCTTCGGGTTTTCGCTATCCTCAATCAGAACAGCGGCCATTTGGGGATACGACTGGTCAGCAAGAAGCTCCTTGGACGCAGGTGCCGGGAGTTCCTCCGCTTTCAAAGGATCGGCCCAAATCTCCACTCAAGCCTTTGCACGGCTCAGTTAGAATGACCATGAATCAGGGGAAGAAAAACCGTTCTTGGCTGGGGCCGATTATCGCGGGTATTGTTGTTTTATTGCTTGGGGCGACAGTGGTCTTGGCTGTGACTGATAATCTGCCTTTTGATATACCCTACCTAACGCCAAAGACGGATGTTGAGCTAGTCACTCAAATGATTGAAAAAATTCCTTTGATGCAGAGCGGTGAATTTTCAGCAACCCTTTCCTCGGTTGTTGAGCCGCGCGAGTCCGGCGTAGAGCCGCTGGATTTAGATGGTTTAACTAAAACCCTGGCTAATTTTGGCAATATTTCAAATTCTGCTGTGCCTTTCAATTTAGATAGCGTTAACAATATATTCCAGAATCTGCCGGCTGATTTAGATGTTAGCCTTAACTTGTCAGGCTTTACTGAAAAAGCTAAGCAGGATAAGGCTCCTAATTTTGAAGTGGGTTTGGCCGGCACTTACAAGTCCGGCGGGGCTAGCTTTTCCGGCCAGATTAATATGAAAAAGATTGGCGAAAAATTTTATGCCAACATTCCCCAATTCCCTTTATTCTTGGATGTCACTGCCATAAAAGACAAATGGGTAGAAATAAACTCTGATTCCCTGGATGATTTGGGTTATGGCCTGTTTATGCCGGAAATTGATGCTGAAAAAGCCAATGATTTTAATACTCAGAAGTTTTTTGAGCAGACCAAAACAGCACTGTTATTGGTCCAGCAGGAAGGTTTGGTCAATATTGATCAGGCCTCAGGCGAAGAACAAGTGGATGGCAAAACCACGGCGCGGTTTGACATGACCATGGACTTTACCAAATTTGCTGATTATTACGCCAAACTGGCTGATCAGTTAAAGCAAGAGTATGGCGATGAAGCGCTAGTTAAGTATAATCAGTCAACGGCTGAACAATTCGCCGACACATCGTTCATTTCATATATGGATATGATAACAAAAGATACCACTTATTCGTTATGGATTGATAAATCATCGGCTTATCCCGTGAAAATGGAGCTGCGTATGCGCTTAGCGCCGCCGGACAGCCTGGAAAAATTTGCTAACAAACAGTTAACCACCAGTCTGACATTGGTTTGGACCGAGATAAACAGTTCGAAAAAAGTTAATGTTCCGGCAAATGTTATTGATATGGATGAGGCGATCCGATTGGTGACCGGCATTACCGAAGAAGATCAGCAAGTCCAAAATCAATTTACCACTCTTGGGTTGATTAATTCGGCTTTGATGCAGTATCACGCAGAATATGATTCATATCCCGAGTCTTTGGCTGAGCTGCTTACCGGCTTGGAAACCATGACTAATAAATGCAATGAAGAGGCTAAAGAGTCCCAAAATTCAAATTCTTTAAGTATCACTGCCATGACTTGCATGTCTGCAAAAACCACTTATGAAGCGATAAACAAAGAAGATATATTTGTTGATGTTTTTACCAATGAGGAATTTGTTTATGAAGCGAGCGATGATAGCTTTAGCATGAAGTACAATATGCAATTTACATCCAGCACTGATTCTTTTATTACGAGCAGTTTTATTAATGGAGTAAACACTATGATGCCTGACTCCATATCATTAGAAGGAGATGCGGCGAAAGATACTGATGGCGATGGATTAACTGACGCGGAAGAAACTAGATTGGGCACTAGCATTTATAATGAAGATTCAGACTTTGACGGCGTAACCGATAAAGACGAGGTTGACACTGGCACAGATCCGACCAAGGATGAGTCAACAACAAATACCAATACTGGCACCTCATCAAATACTAATACTTCTACAAATAGCTCCGCTGAGATGAAAGCCAGAGATGCCAAGGTCAAGTCTGATCTAGGGCAATATCGTGTTGCGTTGGTACTTTATACTGATGATTATTCGGGCGCTTACCCGACCAATTCTGTTGATGGCGTGGATGATTCCTTGCCTACCGTAGAAGCGCTTGGTGAGTATCTTTCCATTATTCCCACATCACCGAATAATATTGAGTATAAGTATTTAGCCAGCAGTACGGGTGATGATTATTTTGTCTATGGTTGGCTTGAAAGTACAGAGCAATATTATTCAATTAATACCGAGGGGCGCATTTATACAACTGATGCGGCGCCAACTATTGGAGATACGGACAGTGACGGTTTAAGCGATATTGATGAATCTTTTTATGGTACAGAGATTGATAATCAGGATACTGACGGTGATGGTTATCTGGACGGCGAAGAAGTAGATAATGGGTATAATCCTAATGGAACCGGTACTTTGAGCTCTTAATCAGGGGCTAATAAAGCGCATTTATACCATATTCCTTGCCAATAAACGGAAAGAGGGGCTAAATAACGAGCATGATAACTAAAAAAACCAGAGTAAATCAACAGGTAGCTATTAAATTAGGAGCAATTGCCCCGGTTGGCCTTTTGGGATTTATTATGGCTTCTCTTTTTATACACCAATCTGGACTAATACAACAATCTGGACAACTCTTTCCAACCCAGACTGCCTGGAAAGAAGAATCGGGAACCCAGCAACTACTTGAGAGCTTTTCACTTCAGACTGATGATAAAGTTAAACGTCAGAATATAAATCAGTCATTCAATTCAGATGCCACCCTCTCGATCACCCTACCAACAGTGCAGGCGTTGGGCGTGAGCGGAACAGCCACGCTTAAAAGCATAGATAGTTATGTACGTATTCTGCTCGTGCGTCCCGATGAGACAGAACTGCTTGTGGCAAACCTTGAGTATCCGGATGTTGGTAATGTTGAATTCCAGTCGCTCTGTGAAGAAACGTGTGTGCTTGATCCCACCACGCCCGCTTTTGTTAAGATTGAACTTGAAAATGCCTCTGTCCGTCTGGATAACTTAGAATATCTCCAGGAGCAAAGTAAGTTAAGAGGTGAGGTCCAACAACTTGGTGTCCGAGCATATAATAACGAACTTCATAAATCTCAGAATAATGACCGTATCGCGGCAATTAACAAACAGAATATCCGGACGGGTCAACCATGGGAAGCGGGCGATACCGGCGGAATTTTAGCGCTATCTTATAAAGACAAGAAAGAGTTTTTCGGAAAGCAGCCCACACCAGAACTCAATCGGTTGCTTTTCTATAAACGCGGATATTTTCCAGTATCACCGCCTGTCCAATCAAGCGACGCCACCCAGCCACAACCAGAACAAACGACCGATCAGTCAACAGTTACAGTACAGGAAACAAGCAAACTATCATCCGCCCAACCAACCCCCACAGTACTGGGTGAAGAGTCACAAAGGACCGCAGATCCAGAGCCGTTCGTTTTTGATTGGCGGGATCGGCATGGCAACGACTGGATAACTCCGGTTATAGACCAATGCGGATGCTGGCTGGGTGATCACCTGGAATACGGATGGTGGTGGGAGGATTGTGAGGATGCGGGCTTTGATTGGCGGTGCTGCGGTTCATGCAGTGTGATGAGCTCTGTGGCTACAACGGAAACGCATATTGGCCTGTACTACAACGAAGTTCTTAATAAAGACCTCTCCGAGCAGAAGCTAATGTCTTGCGTGGATGGTTCGTGCGATGAAGGATGGGACAGTGGCAAGGTATTGAATTTTTCAAGGTTATATGGAACGACAGAAGAGGTAAATGATCCGCATACGGCCCAAGAGAACGAATGCCCAGGCATTGAGTTTGATTCTGCAGGTGCTATTGCTGGACGTGAAGGAATTGGATATTTCATGATTCATAATACCGTGAATATTCTTGAGTGGAATGGTGCTACTATCAATTATCTGCATACTTTCGGTGAAAGTGGAACCGGTGATGGTCAATTTCAAGTTGGAAGCTCGACAAATGGTATTGCAGTAATCAACGACAGGATCTTGATCACTGATAGCATGAATCATCGAGTACAGATATTTGATCTAGATGGTAATTACGTCGGAAAGTTTGGAGTTCAGGGCAATGGTGATGGTCAATTCGAATATCCATCCGGCATAGCAATCGTCGGTGAACGCATATATGTCGCTGATACCGGAACAAACCAAATCCAAGTATTTAATCTTGCTCTAGATCATAACTCGGCTTCATTTGTATTTAGGTTTGGATCCTTAGGTACAAGTGATGGACAATTTAGGAGCCCCAAGGGTGTTCATAGTTTTAATAATAAGCTATACGTTGCGGATTCCATTAACGATCGAATTCAAGTTTTTGACTTGGAGGGTGGTTTCCTTGAAAAATATGGCATTGAAGGCAGTGGAGACGGTCAATTTAATAATCCCAGCGATGTTGGTTTTTGGAAAGAAAATATTCTCGTTTTAGATACAGGCAATGATCGGATACAAATGTTTGATGCAGATTGGAATTTTCTATTTAAGGCTGGAGGTCACAGCGGCGGCGACCATGGGTTTGATAACCCGAGGCATATGGCAATCTGGGATAATACGGTTTACG
This sequence comes from bacterium, assembly GCA_043800725.1. Lineage (GTDB taxonomy): Bacteria > Patescibacteriota > Patescibacteriia > HK-STAS-PATE-3 > HK-STAS-PATE-3 > JAZDMR01. The sequence continues at coordinate 2,688 of JAZDMR010000010.1, read as the reverse complement.
TGTCTGATTACTCAAACGAACGTATTCAAATATTATCACTTAATCAAGACAACACTCTGTCATTTATCGGGGATACAAGCGCTTTTTATAGTATTCCATCACCCTGGAAGATCTCAGATTATTCTTCAATTAATGCCTATACACCCCTAGGAACAAAACAAGCGATTATGCAAAAAGGTCCGATAACTATTAGCTATTATCCTTGGAACCATACGATGACCCTAGTAGGGTTTGGTGAGGTAACTAGTGGAGGAGGGTACTGGCCCGGAAACCAATATATTCCGGAAGATAGCCCGCTAATAGGAAAAACGTACTTTATTGCTAAAAATAGTTGGGGAGCTGAATGGGGAGATAAGGGACATGGAAATTTTATTTTTCCCCTTGAAAGTTTTAATCAGGACACAGATTTCAAATCCGTTGCAGGAGCACCCATTCCTCCACCCGACGAACCAATACATAAAATCCAATGTACTGATAATGACCTTGATGGTTATTGCTGGTGGGGAATCGAAGCGGAAAAACCAGAAGCCGGATGTCCCAGCTCATGCGCTGATCAGCCACTGCCTGATTGTGATGATGCAAATTCAGAATTAAGACAGTGCCCTACAAATTATATGTGTGGTAATCATCCTTATTCGCCAAGCGGTGAAAACATCAGTTTCGGTGATTACCCAGCCGGCTATGGAAATGAGACATGCTGCGGTGATGATGAAAATGAATTCACATCGGGTACCCTGTGCTGCAATAATGTATTGGACCAGACGGACATCCCTACCCAAGTATTTGATTTTTCTTATACTTTCGGATCTATGGGATCGGAGCCGGGTCAATTTAATAGACCCTATGGATTAGCGCTGTCAAATAACCGACTATTTGTTTCGGATACGATGAATCATCGCCTCCAGATATTTAATATAGGGAAAGACGGTCGGGCAACCTTTTTGATGCAGTATGGTGGGTCGGGAAGCGCAGAAGGTCAGTTTGCCAGCCCTCAAGATATTGAAGTATATAAAAATCTGATCTATGTTAGCGATACAGATAACAACCGAATACAGGTATTTAGCTTTGACCGGTCAAACATTAACTATCTACACTCCTATGGAACAGCCGGGAGTGGGCCAGATCAGTTTAATAAACCTGCCGGACTTGCTGTCGTGGGCGAATATCTAGTTGTTAGTGATTCAGACAACAATCGTATTAAAATACTTCTACGTAATCCCAATAATACCCTTAGTTTAATAGGCAATTACGGCACTTATGGTAGCGGGCAAGGACAGCTTAAAAAACCGTTAGGAGTCGGATATGCAAACGGACTCCTTTACGTTTCAGATTCTTACAATGACCGTATCCAATATTTTCATTTCAATGGTGACGGGGCAGTGGAATTTGCCGGAATATACGGGGAAATGGGATACTCCATTGATCAGTTTCAAAATCCCTGGGGCATTGCATCATTCCAGAATCATTTACTATTTACCGACGCCAGTAAAGATACTCTGGGTGACTTTATCCGTCTGAGCGATGGTACTATTTCCGGTGAGCGGTATATTGCCACCACCGGAGTAAACGAAGGTCAGCTAAATAACCCAACTGATGTAGTTACCGACGGTAGTCAAATATTCGTTGCTGATTCATTGAATAACCGCATACAAAGATTTGTTTCAACAGACCAAACCGGCATTTGTGCCATTGCTTGCGTTGACGGCACACCCCTTAATCAATGTTCTCAATCAAAACCGAATTATTGCGATAATGGCATTTTGACAAACGATTGCCAAACATGTGGTTGTCCGTCAGGCATGGCTTGCAATGCGACAGGTGACTGTAAGTATCTCGCGAAGCGGAAGGAACTGGAAAAATACGAGCAAGCACCAAATATTTAAAGTACCGAATAATACAGCAAAAGGCGTTAAACGGACTCGTTATTTTTTAAGCTCTTAATCAGGAGCCGATAAAGCGCCGTATTTTTACTACGGATTGTTTTGGTTTTGTGGTATCAGTGTTAATAGCAAGATGCGGCGCTGGAAACATATATCCAGAGGGGGAGTTCATTTGATGTTGTTTAAGATAGTCAGAAAGGAATTTCTTTGAGAGGACCTTTTTCATTTTATTACGGCTAGAATTATTTACTCTTTGTAATAAGGTTGATTTTAAACAGGTTAATTCAACTAAATAGGGCCGACTGCTAAATTGTCTTGTGGTGATAATTATTTTGCTTATAAATTGTTTGTCTGAGTTTTGATTAAATGCCCAGACAAATGTCATGATTAAGCCTGTTTGCTTTGCTTGTAGCATGGATTTTAATATTTCATGACGAAAACGCTTGTTAAGGCCGGAAAACTGCTTTGACTCGTAGGGAAAAAAATTAACTAAAAGGTTATTGGTCAGATGATTATGCAGTAAAGGAAAACCAGTTTTTTTTGATAAAAGTTTTCCGACTGTTAGCTTGCCTGAGGCTGGCGGGCCAAAAATAATTACAAGTTTCATAGCTTAATTATATCATTGAATAGTTAAACGCCCATGGGATGATAGTCCGATGGGCGTTTTTTGGTTAATCTATAAACCCCCAGCATTGGCTGGGGTGTACGTTTGAAGGCGACGCCGTATGCTAAAGCTGTCCGGCAGGACGGCTTTAGCAATTAACATTATACGCCTATGTCTTCACATCAACGTACCATTCGTACACTA
>JAZDMR010000022.1:0-44487 GCA_043800725.1 bacterium | reverse complement strand
GTCACCAGTATCATCACAACCAAATAAATCAACCCTCTTTGTTTGACAAACTGACTTCTTAACAACTCAACAGCCGCCCTGCCGACGAAGTCGGCAAACCCAAAGCCACCAGCCCTCAGGCTGGTGGTCGTTTACTTATATGATTTTATTGGTTACCCCAAAACCGGAAGATATCAAGTTTAGTGTTTATGCTTTAAAAAAGTTTTGTACTTGAAAAAATTGTTAGTATTGCTGTGATCAGTTTGATGATGTTCCTACGGGGCCTGGACTATTATCGTTTTTATTGCTAATACAGCACCCAGTATTACCATCTAACCAATAATTTATTATTGCTGATTGCTTGTGCCTTTTTTTAAAAACCCCCAGACAATCTAGGGTTTGTGGTAGAGGTGGTTTTCTCGTAAACTAACCTAATATGTCACTCATTATTAACAACCGTCCTCTATTCCGGCGACCTGCTAACTGGTTGATTATTGCCATGATGCTGTTTGTGGTTTTATCTTTTGCCGGACAATATGCTAAATATCAAAATTATTCATATAACGCTTTGGATCTAGCAATTTATACTCAGGTTTTTCACGAATCAAGCCAGGGCAATCTCTTCCAATTCAGCATTCATCCTCATTCATATCTGGGCGACCATGTGGAGCTTTTCCTGTTGGCGCTGCTTCCTGTTTATTGGCTAATAAGTCATTCTTTAACCTTGCTGGCGCTTCAAACCATTGCTTTGGCTTTGGGCGCGATTCCTTTGTATTGTTTGGCAAAAAGAAAGCTGGGGGGTCGTTGGGCTTTGGGCGTGGGTCTGGCTTATTTGCTGTCCCCTTTTATTAGTAATATTAACTTTTACGAATTTCACTTGCTTCCTTTCGCTATTCCTCTGCTTTTAGCTGCCGGAGAAGCTTATGACCGCAAAGCCTATCGGGTATATCTTGTCTGGTCTTTATTGGCCTTAACCGTCAGGGAAGATGTCGCTTTGGTAGTCTTTGCGCTGGGATTGCTGGCGCTTATTGAGCGGAGAAATTGGCGCTGGTGGCTGCCGATAATGCTAATAAGCAGCGCCTGGTTTTTGGCCGCTTTAAAAATCGCTGCTTCTTTGGGCAGCCTGGGCTCATACAAGTTCTTGCGCTTCTATGCCTGGCTAGGCCCTGATTTGATCTCGATAATCGGCAATTTTTTTGGTCACCCTCTGCTGGTGCTGCAGCGATTTATTTCATTCAAGTTTATTGCTTTTATTCTCGGATTAAGCCTGCCTTTCGCTTTCTTGCCATTATTCAGGCTGCGCTGGGTTATACCCGCCCTGCCCATACTTATCCAGTTGGGCTTGTCTGGCACTTCCGGGGAAATTGCGCTGAAAATCCACTATGTCAGTTTGATTATTCCATTTTTATTTATTGGTTCAGTCCTGGGACTAAACCAAATATTGAATAATAAAATTCGCCCTGGCTGGCTGAAAAAAATTACTGCTCACACTTATATTATCGTTATAGTATTAAGCACGGTCCTGGTTTACTCATTTTTTGTTATGGGTCCTAGTATCGGGGTGACAAAAAGCCTCCTGCCCTCGTCGGAAAACAGCGAGCGCCGCCAATTACAATCGGATATTCTTTCACTAATCAGCAAAGATCAGTCTTTGGCCACTGGTTATGGGCTGATCGGTTATGCTGCTCAGCGATCTGAATTAGCCTCGCTTCACTACTTATACATCGGGACCGAGCAGTATAGCGAAAATCCTTATCAATTGCCTGGCAATATCAAAACATTACTAATAGATCAGAACGATTACCGGATATATCACGTAGTCTATCCAGAAACCAAAGATAAATATCAGCCGGGCAGCCGAAGAATTCGACAAATGATTGAGCAAAGGAATTTACGTTTGGAAACGGCCCTGGATGATTATTATCTTTTTACAAACTCCGAAACGACCGAACTGCCTCCACCCGTTCAGGTGGTTGACCGGCTTCCTGACAACTTATCGGGGTCCAGCCAAACTTTTTCCGGCGGATTAATAATGCATGGCTGGCAAGGTACTGGCGCTTCTGAAAAGCCACAGCTTCAAACAATTACGCTGAACCGGCATAGTTATAAAATTCTGCCGATTACTATTTATTGGTCTCAATCAGAGCCGATCAAGCAACATAACTTTTTTACGCTGCATATTACCTCGGCCTCGAGAAAAAATTATCAAAAAGAATACCCGGTTTCTTTTTATCTGCCCCAGTCTGAATGGCCAGTCAGCGATATCGTAGCGGTAAACTATAATTTTCTAATACCGGCCGATCTTCTGGGACAGCCGTTAACCGCCTCGCTGGAAGTCAGGGAATCAACCGGCTATTTAACTCTGGACAGCAAGCAATCGATTACTCCCTATGTTCAATCAGCTGCCGTTCTCGGAAAAATACCTTTGGGCCCAATCAATTAATTTTGTACAAAGTCAGCGGCGCGGACTGCCATTTCCTTTCCAAGGAGGGATGTTTGCAATCAATATTTTTCCAGGCGCTGTCCCGTTCATCAATTAATAAATAGTCCGCCTTCCAGGATTTGGCCAGTTGAACAAAGGCCTCGGTATCTCCCTGTAAAACAGCCTGCTTCAGAGATTCCCATTTGCTGGCATACTCAAGAGTTTCTACTTTGTGCCCGATTACCACCTGCCGAAGAGCCAGCGAGGGCAAATACAAACCTCCAATGGCGTTGGCAATAATTACGCTTTGTTCATCGCTATTTTGTCTAAGCCACCGGCCTGCTTCTAAATAACTACTTGGCAGGTAAAAATGATAGGGATGATCCCGAAAACCGACTTTATTCCAATAAACAATATCTTTGCTCACCACCACAATCGGAGATAAAGCAAAAAACAGAACAAATAGAAACACCAAAGATGTTTTGGACGGCGACCAGCCTTTTTTTGCCAGTTTTTGGGAAATAACTTTCCAACCGAAAACCGCTAAAATAACCAGGGGCAACAGCCAAAACTGGGTTAAACGGCGGTTAAACAACGAGGGCATAGTAAATATTATATATTGGCTGGCAAACCAAATTACTAAAAAACTCCACTTGGCATCAAGCTGCTTTATCTTCCGCGCCAGGGCAAGCAAGGCTAAGGGGATAAGTGCGCCGTAGCTTAATAACATGCTCCACCAAGCCGGAATGGCGTTGATGTTCTGGCCGGCTCGTCCCGCCGCTATGGGGTTTAGCCACAACAGCAGCCCCTGATAAAGGATCATGGGCGAACCGATTCCAATCACTATCAAAGCTCCTTTGACTGCCAGCTTGGGAAATTTTTTATTGGCAATCCATTGATAAATAATAAACAACCCAATAACAATTCCTATGGTGGGCAAATGAAACGGATGAAAGCTCATCAAGGCCAGCAATGACACGCCGCTTAGAATGAATAATTTATAGCTATTTTTAATAAACCCCGACAAAAACCAATATAAGCACAGCAGAATCAGGCTGGTGGAGGCTAAAAAATGAGGCGTCTGATACATGGTTAAATAACCATAGGCCTCGCTTACCCATAAATCCATGGGCCAGATATTTATTATAAAGTCTTTATTATAAATATAAACTAGCAGCGGTTCGACCAGCCAGCCTAAGCCTCCGCCTAAGGCTATCAGCCACAAACCAAAACGCCTTTCTATAATCTTCGGAAAAAATAGTTTCAGCCATAAATTAACCGTTATTAAAAATATCGGAATAAGCAGAACCCGAGCAATATGAAAAGCCACTAAGCTGCTTAAGCCCAGCCAGCGGGCCAGCCAGCCGATAATCAGCCAGGGCGGGCTGAAGATAAACGAGCTATGCGCTTCAGAGGTAAATAAGTCCTTGAAAACCGTTTGGCCGGCCTTCGCCTGCTCAATATAGGAAAAATAAACCGGCAGATCGGCCGGCGCTAAAGTATGCGCTCCGGTGAATATTTTATCTTCAGGGGTGATTAGTTGGGCGTATAAATAAGGCAGGCTGGTGACCAATATTAAACCCAAACAGAATAACATAAACCAGCGTCTGGGCGTGGGTTGTGAATTATTATAACTAAACACTTTGGTAGGCTAGGCCTGTTTTTTAAAAAGTAAGCGCCAAATCATTAAAAAATACTCTCGCGTAATTGTCCAGGATAGTTTGCTTTTGCCATACAATCGATCTTGGAAAATATAGCCGACCTCCTTGGTGCGTACTGGCGCGCCCCGCACTAACATTTCTAGCATCACTTTATAGCCCTGCGGCCGAAGCTGACTTTTCAGCCTTTGGTAAAAATCACGCCGTACTGCAAAATAACCGCTCAAGGGATCTTTTTCTCGAACTCCGAGTAACGCTTTCGCCGCTCGGGTAGCCAGCCAACTCATGGCTTGCCTGCGAATCGGCCAACCAATAATGCCGCCGCCGACAACAAACCGTGAGCCAATCGCTATGTCTGCTTCCTGGTTTAGGGCATTGGCTAGATCGGGGATAATGGCAGGATCATGCGACTGATCAGCATCCATAACCACTATTTTCTCAGCGCTACTCTGATTCAGGCCTTTAATAACTGCCGAGGCCAAACCAAGCTTTCCGGGCCGGCTTATCAATTTTACCGAATAACTCTGAGCCAAAGAACGAACCAGATCAGCTGTCCCATCCGGAGAACTATCATCCACTACAATTATTTCGACTGATAAGGGCAGTTTAACAATCTTTTTTATTACTGCTTCAATGTTGTCTCTCTCGTTATATGTCGGTAAAACGATTGAGATTAAGTTATTGCTTGTCTGGTTCATTGATGGCCTTTGGTTTACTAATTGCTGATTCAAACGGCTCGCTACTTAAAAATACCGCGATTGTGAGCACCACAATAATAAAGCTCAGATGAGAATCATTGAAATATCTAGCCACCAGCCAAAAAGCCAGTAAGGTGATGCCGTAGTGCCATAATAAATTCGCCGGATTGTTTTCCCGCCACTGACGGCGCATTGACCAAATCATAACAGGCAAACCGATAATTACAGAAAATACCCAGAAGGGAAACGCATCATAAGCCGAATCAAGCGCCTGAAAAGTTACCAGCCACTGACCCAGGCCCAAGCCGGAGGCCGGATAACTGGCTTCTGTCCAGCCGTTAGCATAGCCCCAAACATCCGACGTAAAATCAGCCGCTGACCAAATTACAAAAGGCAAAACCAATAACAATCCCAAAATAATCCCCGGCAATAGGGGCTTTACTCGCCTAGCCCAACTTATGCCGGGCAGGGCCTTGACCAGCGAAACAACAAAAAAGGGCAGAAACAGCCAGGCCGATTGCTTGCTAGCTAAGGCCAAAACCAATAATATGCCGGACCAGCATAAATGTTTTTTTTGCAGCAAGGCAACGGCTGCTACTAAATAGAGCAACATCAGGTAGTCGTTCAGGCCCACCACAATAAACTTGATAATAAAGGGATTAAAAGCCACCAACACGAGAGCTAAATCGCGATAGGGCGGTTTAACCAGACAGGCCAATAAAACCAATAATCCAAACCAGCCCAAGTAGTAAATAATTCTGACGTCAAACCAGCCCGAGGCTTGCTCGGCCAAAGATTGAAAAGGTAAGACTATCAAAAACGTTGCCGGCAGATAAACATAATGTTTATAAGCGGGATTGGGTTTTTGGTTGCCAGAAAAGCTGTCCGGATAATTCCCAAAGGCTGTTTGCGAGTAATCGCTGGAATAAGGATTTTCTCCCGCTCGCAAGAAACGGCTGGCTTCTTCTGTCTGAACCGCCCCATCATGCACTACTTGAGTAAACTTTTCTTGATCAAAGAGCTGGGTATTCTCTACGCTCCGTCGAGACAGAATTTGCTGAGTAAATGATGTTCCTAATAATAAAATTATTAAACAAGCAACAATAGCAGTAGGCAGCCAATTTGATACTTTTTGCAAAGAAGAAGTAACAATATAAACAAGCACTAACAACAATGGAATTATGCCAAACCAGATTAAAGTGACTGGCTTGCTAAAATACTCAAAGCTAACCTGGCCCGATAAAACTGTGGCCATATAAAAAATCACTAAAACTAGCAGGACAACAGAGGTTAGGCGGCGCGGATCAATCATATTAATTAGCGAATTGCTTGATAGATTTTGGCTTCTGAATCCTCGTAAACCAAACTAAAGCCCGCCACCCCTGAAATTAGATTATCCATAGCCATATGGTCTTTAGTCAAAAAAACGTATTCTGCTTCCAGATCATCAGCCACCGTGCTATAGATCAGATGCTCTTCCAGCTCGCCAGTGGTTAAATGAACCCATTCCCAGTAGCGATCCGGGTCATGATCGTATAAAAATGTCGCATCCAGGCCAGCAATATAGCGATTGTCAGTATTATAATAAAATAATATGGGAAACTCATCCCAGTCGCTATGCACAATAATGGCATTATCCGGTGCGTTATCTTTTAGCCATGTGGCCGAGGCTTTATATAAATCATAAGGCAAGCCATTGGCTAAATCATTGCGCACCCCGCGTAAATCTCTAATAGCCACTCCGGCGGCTCCGATTACCAGATAGCCAATCACAATAACCGCTAACACTCTAGCGCCCCAGCTTCTTTTTAGGCTTACCTTCAGGTCAGCCATCATGGCTTTGGCCACATTACCAGACAAGCCGTCGTTAACAGCAAAAGCGCCAAATAAAATTCCTATTGGCACATAATACTCGACATAGCGGCGCGACTTCAAGGTTAGGACAAAAAAGAAGGCTGTCAGTAACAACATGGTCCAAGAGCGCATAGACATCTTGCGGAACTGAAGCGCAAAGGCCAACAACCCCAAAACAACAAGAATAGAAACAAAGATTGTGGCCGGCACCAATTCAGTGAAAGCATAAGGATACCACTCGCCGCCTACTCCAATGGTGTTCTGATAGTTCAAAATGCCGATTTTAATCAATTGATAATAATAGAAAATAATATTGCTTGGAAATGTTGGGTTGATTATAAGTCCGGCAATCACCCCGATTGCCGCTGCTAAAAATATTTTCAGATTCAGTCTGGGTTTGGTTGTTTCTGTTCGGCGATTGGCCAGTTGTTCGGTTATTCTATATAAAAAAGATCTATGTCGCTGTCTTTTGATTATCCATTTACGGACAGCTCCGACAATCGCCGCAGTAGTCGCGGTAATCAGTAATACTGCAAACCCCCCATAAACCCAGACGTAAAACCAAGCAAACCAGAACAACCACTTATAGCGATAATGAAAAATCAACCATAAACCAATCAGAGTCAGGGTGATGGCCAGACCGGGCGCTTTGGCTAAGCCAATCCTAAACATGAAAGGATTTACAAACAGCAGCAGCATCGTGTATATGAAAGAACCCCGTACTTGAAAAGACCTCAGCAGTCCGTAAAAAACAGTAGACATCACGGCGGTTATGAAAATGGTAGCCAGTTTTATGCCCACTAGAGGTCCGGAAACGCTTATAAACGGGATTAATAAAACATGGTATAGAAAATGTTGGTTAATGTAATTGTCTGATAAAACCGTAAAAGGCAGCCAGCGAAAATCAGTAATCAATCCCTGGTCACGGATTAAAGTGGCCATGCGAGCATGATAAAATGAATCCGGATCGGCAAACGACCCGTGAAGCTGCAAATAAATCCCCACCACAAAAGCGATTATAAAAACCGCCAAAGCGACTGCCAAAGGACTGTCACCGGTGTATTTGATAAATTGTTGCCAACTCCGACCCAATCTCATGTCCGAATTATAACACAAGCTGCCCCTTCCTCCGCGCATCCGTAAATCCATGTCCTGAGTTTGCTGAGTGATTGTTTGTAGTAGCGCGGTTTTCTATTATAAACTAATACCCACCCTGCGTAGCCACAAATCTGTGTTTGTGGCTATGTTATTTACTTCTATTCCGTTATGAATATTCATAATTGGCTCCTCCTTCCGTTGGAGAAGGAGGCACGTCTGTCTGCGCCCTTGACACGACCTTGTTTTTACATCAAACAACGTGGTAAATTTAATCAAGCACTGTGGTAATTTTAATCGTGAAGGGCTTCCCGTTGATGGGATTTTCCGTTCTTGGGGCATATCCTAGGAGTTAGGAGTACGGATGATTCCAGTTTCAGGACAGAGGCTCGCGCCTCCTCCCCTAATGGGAAGTCAAGCCCCCGTGACGCGGAAGCGAATCGGGGGCATTTTCTTTATGGGGAAGTAAGGGGGACTGTGGGAAAACTTGGCTCAGTCTAAACTTTTCCTTGCTGTTGACGCCAGAGAACGTTTCCTTTAGAGTTGCTGTATCTGTGTCTAGGCTTTATCTCAATGAATCACAGCACATTACGGGGCTCCACCCCTAACCGAATTGCTAGGGTATGCGCATTATCGCGCATCCTCTCGGTAGGAGGGAGCCCCGATTCCTTGCTCTCCCAGGTTTTAATTCCACATTGTTTGTGCAACCGTAAATCCACATCCTGGGTCCTGCCCGCGCTGAGCGCGATCGAAACGTTAAGGGGTTGTTTGCGGCGAGGTTAGACCATGTCCCCTGCGTAGCCACAAATTTGTGTTTGTGGTGTTATGGATCATATAGAACAAACCACGAACTCCCATAAAGCCTGCGTCTATGCGATTCGTAATTATTTTTTCAGCTGGGCTTTGAAATAATCCACCCAGGGTATTGGGGTTGGATCAATTTTGTACAGCATGGCCAGCCAGAAGCTGATATAACCGCTGAAGCTCAGACTAGTAATAACTTCATCAAGCTTGTCTCGACCATCGGCCCGAAAGGAGTAGGTGGGAATTTGATATTTTTTCAGCACTGAACTCGTTACTCGGAAACGCTTTTGGTTACGGGCATCATAAAGTTTTGATTCCAAGTTCACAGCCATCAACCGCTTAGCCGCCGCAGGATTACCAAGGCCTTCTAATAAATGGTGGTTCAAATCAGGAATGGGATAAGCAACTGCCCAGTGTTTGGAGTTTTCATTAAGCCGGTTGCGAAAAGCTTCGGCCGTGCCTAATAAATGCTCGGCGCTTATAATCATAGGAATATTATTAACCAACTTGCGCGCCAGCTGTTTGGCTTGATTTTTTTTCAATGGAGCGCGCCAAGACCATTTTTTGCCGCCAGCTTGCGCGGTTTTAATCGCCTGCCTTACTTGGTTGTTGTTTAATGACACCACTTTTAATTTTGATAATAAACCCAAGGCTCCAAACATCATGTAGCCGGTTCCTAGCCTGGGCTGACCCGAGGGATTGTGAACCGGTTTGAACACGTAAGCAGGAACATCCCACTTATTTGCGAAATTTTTTAACGCCTTGCCAGAAGTTAACAAAGCAATCTTGGCGCCTTTCTTTTTTGCAGATTTAACAAACTGAACTGTTTCTTCTGTTGAACCAGAATAGCTAGAGCCAATAACTAAAGTTTTGCTGTTAACTTGAGCCGGCAAATGATAGTCGCTAATTACGCGAAAAGGTATTTTAATGTCTGCATCAAATAAAGCCTGGATTGTTTTAAAGGGCCAAGCTGATCCGCCCATGCCGGCGATAACCACTGAATTGATTTTTTTATAACTGGCAGGAACTTTTGTCTTTCGCAATTCAGCCCAAGCTTGATTAATCTGATCAGGAAACGCATCCAAAGATGCTAACATTTTTCCAGAATCGTACCTTTTTATAATTTCTAGTTGATCAAGATTAGACATGGCTTGATACTATCAAATTAACAAAAAGTGGGACAGCTGATGTTTCTAGCTGTCCCACAATATAATTTCACGGTCGGTGATGCTCGCCAGGTGGTTCTGATTCTCCTTTTGAGTCATCTGTGACAGTGGGCCTTGTTAGCGCGTCAATGGCTGATGTGAAAAATGAGCAACAAAGACTGCCAAGCATAGCACATGGTTCTGAAAGACCCGAGATTTTTTCCTGTTGCTCCCGGAGCACGCTAATTACGGTATCTAGCGCACTTTCAGGAATAGCCATCTTAGTCAAGGTGTCAAGATTATCGCTCAAGCAGGCTATTCCGGAACTCAATTCAAGAATGCTTGTTTGATAACTCAGCCCAGAGTCCGCTTTTGAATCAAGTAAATCGCAAAACCCCCCAGTCTTCTCCAGCAGAACCTGATGAGCTGGTAAGTTGTCAGCCATGGTATCTCTTCCTCCATCACAATTTTGAATGTACAGTGTTAATTCTCCCTTCTTGGAACAACAAAACAACTTAACAATATTTCTACTTAACGTCAAACAATAAAAAGCAGGATAGTCAACATGGCAACTATCCTGCAAGGTATTTCGGGATTGGGTTGGAAGAATCAACTCAGTTCCCTCACTTACGGGGTTCAATGCTCCAGTTGTCCTGGAGGGTTCTTCGAATCAGAAGATTTTCCAGCTTCTGTATCCGACGAAGAAGACGGGACCTCTTTTTCGGGTTCTTCATGGCGTTTAAAATCCTCCGTATGGTTGAAGATAAAGTACAATATCGATGATGTTATTTTTACATGAAAATATGTTGGTGGCAAATAAAGCATCTAACATAGTCCACGCACACAGACTACCACCGCGAAACGGGGTCCCGCTTCAATTTTTTAAATACAGCTGTCGCGGGAAAGTCTTTTCCACCGGCACTAGAAGTGCCGTCTTTGGGGACAACCTAAAGACCCAGCTTAAGCTGGGGTATAAAAGCTTTAGCTTTCTTAGCTCTTCAGATTCTCAACCTATGTAACAAAAAGTGGGATAGTTTCCTCCGATAACTACCCCACGGCAATGAATCTACGATACAGCTTGTAAAGATCTACCAGCCTTTGCTCAGTACAATTAAGCGGTCGGTCCTTGGTAACTGCTTTGAACGCGCCCATGGTTCCTTCAACCAACTCGCGACTGACATCGCCAGCGTACATGGCCCGATGCAGCATTCCTCGGATCTTGCGCAGATAATGACGTGGTAAAAATAACCGACCATCCTCATCCAGACCTACGCCTGTGATAAATACTGGACCTTGCCAAAGATCTGCCACCTGACATTTTCGATGCTGGATAGGCAGGCCTGAAGCTATAACTATCTGTCGGATTGCTTTTCTCTTTCTCGTCCCGATCACTTCCTGAGAAGAAAAGGTTAGATCGTCCAAATAGCGAGTGTAGACCAGACCATACTTCTCACAAAGGGGACGTAGCAGCCCATCAATCAGAACTGCAGCATAGATGTTGAATAAATCAGGCGAAGCGGGTGCCCCAACAATCAAGCCGCCGGCCTTGGTTAGACAGTAGCGTTTCAGAAAAATCAGAACTTCTTCCGAGTCTAGGCTCGGTTCAAGCTGGCAGAGAATTTGTCCCAGCTTACTGCCGTCAACATTGTCATAAGCACTGCTTAGGTCTATCAAGTAAAAGTAGCGCTGTCCCGCATGCTTTTTTACGTTCAGAGCTGGCTGGCAGCCCGGTAAAGAGCCTGTCGCTGCGCCCAGGTCAACCGATAGGTCACGCAAACACTTTACTAGCCAAGTATGCAGTAGATGCATACCGATGTTGGGAGCGCCAATCTTACGGCGCTTTTCAGTCCCACCAAGGGGGTTTTTATCCTGTATCCAAAAGTAATGGAATGCAGGATCATGAATCATCTTCCAAAGCTGTAATTCAAGCATTCCAGTCCTCCAGTTTTTTAAAAGAGCAATCAGCGGCGCCCTGGGAGTCAACAAGCCCCATCTATTGTTCCGCTGAGGTGGCACGCGACATTCTTTCTCCATACCTTCTCGCCAGAATCAAGATTCCTCGGTTATCCGAAAAAGTCTTCATGCTGCGTGATATCGAAAATGCAGAGAAAAAGGCCGTTCCACCCAAGGAGTCGTAGCCCGAAGGCTAGACCCGACTCATAACATGAATTATGAGCCTATGTACCTCAGTAGAAAAGATGGATACTCATAAACGCTGACTCCCAGCGCTCCTTAAAAAAAGGAGCTGGCGACTGCACCAAGGCAGCGTACCAACCTAACCAAAAAAATGACTAATAGTAAAGTGTCTAGTCTTTTTAGAGCTATTTCAGTCAGCGGAGCCCAGGAGTCTATGATCTAGGCAGGCTTTCCGCTGAGGTTCTTTAAACCTGATATAGTACAGAAAGTCTTCCTGATACCAGGAAAAAACCCGATAGGAACAACCTTAGAAAGGCTGACCCGCTTCACCACATTGGTAATGAAGCTTACTTCTCCTCATTGGAACAAAGTGCCAAGTCATAGATAACTCCTGAGCAGGACGCTAGGCCCTATTTATATACTAACACAATTATTCTTGCGTTGACGAAAACCCACTTTTTTGATATAATACAGATACTTTTGCTGCAAAACATAATTGCTTTTTCTTAAACATTCGGCAGTAGTCAGCAAATATGTCCGGACATTCTAAATGGTCACAAATTAAAAGGCAAAAAGGCGTAACGGATTCCCGTCGCGCTAGTATTTTTACTAAGCTGTCAAAAGCAATTGCCGTAGCGGCTCGCAACGGTAAAGATCCCGGCTTAAATGTTCATCTGCGACTAGCTATTGATAAAGCGCGTTCAGCTAATATGCCCAATGATAATGTTGATCGGGCCATCAAACGAGGCGCGGGCGAGCTCGAAGGGAAAATTATTGAAGAAAAAACCTATGAAGCATACGGACCCCATGGCGTAGCCTTGGTAATCCACGCGCTTACTGACAACGCCAATCGCACTATCAGCGAAATACGCTCAACTCTGAATAAACAAAACGGCAGCTTGGGCCAAAACGGCAGCGTTCTTTGGTCATTTGAACAAAAAGGCGTCATCCGCTTCCCCAAAGAAGACTTAGCTGACACCAATACAGAGAAGCTAGCCTTGGCCGCCATAGACAGCGGCGCAGAAGATGTTCAGGAAAGCGAAGAGGGTATCAGTGTTTTTACTTCCCCGGCCAACTTGACTAGTTTGCAGAAAAAGCTTAAAAGCCTGGGTTGGACAGCGCCTTCGGCCGACCTAGAGCTAATACCGAAAAATACCGTGCCGGTAGATACCAAGGTCAGAAATAGAATCAATGCTTTAGTAGAAGAGCTGGAAGAGCTCGATGATGTTGATTCGGTCTATACCAATGCCCAAGACTAAGTCTAAAACAATATTGGGCATTGACCCGGGCTATGGACGCTTGGGTTTTGGAATAATTAAAATTCAAACTGGCAATCTCTCGGCAATTGACTATGGCTGCATTACCACCTCGGCTAAATCAGAACACGCCAAACGCTTAATGAAAATTTCTAAAGATCTAAAAAGGGTTTTAAAAAGACATAAACCTGACCTGGTGGCCATCGAACAAATTTTCTTTGCCAAGAATGTTAAAACAGCCATTAAGGTTAGTGAAGCGCGAGGTGCAATCTTGCTGGCTGTTCAAGAATCTGGCTATCCGATTATTGAGTTCACCCCATTGCAAGTAAAAATTGCCCTAACTGGCTACGGGCGAGCAGAAAAATTCCAAGTTCAAAAATTGGTTGAAAAATTACTAAATATCAAGCAAAAAATTACCACTGATGACGCGGCTGACGCCTTGGCAATAGCTATCTGCGCCGCCCATAATAATAACCTTAATCAATAATGAGCTCGCTTAAACAACAAGTAAAATCATTGGTTAAAAGCAGCCAGCGGGTACTCAGTGATTGCGCTCTGTCAAACGGCGCGATTGTGGCTGCTAATACCGGTACTGCCTGCCACCCCCGCGAAGCTGCCGACTACTGTTGTGTCTGGCCCAGAGACGCTGCTTTTGTGATCGCAGCAGCTCCGCTAATAGACCTGTCAATTGCCCGGCCTTTTTTCCAATGGCTTGACGAATGCCCTGAAGACTTTAAAAAAGAAGGGCTGCTCTATGCCAATTACACGCCCAACGGTCGTCTGGGCAGCTTAAAAAAAATGTTTGAGCCGGACCAAGCAGGCACCGTGCTTTGGGCAATTGACCAACACCTTAATAGGCACCCAGATGATTTAAAAACCCTAAAACCGCTAATTGAAAGACTGGCTAACGGCTTAGTTGGGGCCTGGAATGGTAAATACTTTATCCCAAATTCTGCTGATGTTTGGGAAGACAATCTTCGCATGTCCTCTGCCAAGATGGAGAATAATTTTACCTATTCAATCGCCGCTTGCAGCAAGGGTTTGAGTCTGGCTCAGGTTAGAATTTCAAACCGTAAATGGAAAAAAACCGCTGGTGAAATGCTTAAGCGGGTTAATGAGGCCTGGAGCGATGAGTTGGGCTACTTTTCTAGAAATCATGGGAAAATTACTGATCGAAACGTCGACGCTTCCTTGCTGGGACTGGTTTGGCCTTTTGAGCTTCTGCCTCCCGATGACGACCGGATAATAAAAACCGTTGCTAAAATTGAAAATATCCTGGTTGAACATGGCGGAGTGCATAGATACCAATATGATTATTTTGATTCTGAGGGTACGGCTTGGGATGGCGGGGGCGCTTGGCCATTATTAAACTTTTGGATGTCAATTTATTGGTCGCGCCGGGGAAACCGCAAGCGGGCTTTGGCATATTTCCAATGGGTTTTGGAGAGAGTTGACGAATTTATCCCCGAACAGATTTTTAACGACTTCCGTGTTGGTATATATCCTTTAGCTTGGAGTCATGCTATGTTTTTATTAGCTGCCCAAGAGCTTAAAATACTAAACTAAATATGAAAAAGAAACTTCGCATTTTAAGCGTATCCGCTGAAGTGGCGCCTTATGCCAAGACAGGCGGTTTGGCTGATGTGGCCAGCGCTTTGCCAAAAGAATTGGCCAGTCAGGGTCACCAGGTGGCTTTGATTATGCCTTTTTATAATTTTATGAAGGCCCAGCAAATAGCAACAATTTCCGCTATGAGCGCTTTTCGGGTCAGTGTGGGAAAAAGTTCTTACTCCGCCAAGATTATCAAGGCTGAATTCTCTCCCAATATTTCAATATTTTTTGTTTGTAATCATGAATTATTCGGCAAGCACTCGCGCCTGTACGGTTATAAAGACGACAACCAGCGCTTTATTTTTTTCAACAAGGCGGTTTTTAAATTTATTACCAATCATAGCTTCAAGCCAAATTTGATCCACTGCCATGACTGGCACTCGGGCCTGATTCCCAATTACATTAAAAGGGGCGCCAAAAATGACCCGGCGCTTCGTTCTATTGCCACGGTTTATACTATTCATAATCTGCCATTCCAGTCCGGCACAGACTGGTGGAAGATCCCAGCCAAGAAAAAAGATGACGGCCGAGGAGCCCCTTCGGAAAAATCGGACGAAATTCAATATATTAATTTTGCAAAAAGAGCCATACTTAATGCCGATATTATTAACACCGTTAGCGAGCGCTATGCCGAAGAAATTCTCACCCCTTATTTCGGACAAGAGCTTGATTATTACTTACGGCGCCGAAAAGCGGATGTTTACGGCATTGTTAACGGAATAGATTACACGGTTTATAATCCGGTTTATGATAAAAATATTTCCGCTAACTACGACTGGAACCAGCTAGATAAGAAAAAAACCAACAAGCTGGCTTTGCAAAAAAGGGTGGGCCTGGATACCAAGGCGGATGCCCCCTTAATCGGCATGGTTAATCGATTAAGTGAGCAAAAGGGCTTTGATTTGGTTCAAAAACTGGCTCCGGTATTAATGAAAATGCAGCTTCAGTTGGTGGTTGTGGGCAGCGGACACCGGGAATATGTCAGCTTTTTTAAAAAGCTGGCTCGCAAATACCCCAAGCGCGTCGGTTTTTACTCGCCCTTTACCGAGGAGCTGGGCTCCCTGGTCTATGCCGGATCGGATATGTTTTTAATGCCCTCGCGCTACGAGCCTTGCGGCGTATCCCAAATGATCAGCCTGCGCTACGGCTCTGTTCCGATAGTCAGAGAAACCGGCGGATTATCAGATACCATTACCAACTTTAATCCTAAAACCCACAAGGGTATTGGTTTTGTTTTTTCTTCTTATACTAAAGAAGGTTTATTAATCGCCATCACCCGAGCCCTGGAAACATACAAATACCAGCGCACCTGGGAGCACCTGACCTGGCGAGCCATGAAAACCTCGTACTCCTGGGAAGTGCCGGCAAAAAAATACGTTCTTCTTTATCGCTTAGCGCTCAAGCGTTTGCGCAAACGCAAAGGAATAAAAACTAAATGAATTGGGCTAATCTCTTACACATTTACCAGCCCCCCAGGTGGGAAGCAAAAGTGATAAAAAGGGTGGTTAATGAAAGCTATCGACCTGTCATTAACATTCTTAAGCGCAATAAACAGGTAAAAATCACCCTAAACATCAACGGTTCACTGAGCGAGCAGCTATCGCGCCTCGGCTATCTGGACGTGATCGAGGGAATCCGTTTTTGCGCGGAGCGCGGACAGATTGAATTTACTGGCAGCGCTAAATACCATGGCATTCTGCCTTTGCTGCCGATTGAGGAAGTGCGCCGACAGATTAGATTGAACAACGAGGTTAATCGAATTATCTTTGGTGATATTTACCATCCTCGCGGCTTTTTCCCACCGGAAATGTCTGTTAATTTGGATTTAGTCGGGGTGTTGGTCGAATTGGGCTTTGAGTGGGTGGCCTTAGATGAAATTGCAGCTGAATCAGTGTTGGGAAAAGGCGACTTATCCAAGCGCTATCGCATAAAGCCGTTTTCTTTCACGGCCATTCTTAGAAACCGCAGCATCAGTGATTACTTTTCTTTTAAATTACCGACTGATCGCCCTTCGGGCTTCTTTCGTGAAGTAAAACATGAGGCGCGTTCCGAGCCGGTTTTAATTACGGCTTTTGACGGTGAAAATTTGGGCCACCATCGAATAGGCACTGATCGGATATGGGAACAACTGGTTACTGACCCCGAGGTAGTTACCTGTACATACAGCGAAGCCGTGGAAAAGTTTTCCAAAGAAGTTGATTTTGATATTCAGCCCTGTAGCTGGTCTACGAGGACCGAGGATATTAAGCAGGGCGCGCCCTATCCTCTATGGCAGCATCCTGATAATCCAATTCATCAGCTACAGTGGTCATTAACTAAGTTGGTAATTGACGCGGTCAATCAGGCGGAAAAGAAATCGGATCGTAGTTTCAAAAAGGCCCGCGCTCTGCTGGATGAGGCTTTGGCTTCAGATCAATACTGGTGGGCTTCAGCCACCCCTTGGTGGAGCATGGATATTGTTATCCAAGGAGCTGAGCGCCTGGGGTTTGTAATTAAAACACTCCAGGCTGTATCTGGGACAACGGTAGATGAAGCTCATCAATTAATTCAATCAATAATTAAAACTACTCGACTTTGGCAAAAAGAGGGCACAGCCAAGGCTCGCAACAAACAATTTTTAAAGGAGACCAAATCAGTAAAATATTTCGGCGGTCAACGCATTGACTCACTGGCCAACTAACGCTAGGCTAGAGCTAATCAGTAATCAGTTATTATTTATGTTTTGGGCTAATTTTCTCCACATCTATCAACCGCCAACCCAGAAACCATATTGGGTGAAACGAGTAACCGAAGAGTCTTACCGTAAGATTTTCTCTGACCTAAAAAGAGCGCCTCAGGCTAAGCTGACTTTGAACATCAACGCTGTCCTGGTGGAGCTTTTGGAAAAAAATGACTGCTTCGACGTTATTGAAGACATTAAGCTGCTGCTGGGGCGCGGCCAAATAGAGCTAACCAGCTCGGCTAAATACCATCCTTTGCTGCCCAAACTGCCGGAGAGCGAAATTATTCGCCAGATAGAACTGAACGATGCTACTCATAAAAAATATTTTGGCGATCTTTATAAGCCAAGGGGATTTTTCCCGCCGGAGATGGCTTTTTCGCTTGACGTGGCCCGCATTGTTCATAAGCTCGGCTACCAATGGATAATTGTTGACGAGCTTTCATTCTCCCGGCAAATCGGCAAAATCGATTACAGCCAAAGATACACGGTTGAGGGGCTGGATAATTTCTCTATTTATTTCCGCGAAAGAAAAACCAGCTACAAAATTCTCTCCGGACAGCTGGGCACCGGCAATCTATTAATTGACGGCCTGGGAGACCGCCTTAATAAAAACGAATATTTATTAACGGCCATGGACGGAGAAACGTTTGGTCATCACCGTCCGGGCATGGAACAGCTGTTATTCGAAATATATAAGTCCGACCGCCTAGAAACAATATTAATCTCCGACTTGCCTAAACATTTTCCCAAAACAACACCTATTACGCCCCTGCCTTCCACTTGGGCTCTCATGGAAAAAGACTTAGAAAAAGACGCGCCATTCTCCCGATGGCTAGATCCGGGCAATAAAATTCATGAAGATCAATGGAAGCTGCTTGATTTGGCAGTTGAGGTTGTCCATCGTTTAAACAGTAAAGACCCTGGTTTCCCCAAAGTCAGAGTGGCTTTAGACCGCGCTTTGCATTCTGATCAATTTTGGTGGGCTTCGGCTAAACCCTGGTGGAGCTTAGAAATGATTGAGGCTGGAGCAAAAGAGCTTAATGATGTGGTTCAGTCTGCTGCCAGCTCTACTGCGCGGGAAAAAAAACATGCTCGAGCGCTTTATGAAAACATTGTCTTTACAGGCTTCGACTGGCAAAGAAGCGGGTTGGTAGAGGAGCTTTCAAAACAGGAGGATGAAGAAGTCCGCCAGCGCACCGACGAGGGCATGCCCCAGCTTCCCCCGGGAGAAATCGACAAGATTATCGAGAGCCTGAATAAGGAAATTAAATCAGTAGTAACGCGCCAAGAATACGAACGGGCCGCTCAGCTTCGTGATCGCATCAAAGAGCTTGAACAATACCGCAAAGAATAATAATGATCTTAAACATTTAATATGCGCCGGGGGAGCCACACATTAAAGCGAGTAAAGAGCGCCGATTTTCTGGCTCATTATTTTCGTAAAAAACTGAAGAAATACTTCGCGCCTGGAGATAAAATGGTCGATTTTATTGTTGAGGAGACGGGACATGAGGCTTTTAAACGATCATTTAAATACACGGCCATCTATCACAACCGAAACGGAAAAGTAATCAATCATGTTATTCGAGGCAATGTTCCGAGCAAAAACCAGCTGCATGAATTAGTCATAGCCGATAAGGCTCTCAGGATGCTTCGTCGAAATGGCTTTGATCGGGGACGATACCAGGTGCCCTTGCCTTTGGGTTATGACAAGGAATTGCGCTTATTCCTTTATGAGCACAGTCCCGGCATACCCATGATTGCCAGCGTGCAAAGAGTCCCGCCCAAGCGAAGAAAAGCAATTATTGCCGACGCCGCCCTGGCAATTAATAAGCTTCATATACTTAATCTTACCGGTCCGCGTTTTTGGACCCAGGCAATCATTCGTAGCGATATCAAATACTTCAAAGACGATTTTCGCAGCCTGTCTGGCGACTTTCGTGATCAGGCCTATCATATTTGCGATGTATTAAAAGAGCGCATTTTATCAATCTGGCCAAAAAGAAAAAAATATTTTCGTTTTATCCACGGCGATTATTCAGCTTATAATATTATTGTCCGCAAGCGCGGACTGACAGTTATTGATCTTGGCAACTCTTTGCATGGCGATCCTTTATTTGATGTGGCCAGTTTTCTCACCCAGTTTGAAATCGTCTCTGCCAAGGGCAAGATGACTTCTCGACTAATTGATAGTATGCTAAAAGAGTTTGAGAAAAAATATCGCTCAGCCAGCAATCTGAACAGTAACAACGATTACAAAAAAATCCTGCCCATCTATCGCGCTTGGTGGCTGATCCAGGCTTCTGCTTATATCACCACTATCGCGAAATCCAGATTGGCCCACAAGCTTTTTGTTAAAGCTCAGCAATATCTAAGCATGACCAAATGAACTTTTTTACATCCGATAAATTAAAAAAGATAATTACCCAGAGCGGTTTGGCTGACAAAAAAATTATCAGGTTAGAGTTTGATCAGCCTCAAGCTTTTTCAGCGCAAAGCCGATTAATTAAAATCAAGGTATTTATTAAGGGCAGATTAAGGCCTTTAATAATTCGCGGTAATCACTGGCCCGTATCAGCCTACCATATTGCCAGGGACTTAAATAAAGAGGGTAAAACCTCCTCGCCGGCTCCTATTTACTATCACAAGCCAAGTAAGTTCGTACTTTATCCCGAACTGGATGGTGCGCCCCTCAGACATCTTCCTTTAACCTACTCTAAGCTATCTCCCTTTATAGGTCCGCTGGCCAAGCAGCTTGCCCTTTTTCATAAAACCAGACCGCCGGCTGGGCTGCTCAAACCCGTTTTAAAAACAGAGCTGAAACGCTGGCAAGGCAACGCTAAGATAATAATTAAAAACAGTCCAAAATATTCCGATCAGGCTAAATACATAGTAAAGCAATTAGCCTTTGGACTATCAAAATACTGGGTAAATAAAAACTTTACCTTAACCCATGGCGACTACCAGGCCAGTAATGTTTTGGTCCGGGGCCGCAGCCGGGTCAGTTTGATCGACTTCACCATGAGTCGTATTTATTTCCCTGCTAGCGATTTGGGCATCTTTCTTGTGCATTGGCAGGCTATGACTCGAACTCATTTATCAATCACTCAAAGAGAGCGCCTGGGCCATAAATTTTTGCAAACCTATCTAACCAACGCACCCAAAACGCATAAAAAAACAATTATTGATCAATTGCCATTGGCTATTGCCGAAGCAACTCTGGATGTCGCTGCTATTAGTCTGCAAATTTACGGGGGGAAAGACAAAAACGTTAATCGATTATTAACCGAGCTATTTGCCTCATTAAATATTTAGAAGTTATGCCAAAAATTACTACTGTACTATTCGCTGCTGCTGAGCTCACCCCCCTGGCTAAGGTGGGGGGATTGGCTGATGTGGTCGGCGCTCTGCCTGTGGCTCTGTCTAAGCAAGGAGTCGATGCCCGGGTAATCATGCCCAAATATCAAGCAATTGATACTGTGAAATTCCCTTTAAAGCCCACCAATATTAATGCGCCCGTTTCAGTTAAAGGTAAAACCGTCACAGTCAAGCTATGGAAAACAACCATTCCAAACAGCACAGTACCAATTTATTTGATAGAAAACGATGAATTTTTCGGCGGTGACAAAATATATTTTGATAACACCAAAGACCTGAATAAATTTGATGAGTTTGAGCGTTTTCTGTTTTTCAGTAAGGCGGTAAGCGAGTTAATTGGTAGGCTTAATTGGTCTCCGGAAATACTCCACTGCCATGACTGGCAATCCGGCCTAATCCCTTTATTGCTGCAAATTAAAAAGAGCGTTGATTCAAGCACGCCCGACCCGGTCACGGTTTTCACTATTCACAACCTATCTATGCAGGGCCAGTGGAATGTTAATGATATTTTTTGTTTTTTAGATATTTCTTTGGGTGCCAACCCGAGCCTGGCCAACCTCAGACCAAATAATACTTTTAATATTCTAGCTCAGGGCATCAAGTCGGCTGATATCGTCAATACGGTCAGCCCACAGTACGCCCGGGAAATCTTAACCCCGAAGCTGGGCTTGGGACTGGAGAAAGTATTGGCCCAGCGCAAACAAAGTCTGTACGGAATCATCAACGGCTTGGACACAGACAGATTTAACCCCGAATCCGATCCAAAAATTATCGCTGCCTTTTCTGCCAAAGATCTTACTGGGAAAGCTGAAAACAAACAGGCACTCCAGAAAAAGTGCCGTCTTGACCTTGACCCCGAGGCCCCGCTGTTCGGTTTTGTGGGCAGGCTGACTGACCAAAAAGGCATGGATTTAATCGGCGCTAATGTTGATGTAATTGTGGCTCAGGGAGGACAGTTGGTGATTCTCGGTACGGGCATGTCTGATCTTGAGGAAATTGCCAAACAAGCGGCAAAAGAACACCCCGGCAAAGTACACGCCACAATTGGTTTTGATGCGGTTTTTGCTCAGCAAATATACGCCGGGTCAGATTTTTTCCTAATGCCTTCTCTTTTTGAGCCTTGCGGTTTGGGGCAATTAATTGCCATGCGCTATGGTGCTGTTCCTGTGATTCACAATACTGGGGGCTTGAAAGATACTGTGCCAGATTATACTCTAGATAAGCAGGGTGGCCGCGGGTTTGTTTTTAATGAATATACGCCCGAAGCATTGGAGCAGGCCATTAAGCAGGCCTTGAAAGTGTATGCTCAACCCAAAGAAATGGCCCGATTGATTCGACGCATTATGGAGCTGGATTTTTCCTGGGAAAGGTCCAGCACAGAATATCAAAATCTATATATTAAAGCTAAAAACCTTAAGGGGAAAAATGAAAAGCGAAATTAGACAAGACTATGTTCATAACCGAGTTGTGATAATTGCGCCCAGCCGTTCTGCGCGGCCTCATAATTTTATTAATGAAGAGGCGCCTCTGCCTATCCATGAAAAAGAAAGTCCCTTTAGTCCGGCTAATATTGATAAAGTAAGGGCCGTATCTACCTATCATAATGAAAAACCCTGGAGCATTAAGGTAATAAAAAATATTTATCCCATAGTTTCCAAAGACAATTCCAGGGCTTACGGAGATCAAGAGGTGGTTATTGAAACGCCTGATCCCAATCAAGATTTGTCTGAACTGTCCACACCAAGAATTGCTGAGCTGATTAAAGTCTATGGTGACCGTATTAAAGCTTTGTCTCGCGACCCGAAGATCCAGTATATTTTGATTTTCAAAAACTACGGCGGACGGGCGGGAGCTTCAATTGATCATGCTCATTCTCAGATCTTTGCCACAAACTTCCTGCCGCCCCATGTTTTAGACAAGCTTAAGCGGGCTGAAGAGTACCGTATTCGCTATGGCCACTGCTACTACTGCGATTTGATTAAAAAAGAAAAAAACACCCCACGCATGATTGAAGATAATAATCTGGTTTTCGTCGAGGCGCCGTATGCCTCCTCATACAATTATGAGGCTTGGGTTTTCCCCAAACGTCACGTGGACAATGCTTCGCTGCTAAATAGCCAGGAGCGCACGGCTTTTGCCGAGTCTTTGAAAAAACTGCTTAGCCGGTTGAATTCGATCCGTTTACCTTATAACCTGTATCTGCACCAAGTAGTGCGCTATCCCAACGAACACCTGTATTTTCGATTAGCTCCCAGGCGCGATGTCTGGGCCGGGGTGGAGCTGGGTTCGCACTTGATAGTAAACACGATTGCTCCAGAAGACGCGGCTAAGTTTTATCGAGATGAAAAGAAAAAGAAGCGCCGGAAACCTGCCAAGAAACCGACGGCAAAATAAAGGGTAAAAAGAGCTTACAATAATTCATAAATATTGCCGTAACCTGAAACCTGTACCAGATTTAATTTTCTGTGCCCTAAAGCCTCCACAAAATTAATTTCGTGCCTGCAATGTTGGGGTTATTAAATTGCCTGTCTTTTTGGAATAAAAGAAAAACCCCGGGCACAGAGCTGCACGAATGCAGGTGTGGCCGGGGTTTGTTGTGGTTAGTCACTCAAATGGAGTAGGACTACTTAAAATCCCGAAGGATTATTGTTGATGGGCCGTCGACGAGCTCCCCTTCGTATTCAAAGAGGCTATTCCGATACCATTCCTCCCTCCAGGCTTCAGCGACATACGGTTGGGTCTCCTTGAAGTGTCGCCACAGGTACGCCCAAGCCAGCATTTCCTCGAAACCGACACCAGATACACAATCCTGATATCGTAAATAGTCATGCATTAAATTGCTGACACGCCAGGCCCAAGCGAGATGCTCAGGACAAGAAACAGGGAACCTCACCTGCTGGTAAATACACCAGCGAGCAGCCAAAAGGCGATCGGGACCGTATTCCTCTTCCCAACGTTGGGCTAGGGTGTGTACCAGGTCTTCAGCGGCAACCCCCTCGTTGATGAGAATTTCGAGTTGGTCAGCATACTGTTGTCTACTATTCGTATTCGGCTCGCCTTGTATCGTCTTCCACAGCCATGCCTTCTCCCAGGCATACGCCATGGCCTTTTGGGAATCATAAAGAGACTGGACCTCTTCATATCCCAGAGAATCGGGCAGAACGACCGGATCTCTGCTTCCAGTGCTGGCGACGACTGGTGTTACCACCAACACAAGTACGAATAGGACCTTCAATATTCTCATGAAATCCTCCCGAGCACATAGCTCTTTATGGGTGGTTGGTTTTGACACATCAAACACGTGACTGGTTTAATTTTGCTGATTGTTAATTTACAACTTGCTAATCTATACCAAATCACGGGTTTTGTCAACCCTAGAGCTATTTCGCCCCCCACAGACTAAAGTCTTTTCAACCGGCACTGGAAGTGCCGTCTTTTAGAGAGCTTTAAGACCCGGCTTTCACGCGACAGCTGTATTTTAATAGAGGCGGGATCTCCCGCTCTAGCGGGACCCCCGCCCTCCTAAAAATACATATCTCTGTGGCGGTGGCCACTTCGCGATTATGGCTGGGGTATGGAAGCTTTAGCTTTTTTAGCGTATTCAAATTATTTCTGACCATAAAAAAAGAGCGCTAGAAGACTCGTGTAGAATCTCATAGCGCTCAAAACTAATGCCTGGGAGTGGGGTCATTGACAATTCCCCCATTGTCAACGATCCCGACTTCATCACAAACATACTATTTTAGCATATCCATACTTCAACCACCCCCTTTTTTTACAACCACTTAAGGTTATATGAGTTCGTCGCGTCATTGAGCTTCGGCGTTCCCCGCATTGACATCCGCATCGCGGAAGAAGGCGATTAAATTCAGGGAATAAACGATTGTGCTTTTACGTACATTCATGTTTTGTTTTCCTCCCATGAGTTTGGTTTGATGTTCGTTAACCTCTGAGCATGCTCCCACAAAGGGATTTGTGTAAAAAAGAAAGTTTGTAAGGAGCAGCCACAGATAAGGATAGTAAATTTTATCTTGCTGGTCAATTCCTGAATGAAATTAGTGGGGAATGGTTTTTTGCGGACACCTAAATACAAAAATAACCGCCTAAGTGATGATTTTATTATCGCTGTGTTTTAGGGGTTTAGATTATGGAATTATTATTTGCCCTGGCGCCATATTTGCCCGAATTTAAAAAACTAACTCTCTGCTACAGGACCAGTTTTACAAACCTCCGCCTGCCTACCTGGATTACCTGACCAGAGGCCTTGTTGATTTTTTCGTTAATGCCTTTAACTGTTTTTCCATCGACTCGAACCGCTCCTTGTTCAATCATACGGCGCGCATCTGACTTTGAGTTAACTAGTTTGGCCTCAATTAAAACATCAATAACCGTGCTTGGTTTTTTTAGTTTAAGTTCAGGTGTGTCGCTGGGCGTCTGGTGCTTGGAAAAAACATTTTTAAATTCTTGTTCAGCTTTTAGGGCGGCTTTTTTTGAATGATGGATGGTTACGATTTCGCAGGCCAGTTTGGCTTTGGCGTCTCTGGGATTTTCACCCTTGATTAAAGCTTGTTTAATTTCTTCAACTTCTTTTTCCGGCAGCCGAGTAACCAACGAAAAGTAGGAGATTATTTCTGAATCAGGAATCGACATTATCTTGCCGTACATGTTATTGGGCTCGTCTTGAAGGTTAATTGTGTTGCCATAACTTTGGCTCATTTTCCTTTTTCCATCCGTACCTACCAAGATTGGCATAATCACCAGGTCTTGGGGGGCCTGACCGGACGCTTCTTGCAATGGTCTGGCTTGCAGTTCATTAAATGTTTGGTCGCAACCAATCACAGTCAGATCGGACTCGAGCATTACCGAATCGTAGCCCTGGAGTAGGGGATAAATGATTTCGTGCAGGTTTACTTCTTGACCCAAGCGCATGCGCTTTTCAAACATGTCACGCTCCAGCATTCTTTGTACGCTTGACTGAGACATTAATTTAATCAGGCCCTCGGCTGTCATCTTATCATACCACTCGGCGTTGGAGCGCACTTCAATTGTGTTTATGTCTAAAATGTTTTTTAGCTGCTTTATATAGCCCTTGGAAATACTTTCTATCTCTTGCTTGCCGCGCAGAGACCTTGATGATGATTGATCGGTAGGGTCGCCAAAGCGAGCAGTAAATCCGCCAATTAAGAACTGGATAATGTGTCCTTGCTCTTGGAATTGACGCAGTTTTTCATAGATTACCGCGTGGCCCAGATGAAGTTCGGCGCTGGTAGGGTCTACTCCGTGCTTCACTTTCAAGGGCTTGTTTTTGGCCAGTTTCTTTTCCAAAGAAGCTTTGATAATGATTTCGTCTGCGCCCCGGAACAGGGTTTGGCTGGATTTGATGGGTTTGGTCATATGTTGTTTTCTGATAAGTGCCTAGTTGAAAGTATAGCAAAGAAATGGTAGTGTGAGGAACGAAAACGAATATTGGTTTTTTAATGAATCTTGAACAGCTCAACGATTCCTACCAACCCAATTCATGCCCATACCCACATTGAAACCACG
Organism: bacterium; assembly: GCA_043800725.1. GTDB lineage: Bacteria > Patescibacteriota > Patescibacteriia > HK-STAS-PATE-3 > HK-STAS-PATE-3 > JAZDMR01. The sequence continues at coordinate 18,185 of JAZDMR010000022.1, read as the reverse complement.
CGCTAGATCAACGTCGGCGCCTTGGCGTTCATCCGGGCCGTCATCTCGCTTGCATGGACGCGGCACGTCAACGAATAGGTTTGATAAAAAGCGTTTTTGGTTACGCATCGTCTTGCCGGTCGCTGTCGGGCTTTTTTTGGTGGGAGTAATTGGGGTTGTGGCCGCTTTCGCTTGGTTTTCCAGAGACTTGCCTGACACTAATGGCATTATTGATCGAACCGTAGCCCAGAGCACCAAGATTTACGCGCGCGACGGGAGCACCTTGCTTTATGAGGTCCATGGCGAAGAACGCCGCACTTTAATTGATCTCGAACAAATCCCCGAGCACATGAAGTGGGCGACAATTGATATTGAAGATAAGGATTTTTACAAGCACGGCGGTGTTGATTTACGAGGTATTTTTCGGGCAGTCATTATTAATATCATTAACCTGGACACCACCGGCCAGGGGGGCTCGACCATCACCCAGCAATTTATTAAAAATGCTATTTTAACAACTGAAAAAAGCTATGTCCGGAAAATAAAGGAGGCGGTGCTGGCCTATCAGATTGAAAAGCGCTTTACCAAGGATCAAATTCTCAAGCTTTACTTCAATGAAATTCCTTATGGCCGCAATGCTTACGGCGTGGAGGCCGCGGCAGAAGCTTATTTTGGCAAGTCAGCCAGCCAGCTAACTCTTGATGAGGCTTCTTTGCTGGCTTCTCTGCCTCAAGCGCCTACTTATTATTCTCCCGACGGCAATAATGTAGATATTTTACTGGGTCGCCAGGAAACGGTTTTGAATAACATGGTTGCCCAGGGCCATATCACCGAACAGGAGGCTGAGGCGGCCAAAGCAATTAATACTCTGGAAAAAATACAGCCGCGTCGCGAGGCGATTAAAGCGCCCCATTTCGTAATTTACGTGCGCGAACTATTAACTGAAAAGTTCGGGGAAAAAATCGTAGAGCAGGGGGGGCTTAAAGTGATTACTACCCTGGAGCCCAATTTGCAAATAGCGGCCGAGGAGTCGGTTGCTGAAGGGATTGAGAAAATTGAACGCTATGGGGGATCCAACGCCTCTCTGGTATCAATTAATCCAATCACGGGGCAGATCCTGGCCATGGTGGGTTCGCGCGATTATTTTGATAAAGAGCATGATGGTAATGTAAATGTGGCGCTTAGACTGCGCCAACCCGGATCATCTTTTAAGCCGATTGTTTATGCGCAGGCTTTTCGCGAGGGCTACACTCCAGAAACTATTTTATTTGACCTGATTACTAATTTCGGCGGCAGCCCGGCCTATATCCCGAGAAACTATGACGGCTCTGAAAACGGGCCCGTTCCCATGCGCAAGGCTCTGGCCGGCTCCTTGAATATACCGGCCGTTAAAACTCTTTATTTGGCGGGCATTAATGATGTGCTTGATTTGGCAGGCTCGCTGGGCTACACCTCGTTAACCGACCCTGACCGCTACGGCCTATCCCTGACTTTGGGCGGCGGCGAGGTGCGGCTACTTGAACATGTCGCCGCCTTTGGGGTATTTGCCAATGATGGGGTGCGCCAAACAACCACTGCGATTCTTAGAATTGAAGATCAGGCAGGCAAGGTTTTGGAAGAAAACAAGGAAGGTGATGGGGAGCGTGTTTTAGAAGAAGATGTCGCGCGATTAATTAACAATGTTTTAAGCGACAATGGTGCGCGGGCGTTTACTTTTGGTACAAGTAACTATTTAACTCTGGGAGGGCGGCCAGTCGCGGCGAAAACTGGCACCACAAATGATTATCGGGATGCCTGGACGATTGGGTACACCCCAAACCTGGTTACTGGGGTTTGGGTCGGTAATAATGATAATACAGAAATGGGCCGCGGCGCCGCCGGCTCGGTGGTGGCTGCGCCTGTCTGGAATAATTTTATGAAAAAAGCGACCTCTGGCGCTGAGGTTGTTTATTTCCGTTCCCCCAAGCCCAACAACGCAGACAAACCAATCCTTCAAGGAAGGGTGGCCAGTGGTAATAAAGTTAAGCTGGACACAATAACCGGCCGAGAGATACCGGTTTCTTGTGTTGATAGCTATCCTGAAAATTTTATTGTTGAGCGAGAGCTTGAAGAGATCCATTCCATCCTTTATTTCGTAGATAAAAACAAGCCTCGCGGTCCCCAGCCTGATAATCCTGGCGCCGATCCCCAGTTCAATGGCTGGGAAGCGCCTGTTTTGGCCTGGGTTGAATCCGAGGGCAAGCTGAGCCAACGGCCCGAACAAGAAGATTGCGACTTGCGCTCGCCCGAAAATAATCCAGTGGTTGAGTTAGTTGCTCCAGAAGACGGCGCTCTGGTAGAGCAGGCCTCTCTTTTGGTCGATGCGGATGTTACTTCAAGTAGATCAATTAATTTTGTGGAGTTTTTTGTTGATGGCGCGCTGTCTGAGAGTATAACAGCCCCTACTTATCGGACGACTCTTGATTTGTCCGGCCTGGAAAATGGTTTTCACACCTTGCTCGCGCGAGCTACTGATGAAATAGAGCAAACCGGGAAGGTTGAATTGTCTTTTAACTTACAACTCGAGGGGGGAACCCTGTTGTATTTCACTGAGCCGGTCTCTGGAGAAGGGTTTGCTATTAATACTGCGGTCGACTTAGTTGTTTTTGCTACTACGCCAAACGGCGTAGATGAAATTAGTTTTACTGTAACTGGGGCTGGCTCTGGTCAAAGAGAGTCGATAAGCGCTAAGTCACAAAAAAACAACCTTTATTCCGCGTCCTGGCTGCCTGAGGTAGCGGGAGAATATCGTATAACCGCCACCCTACTGGATAATGACGGCAACGCTACCATAAGCGACGGCCTGGGCTTGGTGGTTAATTAGCCCACCCGATAGATAATATGTTTTACTTGATGGTCGGGCGTTTTGGGTGTTCTTTTTTGTTCCTGTTTTAAAAAAACCCTTTCTCGTATTTTTAACTCTGCCGTAAGCGATCCGCTGGCAACTCTGATGGTTAGGTTGTTGTTTTTTAATGTCAGCGGCTTGATGTTTTGTTTTGCTGTACTGCCAAGCTCCCGGTCAACCCACTCAAGATATCTGTTGAATGTTTCTGTGGCTTTTATTTGCGGCTCTATGTTTGCTTTTCTTGCGGCCCCGGGAAGTAGTTGACCGATTTTATTAAACACCTGCTTATTGCCTGATCGGCATTATTAAATATTGGTGTGGCTGTTTGTTGGTGGGTTTTAGCAGGCCCGGACTTTCTGAGTCGGTTATTTCAAGTATTACATCCTCTGTTTCGATGCTCCCGAGCCCATCAAGTAGGTATCGATAATTAAAAACACATGCACTGGGCTGTCCGACAATGTCACCTTCTAGTCCGGTTGCGTGCTCTCCCACTTGGGTGTTGGCGGTGTTTATGGTTATTCTTTTCCCTGGTTCAAGTTTAATATTAATATCGTTTATTCCGGTTTTACAAAACAGGCTGGCGGCCTTAATAATTCTGGTTAGTTCGGCAACCGGTAGAGTGGCGGTTGTTTTTGCTTCTTGGGGAATTATTTGGCTATAGTCTGGATATTGGCCTTCAATTAATCTGGATACTAGTTCAATGTCTCCTATACAGGCTAGTAGTTGGTTTTCGGTAATGTAAAGTATGGTTTGGCCCGCTTCGTTGTCCAATATTCTTAATAGTTCTTGTAGTGCGCGTGTTGGGATAATCGCCTTTTTTGGCTCTTTTGTGTTTTCAAGGGCAATTTTTTTTTCTGAAAGGCGATAGCTGTCCGTTGCTGCCATTATTAATTCTTTGTCTTTAATTTCCAAGTAGACGCCATTTATCTCTGGTCTTGTGTTGTCTTGGGCGGCCGCAAAAATTACCTGACTTATGGCCCTTTTTAGCTCGGTTGGGTCTATTTTAATTGGGTTTATTTTTTCAATTTTCGGTATTAGCGGGAATTCTTCGGCTGGTAGGCCTTTTATGGTTGTTTGTGTTTGATCGGTTTTTAGTTTAAGCGACTCATTTTCTGTCCCTACATCGATGCGGTCACCCGGCAAAAGCGACACAAACTCATTTAAAAGCCTGCTCTGAACCGTGTAAGCGCCCTCTGATTCAACTTTTCCGCGGACCAAGCAGCTTATTCCAATTTCAAGATTTGTTGCGGTTAGGCGCACGCTGGTAGACTCAGCGCTTATTAAAATATTGCTTAATATCGGCAGGGCGGCGTTTTTTCCAGAGGCCCGCGAAACAATCTCAAGTCCTTGGTGTAGGTTTTCTTGTGTGCATGAGAACTTCATTGTTGTTATTAGAAATTAATTAATAAAGAAGATAGTAGTAATAGTGGCGGGGATATGTGTAAAAAGGTAGGAACTTTTGGTTTTTGTTAGCGCGACTATTGGTTAAAACTGTTTTTTTTATTAAAAGGTGCGTTGTTAAGTTGTTAATAAGGGTCTTGATGAGCTGTTGACAAAAAGTCCTTTAAAAAAGTAGCAACATTTTTATAAACAACATATTAAGCAAATAACCACAAACATATCACCAACCATAACACAACTAACTCTGGTATAGCCGCTGAAGAATTAGGTCAATGTTTTGTTTAAGACGCTCGTCGCAGCCCAACAGATCAGAGATTTTTGTGCAAGCGTGCATGGCGGTGGTATGGTCGCGGCTACCCAACTCAAGGCCAATAGTAGGAAAAGAGCACTGGAGTTCCTCGCGCATTAAATACATAGCAATCTGTCTAGGCACAACAAACCCTCTTTTTCTGCTGGAGCCCAGCAGGTCAGGGGTTTTTAACTCAAAAAAATCAGCCACCACCTGAATTACTTGTCGTGGGGTTATGCCGCCGCGCTTAGTAGACCGGGCAACCGAAGAAAGAAGTTTTTTTACCTCCTCAAGGCTGGGAGGTGAACCAGTGAGCTGGTGGCTGGCGATAACCCGGTTTAGTGCACCTTCAAGCTCGCGTATGTTGCTTTGTATATTGTTGGCAATATAATGCAGGACATCAGGAGAGAGAGAATATTTCTTTTCCTTACACTTAGAAGAGAGAATAGCCAGCCTTGTTTCCAGGTCTGGTTGGGTAATATCAGCGAGCATGCCCCATTCAAACCTGGAGACCAGCCTATTTTCAAGCGAAGGGATTGATTTGGGCGGCCGGTCAGAAGTAATTACTATTTGTTTGTTTGCTTGATGAAGGGCATTAAAAGTATGAAAAAATTCCTCTTGAGTTCCCTCTTTACCTGCCAAAAACTGAATATCATCAACCAACAAAAGATCAACAGTACGGTAGCGCCGCTTAAATTCTTCACTATTACCACGGCTGATTGCTTGTATAAAATCGTTGGTAAACTTCTCTGTGGAAACATATAAAACCCGGCAGTCGGGCGACAGGGTCAACAGGGCGTGTCCGATAGCCTGCATTAAATGGGTTTTTCCTAGTCCGGCGCCGCCATAAATAAAAAGAGGATTATAAACCAAGCCCAGCCTTTCAACCACAGCCATACAAGCGGCCCTAGCAAGCTCATTAGACTTGCCCGTAATAAAAGTATCAAAGACATATTTTGGGTTAAGGGTGGGGTTATTAGTAAATTCTTTTTTGGGGAAAACCGATGACGCTTGTTTTGGCTGGTCTTTTAAAATTGTTATATTAGGGAAGTTTGTGGCATTGGCGGCTGGGCTTTCAACACGATAAGAAACACCAACACTACTGTTGCCGGTAATATTGTGCAGCGCCATAATTATTGACTTATGATATTTATTTTCCAACCAAGCTTTTGTGAAGGTGTTTGGAACACCAACCACAACCGTCCCCTCACTATTTGAAGCGATGAAAGTATTTGTAAACCAAGTAGTGAAGTTTGGCCTGCTTATTAAAAGCTCGAGTTCACCCAATACAGCCCGCCAAAGCTGTTCATTTGTCATAATTTTTAAACCTCTAAAAAACACTGAACGAGGCTAAATATAGCACACAAGAAATAAATTTGCTAATATTAGCCAAATAACATCAAATTGTTAAGAAAATGTGGAAACTATGTGTACATTAACTAAGCACCAAAAAATAAGAAATTAGCCCGTTTTTGTAAAAACTGGTAGACTACAATGGATTAATTATGCCAAAAAGAACCTATCAACCAAAAAAGAGAAAAAGAGCAAAAACCCATGGTTATTTGGCTAGAACCAGCAAAAAAACAGGGAAAAGGGTGTTAAAAAGACGTCGGCAAAAAGGACGGAAAAAACTAACACAATAAAATGCTGCCCAAACTGGCAAGGCTAACCAAAGACCAGGATCTATATAAGGTTAGACGCTATGGCCGCCAGAGCTCTAATGCTTATATTAATATTAGGGCTTTAACCACAAAATCCCCTAAAACAAGACTAGGCTTTATTGTTTCAAAAAAAATAAGCCCTCAAGCGACAACAAGAAACCGCCTAAAAAGGCAGTTGCGCGCTGTAATTAGCAAAGAATATCAGCAAATTAAAAAAAATAGAGATATTATTATTACCGCCAAGCCAAATATAAAAAAAATACCATTTAACAAAATCACTCAAGTGATACAAGAAGCAATGAAAAGAGCCAGCCTACTCAAATGACCCAAGCCTTAATACCGCTTATACGAATTTATCAAAAAACCATATCACCAGACCACGGTTGGTTTAAATACCGTCACCCATATGGTTTTTGCAAATATTATCCAACCTGCTCAGAGTATTCAAAGCAGGCCCTGTCTCGTTTTGGCCCAAGAAAAGGGATTTTGTTGGCTATTAAACGTCTTATTAAGTGCCATCCTCTGGCCCAGTCGCGAGTAGACTTGGTTCCTATTAAAAAATGATCACATATGAGCATTCCAGAAATATTTGATGTAATACTGTTCAATCCTTTATTTAATGGATTAATCGGCCTATATCATATTATCCCGGGCCAGGACCTGGGCGTAGCCATAGTGCTTTTAACTTTGGTTATCAAAGGACTGTTGGCCATCCCCTCATCCAAGGCCATTATGTCCCAAAGGGAATTACAGCAACTCCAACCGAAACTTGAAGCGCTGAAGAAGAAGTACAAGGACAACAAAGACGAGTTAGGGAAAAAACTAATGGAGTTTTACAAGGAGCACAAAGTCAATCCACTTTCTTCTTGTTTGCCCACCCTGATCCAGCTGCCGATTATTTATATTTTATATCGCGTTTTTATAACAGGCATAACAGTTGATTCAGAAACCAGCCTATTGGTTGCCAACCAACTAGACAGGCTTTATCACGGACTAAGAACAATTTACGAAACAACGCCGCTAAACACAGTTGCTTTTGGGTTTTTACACTTAGCTGAAACAAAAAACATTGTTCTAGCCCTAATTACAGGAGCGCTGCAATTCTGGCAGTCGCGCATGATAATGAGCAAAAAAGCGGCCATTGAAACCCCGGGCGCCAAGGATGAAAACATGGCCGCCAGCATGAGCAAGAACATGACGTATTTTTTCCCCATCATCACGGTTTGGTTCGCTTACATGTTTCCGGCCGGATTAGCGCTTTATTGGCTGACCTCAACCGTGTTTCAAATCGGACAGCAGTACTTTCTTTTTAAAAAAAGCGATAAAAAAACAGCAAATGTCGAGACCGCTAAAGAAGAACCAATTAATTAGCCTGCCCGTAGAAACTAAAAACGGCCAAAGCCTGGGCCACATTCGTGATTTTGAATTTGACCCGATACGCCAACAGATAATCCGCTATTATATAAAGAGCGGCCGCTTAATCACCGAGCTGCTAAGCAGAGAATTAGTAATTTTAGCCAGCCAAGTGATTTCCATCACCGAAGAGAAGATGGTAGTAGACAACTCAATCGTCGCAGAAAAAACTGAGCCTGCAGACAGTCGGGTGCCGGCCAGCAGCACCTAAGAGCGTTGGCTGGAAATTTTAAACCGCCGCCCAGTCAAGCAGAGGGGTTGTATTTTTATGTTATAACCCGGCACTCTCGGCCAGTCTTTCTTTTTGCCTTTAGGCCACTCAACAACAACCAGGTATTTTGGATTGCCCAAAAACTCCCCTAAACCCAAATCAGCCAGCTCAGCATATGAGCTTAATCGATAACCGTCGACATGTATGAACCAGCGCGCCGGCTTTCCCGGAAGACGGTAGCGATTGAGCAGCACAAAGCTAGGACTAGTAACAATTGCTTTAACACCCAGGGCCCGAGCCAAAGCCTTGACAAGGGTTGTTTTGCCAGCGCCCACCGGACCAGTCAAACTAACCAGCATTCCTCCCGACAGAGACCTGGCTAATTCCCGGGCGATTTTTACTGTTTGTGGAGGGCCGTGACTGAGACGGACAAGCGGTCTAGTTTTATAATAGGGCATAGGCTTGACATAAGAATTAAGCTCTGGCTATACTAGCCTATTCTACCTTGGATTGTATAGAAAAACATAGTTTTTATGGAACTCTCTACACACGAACAAGTGCTTGGGCTGGTCCGGGCATATGATAAAATTTTAATTGCCCTACCCCAAAACCCCTCCTCAGACGCAATTGCCGCGGGCATCGCTCTGGCGTCGGTTTTAAAATCGCTAGGCAAAGACACTAAAATTGCCTCAAGCAATTTTCAGCTACCCCCCACCCTAGGGTTTCTTCCCAACCACCAAAACATCCACACCGGCTTAGACGCCAATAGAAAGCTGGTGATCTCTCTTAATCTGAAGAACGCCAGCGTTGGAGAGCTATCTTATGAGGTGAAAGGGAAAAAATTAAACATTTTCATTACCCCAAAAGAAGGCGGATTTAACAAAGAAGATGTTGATGCCCAGCTAGCCGATTATGATTTTCAGTTGATTATTACTCTTGATGCTCAGTCATTGAGCAGTATGGGGAATTTATTTGAAGCCAATGCTGATTTTTTTTATCAAACCCCGATCATTAATATTGATCATCACTCGGCCAACGATTCGTTTGGGCAGGTTAACTTAGTGGATCTGGTAGCCACCTCGACATCGGAAATGGTTTTGGAGATTGTCCAAGGACTTAAACCAGACCTGATTGATGACACAATTGCCACAAACCTGCTGACAGGAATTATTACTAAGACAAGATGTTTTCGAACGTCCTCGGTAACGCCAAAGGTTCTGGCTGCCGCCTCGCAATTAATTGAAGCGGGCGCCAAACGGGAAGAGATAATTAAACACCTATACCAAACCCGCACACTCCCCACACTTAAGCTGTGGGGGAGAGCCCTGGCTCGTCTTAAAGAAGATTATCGCGGACAATACGTCTGGACCCTATTGAGCCGACAGGATTTTGAAAAATCAGGAGCAGGCGAAAAAGACCTTCAGGGAGTGATTGATGAATTAATCGTCTATACGCCAAAAGCACGAGTTATTTTGGTGATCTATGAGGCTAAGGATGGAAAAATTAAGGGATTAGTTTTTAGTTTCCGGCAGGTGAGCAACACAGAGCTATTTAAAGCCCACTCACCCCAAGGATCAGATGATTTTGCCGCACTATCATTTTCTGGCAACGACTTGGAAGCGACTGAGGCGCAAATGAAAGACCAGGTAGGGGAATATTTAAAAAATCAGGGATACTTGGGATAGCAATTTTCGGTAGAAGCGAAGGGTGCTATACTAGAGTTGATTTATCTATGCCAGACACAAACACCCCACCAGCAGGAAAAGCCATTTCCATAGCGCCTAAAGAAGTTGAACAGAGATTCAACAAAAAAATGAAGGAGCTTAAATTAAGGGAGCTTGAACAAGGGCTGCGCGATGAAGCAATACGCCGAGGCTTGGGTTATATCAACCTGGCAGGCATGCCCATTGATCAAGAGAGCTTAAAGGTGGTGTCCAGAGAAGCAGCCGAAAAGCTTCAAATAATTTGTTTTGCCAAGCTTAAAAACGAAATAAGGATTGCTATCTCTAATCCGGACAAAGACAGGCTCGGAAACGTTTTTTCTGAAATAACAAACAAATATCGCTTGCCGATAGGGCTTTACTTGGTATCTAGAAAAAGCCTTGAGTCTGCCTTGAAATATTATAATACTCTGCCAAAAATTATTACCTCAATTTCTGGGGTAGAGGTTACCCAAAAGGACCTTGACCGTTTTCGCAGCGAACGCACGAAATTAAACGACCTGGCCGATCGGATTAATCAAACACCCCTAACCGAAGTGTTAAGTTTTATTTTAGCTCAAGCCACCCAGTCCCGAGCCACCGATGTTCACATTGAAGCGGAAGAAAAAGACGTAAAAATCCGCTATCGGATTGATGGAGTGCTTCACACGGTCGCTTCTTTGCCCCGAGAGTCATGGAAGAAAATAGTCAGCCGTATAAAATTATTAGCCAGCCTAAAATTAAATATTGAAGATCGTCCCCAAGACGGCCGAATCACCTTGACGCTTTCCAATGAAAAAATCGATATTCGCGTATCTACTGTGCCCACGGCTTTTGGCGAAAGTATTGCTATGCGCTTACTGCTGTCCAGCGAGTCGGGCTATACTTTTGAGGAGCTGGGCTTAAAGGGCCAGCCGCTTGAAGAATTAAAAAAGCAAATTTCCAGACCCAACGGCATGATCGTAACGACCGGACCGACGGGCTCTGGGAAGACCACTACCCTGTATGCCATTTTAAAAATGCTTAACAGCCCCCAGACTAAAATTATCACCCTGGAGGACCCGATTGAGTACCGCATTGAGGGCATTAACCAAAGCCAGGTAAATCAGGCCGAGGGCTACAATTTTGTGCGCGGCCTGAAGCACGCCCTGCGGCAAGACCCGGATATTGTCATGGTGGGAGAAATTCGCGACATAGAAACTGCCGAGATAGCCATACAAGCCACCTTAACCGGCCACCTGGTATTGACCACCTTGCATACCAACGATGCAGCCGGAGCCATTCCCAGGTTTTTATCAATTGGCGTAAAACCGTTTTTATTGGCACCATCCATCAATGCCGTAGTGGGCCAGCGCCTGGTCAGACAGTTATGCGAGACTTGTAAAAAACCAACTCAACTGGACGGCGAGACAATGAATAAAATAAAAGAAATTATTGATAAAATACCGGAGAACTCCAACTATCGATTAAAGCCTGATCAAGAATTGGTCTTTTATATCGGCGAAGGCTGTGATGAGTGCAGCGGCCTGGGCTATAAAGGACGCATAGGCATTTTTGAGGTTTTGGTTATGAATCAAGACCTAGAAAAGCAGATATTGTCCGGCAGCGTATCAGAGTATGAAATGCGTAAAATTGCCTACAATCAAGGCATGCTGACCATGGCTCAGGACGGCATTTTAAAAGCCCTGGAAGGCACCACCTCAATCGAAGAGGTCTTCCGCGTGGCTGAGTAGGAATATCAATTATCCAAAAAATCCACACACTACATATGGGATTTTTTGGTTTTATTCACAGGCTCAAAGTGTCTTCGTGTTAAAAAACGCAAGATATCGTGCTAGTCCTGGAGATCAAATACAGACACGTAATGCGGGGTTGTACGATTCGTAACAAAAGTCACGGTTTCTCCGTCTGTACTAAAAGCAGACGTCGCAACAATTGATGAGGCTGTGCATCCTGTTGCAGTCGAGCTAGTCACATATGTGAAGAGCATGCCAGCGACAATTTCGTAGTTGCCCGAGAATACTCCATCACGGCCAGTACAACCGTCCAACGAAGAACCAACGTAATCAAATGCGTAAAATGGCTCAGACGTGAACGTCCCAGTCGAAGCTGAGGTTGGCGTAAAGGTGAGGGTTCCTTCATCTGACTGTACAGCAGGATCACTCGCTGATCCATGGGCGTAGTGATATCCCGTCCAGGTAGTCGTTTCATATACACCAGCAGACAACTCCCCAGTTTTTAGGATAAGGTCCCCAAAGGTCCGTCCAATCTCATCAATCGCTCCGGTAACGGTTATTGCTGCTAGTCCACTTCTAGAATTATCGTATTCAATGCTCCCAACCACAACGAGATCACCAGCAATTTCCATGTTATCGTTTACAATAAACGGCAGACTGTCGCTTGGGCCAGCTGTGGCACCTCGCCAGAGACGACCGTCAACACGAACATCGTCACCAAAAGCTACTGGATTAGCCACACTATCAGTTGTAGTGTCGTTCAAAATGGTACCATTAAAGAAAGTAACACCACCAACGTCCTGCACTCCCACACGGAGTGAATCGACCTCAAGTGAGGCCGCATAGGCAATACCACTAATAGCCAAAAAAGCTGCTATTGTGACTAGGAACGGCTTAAGTAGTTTCTTCATTATTATCACCCCCTTTAAAAATAATATCTACTCAGAATAATAACATATAAATAAAAAATATTTCAAGGCTCTGACCCAAAAAGGTCTTCCGCGTGGCTGAGTAGGAAGAGTTAATTAGTTGATTGGCTTAACCAGATAATTAGTGCGCCGATAATTAACAGCCAACCTCAATAGCCGAATAAAAGAAAAACCCACTCAGCAATATAAAATTACAGAGTGGGCTATTTAGATATCAGCTCGAGTGCTGATTTTTGGGCTAGAACAAATCCGGACCGACCCCCAATATTTATCTGGAACAAGATTTCGATTGGTTGCTCTCCCGCAATTCCCTTTTTCCAGAGCCAGACAGCCAGATGGCTGAATTTCCCGGGAGGGAAAGGATAAAGGTCGAGATGATCGGTTGATCGGAGAGGCCGACCCTTAGCAGCCTGCTCGGCAGATAATTGGATTGAGCGTGATACTTGTGTTCCTGGCATAAGACACTCCTTTCTTGAGTTTGAAGCGCAGTAGTCAGGGAAGACAGATTAGCATGTTATAGCCATTTGTCAAGCCGCGTCGGCTAAAACACCCCGCTGATGCGCTTCATTGGAAATATAATTAAGAACGAATTCGTCATTACGGAAAACAATAGGATTGACCTGTCCATCGCGAGCTATATCTGTACGATAAATATCCCGTTCTTCCTCTCCGCCCAGAGCCTGAGTCGCATCGCCAAAGTCAATAATGTAGATCTGGTAATTCTCATCAATCATGACGTTTCTCCAGTTAAGGTCTCGGTGGTATAAATTAGCATCGTGGGCCTTGTTAATTTGTTGTTTGAGGTCAGCTTTTATCTGATCAAATAGCGACTTAGGAATAGTTTCTCCCCGAGCTTCCAGGCCTTTGATCCATTGCTCAAATGTTTGACCACCGGGGATTGCTTCCATGGCCATAATGCCGATATTGCCCTCAGGACTCTTGGCCTCTATATAGCCAATAAGTTCGGGTGCCCGAACACCGGCATCAAGAAATTTCTGATGCAGCTCATATTCTCGTTTGAGTGAATTCACAGAGGCGGCTGGGTCATGAATTGTTTTTACACACGAGACTCGTTCGAAGAACGGAGCTTGTCCTATCCAGACCTCGCCCGACTTTCCGGTACCGAGCCCTTTTCTGTCTTTGTATTCTTGTTCGAGCAACTCAGCTAGTTGTTCGGCCCAGTACTTTTCTTTCCCCTCGGTGTTTTCAGAGTGTTCTCTCTGAAGTTGCTCAGAAAAGTGAGTATGTTTTACGCTAATCCCGCCTTCTCTCATGTGGTTTAAATTAGAGATTCTTGCTTTGTTCTTGCAGAGCTTTTAGCTGCTCTTCAAATTGACTCCGTATGTTATCAGGCAATTGCGAATTTTTCAAGGCCTGTTCTTTGGCAGAAATTAGTTTATCCAAACGGGTTTTTTCTTGTTCAGTCCACATAGTGAATGATTTCACACGAGACGCAGGCAAACTAAAACGAGCACTGCCCAGAACGATTGTTTTGTGGTCTTTGGCTGGCTGGACAGTTATTTTTATGCCGCTAAGAAGCGTTAAGAGTTCTTGGCTGAAAATTGTTTTCCCGTCCAAGGCTGCCGTCTCGCTGTTGGTTAATTTGCTGTGAAGCTTAAAAGCCCTGAGAGCCTGAACGGTTTTTTGTAACTTAACAAAATCAGCTTCGGACTTAGCGCTAATTTTCTTTTTATCTGCCTCTGGCCAACGGGTGATTAACAATAATGGGCCGCTAGGGTAAAGTTCGCGCCAAATGCGCTCGGTAAAGAAAGGCAAGTAAGGATGGAGGAGCTTTAGAATATTTTCCAAAATATAACGAACTAAGGCAATATTTTTTTCGGCTTTGGCAATTTCCAAATACCAGTCGGCAAACTCGTGCCAAGCAAAATTATAAACAGCTTCGGCTGCCGGACTGAATTTAAATTCATTCAAGTCTTTTGTTGTTTGAGAGATTAATCGGTTTAATCGTGACAAGATCCATTGATCGGCCAGTGTTTTGGTTTGGTCGCTTGGCATAACACGGTCTGCGCCCTGCAACAATGAGAAGCGGCTGATATTCCAAAGCTTATTAACAAAGTTGCGATAGCCGGCAATTTTTTGTTCTGATAAGCGCATATCATTTCCCGGGGCAGTGCTGATGACCAAAGAAAGCCGTGTAGCATCAGCTCCGTATTTATCAGTCATGGCCAGCGGATCAATGCCGTTGCCCAGCGACTTGGACATTTTCCGGCCCTGGCTGTCTCGTACCAGTCCGTGTAAGTAAACAGTTTTAAAAGGAATCTCGCACAGGGCGTAAGTGGACATCAGGATCATCCTGGCTACCCAGAAAAATAAAATATCATAGCCGGTTTCCATAACCGAGGTGGGATGGAAGGTTTTTAAGTCCTCTGTTTTATCAGGCCAGCCCAGAGTGGAAAAAGTCCATAAGCCGGACGAAAACCAAGTGTCCAGCGTGTCAGTCACTTGCTTCCAGCCAGGCCCCTCAGGCGACTGAAGACCCACATAGGTTTCACCAATATCAGCCTGCTCATCTGTTAATTCAAATGCCCAGACGCCATATTTAGCCAAGCGCTCAGGATAGTCCGGGTACCCAGCAGCCCGTTTATTATATTTTTCTAGGGTCGAACCGGGGGCGACTTTTTCGATAGGTAGGCGGCTAAACATTTTTTCAACAGTTGGGAAGTGATAAATAGCCGCGACTCGTTTTTTGATAGCATTTTCCTTAGCTGGCTTTTCTGATTTAGAATCAACCAAGGTAAAATTGATATAGTCTCCGATTTTAAACTGACGCCAGTCTTTGGATGCACCGGACGGCTTGCCAGCCCTAGTTTCAAATTTTGTAAGCCCCGACTTAATATTCTTTAGGGTGTCTTGGCCGTAGAGCTTTAAGTCCCAAGTTTTATTTGAAGGTAAAATATATGACCAGCCCGGTTGCCACTTTTTAACCTTGCGCCAGTCCTGGTCCATGGCCTGAGTCCAGGACTTTTTATTAAGCAAAACCTCCAGGGCCAGCTGAGGCGCTTTATGGGCTACAATAGCGATGCGTTTACCGGCGTATTTTTCCGTTAGTTCGTTTAAAAAATATTGAAGGCGTTTTTCCACGTCGCGATAGCTTTCGCCTCCCGGGAAAGGCTTATCAACATAGTCTTTTTCATGTTTGATCAACTTGGCGTTGGGCGATTGAGTTAAATCACCATAATCAGATTCGCGCAGTCGAGCGTCTTGGATGATTTTATAATCACCACCAAAAGTGATCATGGACGACTCAACTGCTCGTTTCAAGTTTGAGGTAAAAACAGCATCAAATTTTTGATTACCAAGCTGTTTTTTTAGGGTTAACGATTGTTGTTTGCCTAGAGTGGATAATTCAACATCTGATTGACCAGAAGCAATGTCTTTTTCATTATCCAGGGTGGTGCCATGGACAAAATAGGTAATTTCTACGGGCGGGTTGGTTTTCTTTTGCCAAACTGGCAGCTGATGCCCGTACCAAATTTGACGCGAGATATTCCAGTCGTGCAAGTTAGTCATCCAGTGCTGATAGGTTTTTTCAAAACGATTCGGCAGAAAAGCAATTTCCTTTTTCTTAATAACCTCTAAGGCGCGCTGTTTTAATGATTTGTCACCAAGCTTTTTAATCGGTTTATCAACACTGACAAACCACTGCTTGGAAGGCAGGGGCTCAAGCGGAGCGCCGCAACGATAACAGGTTGATAAATTATGAACATAGTCTTCATCAATCCGATCAAGCAAGCCCTTGTCTTTTAATATTTCAACAACCTTTTCTCTGGCCTGCTTAACCGGCAAGCCGGCAAAGGGGCCGGCCGCTTCGGTTAGTCTGCCTTGTTCGTTAATAATTTTTTCAATCGCGAGACTGTGTTTTTTAGCCAGCTCAAAATCAAGCATGCTGTGTCCGGGCGTGATGGTCATGGCGCCAGTGCCCATCTCAGGATCGGCTGATTCGTCCGCTATCACCCTTGCCTTAATCGGTCCGTTTATCCACTCAACCTCAAACTCTTTGCCGACCAAATTTTTATATCTTTTATCCTCGGGATGAACAATAATAATTTTATCGCAAAACTTGGTTTCGGGCCTGGCCGTGCCAATTATTACCGGGCCGTATTTGAAATAGTAGAATGGCGCCTCCTCTTTTTTATACTCAACCTCGTCATCAGCCAAGGTTGACTGGCAGCGCGGGCACCAATTAACCACTCGCTGGCCCTGGTAAATCAAACCGTCCTGATGCATTTGCACAAACATGGTTCGCACGGCTTTGGATAACCCATCGTCCAAAGTAAACCGTTCACGCGACCAATCAAGCGACGCGCCCAGCTTAATAATTTGCTCTTTAATCCGGCCCTGGGATTTAACAACGTATTCATCGACTAATTCTAGAAACCTCTCTCGGCCCAAGTCTTCTTTGGTTTGTCCTTTGGCTTTTAGCTGTTTTTCAACCACATTCTGGGTGGCAATGGCCGCATGATCAGTGCCTGGCAGCCAAAGGGTTTTATCGCCTTTCATGCGGTGATAGCGCACCATGATATCCTGTAGGGCCAGCATGACCGCATGGCCCATGTGCAATTCTGCCGTGGTATTGGGTGGCGGCAGGGCAATACTGAAAGCCTTAGCTTTTTTATCAAGAGGCAGATTGTCCGGATTAAAAAAGCCCGACTCTTCCCAGGCCTGATAAATTCCCTGCTCCTCCTGCTTGGGATTGTAAGTTTTGGACAATTCTTTCATAAACTAAGTATACCTTACTTTAAATACCGGCTTATTGACAATATGATGGAGTATTACTAAGGTGGGCTTGAGAAGAAAAAGAGCGGTTTTTTGACAATCAAAAACTAAAAGGAGGAAGAGGCCGTGATAAAGACGCCTAGCAGAAGGACGCGAAAACGTAGTAACCCAACAGGCGTGCGAAAGCGCCGTCGAAAGCTGTTTATTGCCCTGGGACAGCAAGGGTACCCGCAGGACATGGCAGCAGCTGAAAAGCAGAAGATTCAACAGGCCTGTATTAATCGAACAGAGTATGTTTTTCCGCCAAAGCAACGACGGCCATCTCAACCCAGATCAGCGCAGCAGTCGAATAGGGTAGCAACAGTTTCTCCACTCATCACCTGTCCCCGCTGTAACGGTAGAGGGACAAGAAGATGTGAGTGTATTAGTGGATGTCATTTCTGTAGATATTCAGGCTTCGGGGTCTGTGTTATTTGCAAAGGTCATGGCCAGATCAGGCGGGATAGAAATTAACAACTGAGGTTGGTGTAACCAAAACAGCAGTTCACAGGACGACAGTGGATAAAAACGAGCAGAAGGAGGGACGGATGAGTAAACCATTGGAAGCAAGCGAGGAGTTTGTATGGAAAACCAACCCAGCCGGCCTGCAGCTGGGTGATTGTGGGGAGTTATTTTCACTGGAGGCAAGACTACCTGAAGGAGCGAGGCTGGTACCCTTGGCTGGGATTATTCCAGACAAATTAGAACACGGCACAATGGGAGCTGAAAACTTCCAGATAGTGGACATGCAGTCCAAGCAAGTGTTGACCAAGTTATTGACCAGGTTGGAGAGAATTGGTCTCAGCATTCACCATGTTTATAGGGTGACTGTGTACTTGGTTGGGACCAAGGAAATGATTTCCACGTTCAATGACGCCTGGAAAGAGGTGTTTAAGGTGGCAGGCGTGGAACTCATGCCCACACGAGCCCTGGTCCTTGTTAAGGGCTTGGTGAGTGACGACTTTTTTGTCGAAATCGTACCTGACGCTTTCCGATCGCCAAAAATTGATATTATTCCATAAGCATCGTACATTAATCCTCCCTGTGCAGCATTGCAGGGAGGATTTTCTTTTACATCCAAGAACCGCCAGCTTTAGCTGGCGTGTGCGTTTTAGGGTGTAACCCACGGTATACTGCAATCACCCCCAAAGAGTAAGGAGGTGATTACATATATGAGCAATGGTCGGTTATACACCCTAGACCACT
>JAZDMR010000020.1:0-38234 GCA_043800725.1 bacterium | reverse complement strand
GAGGCAACCAAAAAGCTATTAAAAGGTATGTAGAGAATCAACATCATCATCAAGTAAGTATGCCTAAGCTACCCTTCTTCTAAACGCCGTTGTAAACGGCAGGATAGAAACCCCCAGCTATTTTGGCTGGGGGTTTTCATTTTCCACAAGAAACCAAGGCGTGGAAGCCTTGGTTATCAGCAAACCCTTGACAAAAAGGATTGTTTTATGTAAGGTTGGTCGTTATTATTCACGCCTATGAATTCACCATATTTTCAAAAAATAACTATTATTTTACTTGGCTTAATAGTTGCGTTGGAAGCCGGCCTGATAATTGCCACATATTTTGGTGTGTTTACTTTGGACAGCATAACTCCCGCTAAAAAAAGCGCCGATACCGACACTAGCGTGGTGATATCGCCTCGCGCCAGAGTGACTGAGGTTGAAAATATTCTAGCGGCCCTAAATGAGCACAAAGAAGATAAAAAAGTTTATCCTCAAACTTTGCAAGGATTAGTGCCCGACTACCTTGCCGGACCCAGCGACCCTTCTTTGGGATTTTCCGTGTATCGGTATGTGCCAGTAGGCGACCCGATTGATTTTTATACTTTAACTTACAGCCTATCTGAAGATTATGGCGAGCTGCTTAAGGGTGCGCATATCGCCAGTCCCAAAGGATTGACTGGCGGCGAATTTCCATTAAGCGGATCTGATCTGGATAACGATGGCGTTGATGACGCCGTTGAAATTTATATTTATCGCACCGATAGCCAAAATGCCGATACTGATAAAGACGGTTTTTCCGACGGCGTAGAAATCGGCAGCGGCCATAATCCACGAGGTAAATAATTATGAATCAAGATATTAACCAGCCCATCTCATTAAGCGCTAAATTAATGCGCCGTAAAGGGGTGATTGCTTTAACAGTGCTTTTGGCGCTGGCGGTTACTTTTGGCGTATTGCTTACCCGGCCCCTTCAGTATCAAGCCAGAGTGCAACTGCTAATTATTCAGAATCAAACGGAAAATCAGGATCTGTTGTCGACTTTGCGAGCCACTGAGCAGGTGGGTAAAAGCTTGGTAGATGTGATATATACCAGTACCTTCCTCGATAAGGTTGTGGCTACGGATTTTCCAATTCAAAAAGAATTCAGCGATAATGCCGAAGAGCGCAGAATTGAGTGGCGCGATCAAGTGAATGCTTCGGTATCCCAGCAGACAGGCATAATCACGGTAAGTGTCTTTAATTCCAGTAAAGACCAAGCCGCGGTCCTGGCTCGAGGCATTGCTTATGTGCTGACCAATGAAAGCCAAGAATACCACGGCAAATCTAATATAATTGTCACTGTGGTTGATGATGTTTATACCAAGCAGTGGCCGGTTAAACCAAATCTTGCCGGCAGCACCGTAGCGGCAATATTTTTTGGCGGATTGTCCGGCATTGCGATTGTCGCCTTGATGCCCTCCAAAAAATCTCAAAGCCCTAAACAGTCGAAACCGACTTTAAAAATCGATAATCAGCAGGAACAAGCTAAATCCGGACAAAACAGCATACACCAGAGAATGACTTTGCAGGAGCTGCGCCAAAAAAGTTCGCCCCCGGATGGCTTGCCGATTGATGAGGATATTTAATAACTGAACTTACTTAAGTCCCGATGCGGCCTAGGGTCGATCGGGATCTAGGCAAGCGCAGTGTTTGTGCTTGGAGATCGTTGACAATTGAAACGAAAGGAGATGCCCATGAGCTGGGTAAAAGCTTTACTGCTGTGTTTGATAATTGTTGTATGCTCGCACCCCGCCCCTGGGTCGGAGTACGAGTACCTGGGCCCGAAAGAGCCCCCGCTAATGGACATGAAGTCTTTCAGCGAAACGGGAATTTCTCAAAATCTGGATGTTTTGCCGGAAGGCACCAGCATAAGAGCCTTCCCTTTTGAAGTTGATGCCACGATATGCCTGGCTGATCAAAGCAGCTGCCGGGTCCGTCTGCCGCAAGGCGTGCGCTTGGTGGTTTTTGTTTACGATTCAAACCCTGGCTCCGTTACTTATCGGGGTTTGTACATAGTAAGCGAAGGCAATGATTACCGGCGCCGAGGCTTCCCGATCAACGAGGCATATATCCAAGTGCCAAGAGATCAGGATCCGCCCGCGCTGACTGAAGCAGAGATCCCGAAAAGGCTGATGCCAGTCAATCCCGCTCGAGGTAGAACATTAACCCCAACCAAACGACCTGATAAAATTATCCCAGGTTTAAGTCCCAGTGATGGTGTGATTCATCCTACGATTGACCTGAATTTTGGCAGTCAGGGCTTGATAATCAAGGATGATCAGGCAGTTTCCTGCTTCTGTCGAATTAATGTCTGGCTTTCTGATTATATCGGCCTGACCGGTGAAGCGTCGATTCTGCCGCAAGACGGCATAATGATGCGTCCCTTAGGGTTAATGGATCAAGAAAGTCGAGTGGTAGTGGGATTGGCTTATCGAAATAGCTGGCTAGACCGGTTAGCGCTTCTTTATGGCCAAGTGGAAGATTCCACCGGGACCAGATTTGACGCTTGGCAGGCTGAGGCAGGTATTTCTTTGTTTGGCATTCACAATCAGGTTATTGGCAAGTACGCCCATCGACCTACCCGTGATGCCTGGCTGAGGACTCGTTCTGAATTTACTCTCAAGTCTTGGGGCCGAGCTGGCCGTTTGAGCCTGGGAGGAGAATACTTAGCAGAAAGCTACAAGCTGATTTTGCCGCCGGGTTACTATTCTCCCGCGAATGAGGGCGATAGATTTTATCGAACTCGAGGCTCAGGCTTTATAGCTTTGTCTGGCAAACTCGGTTTTGCGCCTTTCTGCGTTCTAATAGGTGCGGGGCGAAGCTCGAGAGTGGGTGAGTTTTTCCAAGCAGAAGCAGTCATTGGCAGACGCTTCTGATTTTCCGAATCTGGCCACTTGGCCAGTGTTAATAACTTTTGTCAGGTGGCCAAGGCAGATTTACTGCCAACCAAAAAGGAGATCCTATGCGGGATACTCCTGTCACTTGATAAAAGAAACCAAGAAAACCAGAGGAGGAAAACCTCATGATGCGGAAAAGCATCTTCTCTATTCTATGCCTGGTTCTAATGGCTACTCTGTACGGGTGCGCCAATGAGCCAGTTATCTATGAGCCCAATACCAACATTCCACCGGATGTGATCAATCAGCGGGGCGAGCTCCGAATTGAGATCTTGCCCCAGACGTTGAACAAAGCGTTGGGTGATCGCGGATATGTGGGACAGTCGTTCATGGCCGAAGGTGACCGCCAATTTATTGGCAACACTTTCCAGGTAGATGGAAACTGGGTTCCTCTGTGGGGAGCTCAGAATTTCCCGTCTGGAAGTCCGTTCGTGATTACGACCGAGACTGGTCAGTGGTTTTTAGGTCAAGTGTTTGATGACGGCTTACCACAAATCGGTAACGTGGCTATGAATGGGACGCTTTTGCACGAGTATGTTGCCATGGGTGAAAATATTGGTACTTTCGCTAGGTTCAAAACCATGCCGTCAGACAGCAGCATGTGGGTTTACCAAAGCGAGGTATCAAATGTTGAGGATTTCACCACGGTCCATTACAAGCTGAGTGATCCTAACCATTCGATCAGTGAGGTAAGGGTGTACGGCACGCAGACTTGCTGGAATCCTTTTCCACCCCGGATGATCTGGAACGATGAATTTAAAATTCACCAGATTTGGCTTCCTGTGCTTAAAGGTACTTCAGCAAAGATTGCTTTCCGGGCGCCAGGCGGTGCCGCGATCGATGATAGACCCCTGTATGCCAAGACCGACGAGATGTCCGAAGCTGTACTGGTCGACTGCGCGGAAATGGTCACCAACGCTTCGGAGATTTTTGCCGAGGCTGATTGGTTCAGCGGTTCCTGGCTCAACAACAACTATGTCTTCAGATTAGTTGTTGATGAGCAGGGCATGATCCAGGTCGGCTGTGGCGGAATTCCCGTTACATTCGAACTAACGGCGATCAATGAGTACTTTAATCAGTCGGATCGTCTGATGGCTGTAATGAGTGGATACAATGGAGGGCAATCGTTTGAACTCCCTTACTCCGGTGATCGCTGGAGAAAGGAAATCACCATGGGGTCGGGAGAATTCGACCTCAGCGTGTGGAACATTGATGACAATAATAGGCCGGTGGTCTACTCGGTCCGGATCAATAACGTCAAGGTATGGCATCTAGTGCCGTACTATCCGGACGGAGGAGGAGAACCCGGCGTCAAATTCGTTGGCATTGTCATGTCCGACGGAAGTTTGATCCAGGGCCCTGACAACCGAAGCGGAGAAATTGGCAGCTAAGCAGCTTTACTGCACAACGTACTTTCAACCCCCCTGCATACCATGCGTGTGCAGGGGGCTTTTTTATTAAAATAAAAATCCTTCTTTTCTTGTCTGCCTGACCTTGCAACAGGCTGAAAACTGGTAATAGGGTTGACCCCGTTAGAGGCTAACCTCTAACGGGGCGAAATACGGTCAATACCTTGGCAACACCTCATAGGGAGTTTTACAGTTTAAACCTAAATGAAGTCGTTCTTTGTTGTAGTATTGCAGCCAGTCCGTAAGTGCCTGGTTTAGCTTCCTTGGATTGTCAGAAAACCTAATAATATCGGTTTGAAGCTCTTCTTGAAGTGTACGATTAAATCGTTCAACATGGGCATTATCATTGGGCTTCCGAATTCGGATATGTCTATGTTGAATTCCCCAAACCGTAAGCCTCCTGGTAAAGTGGGAAGAAAATTCAGGTCCATGGTCGGATTGCACTAAGGAAAAGGGAAACGGAGACACTATTCGAGCCCTCCTAACAACACCAACCGTGGCTAGGGTATTCAATCGTGAAAGCGCCCAGGCATACCCCCAGCGACTACAAACATCAATGAGAGTCACAATATATCCAGATACCCGACGTTTTTCCCAGAGATGAATACTATCCATTTCCACCAGTTTTCCTGGAATTTCTGGTCTGGGACGTTCCCCTGATTGATGGGTATGCTTCCAGGGACTTCGTTTCTTGAGTAGTCCCTCTCTGGCTAGAATACGTTTCACTGTTGAGAGGGAAATGACTATTCCTTCTCGAATGAGCTGGGCATGGAGTATCTCAGCACAGCGGCCTTGTTCTGCCCGAAGCGCAATAATCCTTTCTATCACGCTACGATCAACTGCCCAAGGATGATGGTGTGGTCGAGAGGAACGGGTCGGTAGAGTCAATACTCGACCTTGCCGTGGCGCTCTTCTAAGCCAACGTAGCACTGTTGAAGGATAAACACCGATATTTCGTGCGACAGCACGAATAGGTTTTCCTTGTTGAACAGCATATACGGCATTAGCTCGAAGCTTTGGTAGATATGGATTCATAGTGTATGACATGCTCCCATAAATACAGGGGGGGTGTTGCCAAGCTATTGAACCATTACGACGGGGTTGACAAAATAGGCAAAAGCTTATAAGGTTGGCCGTTGATGAAAGCTAATAATTACCAATGAATTTAGGCTTAAATAAAGCAAAACTAGATAATCATAGCTAATGCTACTTAAGATTGGCCCAAGAAAAGTTCTTGGATCAATGACTAGGTAGTTATTGTTGTTGTCTGCTGTTTGACAACTTAATTCGAAGAAGAAACGAGGAGGTTCGCCATGAAGAGCTTGGCGTTGCTGGTTGTTCTATTGATTGCTTGCGCTGGGTCTTCCATGGCTCAGCTTCCGCAGATTCAGTATATCGATTCGGACTCGACAGCTAAGCGCCTGAATATTGGCGCTGATCCTGTCATGTCAGCCGGTTTTCCGGCTGATAGTCTGGGTGATAGTCTGGCCGTTTATTCGTTTGACTTTGAGATCTGGATTAAATGTCTGGATGCTCATGGTCGGCAAGTAGAAGGTTTCGTTGATAAGTTCGAACCCTTGGTAGTGACTATTCCGCCAGTTCAGGTTACGTCTGATACATTGATGTACCTGATCAGGTTTGTTCAGAGGTGCGGCAATCCTGTTTTAGGGAGTGCTGCTGACGTTTGGATAGGCTCACCACAGCCCATGCCAGTTCCACCGTTAATAGTGGACACAAAACCACCTACGATTTTATCGGATACTTTGCCTCCACCACCTGAACCGCCACCAAAAAAAGGCGGCGGTTGGTCTATTCCAATGGACGGCTGGATCGGTATTGCCGGATCGAAGTCTTTGGAGTCGCGGGCCCGATATGCTTTCGAAGGATTGTATATTGATTTTCCATTATCTAGTCGTTGGACACTTAAGACGGCGTTAGCGTCGTCACAGGCTAATTTCTGGCGCAATGGAGGTCGGATAGTCCATCGAGGCTTGAGTGGTGATATGTCGCGCTGGCAGGTTGGATTGAGTTATCATCTTTACAAGGATGCTAAAGCTCGTATCCTAGCTGGCCGACAGTACGATCACAAGAACAACCACTGGCAGTCGGGTTTAGTTTACGAAGGCTGGCTCGGGTTGCCAATCTGGAAAATCTGGAATGAGGAAAATGCGACATACCAGTCGACAACCTACGCTTTCTGGTTCCGGAGCCGGCACATGTATCCAATCGCAGGATCAGGTGATCGTATCTGGTATTTGGGAGGCGAAGGAGTTTACAATTCGTTTCATGAAAATGGAGAACACTGGTACACCACGCGATTCCACGGGTTAGTTAAATATGACTTTCCCGGCATTGCCAAGTTACCGGCTACGCTTGTCTTGGGAATCGGTCGCGGAGGCGACAATGAAGCCTGGGGCATAATCGCAGAGCTCGGCCACCGGCTGTGGTTCTGAGAGAGAGGAGAATCTGATGAGATGGACCTTAATGCTCCTACTCACAGGAGCGATGGTACTGATGACCGTGCTCGGGTGCGAGAAATTGCCCCCGACCGCTTCAGACGGCTCTGATAGTCCGCCGGCTATTGAACTTGGTTCGCTAGTCATGATTATGGCTCAGACCGAGGCTGAACAAGGCACTGAATACATTGGCGACACCTTCATAACAAACGGAATCACCAGCTGGGGAAAAGCTCAGATTGATTCGTCTGGTTATGTGGTGACTACTTATGCCGGAAGCTGGTACAACGAAATGGTTGTCCGCGACGGTCAGCCATTGTTCGGCAGCTACCAGTTTGCCGGTGAAACGCCGCATAATCTGTGGCTGGATGAGAACCAAGGTGTATTTGCTTCGCACATGATTCTGATTGATGACGATGGTTTAGCCTGGATCTGGCAATGGCCATCAAACCTTGGGTCTCTGGTTGATTTGAACATCGAAGTGCTGAATCGGTCTACGGCGTCTGAACTGGGCTTGGTAGGAACCGCTACTTGCTTTTCTACTTATCCCGCGGCCATGACCCATAGCGATGGCGTTTACTCAGCCACTATGAGGACATTGCCAGGCGATTTAAAGCTTGCCCTGGTTGATCTCGGAGATGGGCATGAACTTGGAGATAGCGTGACAGTTCGGGTGAACGGCGTGGAGCTAATCCACTGGGTGGGTGATTTTATCCATCATCGTCATCCGGAGGTAACACGATATTTTCGGTTCAATGTCAGCCGAAGCAGTTCAGTGACTCCGCTGGGCGATGAAAATCGCCGAACCTATGGCCATGTCATCTCCGCAACAAATCCGCATATTGAGCCGACCGAAAGGGTCTACCTCGAGGGTGCTGGATTTACCGACGGTGAACAATTCCGGATGATATATCAAGGATCGCAAACCTGGAGTATCAGCGGTTTGTCATCATGGGTTGGCTTGCAAGATTTGCGAGTGATCACCGAAGATAACGCATCGATATTTCGGACTGTCCGGTTGAACGGTATTGAATTGCATCATTTAGCTTCGATACTGTTGGACCCGGATCCTCCGATTGAGCTTTTTAGGATTACTCTCAACCACGATGGCACTCTTGAACAGGGGTCTGATAATCGGACCGTTGATATTGACGTGGGAGACTCATGAGTTGAGTTTAATCCGGAAAAATCTTAGATCACAGCGCAAGAGTTATGGAAAATACCCCAAAGCTGATGCGCCAAGAAATCCTGGGAAACCGGCTCACGAGTCGGTAAAGTAGGAGGATACAGAAGATGGCAGATCCAGAAGTTCACACAAACAGAAATCCGGAAACACCGGAAATTCCCAAGAAGAGCAAATTTACTGGTCCAATGGCTATGTTTTTCGGGTGCGTAGTGATCGCCCTGGCGATTTTCATTCCTCGCATTGGTAGCAAAAATGCGACGGTGGCGATCGACGAGGGAGCGCTGGCTACTGCCGTGGCCAGCAAGATACCTACCCCAATTGCCCCGGACCTGACAGGACTACCAACCATCGACTATGTCGATGAGTTGTTAACCTCGTCGTACCAAGATTCGGTCCATTGGACATCAAGCGATGGACAAGAAAAAATCGAGGTGGTAAAGAGGACAACCAACGTTCTAGACGAGCTTAAAGCGTTTAGGGCGGAGAATGAAAAGCTTCGCGAGCAGGTCGGGACCCTGACTGAAAAGGTTGAGACCTCAACCAAACAGTCTGGGTACTCAGCTACTCAGATCAAAAATCTGACCAAGAAAGTCGAGCAGTTACCCAAGGAAATGTCTGTGCAGGTCACTCGATCTGGTGCGGCTACTCCGTTGACTGTGGGGCTTTCTGATGAGGCAAAAAACCGTATTAAAGTTCTAGAGAGTACGGAGCCTGTGAGCAATAGTTGGCGCGGTGGCTCGGTGGCTAGCCGTTTCACTACTGGTACGGCGGCTGTTGCGGGGAATGAAGGTTTGACCGAAGGAGACCAGGGCGAGCCTATGGCCTGGATCTCCGGGGGAAAGACCTATTTCTCTGATGAGATTATGAACGGGGTACCTTCGGGTGCTGAGTTCTATGTCATGGGTGGCGGATTCAGTTGGTCCGAAACCCAAACCACGGCTCTTCTCACCTATGACTCTGCCAAAAATGCCCTGGTCTACAACGGCGTGGTCACCGATGAGTGTCAGGTAGCCTGGAGATCTAGTCCTACGGGCCCCTTGAATTGGACACCGATCAAGGAGAAATACCGGGGCCGTAGTGCCACGATTGTGGATACGCGGACTGGATTCGAGTTCAAGGCCCTGTTCACGCCAATCCAACAGTAAACAACAACAAACAAGCCCCGATGCTATTCTTAGGAATAGATCGGGGCTTTTTATTATCTTTGGGGTTGACACAACTAGGTGTTTTTGTTACTGTCTCAGGTTCAGTTTTTGATCGTTTCGTGGTGTAAGGAAGGCTCGTTACAGAGTAAGATAATAGGGTGCTTCCTGTACACTAAAGGAGGCGTCTGGGCTTAATCCGCTTTAAAGGGAGGTATCGTAAATGATGCGTAACATTGCTGCTATAACTCTAGCTCTACTGGTTTTTGTCGGGTGTACAACAACTCGTCCGGCTTTGGAAAACCTGGAGACTGCGAACGTGGCTGATGTTTCCATGGCCCGGCCGTTTCTGATTGGTCAGGGACCGATCGTGGATGCTTCTGGTATCCTGATCGGCGATGGAGACTATTTGGAAGGTGAAGACTTGGATGAGTTTTTCCAAGAAATCAAACTGAGCTTTGATGCGGTTGAGCTTAGAATTTGGACCTGGTTTGAGGGTCAGAATCAATTCACCGTCGATACAGTAAACGATTTTTTGGCCAGGGCTCATAACCAGGGTGTGGCTGTTTATTTAAACTGCTGGGAATATCCCGGCACCAAGCATCCACCGTCCGAATTTCAGGCTTATAAGCTGAATGATGCCGGGTCATTGATCCCAGCTAACTTCAGCGACGGTCAGATTCGAAGTCAGCACTTTGATAAGGCTGACCCCCAAGCCATGGCCTGGTTTGGCGAGCAGCTACGTGATGCCTTGGCTCAGTTCAATGAGTTCGACGGATTTTTTATTGTTGAAGATCGAGTCAGTGATTGGGTGAGCGAGTCTTGGCCGCAACACGTGCGCTACTGGGATTCACCAACCTATTCACAGGATGCCTACCAGTCTTTCCAGTCGTACTTGCTGCTTCACAACCAGCCGGTTCGCAACTTCCCGGTTGATCGGGCCACCCTGGTCAATCAGTACACTGAGTTGGTGCCTTCGGGCGATCCACTCTGGTTAAGCTGGTATCAGTGGCGGTTTGAGTTGATGGCTGATTACTTGGAAGTCGTTAGCAGTGCCGTCCATACTGTCAATCCAGATGCACCGGTCGTTTACATGCCTTGGCAGCGTGTGATTGACGAAGCTCCAGAAGTTTACGATAACGACTGGAACGAAGGTGTTTGGGATGTGGGTTTTGGTCCCGGGGTTGCTGAGAATGCCATATTCGGTGTTTCGGCAAGCACGATCGCTAAACGCGGTTCGATCGATATCTTTGTTGTCGAATATGGTGAGGATGGCACACATGAGCCTTGGCCAATGTCGCAGAATGAGCTGGCAACCGAACGAGTGGCTGAAGCATTAGACGGCAGCTCTGTTCGTCTAGGAAGCTTTGCTCAGTTCTTCAACTGGTCAGATATGCGGGTAATAGAGCCTGAATTGATCGCTGAAGAAATCAACATGGGACTGGAGAATGGCTCTCGACTGATCGTGGGCTATGACGTGGCCACGGTTTATTCCAAAAGCGGCCGTTATAACGAAGAAGTAGCCACTTTCTGGAAACGAGTTGTTGCTAAAGATTTCAAGCGATTCGACTCGACAATGATCGCCGAAGTGCGGGAATCAATCGGAGGCCGTCAAACTCCTGAGGGAATTCCGGACCGCAAGGCTTCAACAAAGACACCACCAGCGGAGTATTACCCGCCGCCGGGTATGCCAGCCGGAGTCGCATCCTGGTATGATCAGTACGACTACGTATACGTATCTGACCAAGCGTTGCTCGGGGATCCACCCTACTATGTAGTGGCGGAAAACTGGGATAATCCTGCGATGGATAACGCTCATCAGATGGATTACTTCCCAGGCCTTGGATTTGCCGCGATAAAACGGCAGGACATGACCCTAAAGAGATTCCAAGTGATTTCTCAGCATCCCAGCGGAAAACTGCTATGGTCTAAGGTCGGTGAGGTGCTCTGCAGTCAGGAGCTGGATGGCGTCGAATGTCGCCCCAACTCCTGGCTGTACAAACCAGTGCCTTGGAAGGACATCAACTGGGACAACGCAGGCTTAGGTGAATTTGATCCGGTTGCCTTAAACGGCAACTAATAGCACCAAGGGAGGAACTAAAAAACAGGGACGATTGCTTTCGAGTAGTCGTCCCTTTTCTATTTAATCTAGTCTTAGCCCAGATCCAACGACTGAATAATCAAAGGCAGCAGCATCAGGATAGCAATCAGTATCAGCATAAATAAAATCAAACCGATAATCGCTACCCAGATGAATAGTTTTCTAGAACGTTCAGCTGATGTCTTTAGTTCGATCAAAGACTTTTCTATGCGTTCCAGTTTTATGTTCGTTTCTTTATCCATAATTTAAGCAAGAAAGTCTAAGTAGATTCCGACGATCAAGGCCAGCCCGGACATCACAAAAATAAAAATATAATTCCATTTCTCCTTGGTGGACTTAAGCGTGCTTAAAATATACTGCAAGACTGATTTATCTTCTTCGGATAAGTCGCATGATTTGTTTATTTTATCAGTCAGGCTGTGTTGAATAATCAACCGCTGTCTTTTTTGAGATATCTGATAGCGGTGGATGAAGTAGATAATAAATCCAACCGTACCGATATACCAAGAAATCATTACCAAAGTAGAACTGAAGTTATTTAGTACAATAATTATGCGATAAGCGATCGTGGCAATGATTCCAGCCCAGAAGTAAAATAGGCGTAAGGCGGAATTGCTTGTTTTCGTTTGTTCCATAGTTGTATTATTGTACCGGAAATAAAAGCATATGTCTTTATTTAACTATTGCCAAATAATAAAATCATCGCTACACTGATTTCGCTTTCTGCAAAAGAACTTAAATTCCTATTCCGTGCTCCGGGGTAGCTCAGTGGTAGAGCAGGTGGCTGTACATTATCAGTGCAGCTTCCATGAGAAATCATGGTTGAAAAACGAGGTGAATTGTCCTCCTAAGCTTTAATAAAAAGCTATAGGGGATCCGCGAATTTTAAAAAGCGGACGGGAAGCCTAATCCTAACAGTTAAGGTATGGTAATCCGCAGCCAAGTCCCGACGTGTGTCGGGAAAGGTTCAGAGACTATCCCATAATGGGAGTACTCTCCGCTATACGGAGGGGAAGCGCCTCGCGCCCTGTGACTAGCAGGGTGATAAGATAGTCCGCGCCGTTATGAAAATATCGGATTACGTGTAACCACTTGGTCGCAGGTTCGAATCCTGTCCCCGGAGCAGAGCACAAGATCCGTCCAGAAAATGGGCGGATCGTGTGCTATCTACGGAGGTTTTTGCCGGTTCTAACATTGCCGGATTCAGCTCAACGCCTTTATTGAGCTTATCAATGGCAAACAGCAGAATATCCACGGAAACATTGAGTTTTCCGTCCTGCAGGATAAAGTTCGAACCTAAGTCGGCAAAAATCTTCTTTTTAACCTCAAGGCCGCCTTTCTCAAAGGCGAGCTGGGCTCTCTCCGCAAAGTTGAACCCCCGCTCGGCAATCTCCAGCCAGTTCTCAATTCTCCGGTCAGTGTCTTTCAAGAGCGAGTGTAGGCGCTCTTTTTCGGCGAACAGGGCGGTCTTCCGGTTCTTGAACTCCTCGGCGTCAATCTCCTCGTCAGCACGCATATCTATAAGATTGTCGAGCTTCTTGACGCAACCTTCATACTCGCGGCGCTGATTGCCGTAAATGCGTTCGCGGTCGCCTACCTCGTGCGCGTTCATCTCTCGAAGTCTCGCTAAAGCCCACTGCCGGAAGTCGGGCTTGATTTCCAGCTTGTCTAGCTCTGTAGTCACCTGCTTTTCAATCTCCTTTTCTTCCAGCGATTTCTGGCTACAGTTGGGGTCCCGCCGCTTGGTGCAGTGATAGTAGGTGTAGTATTGAACACCGCCATCTTTCAAGCGTTTCGTTTTCGTTTCCGCAGTAACCATTGCCCCGCACTCACCGCACCGGATTGGTCCGCGATAGGCAAAGTCGTGTTTCTTCGGGCGTTGCTGGGAAGGACGCCCAAGGAGCGCCTGTATCCGCTCATACTCCTCGCGGGTAATCATCGTTTTATGGATACCTTTGTGCCAGTTCCCACTGCCGCGCGGGTATTCGAACTCGCCATAGTAGAACGGCATCGTGAAGACGCTATAAACCGTACTCCGGCTTATTTTCTTCCCCCTCTGGCCAAGAAACCTCCATTCTTTGTCCGCGATTATCTGGATGCGAGCGGGTGAGTAATTGCCCGTGAGCATAAGGTCAAACATTTTTCTCACCAAGTCGAATCGTACGGGATCAGGATGAATGGTTTTGTAGCCTTTCTCGGCGTATCGGTCGTTGATATATCCGAGTGGAGCAGGCGCGGGATACACACCCATATTCGCCTTCTGTTCAAGGCCACGCTTTACGTCTCGCCCTTTCTTCGCGCTTTCATACTGTGATTGAGAGAGCGCCATCTGGAGCATCCAGATGCCTTCAGGTGAATTGTTCTCGAAGTGGTAGGTGACTAGTTTGAGGTCCTTGATTAGTCCCTCACGTAACATATAGGTGATGGTGCTAGCATCAACCTCGTTGCGTGATAAACGGTCTGGATGCCAGGCAAGCAAACCTTGCCGCTCTCCTTTTCTAATGCGTTCTAGCATGTCAGCAAAGGCGGGGCGATTATACGGATGGAAAGCACTGGCCTTGTCCTCCACAAACTCAATATCAAGGTCGCTGAATAACTCTTTCAGCTTGTCCTTTTGAGCCGGAATGGATAACGCCTGCTTTTCCTCACCCTCGGTTGATTTACGAACGTAGGCGAAGTATTTGATTGTGCTCTTATCGGTTTTCATAATGACTCAATAGGGACGGTCTGGTTGACCCAACTCACCGCTCCAAAGAGTAGCTTGCTGGCAAACCGCCCCTTTTGGGTCAGCAATACGTAATAACTCTTTGGACTGATCTATGAGAGGGTCAACGATGTTATTATAGCAGGTTTCTACCTTCAAGTTGAGTGTATTTAGTTATTACTATGCACAGCGTCTTTTTTCCTTTATTGATTATCATTAAATAAATCTGCCAACGTATCTTGTTGTGCGACCTTTGGTTCTATTTTAAGCGGCAATCCTCGGATATTCCTGCATTCATCGCTTAAGAACCATTCAAAATTCTTATTGAGACGAAATACTTTTTCCGGTTGTCCCACTTCTCCATAACTTTCGTCGGAAATATATCCGACCTTTAAAATCTTCAGCGCTTCCATCTCTTTGAGTGCTGTCGGGCGTGAGCAGCTTAAGGCGTCCATCACCCCACTCGTTTTTATTGTCCCGTTTTGATCCAATATTTTTCTAAATAGTTTGGCGCGGATATTCGGCGCACTATCAATCGCCAACTCAACAATGAGTCGGAGGTCATCTTGATGTATTTGCGTTCTGCCGCATACGAGCGCGTGACCTCGGCAAAGATTGTAAAACAACTGATTTATCCGATCCGGCTTTTCTATGACAGGTTGAGTGTAGTCGTATGTATCACCGTCTTGGTATTTTTCTTTCCAGATATTTATTACACCACGCAAATTAGCTAGAAGTTTAGCACATCGTGTTATTAGTATTTTAATTTCATGAGCATCAGCTGGTTTATTCCACTCTACTCCTTCCGGGTATTTGTTCCAGAGTGTTTGTAGAAACCCCTTGGTTATTTTACGACAAACCTTTTCTTTTTCTTTATAAGCAAGTGAGGTCAGTTGTTCCGCAAGCTCCTCCTCGCTCTTTTCCTTGACTCCCATATTAAGAAAGAACAAACGCGACCCGAGATTACCCATCATTTTCCAGACCCTTGGTGGTATTGGTGTTGAGCCAGCGAGTATCATGAAAAGATATTCTCCGACATACTGCCTCTGTCCATGGATACCACTATCGGTATTCAGCCCCTCTCCGTCTAAAACTCTTGTCAGTAAACCCAAGCACTCGTTTAGGTCATCGTCTCTCTTGGAAAAAATCGTCGAGAGGTCCCTCAGGAGAAACATTTTGTATCTCAGACGGGGCAACAAGTCTATCTCCGATAGTTTTTCTTTTTGCACATTTGACGCATTGGAGACGAAGGATGCTGGGGTGAATTTATCACTCGCGTATGTCAGTTCCTTGATTTCTGAAAAGAAATTTATCGAAATGGTTTTTCCTGCGGATGGGACGTCCACCAATACTAATGCGAATGGATTTGTTATATCTTTAATTAGAATTTGAGAAATTATTGAGAGCCCGACTTCAGAGGGGAATAATAATTCGGGGAAATAACCTCTCACTATCTGTTGCCAATCCTCGATAGTGGTCTCTCGCTTGGGTTTGTCTAATTTCACAACGCGAAGTATTTTTTCAAAATCGGTAACCGACATCGCGTATTTATTCATCAAGTCCTCGACGGTTCCTCCAAAATTCATAAAATAATTGGTTACATCACCATGTTCTCCGACTTCCGGGGGAAGAGCAACAATATAAACATCCACGTTTCCCTCACTGTTCAACAGTCCGGCAAGGCGCTCTGCGCCTTCGCGTCCTGCTTTATCATAATCAAAACAAACATATATTTTTTTTATCTTCTTATTCTGCAAAATATAATCGATCCATTCTCCGCTGAACGTAGGCGCCCCGTGCGTTCCTGTAACAGCATTCACTCCACGCGAGACCAATAGTAAGCGATCTAGCTCACCTTCACAGATAACCAGTGTTCCATCGGCTGATTCGACCGCTTGCCAATCATACAACTGCGCTTTAATTTTGCTTTGAGAGGTCATTTTTCGATCACCAAGAGTCGGGTCTTGGCGTAATTTAAAGTATATATAATTACCGACAGAGTCTTTGATCGGAATGGTAATCCACCAACTACTATAAAACGAACCGTAGCCGAGCTTATATTCGTCAACCACAGCGTCTGTGATGCCTCTAGCGTTGAGATATTGTCGGATACGGGCCGGAAGCGCTAAATAGCAAGACTCGACTAGGGCTGAACCAAATGCTGTTCTGCCCGGCTTTTTTGTGGACACTCGTGGTTTGAGGGCAATGTCTTGAATACTATCGCCCAAATGTTTCGCCAGTGTTACAATGTTGCCCTTCTCTCCGCATTTTTTACAGTCATACTGACCCGTTTCGACACTGAAATACAGGTGTGCCTCATCGGTCCGACTGTCCTCGTCGCAATTATGGAATAAACACTTGGTGATGAGTTCTCCGCCGCTCTCTCGAAAAGGAATGCTCTTTTGTGTCAGGTATTCTTTGATTGTAATAGTTGGTTGACTCATGGTGGGTAATGATTAGTGAATTAAGGGTTGGGATAAGTTTTTTTTATGCTCTCTTTTAGGACGACCTCCATTAGTCGGATGAGCCGGAGACCCTTCTCCAGTGCCTCCTTCTTGCTTATGTCCACGTCGAAGTTTTTGCGGTATAGCATCTGAAACTCGGCAATGTGGTCATCCGTGAACTGCATGGTTATTCGGAATACAGTCTGTTCTTCAACATCTTAAGGGTATCGAAATACGTCCGCGCTTTGACCTCGAGACGATCAGCCCAGTAGTCGTCAATTTTTCCCTCGATACCGTCTTCGCGCTTGAAAACGAACATTGCCTTGCGTGGATTCGTTTTATCAAGCGTCAGTAGCTCAAAATCAGCACACACGAGCGCGGCGCTTGCGCCCAGATCAAAACTTGTCCAAACCAGCGACGAGTCGTCGAGTGGAATAATGCGATCTATCTCCCGTAATGAGTTATTCTTGTCTTGGGTCATGGTTATTTGGGGTAATGGTTAGCGAGGAAACGACTTGAACAAATCAAAAAAGCTCAAATTATTTTGCTTTGAGCATATCAGTCGTGAGTTGGAGCAACCTTTAGGGCACGGACATCAATGTCCTAGTCCTTGCCTATTTTCGTTTATTTACTTTGATTTGTAATAAAAGTTTTGTCCGAAAAATAGCAGAGATGTTGTCTATGCCTTATTGATGATTAGGCGGTATTTTTCATTCTCACCCTTTATCTCTATGTCCGCCCTTTTTTTCTTGAAGCGATCGTTTAGTCTCTGTATTTGTTTGTAGGCGGCGTTTTTACTTTCGCTTTCACTGCCCTTAGCAAGATTTTCAAGAGAGACAAAATCGCCCCTTTTTTCCACCTTGCCATCCTTCATTTCCCACCGAAAATCCCACAGTTGGAAAAAAACTTTGAATAATTTTGTCTCTTTTTGATAGTCTACGCCCTTCTTTTTAGACCTGAAATGTATGATTTGTTCTCCGTTATTGATTACCAATAAGTGATTAGTTGTGTCTAATCCAATGTCTTTAATTTTTATATGCGCCAATTCTGAAAGATTATTAAATACATGAGCGTTTTTACCATAGACTTCTTCAAACTTTCCTTTATTCACAACATACTTATCATAGGTACTTTCTTCTCCAGTATTGATGTCCATAAAATTACATTCTTCCTTTTTAAGAACACCCTCATGTTCAAGTTGTATAAGAATTCGTATAACAAAATGCCCGGGAAGATTATCTTGGCTGATATAATGCTCAAGGTCTTCAGGTTCAAAAAAGGTCTCCCTATCAGAGCTTTGATTTTTAATAACTTTGATGGCTTGCAAAACAAGCCACATATCCTGATTAAATCTCTTTTCCGGGTCCATTGTAATGCTAATAATAATTGAGCGATTTGTGTAAAACCCCCTATTCAGCTAAGATTTTATCAGATTCTGGACAATTATCAAACTATCATACCAAAAGCGCACGTTTCTCAATTTTAGTGCCTAAACCCGTAGAAATACGAGCATGGCATAAAACCCCTTGGTAGAACTGAACCCCGCGTTTAGCGACTCTACCAAGGGTCATACCCCGAAAGGGATATGTGATCGAAAGATCTAGCTGGCGCGGGGTTTTGTGTATCAGCCCGGTGACTCCCAGCTAATTAGCGACTGCTTAATTATTAAACGATACTAAAATGTACTGCTCACATTGTGGTCAGCAGATTCCCGCCGATGCATCCTTCTGCAACAAATGTGGGAAGGCGGTAGTGGTAAAAAGTCGTCCCGAGCCTTCAAAAAAATCTACCCCTTCTTTAGAAAATCCACAAACAGCCCCTGTTACGCTCCAAAAAAAGCGCGACATAAAATGGCTTAATTCGCATAGCAGTCAAACAAAAATAATATTAACAATTGGGTTGTTTGCACAGATTATTTATGCATTTGGTTCAGTAAATGTCCATATTGGTATTCCCATATATCTTGCACGAGTTCTAGGAGCATTTTTCGCAGTTTTTATGATAGTGTCAATTATTTCAGGAGTGATTAGTGTTGTAGCATATTTTATCTTTAAAGACGTGGCTGAAAAATATAAAAGATACCTAGATTATTTTTCAATTACTTTTTTAATAGTAACCTTTATTATTATTTATTTTTTATTTAAGTCTTTGAGTCGTTGATTATTAAGTATTACGTCGCCTTACGTGGGTTAGCCACTTCGAAGGCCAAGTCATGGCATTAATAATATATGTACTGCACACAATGCGGAAAAGAATATAATAACTCAACCAAACTTGTACAAGAGACAACACAACAGCATAAATGTATGACTAAAAAACAATATTTAGGATTTATTATCTTAGTTTTAATGATTTTCGGGGTACTGTTTTATTGGTTTGCTTTAAGGCCGAGCAGTATAAAAAAGGGTTGTAACTACTGGGCGGCTGGACGCGCCCAAGGATACGTGAATGAATATGACCTTTTATATAAGCAATGTCTGCGAGAAGAGGGACTGTAAATCTATTATAGTCAAAAACCTTACAAGGGCTCACTGACCCGATACGCATTATTATAGGAGACAACCCAAACTAAATGATATGAACACCCCAACAACCCCTAACAAGAAAATCCTCATGTTCGAGGACGAGCAGATGTTGTGCTCCATGTATGAAGCGAAATACAAGCTCGATGGCCTCGATGTTGCGACGTACAATAATCCGAGCAAGGATCCGGTTAGCATTGTTTTAAAAGAGAACCCCGATGTTATCTCTATGAGTATTACTATGCCGAAAATGAATGGCTTTGACGCTATCAAGCTCCTGAAAGCAGATACTCGAACAAAGGATATTCCCATCATAATTCTCTCGAATCTTGGAGATAGATATGATGTTGATAAGGGACTAGCGCTAGGAGCGGTAGATTATTTGGTTAAGTCACAACACCTCCCATCGGAGGTAGTAAATCGTTTCCGTAAGTTACTTGGTCTACCTCAACACATACCCGTCTCTAAAGAAGCCAACAAGACTCTTCTAAGGTCCGATTCGGAATTCATACCACCTTTATCAGGCACACCAACAAGGCCAGTAAAAAAACCTAGACTTACTCGGAAAAATATTCTCGCAAGGATCGTTGGAATTTCTATTCTGATGCTTGGATTTTTTTTGTTGAATTATTTAATTCCTGGTTTTTATATAATTTTTCATCCCGTTATAGGACTTGCAATTATTTTCTTAATATATTTGCTTATTGGTGTTTTCCATTGGGTCAACGATAATTGGGGGGACAAAAAATAGGCCTCAAATGATACCAAGTTATTCAGTCAAGTACACTCTCGTGTCCGTTTTATCACTACATTACTAGATTAAGTATTCATAAACTCATTCCCTAGTCATTGACAAAAGGACCTATTTGGTGTACGCCTAACCCCACTAACATGGTCTGAAAACAGCGTTAAGGCGCAGAACAAGGAGGGACTCCGTGAAGAACCTGTTCGTTTACATTTCGGCTTTAGTACTCCTACTGGCTGGCTCGTTTGCCTACGCCGAGGAGCCACCGCAGTATGTGTCCCAATGGGGCAATGAAGGCACTAGCCCTGGAGAATTCCGTAATCCTACCGACATCATAGTTGGTGTTGATGGAACCCTTTATGTCACAGACACTGACAATCACCGGGTGCAGCAATTCAATGTTGAAGGACAGTTCATTGCATCTTGGGGTAGTAGTGGTACGGGAGACGGCCAGTTCCGTGAACCACGTGGTATTGCCGTCAATCGCGCGGGTAACATCTACGTCACCGAGCAAGGTAACCACCGGATCCAAAAGTTCTCACCAGACGGCTCCTTCTTGATGAAGTGGGGTACCTACGGTACTGGTGATGGCCAGTTCAATATTCCCTATGGAATCGCAGTGGACGATTCTGGCACAGTATTCGTGATCGATCAAAATAACTCACGAGTACAGTGCTTCGACAGTACGGGAGTTTACTTGTCCCAATGGGGATCATATGGGACGAGCGACGGCCAGTTTATTATCCCCGTGGAATTAGCCTTTGACGATAGCGGGTTCGTCTACGTAACTGACGGATACAATAAGAGGGTTCAGAAATTCACCAAATCTGGCCAGTACGTGTCACAATGGGGAACCTATGGAGACGGACCTGGTGAATTCATGTACGCCCTTGGGATCTACTGTGATCCCGAGAATCACTTATACATAGGCGATACGAGCCGGGTACAGAAGTTCGATACTGATGGGAACTTTTTGACCCAGTGGGGTTCATGGGGCGACGGGCCAGGCCAGTTCCATAGTCACGTGGGAATAACCGAGGATTCTGATGGTTACATCTACTGCGTGGACGATGGCAACAACCGTGTTCAGAAATTCCAATACGTTCAGTTACCCGAAGATCCACCAGTCTACATTACGCAATGGGGCACGCAGGGTTCCGGACAGGGACAATTCAATATTCCCTTCGGTGTGGCCGCGGACGACAGTGGCTATGTCTATGTCGCTGATCGTGACAATCACCGTATTCAGAAGTTCCGAGGTGATGGACAATTCGTTCTCTCTTGGGGGAGTATAGGATACGGTAATGGCCAGTTTATCAACGCTGACAACGTCGCGGTCGGAAACGACTTCGTTGTCTACGTGTCCGACTGGGATCAAAACTGTGTGCAGAAGTTCACCTCATCCGGGCACTTCCTGGATAAATGGTGTAACTTCAGTCAGCCGTATGGGGTGACAGTCGATGATGCGGCCAATGTCTATATCGTCGAGAGAACTAGTCACCGCGTAAAGAAGTACAGCCCAAACGGCACGCTGATTCGACTCTGGGGATCGTATGGATCTGGTAACGGACAGTTCAATCAACCATTCGGAGTTGCGGTAGATGAACTTGGCTTTGTCTACGTCGCCGACAGCCAAAACTTCCGCGTCCAAAAGTTCGACTCACTTGGAGTATACATTACCCAATGGGGCTCGAACGGCTCTGGATGGGGTCAGTTCAGTGAGCCGTATGGTGTTGCCTGCGATGCTTCTGGGTCAGTATATGTTTCTGACAGAAACACCCACTATGTCCAGAAGTTCACGGGCATTGGTGAATTCCTATCCCGTTGGGGTTCACTGGGCTACGGTGACGGACAATTCGAGGCTCCTGCTGGGGTTGCCGTCAACCCGCAAACAGACATCTACGTTGTTGACGTTAGCAACTCACGTATCCAGAAATTCGCCTACACCACCTCAGTAGTCCCCGAAGTGGTTACGTGGTCTCCTATTGGTCTCAGCGTCGTCCCGAATCCGATCAACAGTGCCGGTACTCTACGATTTTCCATCCCAGCCAGCCAGCCGGTCACGCTCGGTGTCTACGATCTCGCTGGTAGGAAGATTGCCATGCCTTACGAGAATCAGCTACTTGATGCAGGCACTCATGCAGTCGTCTACTCGCCCAGAACGTCGGGTATATACTTCCTCCGACTGACCGTCGGCAACAAGACCGCAACACAAAAGCTCATTGTGGTCCGCTAACCACGCCAATCGTACACTTATAACCGCGACCCCTGTCAGCTGATGGGGGTCGTTTTTCTGTTTTCTTCTTCCAGTTGAGCTAGAAACAATTCAGCTAGTTTTTCAGCCGCTTCATCAAGTACGTCTGGTCAAGCCTCGTACAGAACTTAAATTAGCGCTCTACTCAATCTTACCTGAGACTCCGTAAACCAGACAAATACAATAAAAACCATAGATTACCGAAAAGTGTATCGTGGCCCGTCAAATCGAGACTAAAACTCTTGACCCCTATAATTCGACCTATGAACCGATGTACGTTTTAGTCGTGAATATCGAGGCATACTTCAATTTCTCAAGCTCAATAACCCCGCTAATTTTTTGCTCTTGTCGTTTGGTTTGCTCGATTAAGGAGCTTATCAGCTCTTTTTGTTTAGCTGTCAGTTTATCGAATTCACCATCTATAAGCATCTGCAAATAACCTCCTATACCAACCAGCTCAAGTCGAACCTGGTGGTTAACTTCATGCGCTGTAAAACGGAAATCCTTATCATCAACAGACTGCTTATTCTTTATCCGATCAGTGACTAAGATCCTAAAGCGTTCTTCCGGGGGCGGTATTTGATACATGTTTGTGAACGTGGTGTATTTTTCGTCTGACATGGTAATAATGGTTAATTTTCAGTCTTCGATATTGGGAATCATTACGTAGTAATCAATGTTGAACTATAGTAGTTCTTGAACGATTTGGACCGTTGTAACCAATACTACAATAAAGATTTTCAGCCGATGTAAGCTCCGGCCGTTGATCGCTCTTTGTTTTCTTCATGACCGCTTTTTCGGTCTATCCTTACTTCTTGGCATTATAATTGATAAAGCAATTTGGACGTTGTGAGCGCTCTTATTCTCCAAAATTCTACCAAAAAATAGACCTTTCGGAAAGTTGATTGGTGCACCTTGCTGGATTTGAAATATAACCAAGATTATATACTACGCTAGAGCATAGTTAACACTGCATTATCGATATATTTTTTTCGAAAAATTATATCTCGAAACTGACAGACGAACATAGTATAAGGTTTTACATGAGGCGCGCAATCAATCCGGCGTGGTACCCCAGCACTCCCTACACTCTGAATATTTAATTCAAGGCCAATAATAATCACTAATATTAGCCCTAAATCTCATTGCGTCTGCAAATAAATGTTGTACGCCTCTTAAAATATCAAGATAAAGGGCTTTGATCGGTTATATTCTTGTCCGGATTTAACTGCCGGACGCATCACACAAAAAACCCCACCCACACTACCTATTATCCTCACACAGCCCGACAATATGACCATCCTCGAGCATAGTCAAAACACATGCGAAACAATAGTGAGTAGCGAGGTAAGGTAAGGTTGCAATCCGTGGACTGTTTGTGATAGATTGGGAGCAACAGGAGAAGACAACATACCTCAATATGTCTAAAAAGGTTGTTAGATTTATAGCTACAAAATACAAAGACAAACCCGTTACGGTGCGCTTTTATACGAAAGATGGAGCGAAAGTTAGCTTCTCTGCAAAAGAAACGACCCCGGTCAAAGAAATTGTCCGGTTTAAGGTAAAGAAAAAGTAGCCCGTGTCAGAACCATACTTTAATTATCGCTTTGGGCTATCAGAAATTGTTCCTTCTGGAAATAACAATTCCGGACCGATGGCCAGGGCCTTCTATAAGGTCGTTCACCAAGCACTACAAGATGTCAACAAATTAGGAGTGTTTCCCACCAAGCAACCCGTTCTCTTGGTAATTCTTCAATTCTTTGCTGAACAGAAAGAATATGAGAAGCGTGATATAGATAATATGTGCAAGACAATGTTGGCCGCGTTAAAGAACATTCTGTATGAAGATGATTCGCAGGTTAAAACTATTGTAGTTAGCAAGCAACTTGATAAGCGTATTCCTGCCAACTTCGTGTATGTTGGTACTAAAATAGTAAGCACTAGTGATGATACTGGTATGGTAAACGCTAGCAAACGCGATGCTCTGCTTCTCTATAAAGGCGCCCCCCAACCCTCTTGAGTTGAAGGCACCTTGCTCCGTAGGGTTACAACTTGATCATTCGGAAGCAGAAATTAGATTTTCCACTCAAAACAGCAGTTCTAACGTCGTCCAGTAATCGGAGCATGGAATAGGAAAGCCGCTTTTATGTTTTAAAAGCATGTTAAAATAGTAATAATATGAAAGGCATTAAAAAAATTGTCATTGCCATTCGTAATCCTGCCAAGAAACAGCGCCATGCCAAGCTATTGTCATCACTGGCTCAAGAGGTGGTTGGCTTAAATGATTTTGAGATAACAGATAAACCGGATGAATCAGGTGAAACCGCAGAAGCTAATGCTGAAATTAAAGCCAGGTTTTATGCGGAAAAAACAGGTGTGGCAGCTTTTTCCGAAGATGAAGCTTTGTATGTTGATTTTTTGCCTGAGTCTAAACAGCCCGGAGTTCACGTACGACGGGTTCGAGGTCAAGATGAAGCAACTGATGAGGAATTATTAAATTACTGGGAAGAGCTTATTGCTCAAACCCCAAAAGAAAAAAAGAACCGGCCATTGGCATATTGCTTATTGCCTGGCTTTTCCAGACGGAACCACCCAGACAGTTTCTATGGACCAGCCCCTAAACTTTTTCTCTCCCTCATCAGAGGTGCTTATCCCAGGCTGGCCTATGAGCAGCTTGGAAGGACCTGCGCAGTTTAATAAACCTCATAGTGAGATGACTGATGAAGAAAAGAGCCTATTCAGCCAACAAACCGACACAAAAATATTAAACATGATTAAAGAGTTGAAATAGACCACCCCCAGTTCCTCCTCCGTAAGGAGGGGAGATCTTAGGTTCCCCTCCTTTTTTAAGGAGGGGTTAGGGGTGGTTAGATTGCCTTGTCAAAAGTAGTCTAATGCGATAACCTTTATTTCGGTGGCAGAAGTAAACTCTTCATGTCACTGATTTTCAATCGGCCGGAATATAGAGCGCGACGTAAAAAGTTACGGAATAATACTCCTGTGCCAGAATTAATTATTTGGGGGTATCTCCGCCGGAAACAGCTTTGTGGAATGAAATTTCGGCGCCAGCAAGGGATTGGACATTACATAGTTGATTTTTATTGTCCTTATCTTCTTCTGGTCATTGAAATTGACGGCAATACTCATTATTCTGAAGAGCAAATTAGAAGCGATAAAATACGTCAGCAGTGGATCGAGAGTCTTGGGATTAAGGTCATACGGTTTCGAAATGATGAAGTTATTCAAGCGACCGAGATAGTATTAGAGAGGATAAAAATTGATATTAAAAAACGGATAAAAGAGCTAAAGAAGTGACTCTAAGAAATAGCTAATACGATTCATTGTCGTTTTGTTTTTGTGGTATTATGAACATAGAAACCTCGCACTCTGTCCAACAATCAATGGAGGCTTGATTATGCGCATTGCCATCAAATCCTGTAGATGCGGTCGGTCAATGGAGTCAATTTCCAAAGGGCAAGATGTATGTTCGGGTTGTTATTGCTCCGAAAGCCAATGCGTTTGTCCGGTTGTAAATCGCAATCGGCCGACAAAATCTATTGCTCGGGCAGTAAAAGGAATGACTCGCCTGATTCGAGGCCGAGCTTCGGGTGCTTCCGCTTCACTCACGTCTTCGCGTCGTATCGGTTGATTCGGCTCTTAAGAGGCCGCCATTCGTGGTGGCCTCTATTCATTTAAGAGTATTTCAACAAAGCCCAGGCAAGGATGCCTAGGCAATTGTTAATATAATAAATATAGCCAGGGCATCCTTGCCCTGGATGACATTAATAGTCTTTCAATTTGCGCATGCCCTCGTGGGACTGGATTTTTTCCAGGGCTTTGGCTTCAATTTGGCGGATGCGTTCTCGAGTTACGCCAAACTCTTGGCCGACTTCTTCGAGGGTGTGTGCCACTCCGTCAGTCAGGCCAAAGCGCATTTCCAGGATTTTTTGCTCGCGGGGCTGAAGGCCTTGGATGATCTGTTTGACATGGTCTTTGAGTAGCTGCAAAGCGGCCACGCGATCAGGCGTGACAGTTTTCACATCTTCGATAAAGTCGCCCAGGGTAGAGTCTTCATCGCCTTCGCCTACCGAGGTTTCCAAGGAAACCGTGTCTTGGGAAATTTTAATGACATGGTGGATTTTTTCGATTGGTTCGCCCATTTCAGCGGCAATTTCTTCCGGCAAAGGCTCGCGGCCCAGATCCTGAATCAGCTGCCGTTCAATCTGCTGAAATTTATTAATCGTCTCAACCATGTGGACTGGAATACGGATGGTCCGAGACTGGTCAGCCAGGGC
Source organism: bacterium (assembly GCA_043800725.1). Classification (GTDB taxonomy): domain Bacteria; phylum Patescibacteriota; class Patescibacteriia; order HK-STAS-PATE-3; family HK-STAS-PATE-3; genus JAZDMR01. The sequence goes on along the minus strand of JAZDMR010000020.1, from coordinate 12,055 downwards.
GCGGGTGATGGCCTGGCGAATCCACCAAGTGGCATAGGTTGAAAATTTGTAGCCTTTGCGATAGTCAAACTTTTCTACCGCGCGGAACAGCCCAATATTGCCTTCTTGGATCAGATCCAATAGAGACAGCGAGCGGCCGGTAAACTTCTTGGCAATCGAAACAACCAGACGCAAGTTTGCTTCTATCAGGCGGCGCTGGGCCTCGACTTCGCCCCGCTCTTTTCTTTTGGCCAATGATACCTCTTCTTCGGTGGTCAGCAAGGGCACTTTGCCGATTTCCCTGAGGTACATCTGGATCGAATCATTGGAAATATCGCCCAGGTCAAAATGCCGCTCTTCTTTGCTTAAGCCGCTCTTCGCTTTTACTTCTTCATTGGTGGTTTTCAGGTTGATTAAGCTTTCGCCGGTTTCAACCACGCCCACGCCGGAGTTCTCGGCTCGAGCTAAAATGTCATCATAGGCTTCCGGGTACTCTTCCAATTCCGGCAAGGTATAAAGAATTTCCGTTTCAGTTATAAAACCTCGAATTCTCCCTTTTTGCAGGAGTTTTTCAATAGCCACTTGGTCCGGTTCTTTGGGAATCCTGGATCGCGGCTTAGTCCGAATAGTTGTTTTTTTCTTGGCGACTGCTTTAGTTTTCTTTTTTGCCGATGACTTTGGATTGGCACTGGTTTTTTTTGATTTTATTGCTGTTGTGGTTTTGCTTTTTGAAGATTTTTTCTTCGAAGCTTGTATCATGATAATGAAATGAATAGCCAGGGTTGGTAATCACCATGGCGGGACGTACTTTATGAAATATTAATGCGGTTGCGCTGCTCAGTTAATTTATTAAATCTCTCAAGCAACGACTGCATTTTTGCTTGGTCCTGATCTGACTCGGCCGTATGCAATTCTTGTTTAAGCTGGACAATAGATTGATCGAGTGATATTTCGAGCAGGAATCGCAGGGTGGTAGCGAGTTCCTCTTTTAATTTATCTATGCCAACCTCCGCAAATTGTTGTTCGGCAAGCAGAAGGAGAAGCGGGACTTCCTGGGCAATTTCTGTTTGGTTTGTTTTTAAATAATTTTGAAAGCCGGCCATTGAGAAATCGCTGGTCTGATTATACTGGTTTGACAGGATCTTGTAAAGGTCTTGGAACGGCTGTTCTAAGTTTTTCGGCTTAAGTATTTTAGTGACGTCAGGGATTAATTCAGGCTTGAAAATCAGGATTGCCAAGGCCTGCTGGCTCAGCTTCCAGGTTCGGCTAGATTTGTGTCCAAGCTCGGCTGGCTCTGTCTTTTTCTTGGGGGTGGTTTTTTTAGAGATTTGCTCTCTTAATACTGCTTCGCTAACCTGGATTATTTCAGCCAGTTTTTGTAAATAGTGAGTTTGTTCAATCTGGTTGTTTAGCTTGGCTATGATCGGTAATAATTGAGCGGCCGCTTTCTTTTTGCCGTCTACTTTTGTTAAATCAAGCCTGGCTATGGCTTGCTCAAAGTAGTGGTCCATAATGCGATCTGCGCCCTGAATAGCCTTGGTCCAAGCTCGCGAATCTTGCTTGATCAGTTCATCCGGATCTTTACCGTGCGGCAGGCGAACGATTTTAACATCCATTTCCTGCTCTAAAGCCAGGTCAATGCTCCGGCGGGTAGCTGACTCGCCGGCTAGATCGGTATCAAAAGCAACCAATAAATTGCTGGCATATCTTTTCAAAGTAGTCAGCTGTTCAACCGTGAAAGCCGTCCCGGAGGTGGCCACGACATTAGTTACCCCAATTTGATGCGAGGCAATCACGTCCAAATAGCCCTCGACGACAACCACAGCGTCTTGTTTTCTGATTTCTTGTTTTGCCAAGTCGAGCCCGTAAATTGCCGTGCTTTTGTTATAAACCATGCCCTGGGGCGAGTTTACATACTTGGCTGTTTTTTCGTCAGTCGGCGGCAATACGCGGCCGCCAAAGCCTATTATCGAGCCGTGAGCATTGCTGATTGGAAACATCAGTCGGTTGCGGAACCGGTCATAATAGCCCCCGCCCTGATCTTTTTTTACAGTTAATCCGGCCTGAAAAATATCCTCAGCGCGAAAATCTTTTTTTATCAGAGCCCGATACAGCGCATCCCAGGCATTGGGCGAGTAGCCAATCTGGAATCGATCAATCATTTCTTCGGACACTTGGCGTTCTTTTAAATACTGACGGGCGGCTTCGGCTTGAGGCAGTTTCAGCAATGCTTGATGATAAAAACTGGCGGATCGCTGAATGATTTCTAAAAGTTTGGTTTTGGCATCTTGGATTTTTGGATCATAGCGAGGCAAATCAACATTAGCTTTCCTGGCCAGCAAGCGAAGCGATTCGGGGAAATCCATGCCCTCCATTTCCTGGATAAAGCTGAACAAATCGCCGCCTTTGCCGCAGCCAAAGCAATGCCAAATTCCATTGGCTCGATCAACCATAAAAGATGGCGTCTTCTCATGATGGATTGGACAAAGCGCCTTGTGATATTTGCCAGCAGGCTTGAGCGTGACGTATTCGCTGATCAGTTCAGTGATGTCAAGCCGCTGCTTAATTTCTTCGACGGGGTTGCTGGTCATAGAAAGTCGGACCCTCTATCTGTATATTCAAGCGGACTTTGGGTATCTCGTAAAGTATTTTGTATTTATTAACGCGTCGCTATTTTGTTTGATTTTCGTGTTTTTGTCAACCAGCGGTGACTGACGTAATAGCGAGGATGATCTTGCTCTCCTGCGCTGTGGCTGGTCAATGTAATTATCATTGGTTATACTACTCTTGCTATGGATAAGTTCACGCCGATTGAAAAAGGGATTCTGGCTGCCTTGGCCTATTTTGACGTGTTTAATTATCCTTTAACAAAAGAAGAAATTGTGCGCTGGTTTTATACCAGTAGTCCGATTGAGGGATTAACCAAAGATCAGATTATTGATACTCTCACAAAAAGTCAGGAGCTGTTTAATCATATCAAAAAGCATGATGATTGGTATGTTTTGAGAAACCGTCAGCAAATTATTGATTTGCGCAAACAGCGACAGAAAATCGCCTGCAAAAAATGGCGCATTGCCAAATTTGCCGCCCGCTTGCTTCGCGTGGTCCCTTTCATGCGCATGGTGGCGGTCTGCAATACGCTGGCTTACAATAATGCCCGCGAGGACAGTGATATTGATTTTTTCATTATTGGACGGTCGCATCGGCTTTGGACCATGAGATTTTTTACTACCCTATTATTGGATTTTGCCAGAATTAGAAGAAAAGGATCTTCAGTCAAAGATAAAATTTGCTTAAGCTTTTATGTCACTCGCGACGCAATTAATTTAAAATCTTTAAGCTTGCAGCCTCATGATCCTCATTTTGTTTTTTGGATGGATCAGTTTGTGATCTTACTTGATCAGAAAGACTTTGCTCAATATCAGAAAGAAAATGCCTGGATTAAGGAATACTTACCATTTGCCTTTCCAGAAGTATCCAAGCCCTTAGTTAATAGGAGCTCGGTTACTTCGGCGATTAAAGGCTTCGGCGAGTGGATCTTGGCCGGAGGATTTGGTGACTGGATAGAAAAAATAACCCAGAAATTGCAAAAGAACCGGATGGATAATAATGTGCATAGCCATGCCTGGGAAAAAAATACCAAAGTGATTATTTCCGATAATGTTCTGAAGTTCCACGAGCAAGATCGCCGGGAAGAATATCGGCGCAGGTTTGAGGAGCGGCTTTGGGAGGTAATCAGCCGGAAAAGCATTCCCGATAATGTTAAGAATGAGTAATACTTTTTTATCACAACTCGATTGGCGCTTTGCCACTAAAAAGTTTGATCCTGATAAAAAGGTCAGCCAGGAGGATTTAGATAAAGTGCTGAATGCGATTCGGATGGCACCGACCTCAAAAGGGGTTCAGCCCTGGCAGGTCATTGTAGTCAGTGATAAGGAATTGAAAAACAGACTTAAGCCGGTTTCCCAAAACCAAGCACAAGTGGTTGATTGTCAGTATCTTTTGGTATTTTGTCTGCGTTTGGATATTGACAAGCGAGCCCGGGATTATGTAAGCCAACTTGAACAGGCCGATCCGGCGGTTAAAAATCGACACGAGCAGTTATCCAAAAACATGCAAGAGTTTGCCCAGCGGAAAAAAGCCCAAGGACTGGAGGCTTGGGCTGCCCGGCAGACTTATCTTGCCTTAGGTTTTGGATTGGCAGCTTGCGCCGAGCTGAGCATTGATTCCTGTCCCATGGAAGGTTTTCAGTCTGCAGAGGTTGATAAGGTGCTTGAGCTTCCTGATCACCTCAAATCCTTAGCTTATTTGGCGATTGGCTATCGCCAGGAAGAACCCAAGCATCCCAAGATTCGCTATCCAGATAGTGATTTGTTTAGTTGGAAATAGTTGATAGGGTTGTAAAAAGTTGCTAAATTTAGCCAATTTCATATTGTGAGTCTGCTCTTGACAATGGTCTCATTTTTGTTAAGATTCTCTTGTTCTGGACTTAGCACTCTGTAAATATGAGTGCTAATTGATACCAAATAATCCAGAAAATTAACATTAAACAAGAAAAGCGACTATGAAATTACGTCCATTAGGCGATCGCGTAATAGTCAAACCCTCAACTGACGAAGAGGTCACCAAGACTGGCATTATTTTGCCTGACACGGTGGAAAAAGAAAAAAAAGAAGAAGGCGAAATCATCGCTGTCGGCAGCGGTGAAAAAATTCAAAAACTTGGCCTTAAGCAGGGTGATAAGGTAATTTTCGGCAAGTATTCCGGCGACGAGGTCGAAGTTGAAGATATTGAATATAAGGTCCTCAAGGATGAGGATATTTTAGCAGTAATCGAATAGGGGAATTAAGGAAAAAAATATGGCAAAGCAAATTTTATTTGACGAAGAAGCTCGTAAGTCTCTAAAGGCAGGCGTGGACAAGCTGGCAAATGCAGTTCGCGTCACCCTGGGTCCTCGCGGCCGTAATGTAGTATTAGATAAAGGCTATGGTTCGCCCACCATTACCAATGACGGCGTAACCATTGCCAAGGAAATCGAGCTGGAAGATAAGTTTGAAAACTTAGGCGCCCAGCTGGTTCAAGAAGTAGCCACTAAGACAAACGATGTAGCGGGCGACGGCACTACCACTGCCACGATTTTAGCCCAAAGTATCGTAAACGAGGGGTTGAAAAACGTGGCCGCGGGCGCTCGACCAATCAGCCTGCGCCACGGCCTGGAAAAAGGCGTGGAGGCAGTGGTTGAAGAATTGAAAAGGATTTCCAAGCCGGTCAAGACCAATGAAGAGGTGGCTCAGGTCGCTTCAATTTCCGCCGGCGACGAGCAGGTGGGCAAATTAATCGCCGACGTGATGGATAAGGTAGGCAAGGATGGAGTAATCACTGTTGAGGAATCGCAGACTTTTGGCCTGTCCAAAGAATTGGTCGAAGGCATGCAGTTTGACAAAGGCTATGTATCGCATTACATGGTGACTAATGCCGAGCGCATGGAAGCGGTGTATGAAAATGTGCCTATTCTTATCACTGATAAGAAAATATCAGCAGTTAATGAAGTGTTGCCGTTGCTTGAGAAGTTAGCTCAGACTGGCAAGAAAGAATTGGTAATTATTGCTGATGAAGTGGAAGGCGAAGCTTTAGCTACATTTGTAGTTAATAAGATTCGCGGAACATTTTCAGTGTTGGCTGTCAAAGCTCCGGGATTTGGCGATCGTCGCAAGGAAATGATGGAAGATATCGCTATTCTGGTTGGCGGAAAAGTAATTAGCGAAGACGTTGGCTTGAAGCTAGAGAACACTGAGCCAGATATGCTGGGTGAGGCTCGTAAAGTCATTGCTACCAAAGAAAATACCACTATCGTGGAAGGCAAAGGCGATCAGGGCCAGATTGACCATCGCATAGGCCAGATCAAAACCGAATTGGAAAAGTCCGAGTCAGAATTTGATAAAGAAAAATTGCAAGAGCGCTTAGCCAAGCTGTCCGGCGGCGTAGGTGTTATCAAAGTCGGTGCGGCCACCGAGACTGAAATGAAAGAGAAGAAATTCAAGATTGAAGACGCTTTGAATGCTACCAAGGCGGCTATTGAAGAAGGTATTGTCCCGGGCGGCGGAGTTGCCTTGCTTCGAGCCAGTGCAGCCTTAGATAAGGTGGAAACCAAGAATACAGAAGAAAAAATAGGCGTTCAGATTCTGCGGCGCGCTTTGGAGTACCCCTTGCGCTTTATTGCCGAAAACGCCGGAGCTGAAGGCTCAGTGGTGGTGGAGGAAGTGAAAAAGCACGAGCAAGGCCATGGCTACAATGCCCTGACCAACGAGTATGAAGACTTGGTCAAGGCCGGCGTACTTGATCCTACCAAGGTGACCCGCACGGCTTTGCAAAACGCCGCATCCATTGCGGCACTGTTCCTGACTACTGAAGTAGTGATTACTGACTTGCCTGATAAAAAAGGCGATGATGCGGCAGCGGCCGGCATGGCCGGCGGAATGCCGGGCATGGGCGGCATGGGGATGATGTAAAGCACTCCAACCCCTTCATGAAAAGGAGGGGAGTATATAGAAATAAACCACAGCGTGGGTTCTTAAAACCCGCGCTGTGTTGGTATTAAATAGTATTCGTAAGCAAGAATGGCCACCCTTGCCCGTGAAGTGGAATTTATCTTTCTCGCAAAAAGTGGTATAAAATAGTTAAGGAAAAATAATGCCTGTAATTGATAACCAAAATCAACCTAGACCAGAAGAAGTTCGAGTCAGCGGTCAGCCGCTGGGACTGTATTGGCGTGCCATGAGGTTGGGCGTTTTGATTGTTACGACTCTTGAGATTATTTTAATAATCACGGATCGGCCCGCTGTCTATCTCTGGACGATAAATATGATCTTTTTTTTATATCTGGGCTGGTGGCTGCATTCTAAGAAATTAATTACTTTTGGTTCGGCTATAACAATGGGCATGCTGTCTGGTTTTACAATAGGAATTTTTGTGGCAATTTTTAGATTAGCCTGGGAGCGTAAAGCATTTCTGTTCTTCGGTCTAATTACTGAACCGCTGATTACCGCGGCTGGCGGATTATTGCTGGGTGCACTGGCTTTTACCATTTTCAAACCAAAAGAAACAATAGAGAAAAATATTCCTAAACAGGAATCCAAAGGAAAGGGGGTGAAACCGGATGTCGGATCAACCCGAAACTAAAAAAGGCGGAGATGACAATGTTATGGCAGCAGTCAGCTATATCTGGGTTGTCAGCCTAATCATGCTCTTGACCAAGAAAGATTCCAAGTTTGTAACTTTTCACGCCCGCCAAGGCTTTGTCTTATTTGTCGCCTCAATTATTTTCTCAGTTATTGCAGTATTAGTATGGGCCAACCTAATCGTTGCATTCTTATCAATAATAGGAATTATCAAAGCCTATCAGGGAGAATGGTGGAAAATGCCTTTGGTCAGTAATATTGCTGAAAAAATTAATTTTTAGGATTTTTAACTAAAAAATCTCACGATGCGGGTTATTGCGACCCGTATTGTGATATCCGGAGGGAATAATATTTCTAAAGAGAACCGCAGAAAAACTATCAATATAAACAATTAGACAATTAGAATATTTTCTAATTGTCTAATTGTTTGAATTAGTCTGTTTATCATATATACTGTGTAATGAAAGGAGTAATAAAAAAATTATCATGAAACGAACAAAAGCCTTTATCCTTCCCTTTAAAAAAGTTGGCGTAGAAGACGTTGGTTTAGTAGGCGGTAAAAACGCCTCTTTGGGTGAAATGTATCAGAATCTATTAAGCAAAGGAGTGCGCGTACCCAATGGCTTTGCCATTACCGCTCATGCTTATCAATATTTTATCGATAAGGGGGGCATTCGAAAGCAGATTAGAAAGATACTGAAAACATTAAATACCAAGGATACGCGCAATTTAGTTGAGCACGGCCGCCAGATGCGTGAATTAATAATGAATACTTCGTTGCCAGAGGATTTGGAAAAAGAAATTATTGAAGCCTATGATAAGCTGGCCAAGGAATATAAAATGCGCAACGTTGACGTGGCAGTTCGTTCTTCAGCCACAGCTGAGGATTTGCCGGACGCTTCTTTTGCCGGACAGCAGGAGACTTATTTGAATATTCGGGGGCATAAAGCGTTGTTAGAATCCTGCCACAAAGGTTTTGCTTCGTTGTTTACCAATCGAGCAATTTCTTATCGCGAAGACAAGGGCTTTGGCCACTTCAACGTGTCCTTGTCGATAGGCGTGCAAAAAATGGTTCGCTCCGATTTAGCCGCTTCGGGTGTGATGTTTTCAATTGATACTGAAACGGGCTTTAAAGATGCTGTTTTGATCAACGGCGCTTATGGTTTGGGTGAAAATATTGTCCAAGGCGCAGTTACTCCGGATGAGTGGTATGTTTTCAAGCCCACTTTGGAGAAAAAATTCCAAGCCATCTTGTCGCACAAGCTTGGCGATAAGAAAATCAAGATGATCTATACTTCGAATCCCAATCATCCCACCAAGAATATTCCGGTACCGATTGCTGATCGTACCAAATTTTGTTTAACAGATAAGGAAGTAATTAAATTGGCCAATTGGGCAGTGTTGGTTGAAAAGCATTATCAAAAGCCCATGGATATGGAATGGGCCAAAGACGGTCAGACCGGAGAGTTATACATGGTCCAGGCTCGGCCGGAAACAGTCATGAGTCAGAAAGATACTAATCTGCTTGAAGAGTATCAGATTGGCAAGCGAGGCAAGGTCCTTGTTCAGGGTATTAGCGTAGGTGCCCGAATCGGTGTGGGTAAGGTGCATATTATCCAGAATGTGGAACAGATGCATGACTTCAAGCCGGGTGAAATTCTGGTTACCCGTATGACTGACCCGGATTGGGAACCGATCATGAAGATTGCCAGCGCGATCATTACTGAAGAAGGCGGTCGGACTTCACATGCCGCTATTGTTTCTCGTGAGTTAGGGTTGCCAGCCATTGTTGGTTGCGGCAATGCCACAAAAAAGTTAAAGAATGGTCAATTAGTCACGGTTAGCTGTGCTGAAGGTGATAAGGGGTATATTTATCAGGGTAATTTGCCATACAATATTCAAAAGACGAACCTAAAACATCTCAAGCGCCCCCAGACCATGATCCAAATGATTTTCGGTACGCCGGAGCTTGCCTTTCAGACCTCGCAAATTCCCAATGATGGCGTTGGTCTAGCCAGACAGGAACTGATAATTTCATCGCACATCCAAATTCATCCTTTAGCCTTGATCCATTACAATAAATTAAAGGATCAAAAAGCCAAAGCCAAGATCGCCAAGCTGACTGCGGGTTACTTGGACAAGAAAAGGTATTATGTCGATAAGTTGGTTCAGGGTATTGCTACCATCGCGGCAGCCTTTTATCCCAAAGAAGTGATCGTCCGTTTGTCAGACTTCCGCTCTAACGAGTTTGCCGAGCTGATCGGTGGTCACGAATTTGAGCCGGAAGAGCGCAACCCAATGATCGGCTGGCGGGGCGCCTCACGTTTTTATGACCCGATTTATAAACCAGCTTTTGAGTTGGAATGTCAGGCCTTGAGAATGGTGCGCGATAGAATGGGCTTGAAGAACGTAAAAGTAATGATTCCTTTCTGTCGTACAATTGAAGAAGGCAAGAAAGTTATTAAGATCATGGCTGACAACGGTTTGGTCCAGCACAAAGACGGCCTGGAAGTGTTCGTTATGTGCGAGATTCCTTCAAATGTCGTGTTAGCCGATGAGTTCGCTGATATCTTTGATGGCTTCTCGATCGGCTCTAATGATTTAACTCAGTTAACTCTTGGTTTAGACCGCGATTCGTCTTTAATAGCTCACGTTGGCAACGAGAATAATCCGGCGGTTAAAAAGCTATTAGCTCAGGTTATTGAAGTGGCCAAGCGGCGTCATAAGAAAATCGGCATTTGCGGCCAAGGTCCGTCTGACTACCCAGAGCTGGCTCGCTTCTTGGTCAAGCATGGCATTGATGCTCTTTCGATCAATCCTGATACTGTCTTGAAAACTACCATTGATATTGCCAAGACTGAAGCACAGATGAAGAAGCGGAAAACCAGCCGACCCAAAGCATCTGTCAAAAAAGGCAAGAAGCGAAGGAAATAGGTTATATTACATAGCCGTGGATCCCTTTCCACGGCGGAGTAAGGCCACCGCATTATGCGGGGTTCCGCAAACCATAACCACATTATAGATGCGGGAGAACTCCGCCTATGGATTTTGGCTTGACGTTTTGGTCATCTCAAGTTAGCGTGAAAGACGCGTGAGTTGGTATTTTATTACACTGGAGAGGTCGCATAGTGGCCTAGTGCGCTTGCTTGTCCCGCGAAGCGGGATGCCGCTCCGCGGCAGAAAGCAGAATATCAATATGTTTTATGTCTATATTTTACAAAGTATTAAAACTCGGCGATATTATATCGGAGAAGCTGAGAGTGTGCAGGTGAGGCTTCGGTGCCATAATAATGGACGTGTTCTAGTGACAAAACATGGGCGACCATGGGAACTGATTTATACTGAAATGTTTGCAACTCGTTCAGAAGCACGAATTCGTGAGAGACAGATAAAGAACTATAAAGGAGGTGTGCAGTTTCGTGCATTGTTAAATGGTACAATAAGAAAAAGGTAGAGCTGTTGTGCTCTGAGCGGAGAGGTCGCATAGTGGCCTAGTGCGCTTGCTTGGAAAGCAAGTAAGGGTGAAAGCTCTTCGGGAGTTCGAATCTCCCCCTCTCCGCCACGGGCCATCACTTCCTGCGGACTACGTGTGCTCGAACAAGTCGAGACCACTTCGCCCTTAGGAAGGATGTCCCTTTCCATCTCGTACTTAGCTCTTCGAGCTCAAGTACTCGATGGGGGGAGAGCCCAAGTGTTCGACGGTTGAACGAATAAACATGCAAATAGAGAAAGTATTTATACAATCCACCAAAGGCAATCTAGCCGCGGTTATTCATTATCCAGAAACACCAACCGACAAGCTAGCCATTCTCTGCCCTGGATTTTTAGATTCCAAGGATTATTTGGGTTTGGTTGGTCTGGCAGAGGAGTTGGCCAAGATAGGTTACACGACAGTACGTTTCGACCCAACTGGAACTTGGGATAGTGAAGGAGATATTTCTGAATATGACAATACGCAATATTTAGAAGATGTAAAAAACGTTCTTGAATATATGCTTAAGCAGGGGGATTTTCAGCAGGTATTATTGGGTGGACACAGTCGAGGTGGGATGCTATCGATTTTGTATGCAGCGCGTGACCAAAGGATTACTCTGATACTTGGTATTATGCCCTCGTCAAAACGCACCATGGTGGGCCAGCGTTATCAAGACTGGAAAGCCGCCGGGGTAAGCATTTCCCACCGTGATTTACCAGAGGATAGTACTCAGAAGAGGGAATTTCGCGTGCCCTTTTCCCACGTGATAGATCGCGAACAGTATGATGTGATTCAGGATGTTGGCAAGGTGTTAGTACCAGTAATATTAGTTGCCGGAGAGCTCGATAGGCTGGTTTTGCCGGAACATGTTCAAGAAATCTATAAGCATGCCAACGAACCCAAGAAGTTTATTATCATCCCGGGCATTAGCCATGACTATCGGCATCGTGAACAAGAAGTTAGAATTGTAAATGAACAAATACTAGAGCATTTAAAATTATTGGTAAAAAACAATTAATGATAATTTAATAAATAGTTTAAAGATTCGCCCTCGCTACAATTAATTTAATTCTATGTATCGTTCAAAAAAGGTTGCCCCCAAGCCGCGCCGCAGATTGGCCATTGACTTTGACGGAGTGATTCATAAATACTCCCGAGGCTTTGATGACGGCACTATTTACGATCCGCCAGTAGCGGGGACTAGACAGACGCTGACTAAATTGCGGGAAAAGTGGTGGATTTTTATTTACACTGTTCGGGCTGATACCAAGAAAGGGAAGCAAGCGATTGAACAATATTTGAAAAAGTATAAAATTCCTTTTGATGAGATTGTTTCTCATAAACCTGTGGCCTTTGCTTATATTGACGATCGAGCTATCCATTTTAAAAACTGGAGTCAATCAGTTAAAGATTTAAACAAGAT
>JAZDMR010000001.1:0-7820 GCA_043800725.1 bacterium | reverse complement strand
TACGTCACCAGTATCATCACAACCAAATAAATCAACCCTCTTTGTTTGACAAACTGACTTCTTAACAACTCAACAGCCGCCCTGCCGACGAAGTCGGCAAACCCAAAGCCACCAGCCCTCAGGCTGGTGGTCGTTTACTTGACAAGCCCAGCGCACCTTAGAAAAGGTTCGCTGTTAATATGATGACATACGGCGAAGGCTTTCTAGCCTGCGCTGGGGTTACCTTTGAGATAAAGGCAAATACCGTGTAAAATAAAGAATATGCGATTTGATATTATTACGATATTCCCTACGATTTTTGATTCATACTGCCAGGAAAGTATTATCAAAAGGGCGCGCCAGAAAAAGCTGCTTGATCTTCGAATACATGATTTGCGTAAGTTTACCAAAGATAAGCATAGAAAAACTGACGATCGGCCTTACGGCGGCGGGCCTGGCATGGTAATGAATATTCAACCGATAGACAGGGCGCTGCGAAAGATCGTTGGACCCAAACTGCCCTTAAAAAGTAAAAAAAAGCAGGTGATTCTGCTTACTCCTCAGGGCAAGTTTTTTACCCAAAAAACAGCTCAGTCTTTGAGCGATATAGACCAAGTGATTTTGGTATGCGGCCGCTATGAGGGTTTTGATGAGCGAGTACGAGCCCTGGTTAATCAGCAAATATCCATCGGTCCCTACGTATTAACAGGCGGAGAGTTGCCGGCCATGATGATTATGGATTCTGTAATTCGTCTAGTGTCCGGGGTATTGGGAGACAAAGACTCACCCAAAGAGGAAACTTTTACACTTGGGCCAGACCAGGTAGAATACCCGCAGTACACACGTCCGGAAACATTTAAAGGTAAATCAGTGCCTAAGGCGCTGTTGTCAGGCGATCATCAGGCCATTGCCGCCTGGCGCAAAAAGCACACCCGCCGACACCCTTCCGTAAAAATATGAGTCTATTCCATCGCTATACCAGTATCCTGCAGAACCAGCAGTTCCTCAAACTTTGGTTGGCCCAGGTCAGCTCCAAGGTGTCCGAGCACTTTCTGACCTTTAGTTTGGTAATTTTACTGTTTCAAAGAACTGAATCGACTTTTCTAATCAGCGTGTTTATCGCCGTAGTGGCCATCCCGCCGATCCTGTTCTCTGCCTATGCCGGGGTGATTGCGGACAGTTTTGATCGGAGAAAAATATTATTAATTTCCAACCTTCTGCGCTTTGCGCTGGTGGCCCTGGCTTTTGCCTTTGCCCAGCACGCCATAGCTTTGATTATCATTGCTTTCTTTATCTCAGTGGTAGCTCAGTTTTTCGGTCCGGCCGAGGTTGCTTCAATTCCAAATTTAGTACCCAAGGACCAACTATTCACGGCCAACAGTTTTTACTCGTTCACCAGCTATGCCATGTTTTTAATCGGCTACACCTTAGCAGGCCCGATGCTGATGAGGTTGGGCGAGAATTCGACCTTTTATTTAACCATGGTTCTTTACTTGGTGGCAGCCTTTTTAGTTAGCCTATTGCCCCCCTTGGATCATCATCTGAAAAAGCTTTATCACAGCGATGCCAATCCGTTTAAAGACATAAAAGTGCTTTGGGAAAGACTCAAGATTGGCTTGTCATTTATTCGACGGCATAAAGTAGTCATGTTCGTGATCATCCAGATCGGTATTGTTTTTTCAATTGAGCGCGGTTTCATTTCACTAGTGCCCTCGTTTACTACGGATATTTTCAGCCTAAGTATTGAAGAAATAAGTTATTTTATAATTTTACCTACCGGCGTGGGCGCTCTGATAGCAGCCTTTATAGTAAATAAGCTAAAGCACAGGATACCCAAACACAAGCTGATCAATATTGGAATGATCATTGACGGCGCGGCTTTGTTCACTCTGGCACTCTGGCCGGGAATGCAGAATCTGGTTGGCGATCAAGCGATTGATATTTCTTTGCGGGTTTTTGTGGTAGTACTGGCTTTTTTATCCGGCTTTGCTGATCCGTTCATAATCATTCCGGCCCAGACTGCTTTGCATGAGATGACACCCGAAGAAGATCGAGGACGGGTGTTTGGCGCGCTTTATACGGTTATCAATTTCCTGGGCATTATCCCTGTTTTAATAATCGGTGCAATTGCCGAGTATGTTTCCATGAACTCGATTATTTTAGTACTGGGTGGAATAATTTTAGTTGCGGCTTTTCAGGGCATGCATTTTTATCGAAGCCACAAGCTGGGGACGGAATAGATATTCCTTATTTTAAATAAATTGACATAAACTAATAATTAGTCTAAGTTTTTGCATACGTAACCGAACCTTTCATATACTAGATTAATGAGAAGAGCCAAAATGGAAAGAATGCTTAGTGTTGTTATAGCCGCACATAAAAGGAATCTCGGGAATCTCGATAAGGATCAGCCTCTTGTGATCGATGGAATCTTACTCCACGAATCAACACGCGTTTTTCTTGAGTGGTCAATTGCTGCCTCCCAAAGAGAGCTTGAAGTGCTTATGGGTTCACAAGAATGTGAGAAGGTTGATAAATCCGTGTTGAGCTCACTTCAAGAATTCAAAGATGTCTTAGGAAGCGAAGAGGCATTGCGAGAACGAATTAGGATAGCGATCCAGACGATGTTGCTTCAATTCACGACGGCAAAAAGCATGCTTGGAGAGTATGACCCTCCCCTTCAGATAGGAGAGCTTCGTCTACATGATTCAGCCCAGGTGATGCTAACTCGGCTTGAACGAGTCTGTCTGATGCAGCTGGGGAAGCTGGCTCAAGGCGTACATGTGGAGGACATCTTTCTGTTTTAGGTATTTGCCCCTTGCATACATGCGAGGGGCATTTCTTTTAATAAAGTGAAAATTATCAGAATCACAAGCTGGCAAAGATCAATTCTTTGCCTATGCGAAGAAAGTGAAGCTGTGTTTAAAGGATGCGCCTTCTTTTTATCTAGGTATTTTTTTTAAGCAGACTCGTTTTCTTTCCATTCACCTGAAAATTTCATGTGGAAAGGATTTTCGTTTTGCTTAGCAGGATCTTCCGTGAGAACGCGCGACCAGCCGCGCATCTGAAGATTTTCGATTGAGCCTTGAGAAGTAATAAAGTTTCCCAAAGGCGGATGCTTTTCCTGGTATTTCGTGTCAAGAATTTCTCGCTCTTCCCACGAGTGTCCGGCTTTGTCGCCTTCAATGACTCGGCTTGTTTTATGAACAAAAACTTTTTCTGAGGTTGTCTGATCATATTGATGATGTATTGCCGTGACAACAGTCTGGCCGTTCGGCCTTTTCTCTAGTCGATATACTTCATCATCGCCATTATGGACAATCCAGGTAGTCTCACTCAGTTGTTCAGCACTATCACGCTCTTTTAAATCATCCTCAGAATGAATCCGAGGAATATCTTTCTTTAGATTTGTTTTTGTATGTAGCCAGGCTGCACCAGCTTCTGGTTTTTCTTTGTTATCTCCCTGCTTAAGAATTGTTCCCCAGCGGCCAAATTCAACATCACCTACATAATCTTTGAAAAACGAATCATCTGGTGGACCATCAGGCTGTTCTAGTTTACCGCCCTCACCTTTAAGCCACTCATGACCTTGACTAGGACCCCCTTCAATCTTCCCTCGGCCGTACCAAGACTCATCAGCAAACTCAACTCGCTCTTCTTGGCCTTTATCCCCATTAGGATCACTGAATTGTATGGTTTTTCTACTTGTCTCAATAGACTCAGGATTTTCTGGTTTCATGGGCATATTTTATAAATAATTAGCCTCTTTTAGAAATATTAGCAAAATAACCAATATACACCAAACTAAGACTTGACAGGGCATGGGAAACCCCGTATTCTATCAATGCTTACTTTTACTAGTAACCACCAAGACCTTCAAAAAAACCCTCGAAATTGAATAGGCAAGGGTAAAGGAAAAACAGTAGCGTCTGAATTTGCTCGGACTCCACTGTTTTTTCTACGCCTCGTCCTTGAAAGAGAAGCATAAGGACATGACCAAGGGAGATAAACTACGCAAAGTGGCGATAGAAATGATCGTTGACAACCAAAGTGTGATTGGTAAGAACTAAGAACGTTAATTCCAAAGTAATTTATGTCTAGTTTTGAAGATATTTCTAGACCTCACTTTTTAAGTGAGAGAATAAAAAATCTTTTTATGAGAGTTAGATCCTCGCTCAGGATGAACGCTGGCGGCGTGGATTAGGCATGCAAGTCGAACGCCCCGACCTCGCGTCGGGGAGTGGCAAACGGGAGAGTAACACATTGGTAACCTACCCCGAAGTTCGGGACAACCTGTCGAAAGACGGGCTAATCCCGGATGTGTTCCGATGCCTTTTGGGATCGGAATAAAGATTTATCGCTTCGGGAGGGGCCTATGGCCCATCAGCTTGTTGGTGAGGTAATAGCTCACCAAGGCAACGACGGGTAGCGGGTGTGAGAGCATGACCCGCCTCACTGGGACTGAGACACTGCCCAGACTCCTACGGGAGGCTGCAGTCGAGAATCTTCCCCAATGCCCGAAAGGGTGAGGGAGCGACGCCGCGTGCAGGAAGAAGGCCTTCGGGTTGTAAACTGCTTTTATGTGGGAAGAATCCCGCACCTTTCGATTTTGGTGGCATAAGGTGTACGTATGTACTACGTCTACTTGCTTTCAAGTCGAAAATATCGACAACTCTATATTGGCTTCACGAATGATCTTAAGTCGCGGTTGATGAGTCATAATAAAGGTATGACAAAATCAACCAAGCGATATCGTCCGTGGCGACTCATTTACTATGAGGCGTATATAAGTAAAGCTGATGCGAGGAATCGAGAAAGACGACTAAAGCACCATGGAAGGGCATTTGCGCAACTTAAGAAACGGTTGGCAAATACCTGGTCATGAAGGTCGAAAGGTGCGGGATGACGGTACCACAAGAATAAGGGGCTGCTAACTTCGTGCCAGCAGCAGCGGTAATACGAAGGCCCCGAGCGTTATCCGGATTTATTGGGCGTAAAGCGTTCAAAGGCGGTCTATTCAGTCAAGGGTTAAATCCTGGGGCTCAACCCCAGGGCCGTCCTTGATACTAATAAACTTGAGAATGGGAGAGGTAAGCGGAATTGCCGGTGTAGTAGTAAAATGCGTTAATATCGGCAAGAACACCAATGGCGAAGGCAGCTTACTAGAACAATTCTGACGCTAAAAGAACGAAAGCGTGGGGAGCGAATGGGATTAGATACCCCAGTAGTCCACGCTGTAAACGATGAGTGCTAGATGTTGGGAGTTTCGACCCTCTCAGCATCGTTCAAGCTAACGCGTTAAGCACTCCGCCTGGGAAGTACGGCCGCAAGGCTAAAACTCAAAGGAATTGACGGGAGCCCGCACAAGCGGTGGAGCATGTGGTTTAATTCGACGATAAGCGAGGAACCTTACCAAGATTTGAAATCTAGCTGCGAATCCTAAGAAATTAGGACGTCCTTCGAGGGTGCTAGACAGGTGCTGCATGGCTGTCGTCAGCTCGTGGCGTGAGCTGTCGGGTTAAGTCCTCTAACGAGCGCAACCCCTATGAGATGTTAAATATTCATCTCAGACTGCTGCCTTTAAGGCAGAGGAAGGTGGGGATGACGTCAAGTCAGCATGGTCCTTATATCTTGGGCTACACACGTGCTACAATGGGGTGTAACAATGGGTCGCAAAACCGCGAGGTGAAGCAAATCCCATCAAACCATCCCTCAGTTCGGATTGAAGGCTGCAACTCGCCTTCATGAAGCTGGAATCGCTAGTAACCGCAGATCAGCCTCGCTGCGGTGAATACGTACTCGGGCTTTGTACACACCGCCCGTCAAGCCAAGAGAGTCGGGAATACCTGAAGCTCCAGGATTCTGGATCCAAGGTAGGCTCGATGATAGGGGCTAAGTCGTAACAAGGCACCGGTAGCGGAAGCTGTCGGTGGATCACCTCCTTTCTAGGGAGACCATCTGATGTATCTGCAAAGATATATCTAAGGTTCTATACCTAGTGGTCGTGGTTATTAGCCAGCTGCCCTTTCGGGCAAATCAATTGATTGTCCGAAAATCAGGCAGTTGCCTAATGCCAAATGGTAGTAAACTACCCCCCGTTATTCAACGGGGCAGGCGTTCAATAGCTTGCCAGTCACACTTTGGTTGTCAGCCAACAGTCCCCCATGATGGGGCTCTTTGTGATTGACGGATAGTTATTTAACATGCTTAGATGGTGGGGCGATTTTGTTCCTCGGGAATTTAATAACCAGATAAGGGGGGATTCAAGGTGAGCGAATCAAATCCGTTCTTTGTTCAGCAGCTGCACCGTACAACACATCTTAGAGGCGAAGAATGCGACCTCGAGGGTATTCGGAAGTTATTAAAGCTCCGGATCCGGCCCAGTAAACACCCCATGAACAGTCCTGAGGTGACGCTAATGGCGATTTGCGCTGCTAAACAACTTGGCATGGAAGATGCCGAACTGGCAACGTGGGCTGAGAAGTTCTGTCAAGATGTTTTGGGAAGATCAGTAACTCCTGAGAGGGTCATTCAGGAACTCGGAACCATTCCCGAACATAATGACCCTAAAACTTATATGCCATGGTTTGCCGGAACAGCCAAGACACTTGGGATCAAGTACGCTTCGGCAAACAATATGTGTTTTGCGTGATATCAAACAACATCCTGCTTGAGCTTTTAGTCTTAGACAGGGTGTTTTTTTAATTTATCTGAATATAATATTGATTTCTTTACAAGAAGAGTGTTGTGGTTTAAACTGGCCCTGTCTTGTTTAAGCTAGTCCTTTTTAATATCACAGGAGGAATGGTTATGAACTTCCGGATAAAGAACTCCCAGAGTGCGCCGGAAGTTGCTGGTGTCTCTGTGCAAGAGAAGTCTAATAGGTTTAGTCTACTTCAGACGGCCGATCAGATTATGGGGTTTCTGATCACTGCTCTGGTCGGGATTATTGCGGCATTTGTTTTCCGTGTTTGGTTTCGGGTCGAGGTTGACGGAGTTTCCAGATTTCAGGCTTTGAATAAATTGAGGCGCAGGGGCCACGGCGGATTTCTGGTTGTTTCGAATCATAAAACGCATCTTGATTCCTATCTCTTCGTTGCGGTTTTCTGCTTACCGGGCATGCTGTTCGAATGGCTTATTACCCGTAATAATCCAGTGCCGTATCACGCTGGAAAAGCTCATCACCATCATTCAAACTGGTGGAAAGTGATGTTCTCGCGTCATTTCCATGTTATGCCTGTGAGTGACGGAAAAGAATCATTAGTGATTCGTGCTTTAATCCGTACTCTGTCTACTCACATAGTCCACATTTTTCCGGAGGGTACTCGGGATAAGGGCGCTGGCGTTAAACAAGCCAAACCAGGCGTGGGCATGATGGCAGTGAAAGCAAACGTCCCTGTTCTGCCAATCTATGTTGGCGGCATGGAGCAGGTTCAGGATCCTTCTGCGCCGGGCTCAAAGCTTTATAGCATACATTGGCGGAATTTCCGTAGTCGGATTTGCATACGGGTCGGAGAACCGCTTAAGTTCGCGCCTGATCGGAAAGACTACCTCGAAATCTCCCGGGAAATTCTAGACTCGATTTATACTCTAAGCACCAGGGGGCCGAGCTGATCTTTCCCCGGGCGGACAGTAGGTTCGTTTTTCATGTTATTTTTAAAAAACCACCCTGCTTGAGCTTTTTGTCTCAGGCAGGGTGTTTTTATTAATCTATAAACCCCCAGCATTGGCTGGGGTGTACGTTTGAAGGCGACGCCGTATGCTAAAGCTGTCCGGCAGGACGGCTTTAGCAATTAACATTATACGCCTATGTCTTCACATCAACGTACCATTCGTACACT
>JAZDMR010000025.1:0-7689 GCA_043800725.1 bacterium | reverse complement strand
GTCCGAATACCACGTTTTATCTTGAGTGAGTAGGCTATTTTTTCACGTTCGTATTGGGTTAGTATTTGCATAGTTGGTCAGTTATGTGTTACTGACCCCTAATTCTATCCTGAGGTGTTGCACTCTGACCTGAATTCAGTTTTTCATTAAAAGCATTGACTTTTTGATAGAATCGTGTTAGCTTGTCTAGTTATCAGGAGAGTCCTGATAATGTAATGGTTGTTCTTTACAACCTTCACGTCTACTCCCCTAACGGGCCGGTTGGATTACTCCGTACTTTTGAAAAAAGTGCCGGGAATGTCAGCCCGCTTGTTATCCGTCCCGACGTTTACTTCGTTCTGCCGGGACCGATAAGGAGGCTGTAATGTTTTCTAGAAGGTATGATGAGTCGATTAGTAATCTGCTCCCTCTTCGCCATGGCGGATTGACTATATGTGCCTGTTCGGTCATGTATATCACGCTTGCCATTTTCATTCTGTGGGGCGGAATAGATACTTCGAGCTGGGGAATTCGAGCAGGACTGGCTGCAGTTTGTTTTCTAATAGCCTTGATATTAATATATCCAATGGCTCCGAATGGTATCAGACCGTGGAAGTATTTTGCCAGTGTTTGGCTGCTTAATGTTAGAGGGCACAAGCTCAGGATCCATTTCTGCAATGACACAATTCTTTACCAATGGGCCTCGAGAAAAGAGGCAGGGCAGAAATTGATATGGTGTGATTCAGGAGTGTGTCGGAGACAGAGATATATTTATCTGGATATCCGACTGGGTGGCTGGTTCTGGCCCCAAGGAGATGACAACAGCGGATTCTGGATTTTTTTTCCAGGACACCTAGCCTTAAGCACAGTGCTTAAGGGATGGAAAGTCAGGCTGGCTAACCAACCTGATTGGTTTAAGGATGTTCAGTTGTGCTTGATTGACCCTGAGGGTAAGAAAACACCTCCTCTGACACTAGATCAGCTCAAGTCCGTACTGGATTATTTAATAAAAAATCCAGTCTCGCTTGACCATCTTATAATCAAACTCTTAATTGAGTTGAAAAATACTCAAGAAAGGGAAAAAGCCTGGAAAGAGCTGGTTGATAAAGTTGTAGCAGGAATTGGATTAACAACGCGGTTGAGAACTTCTGTGGAAGGGAGAAAGGTTCTCGGTGATCTGGTGCAAGGGAAAATTAATATTATTATGAAAAGATAGTTGTTTATCCGGGGCTGCCAATAGGTGGCCCCTTTTTTTCTTTCTTAAAAATGAAAGTGGTGGTATTTGCATTATTTATTATCTTTACCATAAGAAAACATGTCGAAATGTTTAAACATTTTTGTATAAATAAATGCTTCATTTTCGAAATGGTTTATGTAAAACTGACACCAAGGGCAGGTGGAGACCCTTCGCAGGCTCAGCAATACGAGACTCGTGAATCCCTGAGCCTGCGAAGGGTCTCCCCCGGCAACCATGGTAAGTGGAGATCCTTCGCAAGCTAAGGAATACAAGAGGAGCGAAAGAGGGTACCATGGGCTTACCTATGGGGTTTCATTAATACATCCATTTTCTTGATTCTCGACGATTTAGGTTTTTAATGGTTATATGAAAGCATGGCCGGGCCGATGAAACGTCAACGAAAAAAAGCACCTATCTTAATCCCGATTATTGTTATATTGGGCGTGGCCTTTGTTATTTGGCTGATTATCGGAAGAGGTACGGCGCCCTCGATACAGGAATCAAACAATTCTACTAACACAACAAATTCGATAACCCAAGGTAGTAATTCGAACTTTTCACTGTATGGCGGTGAAATACCAGCGCGCGGATATATTCCGGATACAACAATTTCTGTTCAGGATCTGCCAAAGACCGAATCTGACTGCAGCGGCCAAGATGGCAATTGGATCTGGGATGAACAATTCTGCCTGCCAAGCGACCAAGAAACTTGTGAAGAATTTGGCGCGCGCTGGGAGCAGCTTCAGGCAAATGCGGAAAAAACTTGTGTTATCCAAACCAGCGATGGAAACAGTGATTGCACAGACAGCGATGAATGCGAGGGCCGCTGCTTTGCGCCGACCTTGGCTGTGTCAGGATCGACTCAGCCTGATGATGAGCTGTCTGGCGTTACCGGTTCATGCGGCTATTTCATTCCCACGCCCGGATGTTTTCCTGAGGTGAATCAAGGGATGGTCGGGGTGGTCTGTTTATAATGTTTCAAGTGACTCAAGAGCGGTTTGAAAAGTTGGTGGCCCAGGCATTAGATCAGCTGCCAGATAAATACCAAAAGCATCTAGAAAACGTTTCTGTGGTTATTATGGATGGACCGGATCATTTAGCTCCTCGCAAACATCGCAGTTCTCGCTTGCTCGGCCGCTATCATGGAGTGCCCAGGATAAATCGGCCGGGACATGACCCGGTCGTTCCTGATCAGATTATTTTATACAGACAGGAAATTACTTCAATGGTTGATTCTGAGGAGGCTTTAATAAAGCAGATCAAAAAAACCCTCTGGCATGAAATAGGCCATTATGTGGGTTTTTCTGATCCTGAATTAAGAAAACTGGAAAGCAGAAAAATATAATTGCCTGGGCTATGAGTCCATGATAAACTTGGTCTAGTAAAAATATGTCAAACTTAAATCAAAATTTACCGGAGAGCCTAAAGCCCAATCTTGAAAAGAAAAAGCAATTATTGGGTATGCCTGAACATTTGACCTATAAGCAAGTAGAAGATATTTATCATCAAAAAGTATCAGGGCGATTTTTGGGAGATATCATTTTTGGCGCCAATGATGGTTTGGTTACGACTTTCGCCGTGGTTGCTGGCGCGGTTGGGGCGCAGCTTTCGTCTACGGTTATAATTATTGTTGGTTTTGCTAATTTGCTGGCTGATGGATTATCCATGGGTTTAGGCAATTACTTAGGCAAAAAATCAGAGCTAAGTTACCAAATAAGCCAGCGCCAAAAAGAAAAATGGGAAATTAAAAATTTTCCTGAGATTGAAAAGCATGAGATAAAAGCAGTTTTTCAGCGCTGGGGTTTCCAAGGGAATGATTTAGAGCGAGCCGTGGATATTATCACTAATAATCGAGAAGCCTGGATTGATATAATGATGACTGAAGAGCTGGGCATTGTTGAAGACAAAGATACTCAGCCCAAACAGCATGGCTTAATAACCTTTTTATCATTTGCGATTGCCGCATTTATACCCTTGATTCCCTATTTGATCGGACTAGAGGGCTGGGCAGCATTTTACATTTCAGTTACAATGACCGCTATCACTTTATTTTTTGTGGGGGCTTTTCGTTGCAGATTGTCAGTGATTAAATTTTGGAAAGGCGGAGTCGAGATGTTAATAATTGGAGGCATTGCTTCCTCAGCCGCTTATTTTATTGGTGATATTTTAAAAAGAATACTGGATTAATAATGTCTCTAATTGCTTTTAAGCAAGTTAATAAAAAATATCAATTAGGCAGCCAAATGCTGCATGTTTTAAAAGACATTAATCTGGTGGTTGATACTGGAGATTTTTTAGCCATTATGGGTCCATCAGGCTCGGGCAAGTCGACTTTACTGAATATCATCGGCTGTTTGGATGTGCCCAGCTCAGGCAGTTACATTTTCGACGGACAAGAAGTCAGCTCATTATCGTCAAGCCAGCTTGCCCAGATTCGCTTACGCAGCGTAGGGTTTATTTTCCAAAACTTTGATTTACTGCCCAGGCAAACAGCTCTAAAAAACGTCGAGCTGCCTTTGATTTACAGCGGCCTTAAACCCAGAGAACAGCGAGCAATAAGCGTATTAAAGAAAGTCGGTTTGGAGGACAGAATAAATCACCGGCCCAAGCAGTTATCCGGCGGGGAAATGCAAAGAGTGGCTATTGCCCGAGCTTTGGTGAACGAGCCTAAGATTATTCTGGCCGATGAGCCAACCGGTAATTTGGATAGTCGAAGCGGCGTTGAAATAATGATGATTTTTAAACAGCTAAACAAACAGGGTAAAACCGTGATTGTGGTTACCCATGATATGGAAGTTGCTAAGTTCGCCAATAAAAGAATAAATCTTAAAGACGGGATAATCATCAATGATTAAAATGTTTGGAGAAAATGTCGCTTTAGCTTTTTCAGCTTTGGCTAATAGCAAGATGCGCAGTTTTTTAACCATGCTGGGTATTGTGATAGGTGTTTTTGCTGTTATTACCCTAGTGAGTATCGGCAATGGTGTGCAAAAAGAATTTGAAAATCAGGTTGAATCTTTTGGGGGTAATATTGCTGCGGTAATTTCTGGTGATATTGGGGATGGTTCCATGGGTCCGGAAGCTTTTTTAAGCCAGTCCTCCCTTTCCCAGGAAGATGTCCAAGTAATTTCCGGAATCGACGGCGTAGTTGCTTCAGCGCCATTAATGATCGTGCCGGGTGCGATTGATCCGCCAGTGGGAGAGCCATATTTGCCGCTGGTGCTGGCTACCTCTGATCAGCTTGATAAAATTGTTAAGTTAAGCTATCCCGAGGGCAGGCCGCTTAACCAAGATGATCTGGACCAGAAAAAACGCGTAATAATTGTTGGAACAGACGCGGCTGAAAATGATTTTGAGGGATCTCCCATTGGACAAAAGGTAACGCTTTTGGAAACAGAATTTGAAGTAATTGGTACGATTGCCACAGATGTGGAGTTTTTGGGCGGCGGGGAGAATAAAGGCGATAATTTACTGGGCGGAAATATGCCGAATTTACATGAGTCATATTATCTTCCGATTACCACGGTAGAGGATATTACCGAGACGCTGAATATATTTAGAATCATGACCGCCTTTGAATCAACTGAGGATGCCGTACAGGGGATACCGGTTATCGAAGAAAGTTTGCTAAAAACGCATAAAGGCATAAAAGATTTTTCAGTTGTGACAGTAGAAGACCTATTGGATTTATTTGATCAGTTTTTTGGGATTTTAACTAGCGCAGTGGCTGGCATAGCCGCAATATCATTAATTGTTGGCGGTATTGGGATAATGAATATCATGCTAGTATCGGTTACTGAAAGAACCAAAGAGATTGGACTGCGCAAGGCGATTGGCGCTTCTCGGGGCAATATTCTGTCTCAGTTTATTATTGAGTCGGTAATATTAAGTATTGTCGGAGCTATTATCGGGATAATTTTAGCGACTACTGCCAGCCTGATTATCCAGTCCCAGCTGGGCATCAGTGCGATTATTGATTATCAGATTACCGGAATCGGCATTGGGTTTTCAGTATTAATCGGGGTTATCTTTGGTGTTGCGCCAGCAATTCGCGCGTCTCGCCTTAATCCAATTGATGCGCTAAGATCTGATTAGTCAGTCTAATAAAAAAGGGGAAAAATGATAAAAAGAGCGACATTCAAAAATGCAAAAAAGAAATCGGTAAAAAAACGAATTTCATTGCCAGTTAAATTGCCCGGCAATACAGCAGTAGCTTTGCCGAAAATCAAGCGCATCTTGGCTTTCCCCAAGGAGCCGAGGGGTTTATCCCTGCCCAAGCCTCATGTTTTCCAAAAGTGGTTTCCATATTTTATTACCGGAATAATAATTATAATAGCCATTGTTGGCGCATTTTTATACTATCGTGCCACTGACAAACAAGACTCGGTAAAGGCAAATACAAACGCGGATGATCAGGAGGCTGTGAATATTGATGCAAGCGATGTGATAAATGTTTGGGAGTATCAGTATTACTGGACCGGATCTGAAATGAGCCAGGAAATCCCCAGTTTTGCCAGTTATTCGTTTTCTAAACCGGAAGTTACTCAAGAATTGTTTTCAGGCATTAAAGAGTCTCTTGGTTTAACAGGGGATGTCAGGACAACCAATTATGATGATGGGCTGGTGCTTTACGAGGCCGGCGTTGAGCTGCCTGAGCAGGATATTTTGGGGTTTGCCGAAGGCGATCAGGTTATTGATGATGCGGTATTAAATGATCCGGAAGCCTATCAATTAACTACTTATTCAAATCAGCCGATCTATTGGTATGGTTTAATTTCTTCTTCTCAATGGATTGCCGAGCATAGCTCGTTGCCCAGCGATGATCAAGCCAAAGAATTAGCCAGCGATTTTTTTCAATCGCGCGGTTTATTGCCGGATGATGCGCAAGGTCCGTATATTCAAGGCAGAGGATTGATTTCAGACAGCGGATCAATTGTTTCTGACCAGGATAGCGGTCGGAAATTTATCTCGCTATATTACCAAAAAACAGTTAATGGACTGCCAGTGGTGGACGAAGCAGGGGACCCCATACCTTATCTGACTATTGATCTTGCCGGAGATAATAAAGTGATCTCGGTATCCGGCCCAATACAATCCCTTGCTTTGAATGAGCTGGGCCAAAGCGATAAATCCCAAGTTCAAGCCTGGTCTGAAATTGAGAATAATTTATGGGATCCGGGCAGACGATCAAATTCACAAATCACCTCAGGCCAGACGAAAACCGCAAAGACCAGGGAATTCGCGCTTGAGGAAGTTGATCAGGTTTATTTATCCGTCGCCGCAGCCACCCTGGATTCCCTGTCGTATTTTGAGCCTGCTTATCGATTTTCCGGTAGCTTATTAGAACAAGAAACTACGGAATCATATCCGATTAATATACTGGTGCCGGCGGTCACGACTAGCATTTATTCCGAGGCTGTTGATATACTTAATCAAGAGACTTTCGATTCAGTCCTGCCTTATTAAATAAGCAGATAATTATGACAAAAAAAGGCTATCTGATAATCACAGCAATAGGAGTAATAGCTTTGATTAGCTTGATTATTGTTTTGGCAACCGGCTCATCTGAACAATCTGAAAAAACCGCTGTTTTATTAAATACCAACGAAGTTATGAATAACCCTGAAGCAAATACCAATAACTCAAACAACTCAGCGGATAATAGCGGTGAAAATGTCGCAGATTTGGAAGTAGAAAATTTGTTATCGGATATTATTAGCGAAACCACTGAAGAATTGGGAATTATTGAACAAGATGATGACTCTCAGCTGATTAATAATGACAGTCAAGCGCTTTTGGAAGTTGGCTTATCTTATTCTGATAATGATTTTTAGACTATGCTGCGAAAGTTTATTTTTATTTTAATATTCTCAAGCTTAGCCCTGACTCCTTTTAATATTACTCTGGCACAGGGGTTGAATGCCGATAATTATAATAGCACCCCTGATGATGCAAATAGAATTACGGGTCTATGCGCAAATATTAACACTTTAATTAGTCAAAGAACCAGCCGTTTTTCTGCCAGAACTTCAAAAGTTACCCGAGCCCAATCTCAGCGTGCTGCTCAGTTAGCTGAGAATAAATCGCGAAATCATGCCCAGATGCAAACTCAAAGAGAAATTTGGGATGAAAACAGGCTTGATCGGTATTTTCAATTGCGTAATTTGGTACATAATGACGAGCAATCGGCAGCGATAGAAATATTTATTGAAAAAATTGATCAAGCGGTAGCTGTTAGGCGCGCAGCCGTGGATCAAGCCATTAATAATTACCAAAACAGCCTTCAAAATCTGATTGATCAAAGGAATACCACGGTCCAATCGGCTATTTCACGCTACCAAAGCTCAATTTCTGTGGCCTTAGACGCGGCTAACTTCGATTGCGCCAATGGCAACGCAGTTTCAGAAGTACGGAAATCTTTAGCGGATACTTTGGAGACGGCTAAATCCGCCTTAACAGCGAGCCGCCAGTCT
>JAZDMR010000033.1:0-2592 GCA_043800725.1 bacterium | reverse complement strand
GGGGTTGTACTTGCGACCATTCATTATGAATAGTTACTTTACCGATGGCCACGTCCGGCACCATCGTACCGGTGCCTAAGCCGGTAAAAGTGTCTTGGCGCGTTTCAGTCGAGCTTAATATTTTTCCGGTGATAGTTGATGCGGGCAATGGTTCATCCGATTCCTGATCATCTACTTCTCGGACAGTCAAAGAAACCTGGACTGATAATTCTTGCGAGCGGGGAGTGATTGTAATGGTAGTTCGCGATAAAGCAATGTAGAGAACGGCCGCGGCCACTATCACTACCAGAATTACAAAAATAAGCGTTGCTCTAGCATAACTTTTGGAAAGTTGATGTTTGGGCTTGTCTTTTGCCATTTAACTACATTTGGTTAACTAAATCTTTGATATGGCCATGTAATGCAGGGCAGTCGTCTACATAATAGTTCGTTACCGTGGTACGAGGCTGGTCGCCCTCTAGGGTAATTTTCACTCGGGTTTTCCCGGGGAAGCTGGATAGGACTGATTTGATTTGTTCCATGCCCTCGGGCGTCGCTGTGCCAGGCAAGGTTATTATACAGTATAAGGCATCATCTGAATCGTCATTATTAATATTGCCTCTTTTTATCTCACTAGTGTTATTATTTTGAAGCAATTCTTCAGGATTAAGTATCCTCGCATCATCGCTTAATAATTTGAGCAGGCCGTCTTTATCGCTGACTTTTCCCTTAATAATTACGCGTCGTTCTTCTTGCCACAAGTCACTGGTTTTTTTATAAAGCTTGGGAAAGACCAGAACCTCAATAGAGCCTGTTAAGTCTTCCAGTTTTACAAACAACATAGCATCGCCATGACGGGTTAAAATTTTCTGAATCTGAGTGACGATTCCGGCAATGGTTACGGGCTGGCTGCGGGGGTGGCCGTCCAAATCGCTGATTGGCTTGGCAATTTTTGCTAACTGGTCTTTATATTCCGATAACGGATGCTCGGATAAATAAAGCCCGAGCAGCTCTCTTTCCCAGGTTAGCCTTTGTGATTTTGAAATAGGCTCGGCTTCTTTTAGATTCAGCTTGGGAGCTTGGCTCATCGGGAGCAAGCCGAATAGATTGGTTTGGCGGCGGATGACTTCCTGCTCTGAAAATTTCGAATAAGCCAAGAGCGACTCGAGATTAAAAAGCAATTCGCCTCGCGTACCCAGGCTATCGATAGCTCCGGCCTTGATCAGAGACTCAAGTGACTTTTTATTCAAGTCCTTGTTTTGAACTCGTCCAAGAAAATCCTCAAGACTGCCGTATGGACCATTGGATTTTCTCTCGCTGATTATCGCTTCGATAACCCCCTCGCCAACATTTTTAATAGCGCTTAAGCCGAAGCGAATGCGTTTTGGTGCAGTTTGAGGCTCGTCTTCTTTGACAACCGTAAAAGTGGAAAAGCTTTCGTTAATGTCAGGAGGAAGCACTTCAATCCCAAATTGCCGGCACTCCTCAATCTCCAGAGCGATTCGATCATTTGCTTTGTGGTCCGAGGTCATTAGAGCGGCCATGAATTCCGGAGTGTAATTCGCCTTAAGGTAGGCTGTCTGATAGGCGATCATGGCATAACAAGCGGCGTGAGCTCGGTTAAATCCGTATCTGGCAAACGGCTCGATAAAGTCGAAAATTTTCTTGGCAGTGTTTTCCTCAATGCCGTTTTTAATGCTGCCGTCAATGAATTTTTGGCGCTGTTCATCCAGCAGTTTCTTGATTTTTTTACCAACCGCTTTTCGCAGAATGTCAGCTTCGCCGGGAGTAAAGCCGGCAATATCCCGGGCCATTTGGATAATTTGTTCCTGATAAACAGCCACCCCGTAAGTTTTTTCCAGTATGGGTTTCAGTTTTGGATGAAGATAATGGGTTTTTTTGCGGCCGTGCTTGCCGGCAATATAATCGGGGATCAGCTCCATCGGGCCAGGGCGATAAAGCGATACCATGGCGATAATGTCCTCAATCTCGTTAGGCTTTAGGCTGACCAGATAGCGCCTCATGCCCGAAGACTCAAGCTGGAACACGCCGATTGTTTTGCCTTGCTGAAGAAGCTGAAAAGATTTTTGGTCATCAAGAGGGAATGAACTAAGATCAACAATTATCCCCCTGGTCTTTTCAATGATGTTTATGGCTGTTTCAATGATTGTTAGGTTGGATAGTCCCAGAAAGTCCATTTTCAAAAGGCCCAAATCTTCAATGGGATGCAATGAGTACTGGGTGATTACTGTTTGGTCGCTGGCCGAAGCAAACTGAACAGGCACGTATTCCTCCAGAGGCATTTTGGTTATAACTACGCCGCAAGCATGCGTGGAAACATGCCGGGCCACGCCTTCGAGGCGCTTGGCATTATCCAGCAGCCTGATAGCCTCGGGATCATTGGCATAAATTTCTTTCAGTTCAGGCACGCTTTCGATTGACTCATCGATTGTCATGCCCATGGGTATCAGTTTGGCCACCCGGTCACAGTAAAGGTAAGGATGGTCCAAAACTCTGCCCACATCTCGGATCGCGGCTCGGGCAGCCATTGTCCCAAAAGTGATTATCTGAGCGACATGATCTTTTCCATATTTTGATTCAGTGTAGCGGATT
>JAZDMR010000032.1:0-15635 GCA_043800725.1 bacterium | reverse complement strand
AAGAGAATAAGAGCCCTTGGCAATTGGCCGTAGAGAAGCGTCCGGATATTACAAAAGAGGCTCTTATGCTACCACCGGTTGATTTAGATGCCTTGCTCCACAAAAAGCTTGTCGATCAGGCTATAGGGGGGTATGATGTCTATTCCACTCCCTATTTTATTTATTTTTATTTATTATTTTTTTGCTACCCCTGTTCGATCTCGACGGGCTGGCACTTTCTGGACCGTTCCCAATCATACGTATTATGATTATGCTTTTTTGTTAACTCCCAGCTCTAAAATATCTTTACTATAAATATTAAATAAGTGCCCACGGGTAATGGCTCTACGTTCACCTGAAAAATTTCTAGCTAAAGAGATATAATATATTGCCCAATTAAAAAGTGACACCTTGGATATGATAGAGACTCTGTCATCAGCCCAATTAACGGTGATTATATGCCCTAAACGTCGTTGCGATGATTCCCGCTCATCCTCAAGAATCGATTGATTATCAATATGATATAAAGGATATTCTACTTTATCACCATATCGAACAAAGCGCCGGATTATATCGAATCCGTGATACTGTACAAACTCTGGGCCCTCCCAAAATGCAAGATAATTAAATGCAATTTTAGCCATTGCTCTGAATATTTTTTGATCTATTTTCCCATTAACTTCACAAAGCCAGTCATCAGCAGATGTGCTGGGGCAGTCACTTTCGCCTTTGATCTTAAAGACGTACCCTTTCTTTTGTAATTCTTCCACCGCCATTAGGTTTCTACAACCCAAAATAATAATACCTTGAACGTTATCAAGATCATATTTATCATCCACTATGTTAGCTTTTAAGGGTATCTCGTCTAACCGAAAGAAGTCATATTCCGAGACCTCTTTTTTCAAAAACCCAACCTGGGGTACCGGTTTTACTATTATTTTCCCTATATCAGGTGAATAATCTCTATAGACATATGCTCCTTTAAAAAACCCCTCTCCAACCTTAATGAGCAACTTGCTTTTCTTGCCGAGCGATTTAAATTCTTTTGCTTTTTTAACCCCGTGCTCGTATCTTGCAATACCCTCAAATGTATCTCTGGCCAGGTCGATTTCAAGATTGTCCCCAAAATATTGATTGCATTGATCGCAAACTACTGCTTTTAGCACAAAATTACTTTTAAATACGCCAAAAGATTGCGGCATTACATGCTCGTCTTTTAAATATTCATCACGTCCTTTTTCCTCTAAGCAATAAATACATTTCATATTTAAATTAAGCCGTAACTTTTTGATTAGTAGTTATGGGGTCAGGTTTATATTAAGCTGCGTCCCTTTTGGGCTTGACCATGTTTTCCGACCCACTATTAGCCAATTCCTTCCTTGCCACCGTAATCGTCCCATCATACAACCCAAACCGCTTGGCGAGATCCTTGTCCGGGATCGTATCTATGTTCTCACCAATCGACGCCAGATATGCTTTTGCTATCAGGTAAAACCTGGCCGGTGCGCCCATCTTTCCCGCGAGGTTCGCCCCATCCACCGAAAACTGCTCACCTGTGATCTTCGTAAGACGCACACGTGCATTCTTACTGTGAAAAAACGTCGCCTTTACGAGGCCGTGGCTATTTTCAAGTCTCTTCAGGCTCTTTATTGCCTGCCGCCTTAGGCTCGTATCATCCCAGTCGGGCGGCAACCCCAGACTCAAAGCCATCGACTCAAGGTCTATAAACGCCTCTGTATCACCCGTCTTTTCTTTTAATGCCAAAAGGAGTAAATACAGGTCCATCACCCGTTCGTCGCTTCGGCTCACCATAAGCGGTAAATACCGCTTATCGGTTACGAGCAAGGCCGGTATATCCACTTTCGATGGCAAATCCTCGGCACAGATGGGTTTGTGGTCCTCCGCCGCTTTCTTCGGCTCCCCAAGCTCAAGTGTCTTAAGCCGCGCGAGTTTCACCTCGGCAAGTCCGGGAGAATCTATAAGAGTAGCCGATTCATAGTTGTCGCGAAGCGCCGATATCGACCAGTTAGTGCTACCATCCACAACATAGCGTGAGTCGACAACGATGAGCTTATCATGTAGCCTGCGGTGCGGCGCGAGGAGATGCACTACGCACCCGGCTGTATCCAGTTTTTTAAGAACTTCGTTCTCGCTCATACGACCGCGCGGGTCATCGGATCCCTTGAATTTGGTATTGAGGTAAAGCGTAACCGCAACACCACGGCCGCGTGCCTCGACCAGATCATTGAGAAGGAGCCGCATGGGGTTATTGCCCTGGGTGCCGAGACTTATAGAGTACATCGATACAACGATCGACTTCTTCGCACTATCGATGAGCTTGATAACCGCACTCTCATACGCACGATCGGAAATATCGGTAACGCGGGCGGGAGCTGACTCGTAAGCGGCACCAGCCAGGGTTACAGTAAGAAGAAAAACTGCCGCTATGATGGCTCGCTTATTCACGCCGTGTCCTTTTTGGGATGCACCCCTGTAGAAATTAGACTATCCCTAATTTCCTTGTTGCCGCATTACTAATGGCAATGAAGGCATATTAATTGCCGTTCTTAATTTTTACTTTGACTTGGTCTGTAATTCATATTGCCGTAAAAGCGATAATGTTCTAAGGACTTCATCTTCGTAGTTACTGGTAGAAATTTTCTCCAGCAATGCTGGTAGAACCTGATCACGAAAACTCAAAACATGAACCTGAATCCCGTGTTTTTTATGATAGCTTATCAGGAATCTATCCAAATCAGCCTTATCTGTAATAACCCACGTAACAAACTCTCTGTGAATCTTTGATAGATTAAAACCCACGCTTTGATAGGTTTTATTAATTTTATCAAAGTACGTCTTTCCTTTAGCGCGATCTGTGTTTTTTCCTTCCCGATTCGGAGGCAGGCCAAGGAACTTCTTATCAAAAATCTCACACAAATCATCCGTGGATGGACACCAGTTCTCACAATGAGTAACCGAAATCTCAACATGGTATTGCTCTTTAGTATTTAAATTGTACGCGAGCAGGTCTACCTGTCGGTTATTTCCAGACTGAATCTTGACATCTGTCATTGTAAAACAACTCTTACAGTAGCGAAAATAACACTCTACGATGTGTTCGACTGCGTTCATGTTAAAGCACCCCTTTTTGACGCATCCTTAATTTCTTGCATTTATTTTAGGGAGGGGGAATCGAACCCCCGGATCGGAAGAACCGACCAGATGTTTTTCAAACATCTTGCGGATAACCAACACCGCACCCCTCCACGATTTTTATCAATAGGACTTCGTTTTTGCAAAAGAATAGAATCGCCCCTTATATTGCGTTTTTCAAACCAGCAAAGAATGAATGGCTTCGTTTCCAAACCAACTAGTAAGAGTTGCTAGAGCTTTGTTGGTTAGCTTTTGGGTAAATAGCAGGGCGAGGCGTTTTTTGGGACGAGAACAAGTAACATAAAACAGATTTCGGTTTCTTTCAAAAGTATCCATTTTATTCGCGGGGATACTTCGTAAATCCCCAGCCCATTCGAGTAATTGATTAAAGTTATATTGATTCCACCCTCTTCCAACAACCACGAGCACGTTTTCAAACTCAGCACCTTTGACACCGTGTTTAGTTTCAAAAGGTGTATATCCGTTAATAAAATTGGACAGAGCGATTACTTCTCTATATGGGACTTTTCTTAGTTCGCGCAACCTTGTAATAGAAGAGGGCTCATCATCATTTGGGGCTTGCCACAGCTGTTCAAGTTCTTGCCCCCTGCGTTGAACGGACTCCGTTAAACGAGGCCGGTTTGTATGTTTTAAGTAATCGAGTACCGCACCAATAGTATCTGTAGAACGAAGTTCTAATAGCTTGTCCATATCTTTTACCCAGCTCTCCTTATCAGAATATGAATGAATAGCAGGGGTATGGCCGCCTAGAGCCGCGAACATTTCACCGAAGCGCTTATTTGAGTACGCAATGCAAACAGGCTCTAGAGTGTCAACAAAAAAAGCGATGTTAGAATCTTCTTTTTTGATAAATGATTCATTGTACGGAAATACGTCGGCAAGATTTTTATACCCTTGTTCTGTAGCTAATACCTTGTGGGTTAACATAAGAATTTTAGTATTTTCCGGTAAAAAATCCCATCCCTCTGATTCCAAGCGCACTTTGAGAGCAGCAAGGTAAGCACTAGCAACTTTTGCGGGTAAATCGTCAGCCCAGTGTTGCCCAGTAAGCCGTGCTCCGACCCAGTCATTGGTGTGATAAACAGCTACAGTGCCTTCGGCATTTTGATCCTTGGGATGTTGCGGAAGTTTTGGTCGCATACGATTTAGCATTTTAACTATTACTGGTGCCGACCGAAAATTAGATTCTTTACCAATGACATCGAGAGCCGAATGTTCAATTTTACCACATCCTGTTCCATAAATTTTCTGCCAATGATCGCCAAAAAATCCAATTAACGGGCCAATGCCAGTATCGAGAAAGTACGTTTTTAAAGCCGGGACAATTAATTGATCTGTATCTTGGTATTCATCAATAAAAATAATTGGAAACCGCGTAACAAGCAATGCGCGAAATTTGCTATGCTCCATAAGTTTTACAAACAAAACTAAAACGTCCTTATGCCCCAACGACACGTGGGATTCGTCTATTGATCGATAGCCAAACTCACTATAGTCGATTTTTTGTTTCCCGATTTCCTTTCCGAATTCCTTTAGCCTTTCAGACCAACTTTCAATATTTGGTATCTCTTTTCTTAAATGACTTTGAAAATCTTTAATTATTGCCCAGCAAAATGAATGAATGGTTGAGGAATGGATGGATGGATGACGATCAATTCTAGATGCGATTTCATCACTTGCAACATTAGTATAGCTAATACACGCTACGCGCTGGTGTTTTCGTAACAGGTCGGATCCTCTTTTTTCAATCAAATAAATAATAGCTTTTATAAGAGAGTATGTTTTGCCTGCTCCCGCACCTGCTTCAAGCCGAAAACTTTTGCCCATATCAATACAAGCAAACATTTGCTTAAGAGCTTTTTCGGCGGCTTCTTCAGCTGGGTTTAATACGATGTCAGGCATGTGGCTCTTCCTGTTGAGAAGCAGTTACGACCTTTGCTACGACATTGCAAGAAGAAGACGACGACGCAGGTGCGACAGAAGGAGAGCGCACCCCTTCCGTCAACCACTTAAGTCCTTCAGCAATGTAACGTGGTACAACCCATTCAGTTTTATAGATCGCATGTTCTAACGCAAAATCAGATTTTTTTGTACTACTTTCGCCATTATTCCATGCCTCTGCCTCTCTTTCTTTTTCTGTAGCTCCTGATAATACGAATAAACTCGGATTCGCCAAGATAAATGCGTCTTCAAAGCTCCGCCCGCAAGCCGTATCTTTTTTCTCCGGTATCTGATAAGCTATACGCCGGATATTGGAAGTTTTTTCTTCTTCAGATTTCTTGATGAGTTCTGCGGGAGCTATATCTGGATTTTTAAACCATTCTTTAATACAACCGCTGCTAGTGTGGGTACCTTCGGATACTAAACATTTAACATATTTGTTATCGGCATTCTTTTTCGTGGAATCTAGATCGGTAATAATAAGGGTGCGTAACTCAAGAAACTCCAAAAGATTAAAAAAACGATGAGCGTAAGCGCCTCCAACCTCTACAACTGAAATGTATTGACTTGATAATTTAAGACCTCCCGATTGATCTTTGTCTACCTTTTCGATCATTTTAGGCAACAATAAACGTTCGCTGGTACCCTCAATTAAAATGGCTTTGTCGGCAAACAATAAATCACACCGGGTCAAAGTCATATACTTGTGCAAAAATTCTTGATCTTCGCTTGGGGTACCACCAAGACCTTTGCGTAAATCTTTTATCTGCGTAGAGCGAAAATTGGCCGCATGTTCATCAGAGGTGGCGAGAAAATAGCGCATAGATTCAAAAGAGGCTCTGTTTGCAACATGTGAGGAGTGCGTTGTTACAACAAATTGAACCGGCCATGGAATTCCGTTATTAAACTTTTTAGAAAAGACGTCGGCAATATCATTTAGCTTGCTGATAAAAACCTCTTGCATTTGCGGGTGCAAATGCACTTCTGGCTCCTCAATGAACACGAGATGCACACCTGATGCGGCTGGCATCGCCACGAAAGATTTGAAGAATTCCAATAGTTTAAGTAAAATGAAAATAAGGTTGCGCACGCCAAGCCCATTATATGCCTCCGGGAGATTAATTCCATTTACTCCGGCATAATGAACTTTAGTATGATTTGTTAAAAGACGTTGAACATCCAACGTCGTCTCCGTAAGCAAATGGGGGTCGCTTAGGCCGGGATATCCAAATAACTCAAACGCTGGCAGGAGATCCTCTAATTGTTTATTAAAACCATCATCTATGCCTTTTTGTATATCTTTAACCGAATCCTCTAATCTTTTAGCAACATCTCGATCTGTTGAACTTGCAGAATCAGACATTGCGGTTTCTAGCAAGGCTTCGAGCACCTTACCTAGAACATCCCTATCTTTATCTGTTATATCATCTAACCCGCGCTGGGCATTAATAAACCCGCCCTGCATTAATGCTCGAAGGTTTGGCCAATCCATAGATTTTTGGTTTGTCGGGTCAGCGGGGTCTTCGGCTAAAAGCTGCGTTGAATAATGCGCTGAAAGCCGTTCTTTGATTGTACGAAAAAAATCCGCCTTTGATTGATCCTTAGGATCTCGCATATCCTGGAAGAAGGAATCAATCTCTCCGTCCTTCAGTTGATAACGCATAACAATTAAAGTTTCCGTACAATCCGGATTCAGGTCAATTATAAAATCGCTAAGCGGGCCAAGGACTGAATCTTTTTTATCATAGCTGATAATTAATTTAACTTCGATTGTCGGAAGAGCAGCTCTGATTTTCTCGTCCTCGCAACCTTCGGCTTTGAGAACAAATGCTTTCCAAAACTGTTCATGCGTTGATAAAGAGAAGTCCTCTAGACGAAATGCGGGTGAGGCCCCTGACAATAATCTTCGGAATAATTCGGTTAGAGAGGTTTTGCCACTATTATTGCGACCAACAATAACGGTAGTACGTTCTTCTAAGAATAAATTGACTTTTTCGAGCAAGCGAAAATTGGTCACTTTGATTTTATGACAATGCATTGGCGCAATTACCTTCTTTCATCACTTAAAATGGCTATTCACATCGCAGCCGCTTTGATGGCTTGCGACATTATTCACTGTGCCATTTTTATGCCATCGCTTCCAAGAATATCTGCCTGCCGTAAAGTTTAAACATTGATCAAGGGCTGGTACTTTCTGGATTCTAATTTTTTGAGTAGGACGGCTGGCTATTTCTTATTCGATATCTACATTGTTATCTGAAACTCTTACCCGTGTGTCGTTAAGGGCCATACTACGCGTTGACACTCTGCGCTCCCGACGTGGCACTTTCTGGGATGGCCCTATTTAGTCCTCACTGATCCTAACGA
Source organism: bacterium (assembly GCA_043800725.1). GTDB lineage: Bacteria > Patescibacteriota > Patescibacteriia > HK-STAS-PATE-3 > HK-STAS-PATE-3 > JAZDMR01. Next base: position 8,174 of record JAZDMR010000032.1, on the reverse strand, counting down.
GATAAAATGCCCTGCGCCAAGCCCCTTCTTTCTATTGTTATACGCCGTATAGGTCCTTACATACTATAGAATAATTTGTGTACGTCGGCAGTGCTCTTATTTTTCGACCAATAATACGTCTTCGCATAGCTAAAGACGACGCATTTGGGTTTAATGCAGCTTGCGCATCATGATCCGATGCTATCACATTTTCGTATTCTCGCATTAAAGCTCTGGTCTGCGCTACGACATCCTGATGTAAAGACTGGGTTGGATCGAAAGGTGGCGTTGCTCGAAAAGGTAATGAATGGATATGGCGCCTTCCGAATGCCCCTTCCGGCTGAAAATCACGAATAACATCATTAATCGCTTCACTATTAAGAAGTCCTGTTAGATAGAGGGCCTCGTCCAGTGTGTTAACCTGAGCCCAATTTAGTGTTTGGTCTATTATAAGCCGGTCCACATTAGAAACATTTGTTTCAATAAATGCAGAACATACAATTTCTCCACTGGTTCCAGTAACTACAAGATAACCACTAGGCACGATTTTTTGCTGAGAAAGTTTATTACGCGTGTCGATAAGAGCCCACAAATCTTCCACCGTAGATGTTGGACTAATTGTCTCACACATTTCTCTAAATGCATTTGCAACGGATGGACCAATGGCTGTTATTTCTGAGTCATGCAGAGCGTGCCATTCACCTCCGTCCCCTTTACGAATTGGAAGTAACGCTCGAATCGGCGTGCTAAGATGGAATGGCGTTAACAAATGTGAGATAAACACATCGAAAAATAAATCGTCAGGCAAAACACATGATGTTAAATGAAAATTTATCGATTTCTTTGCATCTTTAACTGCAAAGGCTATGTTGCTTGATTCACGATCAATAGGGTTTACGCTCCATTGTGCTCGCCGTCGAGCTTGAGGTGCTGTAGAGAGTTCGTGAAAAAACAATGTTCGCGGCATAATATCAGCTCCCTGCCGAAAATTTGCTGGTTCAAAAAATCCGGCAGCTCCTGTGGGCGTTGCCCGCTCGCTCCAAGCTGTGCGAACCCCCTGGACATTATGATATATGGTCAATGGTGTCATGCCTGACTCGTCTGCTAAGAACCCTGGATAGGTTGAGGGAGGATTTGCTGAAGGGGACTCCTTTGATCCGATTAATACTGCACCTCGATTCTCGAAAACTAGATTTGAGATTCGCCATATTTCATCTACCCGAAAATCAACAGCATTAGCTACATGAGCGTAAGTAGCAGTGCGGAATGGATTATGATTGTACCCTGTAAGAACTGAGTCTGGTACGATACAACCAATTTTCGCATTGGTTTGCAAATATCTATCTACCGCATGCAACAAAAAAATCGTAGCCATTTCAATATGTAAGAACGAAGGACCGGGAGGCTTAATGCCAAATTGCTCTGCCCTATCCCTAAGAACAATTCGATAAGGATTATCTGCAATACGGCTTAATGCTAACCACGGAGGATTTGATACTAAACCATTAAATTGTCCAGCAACAATACCCGGCCTATAGCTATTTCGTAAAATAAAAGCCCAGATACCATTTCTTCCTTCACGATTAAGACGTGCCACTGTCCTAATAAATATATCCAAAAATGCTCTGGCTGATTGTGTCTGGGCCGTTGTAGCAGTTAATGTTGCAGCAGCCATAGCATGGTCTATAGCATCATCGATAACCGCATCACTTAGAGAGCTTATATCGCTATGGTTAGCAGTTGCTAATCCGTAACCAGTATCAATGATTGCATCAAATGCTCCCTGAAACTCCGGAGATATAAGAAATCCGGGCAATGTAAGAGCAGCATCTGCTATCTGTAGTTGATAACTTTCACTTCCACTACCATCCGACACAACAGTTGATATAGGTGTAATTGCAAATAAAGAATCTGCATGATATATGGGGATTGAAATAGAAAACGATCCGAGAGGCTCTAACCAATCCCTAGCAGCAAGAACCCAGCCGATCTTGGCAAGTATTACTGCAAGTGGATCAATATCAAATCCAGTAATTGCAAGCACAAGCTCCTGAACTCGCTCTTCTCGTGCGGTTTCTGGAATAGTAGCAGCTATACGAATTTTTGATTTCAATACTGCTTCTACAACTATTGAACCTGAACCGCAACACATATCAACTAGTCGAGGCATTTCATTGGCCGGCAAAGAATCAACAACTTTATTAACTATTGCACGAGCGAGCCATCGTGGTGTACAGACTTGTCCCAAAAGAAGACGCTGGCTACGTTTTGCAAGCTGAGCAAATAATTCCCCAAACAAGTCTTCGGAGGGAGCATTATAAAAATCATATGCGCATAGATCGTCTTGCATCTCAAGCGCAACGGATACAATATGATCAATATAGGGAGTTTGGTGGAGCCAACCAAAATAATCATATTCAACTATATTATTTAAGCCCTTCGCTCTAAAATAGTCTCCTTTCAGTATTGACTTAATTTGGGCAGGATCACCGATGAGTACTCTTTTTTCAAGTGCATTAGCACAAACGAGTTTCGCAAGAGTAAGCAGATATAGCTCGTCCGCATAACCAGAACGTTCAAACATACCCGCCGATTCTGGAGCTCCAACAAAGCTTACAAAACGTCTCCATAAGTCTTCGATAATATTACCATATATTGGATTTTGCTCAAATGCTTGCTGAGTTAAGTCTCGTATTGCAGTGATACGCGCAACACAAAAGGTGCTTTCAAAACCAAAATCATGCGCAATCGATACCCCTGATAGTGGACGCGCTCCCAAACGACCAAGATGTCTGACAAGAAACTCAAGAACGTTTTTAGCAGCAGTATCAGTCGCTGCGCTTCCATCAACTTGTTCTATTTCTTCGAGCGTTAAATGTTCACCGCCTAACAGGCCACTTGCGGGTCTCGTAATTGAGGCAACTCTATATGCACGCCAACGCACGGTATCGGATAAAACCCCGATGACAGTACTTTGGTCTCGTCCTTCATTAATCAAAGCAGCACAGTAATTCTTGACTTGTTCATAGCCAGAATCAAATCTATCCTGACAAGTCAGGTTGGATTCATATTCGATTGCCGTAGAATCAACAAGGTTGTCAATAAAGCCTCTATGCGTTATTTGGTCACGACCAAATTGTACACCCGTTTCTCCGCCTTCAATATGACGCTGAGCCCATCGAGGATGATCTGGGAACATTCCGTATATATGCGATGAGAAAGAGTGACGTATAACGCTCTCGTTTACTCCACGATCGATTAGAACTGTCGCTATTCGCAGGAATTCCATTGCTACTTGTATCTGATTACTATCAAATATCATTTTTTCTAGCTTCCAGGGATTGACTCTTTATCTTATTAATGGCAATAAGCGCTTGTTTGGCTTTCCGTGGTCCAAATATAGCCGATGCTACTACATGATCTATCTTATCAAGTGTCCTATTCGTAGACCTACTCGTCATCAATTTTTTACCCAATAAATCAAGCTGATTCCAGCTATTGGTCGATAAACATGGGATTGGAAGTTTGCGTAGATGAGTGGCTTCCAATTTGAGCGCACCACCTCCCATAATAGTCGCAAGCTGCTCCATATTAGCTATACACCAGCTGCTATTCATTAAAGCTAAAACAGCTAGAACGCTTGGAGAGAGCCGCCCATCCTTTACCCAGAGAGTAGAGAAATTGGCATCAATAACTACGCGTCGTTCTGGATTAAGTATAGTTTTTGGATGATTATTATTAATACGGGCTACGAATAAATCCGGCCTATGTCGTAGAACCATGGGTGGAAGCATATACCAGTAACGCAACTTTTTATTTCTTCCTACGCTTGACGCCCTAACATTTGTTCGTACTGCTGATAACTCTGGAATGAATTGCGGATTTAAATCATCGCCCACATTGATATTCTGAGCGGTTACTACCAATCGCTTAAGCCCTCCTGGCATCAATTTGCGCCCCCTTTCTGGGGTGCGGGTTTCGGGTGGAGAAAATGAATCCAGGCTTAGCACACGATCTTTAAGACAATCTGCATCGATAGCAAATCCTTTTAGATCTGCGATTTGTTTTTTGAAAACCTGCATAAGTATTTCACTGGGAACACTAACGGTTTCATTTGGTAATATCTTAGAATTTATTGTACTACTCATACCATGATCATCTGAGAGAACGCAATAAAAGAAGTTATTAGCTCCTGTCCGAAGCCCTTGCCCTACACCTACACCTACCTCATCTAGTGAGCATAATCTACCGAGCTCTTCATTAGTAAGAAGACTTTCTATAGCATGGGACACTTTAACTGATCGAACATGCGAACAAGAATGTTGTGAATTAACCCAAGTCTCTAATTCATTAATCCATGAAGACGTAGCAGAGCTAGCAAGAAGATCGTTAAGCTTTGATGAAAGACGTCTTTTGGAAATAGTTGCATTATCAATTACTATTGAGTTTCCTTTTTCAACATTAGTCATCATCTTGCGCAATGCTTCATTAGGATCGTCTATTTTAGGGAATAGACATCCTACGGGACTATTATTATCCCCTGATTTGCGCTTTAAAGATACATGCACATAAAATACATCGGAAATTAAATTGGATAAGTCTCGAGGTTTTTTCAAACGTTCAGCAACTAGAAGAGCTGTCTTAACTTGCGCATCGTCAAACCAATCCCGGCCCTCATTATCAATCACCCAGCGAAGTCGAAAATACTTAAGAAGAAGGTAGCGAATGCAGTCGGAGTAATCTCGTGTAAGCCAAGCTTCAGGTGCAACCATTGCTAGAGTTCCACCCGGCCTGACTAACATAGCACAAAGTAGCCATGATGGAACGGCCATATCAGAAAGCCCAGAATAAGATTTAGTAAGTACAGAGAATGTTTTTCTATCGGCTTCGGCAAGATTGGGTAATTTGGCAATTATATCTAATAATCCTAAGCGTATGGCATTGGCATCTGGCAATTCATCTTTTTTGTTATTCGATAAACTTTGATAGCGTACGTATGGCGGATTGGTAATTACGAGATCGAAAGAGTGCCTTCCAAGCCTTGCGATATTTTCCCAACAAAAAGCATTTCCCGAAATAATCCGAGCGTTTTCGGCAAGTCTATGCTTAACACGTTTGGCATACATGCTATCATATTCAATTCCATAAAGATTTGAGGCTGGGGCTAATTGCGCCACTGCTTCCAGCATATCTCCATCACCTGCCATTGGATCAATTACATTAGTGGCGATTTCAGCAAATGCTATTTTAGCTAGCATGCGAGCCAGACGTAACCCGGTAAAATATTGTCCAAGGCGCTTTTTTTGATCTTTAGCTTTTTGCATGCTAAATGATGTAGGCATGTCAATTACATTAGATCTCATTAATATCTCAGCAACGTTTTTGCTCTACCATAAAACTCTGGAGCATCCATGGTGATTGAAATATCATTTTTCATACAATAAGATACGAAACGAGAATAAAGCCGTTCGGGAGTCCGCTCCTTACAATCTTCGGCTTTGACAGCTTTTTTCAACAATTGAGATAGAATTACTTCAATGTCTGCATATTTGTAAATACAATCCTTTTCTGTGTTCATTTTGGATAGCAGAAATAATGGATCCCCTTTAACCGATATCTCAGAATTTGCTTGCTTAAAACTACTCTGTAATTTATCGAGCACGCCCGAGAGCTCTATGCGTAAATTTGCAGCAGAGCACGCAGCCTGCAAAGAGCGCCATACATCGGCCTGTGCTGAATGAAAAACCACTGTAGCTGTTCCGTCATCTTTAAGAACACGCGTTATTTCCTGAAATACGTCTGACATGAGTGAGCTATAATTATCTACCGACTTACCCTGAGCCGTACTTATAATAATTTCTTCTTTCCTATTTGTTACTTTCCCAAGCCAAATTTCATTGAGATAATTAATTTCCGCATACGGAATGAATCCGCCAAATGGTGGATCCGTAAACACATAATTTACAGATTTATCTGGCAAGTCTAGATAACGGCTACTTCCATTAATTACCCTAACATAACTAGGCCCATTAATAGCCATAAACGCTCGACTAATGGTTACTGCTTTTCTACGCAAACCATTAAATATATTTTTTTCAACAGGCAACCCACTAACATAGAGAACTCCTGATTGCGCACCTGTTAAAACAAAATCACTTTGGCCATTTTTAATTACAACGCGTGTCATTAGTGTGGCATGCGTAGCGTTGTAGCTCAAAGCTAACAGCTTTAGAGCATCTCGCATCGGTTTTGGAGAATTTTCTATTTCACTCCAGATAGTAGCCATTACAAGCCAATTACGTGGTGTATAAAAATGGTGCGCATGCGTCATGCCTGTATGATATCCATTTCGGTAGAGATCACCCCACGGAATAGGAGTAATTGGTGCGCATGCAGGCACGTGACTCTGTAGAGCACTATTAGCAATTGTAATATCTTCAGGGGTCGCACATCGCTTCCAATTAGTCTGACCACTTCGCCCATAGATCATTGCAATTTCTCTACGACGACGCACTGCCTGGGTTCCAAGAAACGGATCATAAAATTTCTCTTCTGATCGAGGCATTTTATCAATAGGTGAAAATTTTCCACATTTAGGGCATTTTGATAACTTTGTGAGTTTAAGAGGATTGAATCGTACGGCTGCATTCCAAAAAGACGTACTAGTGCCACAATGCAAGCATTCTACAAACTCGGTCCATACGGCATAACGAATAATGCCTTGTTCTCCGTTCGGACCCTTAGCTGTATATATGTTACTAAGGCGCTTTTCACATCGAGTTATCAAAGCTTCGGCTTCATCAAGAAATTCATTCGGTTCTGGATGATTAATCATATTCTGACCTATGAATGCTCCCATTGTAGATAGCTCATAGATTATAGCCTTACGCGGTCCCCATTGAACGGGAGCTTTTAGTTGCTGCGCGAGTTGAATAACATCTTGAGGAGGATTAGCACAGAGCATTGCCGCAAGTCCCGTAGTACAGCTGCCACCGAAAACATCCAGTACGGTATCACCAGGCTTGGTATGTGATGCAATAAAAACGGCTATCGATTCGGGAGATATCTTTGTCGGATAAGAAAAGCAAGAAAAAAGTGGTCCGGATCGTGATGCCGGTAACGATTTAGAATAAAGTTTGGACAATATATCATGATTCTTTAACGTCATCTAATTTATTCCTACTATTATTTGATGTTAGTTCTGCGTTGAATGAATTTTCTTAATTCGACTGGATTAACACGCCACTTACCAACCTTCACGGCTTTGAGTTGTTTGGACTGAATAAGATCGCGTATCCAATCTTCAGTCACATCAAGTCGTGCAGCAACTTCTTTTACGGTAAAGTATTTTGAAATGTCATCCATAAGATTACCACGAGATAAGATTAGCTCGGTTCTATCACTTCCTATTGCTTCCTATTTTAATACACAAGGAACTTTTGTCAATAGAAACAATGAATGGAAATAGGAACAGATTTTTTAAGCAGTGCGTAGTTTTGCGTACTTCGCCAATCCCTTCTTCGCTTATTATGTTTCAACTTCTGGAGCATGGTTCTTTTTGTTAACGCCAAAAGTCCACGCGATAGTCTCTTTGACTGTTGTTATCGTTGGCGCCACGCAAAAGGTATAAAAGCTTATAAATATATGTTATCAACTTAAAGCTTCAAGCTGTATATGTCCTATAAAATACAAAAACCCTCGGTGGCAAACCTATCCACTCGAAGGTTTTTCTTTTTTAACGTCCGGGATTTACCCCTTCTAACATCGGGACGAATTCTATCTGTGGTCATAAGTATAGCACGCAATCTAAATTAGTCAAGAAAATCATGACAGACGAATTGACTCACATTAAATGTTACCCAAACCAAATCCAAAATGCTTCGTTGACTCATAATCAATGTTACCGAATAATATAGCCCTCTAAGGAGGGTTATACCATGAGTCCCGGAGCAAAAATGGAATGTGTTGAGTCTATTTACTTACGTTATAAAAAAGCTCCCCGCAAAGAAAAGACTTCGATCTTAAATGAATTCTGTTCTACTTGCGGCTATCATCGTAAACACGCCATACGGGTGTTAACGAACTTTAAGCGCTTCACCAAGCCGAAGCCAAAGAAGCGTGGTGCGCCTTCGATATATAATAAATCGTCTATTACAGAGCCATTGAAGCGTATATGGCTCGCGGCGAATCTTCCC